>JBBTET010000061.1:0-88404 GCA_038042195.1 Planctomycetota bacterium | reverse complement strand
CGGCGTTTCAAAGACGCCCATCGGGCCGTTCCACACAATGGTCTTGGCATTGCGGAGGGTGGTGCCGAATGCGGCGATGGTTGCTGGGCCGATGTCGAGGCCCATGAGTCCGTCGGGCACGGGGCCGATGGCGATTCTTGTGGCGACGCCGGGTTTGAGTTCCGTGGCGCACACGCTGTCCGTCGGCAGGAGGATTTTCCCACCGGCCTTTGCAAGTAGACTCTTGGCCAGGTCCAGCTTGTCGCGTTCGCACAGGCTCGATCCGACTGCGATCCCTTGCGACGCCAGGAAGGTGAACGTCATCGCCCCACCGATCAGGATGGCGTCGACCTTGGGCAGTAGATTCTCAATCACGCCGATCTTGTCGCTGACCTTCGCGCCGCCGAGGATGGCGACGAAGGGCCGCTTTGGTTTGGCGAGGGCGTCGCCGAGGAAGCGGAGTTCCTTTTCGACGAGGTGGCCGACGACCCGCTTGCCGGGGCCAAGCGTCATCGGCACGTCGTACATGCTGGCGTGTTTGCGATGGCAGGTGCCGAAGGCGTTGTTGCAGTAGAGGTCGGCGTTCTTGGAAAGTGCGGCGGCAAAGGCGTCGATCGCGGCGCGCTGCTCTACCGTCGGCTTCTTGTCGGAATTCTTCTTGGCCGAATCGATGAGCGTCTCTTCAGCGTGGAAGCGGAGGTTCTCCAGTAGGAGTATTCCGCCGGGTTGGAGGCGTTGAACGGCGGCATCGACCTCAGGGCCGACGCTCTCTTTCACGAACGCGACGGGCTTCTCAAGGAGCTTGGCCAAATGATGGGCCACGGGTTCCAGGCTGAACTCGGCCTCGAATCCTCTTCCCTTTGGCCGGCCGAGGTGGCTCATAAGAATGAGTTTGCCGCCGCGATTGATGACCGAGCGCATGGACTCCATCGCCTGCGTGATACGGCGGTCGTCGGTGATGCGGCCGTGTTCGAGGGGGACGTTGAAATCCACGCGCATGAGCACGCGGAGATCAGTCACCGCCACTTGGTCGATGGTCCGTTTCGGCACTGTCTGGCTCCTTGCCGGATAAGGTATCGCGCATGATGTCGTGTAGTCGGAAGCCGGCTGGGCCGGGGTCGTCGCTGCGAAGGTTGTCGCCGATGCGAGCGTGAAGCGTGTCGCCGAAGTCGCGGTCGGGTCCGGCGGAGATGAAGAGCGGGCGATTGTTGTTGGCCTTGACGGCGGGGGATTCCGACGAGTTGCCGTAATACCGAATCGGGGTTCCCCACGGGTCGATCAGGGTTCGCCGACCGGGTCCGCGCCAACAGGACGCCGGCAGGTCTTCGAGGGTCTTACGGGTTCGCTCATGGTCGAGCAGCACCAGTGTCGCCGAGATGGCGGAATCGGGGCCGTAGGAGGTCGGGTAGGTGCCGCAGGCGCGATGGTAGCGGGCGAGGGACTTGTCGAGTTCGAGCAGCATGGTGGCGGCGAGGTCGCGCTTGGACGATTGGCGCGTGGCCCCCATCCAGCCGGAGACGAGGAAGAGGCCCGCGCTGAGGACCATGCCGACGATGGTCATTTCGACGAGGGTCATGCCGAGTTTTTTGGCGGGAATCATGCGGGAGTTGGCGAAGCGCCGGGCGCGCTCTGTCTGGATTACCCCTTCCACGCGATGGATCGTAGGGCAAGTGGCCGGGCGGTCAAGGGTGTCGGCGGCGGGAAACGACGCGCCTCGTCTTGTAATTAACCGGCGGCTTTGCAATAATTTGAAACCGGAGCGACCCGCTTGGGGAGGCTCGGATAAACCACTTTAGCCGACGCGTGTTGAATGGCCATAGTCGCTGCCTGCAAGTGCGGGAAAAAGTTCAAGGTCAAGGATGAGCTGGCCGGCAAGGCGGTGCGCTGCCCATCGTGCGGTTCAGCGTTGAAGATTCCCACTGCGAACAAGGGATCGAGCGCCGCGCCTGCGGTCGATGCGGCCGCCGCATTGTTGCGGTTCGAGGAGGCCCAAAAGAAGAAGCAGGTGTCGGCCGAGGAAGAGGCGGCGCGACGCGACGAGCAGAACAAGCTCATCGCCAGCTACGACCAGATCACCGGCAAGACGGTGAAGCCGGGGGAAAAGAAAAAGAAGGCGGAGCTGGAGGAGGGTACGCCGAAGAAGCCGACCATCCTCGTGAAGATCGCGGACTTCTTCGGGGCGATCTTCGGGACGTTTGCGTTCAAGTATGTGATCATCACGGCCCTCTGCGGCGGCGGCGTGGTGGGGAGCGTGTTCCTCGTTAAGTACATGACGAGCTACATGGGCGAGGCCTCCAAGGGTCAGACCATTGGCGAAGGGCGGATGAAACAACTGTTCGCCACAGCCGAAAAGGCGGTCATGGCGAAGGACTGGGACACGGCGACGAAGACGCTCGACGAAATCATCGAGGGCGACAAGAAAAAGGCCGAAAACCGCGATTACCAGCGGATGCGCAAGGCGGTGGAGGAGAAGGATTCGGGGGGTGGATAATCGGGTTGAGAGTTCGTGTCGGTACAACGAAAACGGCACGGACGCGAGGTCCGTGCCGTTTGTGTTGATGCGAAGGGCCATCGACGAGGCTTATCGCTCGGTCGAGAGCACGCTGAAGTTGGCAACGTCGTCGAGGTTGCCGTAGAGGCCGTCCTTGCCGGGTGAGAGCAGGATGAATCGATCTGCCTTGACGGGGCGCGGATTACGAATCTGCGGCGCAGCCGGAGGGACAATCGCCGGGTCATAGGACGAGGCCCGGATCGAGTGTATGAACTCTGCAAAGTTATTGCTTAATACTGTGCCGTAGTTACCGGGGGGTGCCACATATAGAAGTTCAAGGTTCGCTTGCTCGATCTTATGCGGTGAGGTGGCGTAGCTAGTGAAGCCGGCGTTGTCCTGCCCATCGTAGAATCCGTTGCCGTAGTTGGCGTTTGGCGGAGGTGTTGCGCCAGCTGACGTGATGATAGGTGTTGTAGAAGTCGCCGTCGGATTGGCTCGGTAATAGAGAATCGGCCAGCCGAACTTGTCTCGGAAGACACGGCAAAGCAAAGACGTACTTCCGGCACCTTGGATGTTTGGCTGTGGATTAAAAGTTTGACCGCTAACGGCTGCCGTGACTAGGCGACCGAAAGCATCCTCCGGCGGCTTGTCGGCCGAGGTGACATCAACGCCATCCACGGGAATGTAAGGCGAACGGCGGGAATTCGTGGGGGTCCAGCGGTCGTACGTTCCGACGACGGTCGGCTTTGGGTCGTAACCAAGAAAATCACGACCAACCAAAGCATCGACCAGCAAATGCGCGCCTTGAAGTGGGTCAGTCAGGTTTCCGACCTCCCAATTCTCCATTTCAGCATTTAGGGTGCCACCTATATTATTGATGTCGCTGGCATAAAACACCGGATTGGACGCCGGATACTTGCCCTCATCCCCATGAAAGCTCTCCAGACCGACTTCCATGGCATTCAACTGTGCCCGGACAGCCGTGGCTCTGGCCTTGTCACGCGCGGCACCAAGGGCCGGAGTCAGGATGCCGATGAGCAGGGTGATGATGGCCATCACGGTCAGTAACTCAATGAGCGTAAAGGCCTTACGTTGGCTGGTGCGATTCATGATTGCATGTCCTCCGTAGGAAAAAAGGTCGCGGCGTGTGCCCCCGTGTGGCCAACAATTATACACGGCCAAGGGGGGCGGAGTAAAGTTATGATTCCTAACACATTGTTATAGGGGACCAAGTGTCCCAAGGCACAGGAATGAGACCCGAGTCTTGAGACCTGAGGGTTCAGGCATGGGGCATCCTCCATGATTCCACGGTCATTTCGTGTCGTCCGAATAGTTGGTGTCGGTGCGGTTGAGGATTTCGGGCTGAATCTGGGTCCGGGTCGCATTGGGTCCGGGGGCCGTCTCTCGGAAGCAGCCGCTGCGGTCAAAGGTGACCTGGCTGCGGCGGACGTAGTTGCCGTTTTCGTCGATCAGGGCGATGTAGGCCGTGAAGACGTCGGAGCGGACGGTCAGGCCGTTGGCCCAGCGCGAGAGCAGGGCGTCGCGGGCGCGGAGGCCGCCGGTCTCGGCGGCGGGGGCGGCGAGGGGAGCCGTCGATGGGATGGCGGCGTAGTCGAGGATGCCGGTGGTCGCGCTCGTGCGGCGGAAGCGGAAGTCGGGCGACAGCGGGCTGGCAGCGCCGACGCCGGGCATCGGCTCGTTGGTCTGATAGCGATGCTGCGGCAGGCGCAGAGTCGGATCGGAGATGAAGCGATCCACGCGGAATAAATAGGGGTCGGCCGTCACGGAGAGGTCGGTGCGGTCGTAGAGCCGTTGCAGGTCGGAGAGGCTGCGGAAGGGGCCTTTGAGGTTGTTCGATGGGCCGGAGACCGGGGCGGGGCCGGGGGCAACCGGAGGAGGGCCGGCGATGGCGACGGTGCGCATGTTGGTCTCGCCGATGGCGAGATTCGGCGTGTAGCTCGGATCCCACATGCGAAGCGGGACATTGCGATTCTCACGGCGAGCGACGATGACCGAGGCGAAATCCCAGAAGGGCTTCGGTGCGGGCTGGCCGAAGTAGGTCGCGTAGGGGTTGTAGTTGTTCGGCAATGGATTGATCCCGCCGCCCATGACAACGTGGAAGAGGAACTCCGGGCTGGTCGGGAGCAGGCTCATGTAGGGCACGCTTCGCAGGACGTGGGCCGGGGCGGTGTTGACGTTGAGCCGACCGGCGGCGCGATGGGTGACGGCCCAGGCTTCGAGGGGGTCGACGGCGTTGATGCCGAGTTGGCTGAGATCAGTGATAAGGTTGCCGTCGTTGTCGATGCCGTCGAAGAGCGGACTTTGAGTAGTGAAGAAGTTAAAGAGGCGGCCGACCCAGGTGGGTTGGGGTTTGCTGGGCTGATTGGGGTCGACAGGGGCGAAGTTCACACGGCCGGTGGCCATGCGCGCCGCGAGGTCGGACGCAGGCGGTTGATCAGCGGGAGAGGCTAGGATCGGCGACGTGTTGCTGCCGTATTGAATCATTGAAGCGAGGGACGCCGTCGCAGGGAAGTCCGCGAGTAATGGATCCAGAACGACGGCGGAGTCTTGCTTAAAGGTCGGCGGATTGATCCCTTGTTGCGTAAGCGGGCCGACGAGCATGATCTTGCTAAGGTCGGCAGGCGAGTCGAAGGCCGGATATGGGGAGTATCGATTAGACGCCGCCTGTGAAGGGGCAAACCCATTGAGCGGAGTCGCGGCAAGATCGAGAACACCAGCCGGTCCGGAGAGATCGATGCTGGCTCGCGCCGGCCAGATCGATTCGGGGATGTTTTGATACAAGTATTTGGTGCGATTGATCAGGGGATTGTTAGGGAACGGCTCGTTACTGCGGCCGAGCGACTTGGGAACCGGGCGGCCACTGGTCGGGCTGGGTATGAGGACTTCACGCTCCCATTCAAAGTGTTGCCATGCGGTCGTGAATCGCCAACCCAGGGTGCAACGGATCAGGCTGAACTCGAAGGTATCGGGCACCATTGCGCCCGGTGGCCGCGCGGCCCACAGACCCATGCCGCTCGCAGGTCCAGATGCAGGACTGCTCGGATCGGCTTCGAGGCGATCCCCGGAGAATTGGGGACCGATGATGTCGATCACATGTTGAGGGACGCTTGGGTTGGAGTACCACAATTCAATTCGGCCGGCACCGTCAGTCGGGAGTTGCAGGTCCGTGACGCCTGGTGCCGGGACAATTTGGTAGAAGTCGTTGTAGCCGGAGCCAAGCGGATAGGAGACGGGATTGCCGGTGGCCCACATCGGGGCGTTGGCGTTGATTCCGCAGAAGACGTAGTACTGACCGGTGGTGCCGCCGTCGAGGACGGCGGGGAATGTGCCGAAGGTTCGATGCTTGAAGGCTGACGCAAGCGGAAGGATGGTAGGCGGGCCGACCGGGCGCGGGATGCGCAGAGTCAAATCACCGGCGTCCAGCATCCAGAAGGGCGGCACGAAGAGTTCCACCGCGAACCACCACTTGTCAGGGCCGGAGCCGCTGGATGGCGCGGGTCCGGGCGGCACGCCGGCTTTAAAGAAGGCATAGGCCTCGGTGAAGAACGGCTGCTTCTCAATGCCGAAGACGTAGTGCGGCGGATTCAGACCGACGGGCCATTCCCACGCGGTCGGCTCGTTGTCGGCGTCGCGGTAGTCGGCGAGGTTCACGGCAAACTGCCAGGCAAGATATTCTTGATTCCGAAAACTCGGACCAGAAATCTTTATTCCCTGATACTGTCTTGGTTCGGGATCGAGCGGATCAAAGGGGAGCGCTGCGCCAGTCGTGAATGGTACATCCTCCAGCGCCATGTACATCGCGGCGGCGGCGTATCGGATGAAGGCCTCTTTCGCGGCGGGCTGATCGATGTCGCCCATGTTGAGGTCGATGGGCTGGGCGCGGAAGTGTTCCGGCGGCATCTGGGCCGGCGCGATGACGAACTTTTGCGAGAATGAGTTGGCCGACCAATATGGAGGAGCGAGGCCGATCAGTGGCGAATCGCTTGCGATCAACACGGGCCAATCCATGCCGAGCGACCAGAGCTGCTTGAGTCGGGTGTCGAGGAGCGTCTCACCAACGACTGCGGTGACGTTTTTGATAAGGTCGGGCATCGGCATCACGTCGTGGCTGGCCGTGGTGAGCATGTGGCGGCGGATGGCGTAGGGTTCGTCCTCGGTCATCATGGAACGCCAGCCGCGAACACTGCCGGTGGGCGGGAGATCGGAGCCTTCGTAGTCGAGCGAGCCGAAGTTGGAGTTGAAGCGATTCCAATGGGCTGGGACACCGTTACCCACGTCGTAGGTCACGCCGCCATTGATACCACGACCCCATTGAAGCGTGCCGCGTAGGGCGCGATCAATGTTGGTGTAGTCGGTTGCATTCCCCGGCTGAGACTCGAATCGTCGGTCATAGGGGACGAGCGTGCCGCGATGGCGGAGGGCGGATTCGTCGGCGAGGCCATAGAGGAATGCGGCGTTGATGCCGGTATGACGACCACCGATCAATTTCGTCCGAATCCACTCGCGATCAAAGATATCTGGAACGTCGACATATCGAGACCCAACGAGTCCCTTAGCGCGGTCGAATGCTGTGGAATAGTCTCTGTCGTCAGAATGGACAACTTCGTCGAGTAGCAGCTCGGTGGACCGTTGGCCCCGGCGCTGGAGACCCGCACGAAACTCGTCAAAGGTCAGGTCGGTGGCTCCGCCGGTAGGTCTTCGCAGGCTGGACGCCGTGTTCACGTTGAGCATGGCGTTATGGTCGACGATTCGGACGGCGGCGTAGAGGTCGTGCGGGGCGTTGGCGTCGCCGCTGGTGACCGGGATTCGCAGGCTGAGCGGCGAATCGGGGATGCCGTCACCGTCGGCGTCGTAGAGATCGAGGATGCCGTCGGCGTTGGTGTCGAAGTAGGGGAATTGGGGGACACGTGAGCTGCCGACACCGAACTCCGGGAGCGCGGTGAGGGCGGTTTGATGTGCGGTGCTGAGCCAGGTGTCGCGCGACTGGGCGATGGTGACGTTGGTGGTGGAGCCGGGGATGAGATTAGGGAAGAGAATAGGATCGGAAAACGGAACCGGGGGTGTTTGGAGTACACAGACATTTTGTAAATTGTCGGTGGGTTTGTTCGGCAACTTCTCAGTTTTGTACCAGACGGGGACCGCCGGTAATGGCGATGGGACGCGCGAGTTCGACGCCCAGACGAAGGGGCGTACTCCAAGATTGGGAATTGTGGAGCTTGGCGCGCCCGGTTTCTGACCGGCGGGAGCGAGGAGGTCGACGCCGATGTAGGAGACGTTTGGCCAAGCGAGGACGTTGTATTCGCCCACTAAAGACATTGGGTTTCCGATAGGGGGTGGTATGAGCATGAGATCGCCGGTGGGCGGTGCCGTACCAGCGTTGTAGGGGGTCAGCGAGGCGAGCCATCGATCATCGATGCCGGGGGCGTCATACGCCTCATTGTTCTCGCGGATGTCGCCGTCGTCCGCCGTTGGGCGTGGTTGAAGCGGATAGAGCTGGTTCGACGTTTGCCCCCAGATATCCTGGCGAAGCGTGTCCTGAATGGAGCCAACCAGGCCATCGAGGACACCGCGAGTATTGGCGGCGTTGCCGTCGAGGGTAACGCGTTGGAACTCGCCGTGTGTGCGGGCGATGAGGACGAGACCGACGAGGGCGAGAAGGGTGAGGATGCCGAGGACGAAGACGAGGACGGTGCCGCGGCGGGGAATTGACAATTGAGAATTGAGAATTGAGAAAGGGCGGAGGGCGCGATGGCTCGCAGCACTGCCGCTTCGATTCGTCGGTTGTTTGCGATGGTTACGCATGGGTCGAACTTTCAAAACATACGCCTCACTCTGGAATAGGCACGACGATTGAGAACTCCAAACCACGCTGCTGAACAATGGGCTTAGTGAGTGCTGGATCGGGGTCGTCGGTGCCGTTTCCGTTCAGATCGATGGTCGCGGTCTGTTGCAGGCGGCTGCCCGCGTCGTACAGGCGATAGGTGAATCGCAGGGCCTTCGGGCGCAAGTTCCAATTGTTGGTGCGCCAGACGGCGCGGTATTGTGCATCCTGATTGCTATTGATGCCGAAGGGTGACCATTCAATGCCCGCGAATGCAAGCGTCTCATCGGGAGGGTTGTCGGGGTTCACGAGGTTGGGGTTCGACGGATTGTTGATGTCGGCGATGGACCTCATCCTTGCGCGGTATTGCATGGAATCGATGCTCGCCGAATCACTTGGGTCGATTGCGCTGGGCGCATCAGGACTCAGGCCGAACCAGCGCGTTCGATGGTCGTTATCGCCGGGCGTCAAGGGATCGCCGTCGGCACCGTTTGGATCAATGCGCTTGCCGTCGGTCCACTCGATGCGGAAATCGGCGAGGCGCGGGATGAAGGTGCTGCCGGCGCGCGTGTAATAGTCCGGCGGGAAGGGGTCGGGCGGATTCAACGGGGCACCCACGATGCTCACGCGCGGCGTGAGGATCGCCCAGTTCGGCTGCCAAAGGGCGTGTAGCTTTGACGGTGTGCCGTAGTCGCTCCCGGCGAGGTCGGCAACTGTGCGCGATGCGATCAGGTCGATGAGCGTGGCGGCATTGGCGATATCGCCCGGCGGTGGGATCGAGAGTACCGCGTCCATGCGCGACTCACGAATCTGGGCATTAAGCGGGGCACCGTCCAGCATTTCGCCTGAGGCAGTGAAGATCGTTATGTCGGGCGGTGCGGGAGTCCAACCCGGCGCACCTGTATCAGCAAGCAACAGTATCTCCCGATGCATGAACATCCACTCGGATGCGGAGAGCGTCACGTCGGGAATCGCCCCACCGGCATCATCGATGTTGCGGAGAATCGGAGCGCCGAGGGCGTCGAAGGTGGTGGGGATGCCGGGGCCAAAATACAGCAGTGCTTCGCGCGACGTGGCGGCGGGTCGAAGCTGGGGGTCAAGTGTGCCGAGCGGGTCGTCGGGGCGACCGCGACGCGAATCGATGGACGATTGGAACTCCTCTGGCGAGCCGGACGAGATAAAGACGAGACGGTCGTGTCGCAGGCGTCGGACCGCGGGGCCGCCGGGGACATCGGATCGTACCGTGGTCGGCGGCGGCGACTCAATGATGAGCAGGCCGGGTGCGATCTGCGAGAGATGATGCGCAAGTTCGCCTTGAAGCGAGGAAGAGGCCTCAAGCATTTCGGCATGGGCATTGGTGCGTGCGGCCGCGCCGGAGCTGATATTGAAGATGCCCATGACGCCGATCATGGCAATGACCATGAGAACGGTGGAGACGAGTAGTTCGACCGTCGTGAAGGCAAGTCGGCGATGGGAGGGGCGCTGCTTCGTCACAGGTTCGCCCTCCAGAGCAGTACGGGGGATTCTTTGTTGGAGAGCGCGCCCTCGACCGCCGGAGGGACGACCCACACGTCGAAGGGCGTGCCGGTACCGTTCAACAGGAGTCCGGGTAGGTCGCTGATGTCCTCGACGACTTCGACAGTGGTGTCGTCCACGATTCGGGAGACGGTGAGTACGCGGCCGGCAGGGACCAGGATTGAATTAACACCATTCGGATACGACGTACCCTGAATCATGACCTTCGCGCCGACCGGTGCGAGTTGGCTGAGCGGGCTGGCCGACCCAAGGACCGGCGAGATCGGTCGATTGGTGATCTGATGTCCGCCGAAATAGCCGACCGTGACGCGCCAGGGGACGGGCAGACGGCGATCAGGCACGAGGCCGGTCGGAACATTGAATGGCATTTGATAGGCCGGTGGCAGGCTCGAATCGACAACTGACATGTCCTGCTCGGAGAAGACCTGACCACGGCGCTGCTTGCAGACAACAACAGCATAGCGGAATGTACCGTTGGCCAGACGACGATAGAAGCCGTACCAGATGAGTCGGTTCGGAGCCTCCTGCAAGGCTTCGTCGCCTATTGGCGTGATGGTGTGGTCGCTGAGTTGGTCGAGGCCGAAAGGGAATGTCTGTCGTTGTGAAAACAACGGAATGCTCGGATAGTCAACCGTCGGGAGGAATCCGAATATGTTTCCATGATTCGTGGCGGCGTTGAAACCACTGATAAGATTGGCGTACAAACTCGTGGTAGGTGGAAACGTGTATGGTTGCGGCATCACGTCCCAAGCGGGCGCTCCAACCTTTATGCTCATCGTCGGCAGCATGTACCACGGCGAATCGGTGCCGGCGAGAACGGATGCGGGGACGTACAACAAGTTTTTATTGATGCGGGCTTCGAGAAGAGCCTCGGCCTTGCTCACTAGCTCCAATGCCGCCGCCTGATCGGTGCTAGATTGATGTTGCGACAGGGCGACCGGGAACACGGCGGCGACCATGATGAGGCCGACACCGAGGATGGCCACGGCGATGCTGGTTTCGAGGAGCGAGAATGCGCGACGAGCGGTTCTCATAGTCCACCTCGCACAAGTTCCTGGCCGCTGAAACGATTCAGCACGATGGTGGTGGTGAACGAGGTCGCGCGGCGGCCGGGGAGTGTTTCCATGAGCCAATTGGTTACGAGATCACTTGGGTTTCGGTTGTAATCAGGAGCTGCGAAACGCAGACGAGTGGCATCACTGATGACGAAGCCGCGCGTGGAGGTGATGGCCGTGTCATTGAGACCGACGCCCTGGGCAAGGGGTGGCGATTGCGCGAGGACGGTGAGGTCGGGCGTTTCGTCAATGAGGCGATTTCGCTCGGATGGTATGCGCGGTGCGCCGTCGCGCGTGGTGAAAGTACGTGTGGCGATGCGTCGCGTGCGAACGACGAGTCTCCCATTCTCATCAAAACAAAACGCGGCCCAGGTCAGGTTATCGATATGCCGATCGAGGGGGTCGTCAGTGTTCAAGCGATAGCTCGGACCGGTCGGCACCGCAGGATCGAGAGGGTCGGCGAAGTCGATAGGGTGAACGGCGGCCAGCGGTCGGCCTTCACGGTCCTGAGGCAGTCGCGCGGAGGAATCGAAAATGGGGGCGAAGGCATAGCCATCCGGGGCGTTGGTACTGAGCGGATCGAAGGGACCGCCGAAGTACGGCGGGTTCATGTGCCACAGTTCAAATCGGCCGTTAAACGGGTTGACGACCATCATCGATTCGATGTGGTTCGAGATGGCATAGGCGCGGGCGATCTTGGCATAGGTGGCGACCATGTTTCGGGATTGGGCAAGAACCGTGCCGTCCGTGACCTTGCGAAACGCGAAGGCGGAGATGCCGATGAGGATGATGATGATCGTGAGGACGACCATAAGCTCGATCAACGTGAACGCAGATCGAAACGTCGCGCCGCCGTGGCGGGTTGAGCGAATCTCAATATGTTGATCGCGCGTTTGCATGGGTCGTGTCATGGTGAGACGATGAGGTTGTCCTCAGCGTCGAGAATGTCCTGTTGCGTAATGGCGACAGTCGTCTGCCAGAGATTGCCATAGCGTTTGTCGGGGCCGGCGCTTTCCAGCACGAAGCCGACGGCTGGGCGGAAGTTCGGATCGGTCGTGTCAGCGGTGAACACGGGCAGATAACCGCGGTGGGCAACGAGAGCTGGGTCGAGAGGATTAGGTACGCGATAAACCCAGAAGTAGCGGTAAGGCGTCCCCCAGACATCGAGCAGCCGTTGGCGCGGTCGAGCACCGGCACCTTGGCCGGGAAAGAGCTGTGCCTGGCCCGCAGGTGTGAGCGCGAATTGTCGATCCTCGCTGGCGTCCGGCTTCAAGTAGGGGCCGCCACCGACTTCGGCGGTCAGTGAATAGAAGAGGCACTCATTGGCATTGAGCAGATTGTCGGCACCAGCAGGCGGGGCGTAGAGATTCATGTAATCATTAAAATCGGCAACGACGCCATAGGGGGCCGCGAACAAACGACCCGCGATGTAGTCGGGCCAACCGCGTTCAGCAACCTTGAGCGATCCGACCTTCCACGCGGGCCAGTACGAAGCGTACTGATTGATGGCGTTGGCGATGCTGGCGAGCGATTGCTGTGATTGGGTCCGCTTGCGGGAATCACGCACCATCTTGCCGGTGACGGCGACGGCACTCATGAGCACGAGCAGGATCGTGATGGCGATCATCAACTCGACGAGCGTGAGCGCGCGACACGGATGGATGGAGCCGAGGCATCGCATCCGCCGAGGCGCGTCATTGGATTGTTGAGTCGCCAATCGCACGAGCCGATCTCCATCTCATCTCACGAACACGTCATCCACCTTCGCCGCCGCCGCCGCCGGTCAAGCTGTTCACGAGGCTGACCATCGGGAGGAAGAGCGAGACCACGATGAAGCCGACGATGCCGCCCAGCACAATGACCATGACGGGTTCGAGCAGACTGACCAGACTGGCGACGAGCGTTTCCACCTCGTCGTCGTAGTTATCCGCAATCTTGATAAGCATCTTGTCGAGGTCGCCGGTCTCTTCGCCGACGTCGATCATGTTGACGACGAGGCTGTCGACGACCTTGGTCGCCTTAAGCGGGGCGGCAAACGATTCTCCTTCACGAATGGCATCATGCACCTTGCCGAGGGCCGTGGCATAGACCTCGTTGCCGGAGGTGTCCTTGGTGATCTGTATGGCTTCGAGAATGGGAACACCAGCGGCGACGAGCGTGCCAAGGGTCCGTGTGAATCGGGCGATAGCCGTCTTCTGGAGGATGGTGCCGAGAATCGGGATTTTCAGCTTTATCACATCCAGCGCGATTCGTCCGCCGCGGAACTTATTGACTAGTTTGTAAAAGACAATGAAGAACACGGGCGAGAGAATCAGGACTGCCCATCCCGGCACGGCCGAAGACACTTCCTTGCCATTCTTGTCGGTGTACGAGCCAACCATCCAGTCGGAAAGCCCGAGGAGCATCATGGTGAGGCCAGGCAGCTTCGCATCGAAGTCGGAGAAGATGGCCTTAAACTTCGGTACGACAAAGTACATGATGCCGGCCACGATCATCATGGCGAACCCGATGACGCAGACGGGATAGATCATCGCGCCGATGACCTTACGCTTGAGCTTTTGGGCCTTCTCCATGAACTCGGCGAGACGCTGAAGAATGACATCGAGCACGCCGCCCGCCTCGCCGGCGGCGACCATGTTGGAGTAGAGACGATCGAAGACCTTTGGATGTCGGGCCATCGCTTCGGAGAGCGTAGAGCCGCCCTCGACATCTTCGGCGACGTAGCGCAGCGCGACTCGGAGCGTGCCGGGCTTCTGCTGTTGTTCAAGGATGCGCAGCGAGCGAAGGATCGGCAGTCCGGCGTCCATAAGCGTGGAGAGTTGGCGCGTGAAAGCGGTGAGTTGCTTCGTGGAGACGCTGCCAAGACTGCCGCGACGGGCTTTCTTCGCGCCGCCGGCCCCAGCGGCTTTTTTCGCGCCGCCTTTTTGTTTGACCTTGGTGGGGAAGTAGCCGAGTCCGCGGATCTTGGCGATGGCGTCTTCCGACGTCGGCGCATCGATCTCGTCCTTGACCTCCTGCCCAGCGGCATTCATCGCTTCGTATTGGAAAATGGGCATGGCGACCTACTCCGAGCGCATTGGCATCGTGGATGGCGGAACACTAAACCCCGGAGTCTCAAACATTTTGGAATCCGGTCTTCGGTGCCCTTTACGCGGCACCACAGATAGAGACCGAGCGCGGGGCTGCCATCCACGTCAATTATTAAGACTCACAAGGTGTCCGCCCATCGAGAATGGTGAGCAGACTGTCGGATATAACTTGCCAAGGGGCATGGAGTTATGGTGCTCAGCATTCGGGACGCGCTCCATGCTCCGAGCGTGCCGCAGATTATTGCAGAGTTGTATAATGCGGCTGGATAAAGAGTTGTCTCCTTTTACTTGTGAGGGATGATGTCCCATATTCACCCAACCCCCCGCGTGTTCCTGATTGGGAATGCCCAGAAGCCGAACGCATTGGCCGCGTTTGATCGACTGGGGAAATGGCTGGAGCAGCGAGGGGTGCTGGTCGGGTCGGATTTGGAGGGCAAGCCGGAGACTGTCATTGGGGCACATCCTGATTTCGTCATGGCGCTGGGTGGCGACGGCACCATCCTTGCCGTGGGCCAGGCGATGCAACAGCGTCAGGCCCCGATCATCGGGGTGAACCTGGGGAAACTGGGATACCTCGCGCACTTTTCAGTGGACGATGTTGAGCGGCACCTCGAACACATCTTCAGCGATGCGTCACTCGTGAGTCGACGAATGATCCTGGATGTTCTCATTACGACGGCGGGCGGGCAGATCAGCCGGGGCATCGCGATCAACGATTGCGTGATCCGTGTCGGGGAGCCGTTTCGCACGGTCGGGCTATCCGTCCAAGTGGATGATCATCCCGTCACCACGATTGTGAGCGACGGGCTGATTATCGCAACGCCAACCGGATCGACGGCGCACAACATGGCCTGCGGGGGGCCGATCCTGTTCCCGGATGTGGACGCGATTATTCTGACCCCGCTTAGCCCACACTCCCTGACACATCGGCCGGTCGTGGTGGGGCCGGATGCAAAGGTCAGCATTGCTGTTCGGCAAACCAGCTCCGGTGCGGCTGTGGTTTTGGATGGCCAATGGGTGTCACCCTTGCCTGGGGGGTCGAGCATTACGATTCGGCGGTCTCCATCGGCGTTTCAGCTCGTGGAGAACCCGGAGCGTCGATCATGGGATTTGCTCGTGCAGAAACTGCGGTGGGGACAAGCCCTGACGTGATGCCTTGATCGGTGAATACTCGATAACTTAGGGATGAGTGATTCTCGGCGTTTGCTCGAAGAGGTGAGAGATGCGCTGGGTGAATCCGCGCCCACTCTGTTGTGCCGGGTTGAGTCCCGCCGGATTTGGATTGCGGCGGCCATTTGCCTGGGCGGCACACTTGTACTGGGGCTGTTCTCTGAAGGCTGTTACCACGATGACGATCTGACGCACTTTCTGATGGCTCGCTGGGCATGGTGGTATCCGAGTTACCTCTTACACATCTGGGGACGACCGGGTTTGACTGTGCCGTTGGCCGCGGTTTCCTGGATTGGAGATCGCTTCTTCGGCTGGCATATGGCAAGGGTGTTGTCCTCGATGGTGACGGCTGCGGGAGCCGTGGTCGCGGCGAGATTGGCCATGCGATTGGGCGTTCGGCGCGGCTGGCTTGTCGTGATCGCATGTTATGTACAGCCGCTGAATTCGCTCCTCTCCTTTACGACTCTGACCGAGAATTGGACGGCACTCTACTTGATAGGGGCGGTTGCGTTGCTCTTTCAACGGAAACCGATTGCGGCCTCTTGCGTCTTTTCACTGGCTCTCGTCACTCGGCACGAGGCAGTCGTCTTTATTCCAATTTGGTGGTTGGCGCTGTGGACGGGGTCTGGGCGGGCGAGGTCTGTGCTGGTCGGCGCGATCGGCTCCCTCTGGGCACCGGTCGTTCATAACCTCCTGTTTTGGATCGTCTTTGAAGAGTGGCCGGTGCGGATGTATTTCCAGCCGCACGGATCGACGGAGTTTCTGTCGATGGGGCCGTTGTCGTATGTGCCGCACGCACTCTATGCGATTCCACCGGTGATATTCGCACTGGCATTGGTTGGCAGCCGTGGATGGTTTGGGCGAGATCGCTGGATTCTGATTGCGATTCCGGGACTATTTTTCTTGCTGCATGCCGTGATTAAGGCGGCGGGTGTGTTTGCAAGTGGGGGGTATGGCCGGTTTATGGTGGCAGTTGCGCCATTCATGGGGATTCTCGCCGCACGGGGAGTTGATCGGCTTTCAACTGTCGACTGGCGTAGGGGCTACTGGGCCATGCTGCTGGGCGTATTGTTGATGGGTTGGCTGGCCACCGAGATCGAGATCGCGGCCGCAAGATCAAGCGTCGGCTCCTCCACATCCTTGTGGGGCCTGCGTTCAGCCGCTGGGTTGGTGTCAGTATGGTGCCTAGTCCATGCCGGGTTTTCGGCTCACACCCTTACACGGAAGGGAGTTGGCACCGCCGGTGTCACCTGTTCATTCGTCCTCATCTCAGCACAGTTTTTCATGATCGTTCGCCCATTGGGCCTTCGAGAAGATCAATGGAAGTGTCGCGAGGTCGCCGATGAAATTAGGAAGGAAGGGAGGTCAAAGGGCCCACTCTTCGTCATTCACCCGTGGATCGTTTACCAACTAGGATTAGTTGAACATCCCCGAGCACACAAGGGGCCACGTCTTCTCGCTTCGATGCCGGTCGGCACCGTCGTTGTTTGGGATTCCAAATACACGCCGAGCGACTTTCATGGCATTGACGTTGCGACGCTCTACATGCCGCCGTATCGGATCGTAAAACAGTTTGAAGATAGCCAGACAGGGAGAGGCTTGGTCATAGGCATGAGCGAGAAAACCGCGGACGCACCAGTCCCCATTCTGCGCGATATGAGTTATCCAATCGACCTGATTTCAAAGTCGGAGCCGATTTCCGGCATCTTTTACGTCCACGACGAATAATTCGGAGCGAATCAACGGGCAAAAAAAAACGCCCCGGCCTATTAAGCCAGGGCGTTATAAGAATCACATTCGACTCGACCGTTTGGAATTACTTCCGGCGGCGGAGGAGGGCCACTGCACCGAGGCCGATGAGGGCCAAGGAACTCGGCTCAGGGAAGACACTGATGGTCAGACCATAGGTGCCCTGCTCGACGTGCGGGCCACCAGTGAAGTCATCGAGTCCGTCCATCGGGGTGGCGTTCAGGACGCCATCGGCATAGCCGGACACGGCGACGTAATAGATACCCGAATAGGTGGTCTCGAAGCGCCATGCACTACCACCGAAGGCGTTGCCACTCGAGTTGGTACCAGCGTCGTCGTTCCAGACGATCTCGTTGCCGGCGTTGTCATACGCGGCAAAGGTCGTGTCTGGCGTAAAGAACGCCGGATCGACGGGAGTCGTGATGCCAGTGACCCAGCAACCAGCAGGAAGGCTGATGCTGTAATAGTCCACGTCACCACCACCGGCGGCCAAGCTGCCGATGCCGATGTCCGAGGACGCACTGCAACCGGCCAACCGTGCATTGACGATGCCGATATCGCTGACAAGGGGATCAGCCGTAGCAATGCCGTTGTTCCCAGGGGAATCAAACAACACAAACTCGGCTCGAGCAACGCTCGCACTTGCCAAAACCAACAACGCAATTAATGACTTGACTCGCATTTCATCTCCTCCGTTTTTCTGAGACCATCGGGAGACGGTCTATTAGCTTCAATTCCTGTCGCACCTCTGCGACCACTTATGGGTAATCTACCACGTCCGGGTAGTGCGTGTCAATAGTTTGCAGTGACAATTTTCATTTCATTCTCCGAAAAATGGCAGAGCAGTACTCAAGGTGTTGGAGGGCTGATCGCTCATTTGCTTCGACTAGTGTCCATAACTCCAGCAAGAGCAATGACTTGCCGCTTGTTATCGGACTGGCTGGGCGTGATCAATGCCCATTGTCAACTGTACCAATGGACAAAGTTTTTTTATTTTGTGGGGGTTGTGGCTCGTACCCTTGTCAGTCAGTCTGGAGCCAAATGGGGGAATTCAGGTGCCGAAGAAGAAGATTACCGCTGCACACGCGATTATCGAAAGGCCCGCAATCGTGTGGGTATGGCGACCAAGAGGGGTGACGGGCAAGGCAGCGAACCCCAAATACAACAGTGCAACAGTGCATAGCATTGTAGAAATCGTGGTCGCTCCGAACACGCATGTGACCAACAGTAAGTCCACAAAGCGCCCGTTTGCCGCCGGGTACATCACTAAAGGAATAAGCGGCTCACACGGGCCGAAGAGGAAAATGGTGAACAGCAGCCAGGGGGTCATCGAATCGGCTGACTTGGAGGGATTTTTGCAGCCTTCGATTATGTCGTGAACGTGAAAGTGATCGGCTTGATGGGAATGTGCGTGGGAATGGAGGGTGCCATTGGTGTGGGCATGGAGGTGAGTGTGGGGCTGGTTGCGTATGGACCGCCGAAGCCCCCAAGCGAAGTACATCACGCCGAACCCAAGCAACAGCCAACCTGCCACCCGGCCACGAACCGCTTCCAGAGTTTCAAGGCGGAATAGCACGATTCCGGCACTGACTCCTATTAGCCCCAGCACAGCCGAACTGGCCACATGACCTATTCCACAAAGGGTTGTGATGGCCAGCGTGCGAGCCAACGACCAGTGTCCGACTCTGGCCATAGCCACAAAGGGGATGTAATGGTCCGGCCCCAGAAGGGTATGCAGGAACCCCAATGAAACTGCGGTGAGGTATAAGGCAATTGGAGTGGCGGAGGCGTCCATGTGGGCTCCAAGTACCCGTGACACCCGCATCCTCAAAGGATTCTAGTCGTGAGGATTTGGATAGCGACAGGAACAGGAGCTAACTGCCAGATTATTGCACCCCAAGCTGCCGCCAGAGTTCATTTTCTGCCCGGCGATATTTTTCCTGCGTGGCCTTTAGCTCCGTCTCCAACCGGGCCAAGTCAGGGTTGTTTGATGGAATCGCACCGTTGTGCAGATCAGAAAGCGACTTGAGTTGCCCCGCCGCATCATCGATGCGCGTGGCAGCCTCCGAAAAACTCCTCGCGGCGTCGAAAATGGCCTGCTGTTTCATCTCGGTCGGATCAGGGGCGTTGAGCAGCCGCCAGGGGTGATTAAGAACATACTTCATTCCGGTCTTCACGTGGTCCGAGGCTTCCTTGAAGTTGGCCAACATGCGATTGATATTCTCACGATTAAGAACCATGACATCGCGCGTTGTGCCGGTGACTGTCTGAATGTCAGAAAGCGACTTGTTCAGCAGTTCGCCCGCGTCCTTGAAGTGGGCCATCAAGCTGTCAGGTCGCGCGGGGTCGGTCTCGTTGGCAATGTGCCCCGTGGCTGTTTCGACATTTGCCATCGTTTGATTGATCACCGGTTCATTTGTTTTCAAGACCCGCGCGAGGCTGCCCAATCCATCGTTCATCGCGTCCATCGCGAAGTGAATCTTACCGAGCAACACCTCCGGCTTCTGCGTGGCAAACTCGGACCGCAGCGCCCCCGTCGCGGCGCTGACGTTGTCGGCGATCTCCTGAAACTTTGCGAGGAGAGTGGCCTTCTCGTCGGCGTTGAACTGTTTGCCGAGCGCCCCGGTCATGGTGTTGATGTCGTTGAAGGATTGGTGCAACTTGGCCATGAGCGACGCCTTGGCATCGGGGCTAAGCTGTGTCTTGATCTGGCCGAGCAGGCTGGTCGGGTCGTCGCCATTAAACTCGTCTTGCAACGACGCGAGGATTGCCGCGAAACCGGCCGGCTCGGCACCCTCGATCATCCGATCATCGGGCCAGGCATCCGGTCCGTGGCCGATGTCGAGCTTCACGACGCCGTCGCCCCCAAGCGGCGGCCCTTCTGCGATGGCCCTGCAATTGGACCGCAGAGCGATGTCCGACCGCAAATCGGCTAACACGACGACGTAGAATTGCTCGCTCTTCAGCCCCGTCCGGGCATCGATCATCGTACCCTTTTCCAGCGCCGCCTTTTTCACCTTGCCGACCTTTTGCCCGCCGACCAGCACATCCGACCCGGCCGCAAGCGTCGGCATCTCGGGCGACGACTTAAATCGAATCGAAATGGGTCGCATGTCACCGCTGACGCCCTGGCTGATCCAAAGCAGAATGGCGAAGAACATGAGAACCACGGTGATGGTTACGATTCCCACTTGAAAGCTGTTGCGCTTGGCGGACACGGCAAACTCCTATTTTTCACTTGCGATCAAGAGGTTTTCAAACTGGCTCATTCCGTCGGCATCGGTCAGCGGTCCGGTGATGAAGCCGTTTAGAAACTGGTTCATCAGGCGATCCTCGCGCGACTGTAGCGTCGCCGGGTCGGCCGAGCGCAGGGCCTCGAACTCGGCGCGATCACCGATCTTCAGCACGCGGCCCTGATCGAGCATCACCATCCGATCAGCGATGCGAAAGGCCGAGTCCATCTCGTGGGTGACGACAATGCTGGTGACGTGCAGTTTCTTCGACAGGTCCATGATAAGGTCATCGATGGCGGCGCTGGTCACGGGATCCAGACCGGCCGACGGCTCGTCGTAGAAGATGATCTCAGGGTCCAGCACGGTGGCACGGGCCAGACCGGCGCGTTTCTTCTGGCCGCCGGAGAGCTGCGAGGGCATCTTATCGCGGTGCGGGAGCATGTGGACCTGTTGCAGCTTGAGCGTGACGACGATGTCGATGACGGCTTCATTGACATCGCTGTGCTCGCGCAGGGGCAGGGCCACGTTTTCGGCGAGGCTCATGGAGTTAAACAACGCCCCGCTCTGAAAGAGAATCGCGAACTTCTTGCGGATGTCATTGAGCTGCGGCTCGCCCATGCCGACGATGTTCACCGGCGACGGCATTTCTTTCGTGCGAAAGCAAATCTCACCGCCGTCCACGTCGTATTCGCCGATCAGACAGTTGAGCAGCGTGCTCTTCCCGCAACCGCTGCCGCCCATGATGATGATGGTCTCGCCGCGACGAACGTCGAAGCTGACGTCGTCAAGGACGGTCTGCTGCTCACCGCGATGGTTGGTGAACTGCTTCCTCAGGTTGCGAATGCGGATGACGGTGTCATTGGAATCGGTCATGCCGAGCGCTCCGGGCCGGACGGCGGTTACACCCGGCCCCCGTGGGACTTCGTTCACGGCGAATGTTACAGGCCACGCCGAATGGGTCCAGTTGGAGCGATTCCCAGGCCACGGGCCAACGTGCGGAATGTGCTGCTGTCGTGGATTCCCTGCGGATTTGGCAAGTGGAGATGCAGGTGCGGAGGTCGGGATTCTCGACTACGCGGCTTGTGCTGATTCTCGGGAGGAGGATCGAACGTGTTGATTGATTCCAGTAGCGTAGGTCAATCGAAAGACCCCTATTCTGCGGGCCATATGGGAAACGTCGGATTGAGGTTTGAGGAGCGGGAGGGCTGGGATCGGACACGTCCTTCACCGCTTCATTTGGAAACCCAGCGTGGCAGCAGGGGCGCCTTTTTTCTCTTCGAGTAACTTACTAACCGCCTTGATGACTTTCTCGCCGCGCAAGTCCTTTTGGGCGATGTTGCCTTCCCGGTCAATCAGAATTGACCTTGGTATGTAGCGCACGTGGTAGGTGCGAGCGAGATCGCCCTGAAATTCCTTGAAGTCACAGATTTGCGGCCATTCCATTTTTTGTTTTGTCAGAAACTGCTTCAACGCCTTCGCATCTGAATCTAGCGACACGCCCAGCACCTGAAGATCGGAGCCTCCGAACTTGCGATGAAGCTCCTTCAGTGTGGGAATTTCGCCCTTGCACGGACCGCAATGGGTTGACCAGAATTCGATAAACACTACGCGGCCACGCAGGGAAGCCAAATTCACCTCCACGCCGGACAAGTCACGAGCCGTGAAATCTGGCGCAGGCTTACCCACGGCAAGGCGGCTCAGCTCATACAGAGCGCCGTTGGCGTCCCGGGCTTCTTCGGATCCACGATAGTCGCGCACGATCTCCTGATAAGAGGCCAAGGCGCTCTCGTGTTCCCCCCGGGATTCAAGCCGACGGGCCAGCGCCAGGCGGATCAATCGAGCATTGGATGAGCCGGCGACGTCTGCGATACCGGCCAGCACCCCAGCGACTTGATCTTCCCGACCCTGTTCCCCGGCATTATAAAGTGCAGACTCTGCATTACGCCCAACGATAGGGCTCTGAGGCTGGGATTCGACGAATTCAAGATAAAGCGCCAACCACTCGTTTTTCATCCGCTGGTTTCCGTAAATTATCAAAAGATTCCAGGTCATGTCGGCAACCAATGATGGATCACGGGCATCAACCAATCGCTGTTCGAATTGCGGAATCCACTCCGGCGTAATGTCCGGAGGGCATGGGCCGTGATCCTTTTGATATTCAGTAAAGACTTGGTCGCTATGCTTCAGCCCGCGGGCTTCGAGCCATTCGTAGTAGGGCTCACAATAGGCTACGCGTGCCTTACCGCATGCATTCATCGCCGTCCAGTATTGCTGTTTAAACGTACTCCACTCTTTGCACAATGACTGAAGGCAATCGGCCGGAATGGTGAAGGCGCTCGAATCAGCGCCGAGGCCGAAACCCAGCAGGCAACACGCAAGCCATCGAATTTGTATAGACGCGTCGAGTATCACGAGTCGCATGGGACACACTCCTATCTCCCTCATGAAGACGCACCAAACCAAGATTTGGCCATTGCCCGTAACTGTGAGCCAAAAATCAGCCAGGCCACGCCGATGGGGTCGAGTTAGAATACGCCGACCCATGCCCACCGATCATTTGGAAAACCTGCCGCCCCACGACCGCCGACGGTTCTTCTCGGCCGGACTTGGTCGCCTGATTGGCCCACTGGCCGATTTCGTTGATAAGCGGCTACCGATCCCCTTGCCAATCCCATTGCCGATCAGCCGCACGATGCTGCGTCCGCCGGGGGCCATGCCCGAGGCGGAGTTTCTCGAATCTTGTCTGCGTTGTGGGAAATGTGCCGATGCGTGCCCAGCCAACGCCATCGTGCTATCCACTTCGAACCAACCGGAGTTGAAGGGCACGCCCTACGTGGACCCGGCGCTGCAGGCGTGCGTGATTTGTGAAGAACTGGCCTGTATGAAAGTGTGCCCAAGCGGTGCGTTGACGCTCGTGGATCGATTGGAGATTCGCATGGGGTTAGCGCGTGTGGATCATGCGACATGCGTGCGCTCGACTGGCGAAAACTGCACCGTCTGCGTAGACAAATGCCCGCTCGGCTCACTCGCCATTCGCGTTGGTGCCGACGGCAGGATCGAAGTCATCGACCCGCAACAAGCGTTGACCGGCTGCACAGGATGCGGCGTGTGCGAGCAATACTGCCCAGCGCGGCCTGAGAGGGCGATTCGCATCGTGGCTTGACGGCTCTTATCCGTCCTTGCTTACCTGCGATCCTGGGATATACTTTATGGGGTACCTCCTCGCACAGGACATCCGAGCCATGCCTGATTCTCGGTGCCGTCCGTCCGCCCTACGGCCTCGCGTGAGGAACTTTTTTCATGAACACCCGCTGCAAATCCATCACCTCCTTTAGCTCCCTGGTTCTGTTCGCTCTCGCTAGTTGCTTCACGGCACAGCTAGGCTGCAATACGACTCCACTCGGAGGAACAGGGTCCAACACCGCTGGCGACAGTTTGGCAGGTACGCCGCTCTCCGCGGAGGCGGCTGCGGGCCTGTCCTCCGTCACACGCGATATTGAAGAGGCCGACATCATCAAGATCGTGGATGGCAAGCTGTATGCGTTGAACCGGTACAAGGGTCTGCTCATTATCGACGTGGCAAATCCTGATGCCCCCGCCCTGCTAGGCACGTTCGATCTAAAGGGGCGCGGCATTGAAATGTACGTCAGTGACAATCAGGCGTATATCGTGCTGAGTGCGGATTACGCGGTGTATTACGGAGGTGGCGGCGGTGAACCGGTGCCGCTGGGCGCGCCGGGCACGCAAAGTTCTACATCCGATGTTTCAATTCTGCCGGGGCCGCCGATCCCCGCGCCTGATTTTGAGGGCAGCCAGTTGGCCATCATCAACGTGGCGAATCCGGCCGTGCCCCAACTGGTGAGCAAGATCAACCTCGCCGGCTTCGCAAATGAAAGCCGGCGCGTCGGTGACATTATCTACGTCGTCGGTGCAAACGACTATCCGTTTTATTTCCGACAGGGGGACGACAATCAGGTCGACTCGGGCTTTGTCGCGTCGATTGACGTCGGCGATCCGGCCAACGTCGTCCCGGTCCAGCGAAAGACCTTCGGCGGCACGTCGCTCGACATTCATGTTTCGGATGAACTCATCCTCGCGGCATCGCACGAATACGACCCTGACACCAGCGGCACAAACACCCTCGTGCAGGCCATCGACATCTCCGACCCGACGGGCGTGATTGCCCTGCGCGGGACGACCAGTGTGCCGGGCATGATTCGCAATCGATTCTTCCTCGACGATTATCTGGGCGTCATGCGCATCGTGACGGAGTCCAACGGCTTTGGTTTTGCGGACGTGAAACTGTTCACCTATGACCTCGCTGATCTCGACGCCATCGTCCCGATCGCTTCGGTCCTCATCAAGCAAGGCGAGTCGTTGGAGGCCGTGCGCTTCGATGGGGATCGGGGCTACGCAGTGACCTTTTTCCGAACGGACCCCCTGTTTGTCCTCGACCTGGCCGACCCGGCGAACCCACTCGTCGCCGGTCAGTTGGAGGTGCCGGGCTATTCGACGCACATCGAGCCGCGCGGAGATCGGTTGATCGCCGTCGGCATCGATGACACCGATGGGAGTCGACCGGCCCTCGCCTATTACGATGTCACTGACCCGGCGAATCCGACACAGCTTGGCCGTGTGGTGCTTGGCCCGCCGGGGTCGTACACCGAGTCGGATGCCACGTATGACGAGAAGGCGTTCAAGATCATCGACGAACTTAATCTGATCGTGATGCCTTTCCGGCATGTGGAGTACCCGGATGTAGTGCCGGTGCCGGGGCCAGGTGGGAGCAGCCCGCCAAGCGAGGGCGGTTCGGAGGGCAGCAGTGACACCACGGCGGCGAATGAAGTGCAAACCGGGCCGACCTGTACGAACGGTGTGCAGTTGGTGGACTTCAGCGACACGGCGCTCACGGCTCGCGGCTTCTTTGAAAACAAAGGCAAAGTCGAGCGCGTCGGAGTGATCGGCTCGCGGGTCTTCGCATTGTCGCAGGCCCAACTTCAAACGATGGACATCACCGACCGCGACAGCCCGACGCAGGTCGGACACGTTGAGTTCTTCACCGAGGCCGAGGCCCAGTTGTTCGACGATTGCAACTTCTACTACGGCCTACCCATTGACAATGTGGTTGGCGGAAGCGACGGATTCGCGGCGCTGGCCCAACTGCTGAGCCAGTATTGCGGCTCCACGAGTGTGACACCAATGATGATGCTGGCGGCGTGCCTGATGTTCTTCAAGACCACGGGCCACGGTATTCGCAGGCGCTGAATCTTTCCTTTGATTCAACCCTCTCCCTCGGGGAGAAGGAACAGTCGCGCCGCGCGGGTGAAGACAGCGTCGTCGAATCCCAAGGTACGCTTGAGTTGCAGATCGCGCTCGATCCATGATGAAATCGCGGCGAGGCGCTTTCGCTCCACGCGCGAAAGGTGCCTCCAGAAGAGGGACGTCAACACGGGGATGGGGTAATCACTGCCCCAGACGAGTTTGGCTTGCAACTCGTTATTGCGTGCAAACCGGCTGAGCCAACCGGTGCGGCCGAAGGCGGCCAGCGCGGAGATGTCGGCGTAGAGCGGCTCGTCACGGAACTCGCCCGTCAAAGCCTCGACGAATGCGAGGCAATTCTGATGGTCTTGCCACGGAAACGACGGCGTGGAGACATGCGCGACGATGACCGTGGGCATCACTCCCGATGATCGCAGTCGACGCAGCACGTCCAGCAGCGGCAATGCACTCTCAAACTCCATGTGCTGCCGCGAGAGTGACATTTCGCCACCGTAGTGGATCAGCATCGGCACGCGAAAACGTGCCGCCGCGCGAAGGAACTCCACGCTGCGCTCGTCGCAAATGTCGATGTTCTGATGGATCGGCAACCATTTGATGAGCTTCGCGCCGGCGGAGGCGACTTCCGCCAGATGCTGTATTGCGTCGGCTCGATACGGGTGAATCGACGCGCCAAAAAGCAGCAGGTCGGGCCGCCTGCAACAGAGGTCTCTTACGAACGAATTTGCAACGTAGAGATCGCTGCCAAATCGATGGCTCCGTTCGGCCATGCCAATGACGCGCCCTGACGAATCGTAATACTCGTCAAACGCCAGCAGCACGAGCCGGTCCACGCCGGGCATGTTGGACCAGTGCGACTCATTCACCGCCTCAATCCGACGATCCAACGCCTCTCCGCGCTCGATGCTCGGATCGATCCCAAGCCATCGTTTCACAAAGTACCACGCGGGCCGGGCCAACAGTCGTGGTGACAGGTAGCTGTCGAATCCCGGTGAGCCGACCGCCCCGTCGCGCTCGAATGAGAACCGCTCGATGCCGTGATCGACGCGGCGAGCCGAGTAGCCGACGTGGCAGTGAACGTCGATGACCATGAGCGCATGATAGCCGGGTATAATCGCCTCGCGCATGGATGCGGATGTCATTGTCATCGGTTCGGGATTCGGCGGGAGCGTCTGCGCCCTGCGCGCCGGCGAAGCGGGTCTGCGGGTCGTCGTATTCGAACGCGGGCATCCCATGGACGACGCGGCCTATGATCGTCTCGCGGAGGGGCGACTTCCACTCTTCCAACGCAGGAACCAGCCGGGCCTAATCGATCTGAAGCTACTGCCCGGTCTCGCTACAGTCGGAGGCTGTGCCGTGGGAGGCGGATCGCACGTCTATACAGGCGTGACGATGCGCGCACCGCCGGAGATTTTCTCATCCAGTTGGCCGAGAGACCTGACCGTCGACGCCATGCAGGGCCTCTATGATCGTGTCGAGTCGATGCTGCGCCCGGCACCTATCAAGGTGTTACCGGCTCGCACGCGACGGATGCAGGAGATTGGCGAGCGCATGGGTGCCTCGGCGACGGTGCTGCCGTTGGTGATGGAGCCGCTGCAACACGGGCATGGATCGTCGCCCACCACCCTGCGCTGTCATGTTGCAACGTGGCTTCGCGGCGGCGAGGGTTATCGCAAACGGACGCTCGACACGACATACCTCGCAATGGCGGAGGCATCGGGAGTTACCACTTTGACGCTCCACGACGCACAGCAGATAAAGCCTATCGACGGTGGCTATCGCGTCACGTTTCGACGTTTCGAGAATGGAGAATGGCTTCCCGGCGATCTGACGGCCCGGCGAGTTGTTCTCTCGGCCGGAACGATGAACACGGTAAAGCTGTTGCTTAGCTGCCGCGACGAACATCGCACACTGCCGAGACTCAGTGCATCGCTTGGTGAACGGTTCTACACCAATGGCGACTTCGGGGCGATGGTCGTCGGACTCAAACTCGGTTTGGAGCATGACGATGGCCCACCCGTAACCAGTTGGGTTGATTGCTGGAAGTCGGATCGACTGTTTCTCATGGAGACCGGCGCATTTCTGGGCGGTCGGGTCTGGTCGATTGCCGTCATGGGTTTCGATGAAAGCGCCGGACGATTGTCGCTCGATCATCGCGGCAAGCTGCATCACACGGCGGGCCGCGACCCCACGCATTTTCACGAAGCCCGCGTACGACGCCTTCATGAGTTCGCCTCGGCGGCCGGTGGAAAACTCCTCCTCCCACCTGCCTCCGTGACACGATTCAAGCCGACCACGGTCCATCCGCTTGGCGGTGCGCGAATGGCAGATTACGGCGACGCCTGCGTGGTGGACGCGCACGGCGAAGTCCATGGCTACCCCGGCCTCTTCATCGCCGACGGCAGCATCCTGCCCACGCCGACCGGCGTTCCCCCCTCCATGACGATTGCGGCCGTCGCGGAACACGTCGCGGAGCAACTCGTTCGCCATGCCTGACGACTCACACGGCAACCCATCCCTCCCGCTGTTCGAGGCCTATCCGCGCCTTGCGACGGCTGTCCCGTGGATATCGCTGGGGCATTGGCCGACGCCGGTTCTTGAGGCGCACGCGTTCGCAAAGGCCCAGAGGCTACGAAGTCTTCACATCAAACGGGAAGACCTGTCCCATCCCCACGGCGCAGGCAACAAGGTGCGCGGGTTGGAGTTTCTCCTAGCCGACGCCGAACGGCTCGGCGCGAAGACCATCGTGACCGCCAGCTCGGTCGGGAGTCATCACATTTGCAAGACGGCATGGCACGCCCGGCAGCGGGGCATCGATACCGTCGCCGTCGTCGTTCCGCAGCCCAACGCAGACTACGTTGCGCGAAACCTGCTGCTCGGCGCATCGATGGGCGCACGTTATGTACCGGCGAACTTCATCACAGCCTTACCAAAAGTCGTTTACGAACTGCTGCGCCCACGAAACTGTTTTCGTGAGCAGGGCCCCTACTGGATCGCTCCCGGCGGCACGACGCCACTCTCGTGTCTGGGTCACGTCAACGCGGCGTTTGAGTTGAAGCAACAGATTGATGCCGGAGACTTGCCCGAACCTGACTACTTGTTTGTCGCAATGGGTAGTCTCGGCACGGCGGTCGGTCTGGCGCTGGGCTGCGCGCTGGCGGGTTTGCAGACGCAGATCGTCGGCGTCGTCGTGAGCTATCGCTGGTATGCGACCAGGGGGCGCTGGGCACGATTCGCCCACCGCACGCTCGCCCTCATCCGGAAACACGATCCATCGGTTCCGAAAGTCATACTGGACCGCTCACGAATGCACGTCATCGGCACCGCGCTCGGCGATGGTTATGCACTGGCAACCAGCGAAGGCAAGCGGTTGTCAAAGGAAATGCTCGACTTGGAAGGCATCGAACTGGACGGAACGTACACAAGCAAGACGCTCCACGGAGCGATGCAGTTCATCGCGGCGAACGCCCTACAAGACAAGTCGCACCTGCTCTGGCACACCTATCACCACATTGGCAAGCGCGGCGATCTCGCGGATTTCGCCGCCCGACTGCCCCACACGATACGTCACTACATCTCGGGTTGATTGAAAACAAATCGGCCGTTACAGCGTCCCAAACCTCAGGCTCTTTCGGAACGACTCGGCGAAGATTCCATGCAGCCGACCCATGACGTAGGCACCATAGAAATAGAGCGACATGATCACGCCCCAGGCGAGCAGGCCGATGGCCACCTGCATCATGTTCCCCTCCTTCGACCCGGCGACCATCTTTTCGATCTGTGGGACGAACCAGTCATGCACGATAGTCCAGAACGCGCTTCCGAAAAAGATGCCGTACATGCTCACCAGCATCACCAGAAAAAGATAGTGGGCGTGGGTATTGCCGATCGATGTTAGCACGCGCACGGGGCTGACGGCCTGCATGACGTTCCCCAAAGCCATACCCAGCAGATTCATCGGCACGCCGGCTGTGACGAGAATCATCCCGGCGAGAAAGCCCTTGCCCCCGAGCTGCATCAGTGACGCGATGCTCCTGTTCTCCAAAAGCACCATCACTCCGCCCTCAATCGAAAGCCACATCACCAGCGCCGTCATGGCCAGCAAGTACACAGTTAAAACGGCGAACCCGAAAAAGCTCTTGCCCCATTGCCCGGGGCTCCACGCCAGCGATGGCGGTTTGTCCGTGCCGATGGAGGTGGTTCGCACAACATCCAGGAATGCGTGCAACGCTACCGCCGAAAAGAAAAATACTTCCAACGCAAACGTGCCCATCAGCATGAGCGACATCGTTGAGAGATTGACCGCCTTCGATTCGTAGTAGCCGCCGTAGTTGCTCTGGTCCATCACGTTAGAGATGCTGGTGATCGTTGCCAGGGGAATAATGCCTGCGGCAAAGGCGACGCCGGCCGCCGTCAGAATCGATCCAATCGCCGGGAAGGGATACGAAACGCTTTCCGCCAGACGCGCATAAAACCCCTCCGTCGAACGGGCCGCGAGGCGATTCGCAACGTCCTGATCGGTGATCGCCCGCACCATCGGCGGAATCGGGTTCCAGCACGTCGAGCAGAGAATCTCAACATACGGGTCGTGCGAAAGCGTCTGACTTTGGCAGGTCGGACAGGTGCGCATGTTGGGGTCGACTTTGGGGCCGGCCTCTTTCTCTCTGACCGCCTTTTCGACGACCTTGCGCTCCTTCGAGTCCATCTCAGCGGACCCCTGCTCCATGCCAGCGAGGCCTTCGAGATCGAGGTCCATCTTGTCGGCGAGCACATCGAGCGAACTCTTGGGTGTCGGGACGGTGAAGGGACGATTGCAGGCCGGGCAACGAACGCCTCGCCCGGCATACTTGTCGGGGACGGTGAGCTTTTGTTGACAGCGGGGACAGCGTAGTTTCATGTCCGGGTCAGGACGCCGCGTTGGGGTTGAGGGCCGATTTGATTTCCGTCACCAACTGATCGACCTTGAACGGCTTGAAGAGGACCGCGCTCAATCCCTCCTGCCGTGCCCGTACGACGGAATGGTTGGGATCATATCCGAAACCCGTCATCAGGATCACGCAACACTTCGGGTTGATGTCCTTGGCCGCCGCGAAGACATCGTACCCATTCTTATGAGGCATACGAATATCAGCGAGCAGGATGTCAATCGTCGACTTTCCGAGCTTTTCTATGGCCTCCCGTCCATCAGCCGCAGTCTGAACCGTGCAGCCCTTCTTGCGAAGAACTTCGGCAATGGTTTCTCGAATCGTCTCCTCATCATCAGCGACGAGGGCCGTCTTGCCGGCAAAGGCGGGATCGGCCGTCACAGAGTCGCCTCGCGCGCCAAGAATGCCGCCTTTGGGAGTGGCAACGTCCTTCACCTTTCGTTTGATCTCGGCGACGTTGTCCACGATGGTGTTCAGTCGGCGGCGCATTTCGTCGTTGCCGATGTACTCATCCATCAGAGTGCGTGCGTCGGTGATGATGTCATTGAGCGGGCCGGTGATCTCGCCGATCACATCGTCGGCCACGCGGCCCGTGGATTCGTAACGCTCCATGACCAACAGGTCGAGGATGTTCAGGGCGATGGCCACATAGCGAGCGAGGATTTCCGCATACTGACGGTCGTCCTCGTTGAAGGCGGCCGGCCGGTCGGACTCGATGTTGAGAACACCGATGACCTTGTCGTGCAATCGCAGCGGCACGGTGAGGGAGCTGCGAGCCGACTCCAACCCTTGCAAGTACCGGGCATCCTTTGACGTGTCGTGACAGACGTAGCTGCGACCCGTGGCCGCGACGTAGCCGCTGATGCTGTTGCCCTCGGGCGATACATAGATGTCGTGGTCGTGGCTGCGGGCGCTCATCCCATGCTCAAGGACAAACTCCAATTGGTTCGTCTTCTTGTCGACGAGCAGGACGGCGAAATTATCAAAATGCAGGAGATCGTGCAGATACCGGAGCATTTTCTGCTCGAGCAACTTGATGCGCTCCTCGACGTTCATGCCCGACGTCTGACCGGCGTCAATGCGGACCAACTCCCGGCCGGCCAGGTCAATGGCGTCGATCTTCTTTTGCAATCGCCGAGAGTGCGTCACGTCCCACGCCACGGCCGCGACCTGCGTGGTCTGATCCTGATCGTTCACGACAGGCGTAATTGTTACTTCAAAATGCTGATCGGCACCGCCGCTCAGCGACAGTCGCCGCGCCCGATGATGGGCCGGCTTGCCGCGGTCCTGTTCTGATGGCGAGCCGAACGCTCGTACGCACGCCTCGCACGTCTGTCGAATCACGTCCTCAGGCACGGTCTGCATCTTTGGATTGCACCAGACCATTCGACCGTCCAAATCCACGATGGCCACGCCCTGACCAATGGATTCGAGGATGATCGACGCCTGCTGATTGACGGAGGCGCGCTCCAGGGCGAGGAAATCGCCTTGCTCACTGATCACTAAATCAAAGTGGCCCTGCCGTAACGCGGCGAGGGCCTCTTCAAAGGTATGCACTTCCTGAATCACCGCCTGATCGGCCCATTGGCTGATCAGAGGATGTCGTCGGTTTCCCGTACGACAATATACCAGCACATGCTGCTGGCCAGCCGTCGTTTCTGTCACCTGCATCTTTTCCAACCTCGTCTCAATTGAAGCATTCTAGCCGTAAATAGGCGTCGAAACAAACATCGACGACCGCTTTAGTATGTCGGCTGAGATGGAATGGTCGCCCTAGTCCAATGAAAAACAATGCATGGACTGGCACAAACAGGGCCTCGCGTGGGTAGGAGGTCACATGGAGAGGCCGTAAATCGGGCTGAACTTGGTCCGCACATAGTCAAGAAACGGCTCGATCGACAGCGGAGAACCCGTCACGCGCTGAACCAAATCCGACGCCCGATACATCTGGCCATGTCGGTGAATATTCTCACGCAGCCATTCCAGAAGCGGCGTAAACTCTCCACGGCGAATGTGGCCGTTCAAATCGGGGATCGACCTGCCGGCCGCGGCGAAAAACTGCGCCGCGTACAGGTTGCCCAGTGCATAGGTCGGGAAATATCCGAACGCACCCATCGACCAGTGGATGTCTTGCAGGCAACCTTCGCGGTCGTTCGGGGGCGTGATGCCGAACAACTCGTTCATCTTCGAATTCCACGCTGCGGGCACATCCTTCACGTTCAGCTTGCCGGAGATGAGCAGCCGTTCCAACTCGAAGCGCAGAATGATGTGCAGGTTGTACGTGACCTCGTCGGCCTCCACGCGAATCAATGACGGCTGCACCGTGTTGATCGCGCCGACGAACGCATCCAGCGACACATCGCCGAGCGCCGCTGGAAAAGCCGCCTGCGCCTCACCAAAGAATCGCTCCCAGAAGGGCCGGCTCCGACCCACGAAGTTCTCCCACATCCTCGACTGCGACTCGTGAATGCCGAGGCTCGTGGCCTGGCACATCGGCGTGAAGAGATGCTCCAGCGGCAGGCCCTGTTCGTACAGGCCGTGCCCCGCCTCGTGAAGAACGCCGAACACGCTGGGCGAGAAAAAGTCTTCGTAGTACCGCGTCGTCAGACGAACGTCGCCAGGGCTGGTGCCGGAGCAGAATGGATGCTTCGACACGTCCAGCCGACCGGCCTTGAACTCAAACCCGATCACCTCGGCCATGCGACGGCCGAACTTCTCTTGCGCGTCGCGCGGAAAATGGCGATGCAAGAGTGATGCGTCGGGCTTCTTCGGAGCGGTTGCGATTCGCTTAACGAAATCGGACAACGGCCCGCGCAACGAATCGAACACCCGTGCCACCTCCACCGCCGTCATGCCCGGTTCAAACTCATCGAGCAGGGCGTCGTACGGCTCGCCCTGGTAACCGATGCGGTCGGCGACTTGTCGCTTGAGAGAGAGCAACTCCGCCAGATGCGGCGCGAACGCGGGGAAATCGTTGTCGATGCGAGCTTTTCCCCATGCATCTTTTGCAATGGTGGAGGTGTGCGCGATCTTGCGAACCAACTCCTCCGGTATCTTGACGGCCCGGTCATACCCCCGGCGCACCTCACGCACATTCGCAACCTGCACGGGATCGCTCACACGGCCTTCGAGCTTGCCCAACAACTCGCCAACCCGCGGATCGGTTCGCTTCTGATGCGACAGTGCAGCAAGCAGCGAGAGCTGCTCCGCGCGAGCCGTCAGGCCTTGCTCCGGCATGTACGTCTCACTATCCCAATCGAGCAGCGACTCAACAGACCCGAGCGTGTTGGATTCTTTTACAAGTGCAATGAAAGAGTTGTAGTCGGCGTTCATACTGCCAAGTAAACGAGAAATGGGCGAAATGTCAAAAACGGGCGGCCGCAAAACTACGGACAGGCGTTGTCAGCGAGCAGTGTGTCCACGAAGGCTTGGATGTCGTTCACATCCACCACCGCATCCGCGTTGAGGTCCGCGCAGGCGCAGCCGCCTATGGAGGTCAGGCACGAAACAAACGTCCCGATGTCGCGGCCGTCCGACTTGGCGTCGTCGTTCACATCCGTCGGGCAACTGCAAACATGCGCGCCCGCCCAGAAACCACCATTCAACGTGAAGTCGCCACCGGTAAGCAATTCGGTCGCCGGTTGACCAAGCGTCGCCCCGAGAGAAAAGTCGCCGCCAGTGCTGAACGTCGCGCCGCCGCCGGCCGTGGTGAACCAGTTCAGTGAGAAATCATCCGCAAGTGCGAGTGCTCCGAAGCAGACGGTCGCTGCCAGGGCGAGAACGGTTTTGGTTCGCATCGTCTGAAATCTCGTGGGACTCATTTCGCGCTCCTGTCCGTCAATCGGCAGCCGCCATCTGCTCCGTACGGGCCACGGCCATTCTGTCTATTGCCCCGGGAGGGGCACCGGATCGTAGCCACGGGCGCAAGCCCGTGGTTCATTCATCCATACACAATCAAGCCCCGGCAGGGGCGGCAGAGCCACACGGCTATTCCAGCCTCGATCCCCGCGCCGATTGGAAACCGGTGCCGAAGCATCTACAAACTAATCCATCAGAGTCACCACAATCCGCCCAATCGTAATGTCATTCGTCGGCGACGCACCGGCATACGTCAAATCAAACGCCACGAAGATCGATCCCGTCACTACCACCGGCATCGCCGGCCCAAGCGTGTACGTCGTAAACGACCGGCTCGTCTGATCCATCAAGTCGCTCACAATCGTTGTGAAAGTCCCGTCGTCATTCAGCGACCGGATGTGCGTCGCCGTGATGAAACTCGCGCTCGACGCCACCTTGTACGAAATCTTGATGCTCTTGAGCTTCTTGTCCGTGCCCAGCAACTTGCTGATGATGTCCACCGGCAACAGAGCATAGGCCACGCCCGCCGCCGTCGGCCGCGCCGTGATAACGCCGTTCACACCGGCGATGAGGTCAATGCCAGCCCCGCCGGCCTTCACCAGCTTCAGCGACGAAACCTCAATCGTCGTGTCGATCGGCGTCTTGAAGCACGTCGCCTTCACGCAGCCGTTCACTTCCAAGGCGATACTGGGATCTGGGTCAAACGTAAAGGGCGGCGGCAACGCGATTCCCACTTTCCCCGTGACATCGTCGATATAAACGCGCGTGACGCCGCTGGTCTGCAATTGAAGCGGGCTGTGGCTGGAGAGAAAATCGGCGAAGACTGTGCCCGTAACATTTACATTGCCGGCGACGTCCAGGACCTGGCCCGGCGTCGTGGTGCCGATGCCGACGTTGCCATTCGGATCAATCCGCATGCGCTCCAACGAGTTCACGCGAAACGTCATGTTGTCCGTGCCGAGATAACCAATCTGACCGACCGCGGCAATCGCGTTGTTATAGAAGTTGATAGCTCCGAGGAAATTTGGAGTAGGCGGAGTCGGAGTCAGGTTGAACAGCTCAAGCACGGCACCGTTCGTATGGTTCTGCGTGATAAGCCGTTCGACAGCCTGCGTATCAAAGGCTTCGATGGTCGTATTCGGTGTGATGGTTCCGATTCCGACATTGCCTGAGTCGTCGAAATAAACGCGCGACGGATTAGCCCCGATGTCCGGATTCGTGCCAAACGTGAATCGCATCCCAGCCCCGCCCGGCGTGGTCTCTCGAATCATGCCCCACGTGTTCACGAAACCACCGGCGTCGATTTCACCGAACGAAATGGACGATCCACCGATGCCCGCCTGGAAACTATACAAGCCCAGTCGCGCGTCGCCTGCTTCAATAACGATGTCTTCATCGACCACGTCCGCCGCAGTCAAACCAATCGGTTGGGCCGTGACATGCAGCCGACCCAATGCATTCGTGTTCCCAATACCGACGTTGTTCGTCGTCGAATTTGCAAAGATATTCGCAAACGCGAGGTTGTTCGGTGCGGGCCCATGACCAATGATCAAATTACCCGGCCCACCGCCATTGCCGCTGCCGGTCGAGACGAACTGCCAATTTGTTCCGCCCGCGCTGTTATTCTGCAAGTCCAACCACGTTCCCGCCGCATGGGCCGAATCCAACACAGTGTTCACAAAGCCCGGCGAGCTGACATTCAGTCGCGCCTGTGGTGCCAACGTGCCAATACCGACGTCTCCGCTTGGGTCGCCAATAAAGACGCGCGTCACACCGCCCGTCTGCAACTCCAACGGACTATGGCTGGAAATGAAATTGACGAGCAGCTTGCCCGGCGCGGGAATATCAATGTTCCCACCCACCGCCTGCGCGATGCCGCCCGTAACCTTGTTGAGCGACATCGCATCACTCGCCAGTTTCGTGCTATCAATCGAGTCATTCGCAATATCCGCCGCGGTAATCGCCCCGTCGGCGATCTTCATACCGGTCACGGCATTGTCCGCAAGATCAGCCGTCATCACCTGCCCATCCGCAATCTCCGGACTGCCGACGGCATTGGGTGCAATGTCGGGGTTGGGATACATGCCCGCCAGATCGCCGCCGGCCGGGCCGGTCGGATTCGCGTTCGGCATGCCCCACGATGCAGCGCCTCCCGCGTCGGACGTGAGTACAAGCCCATTCGCTGCACCAGTCGGCATGATGAATCCGTCAGTCTGAATGTTGCCAACGACATGCAGCTTCTCGCCCGGCATGAGCGTACCGATACCGACGTTGCCTCCGCCATTGGCGATGAGGACGTCATTGGCAGATACGCCGTTCAACTCCATCGGCGGACTTCCCCCAAACATGGCCGCATCAACGATGATCTCTCCGTATTGCGTGCCGAATCCTCCACCGCCCGTCGTCCCAAACAAGACTCGCCCCACGCCATCATTTCCCGCGCCGTCACGATCCATGTCGAGGGTCAGGCTCAGGTCATCATCACTACCCAGATGAAGCAAACTGATCGGCATATCCGTCCCCGTGCCGATTCCCACGAAGCCGGACGGGTCATCGATGAAAACCCGCGTGACCATGCTGGTCTGCAACTCTAGCGGGCTTTGGCTGCTGATGAAATCCGTAATCAGCGTTCCAAGCACTCGCGCGTCCCCGTCGACATCGAGATCAAACATTGGCGTCGAAGTTCCGATGCCGACATTGGCACCATTGACCCAAATGTTGTTGCCATCCGTGTCCCAGAAAATGCCTAACAATGGATTGCCGGACCCCAGTGAGGCGGTTGTCTGAACCGTTCCGTCAGGGAACTTGATTCCGCCGGTCATTGAATGAATCAACCCGTGCACCTCCAAGCCGCCGGTTCCCGTCAGACTCAGCGGACCGGAGTCCGTGTTGATCGTCCGCCCCGCACCCGGGCCGCCCTTGTTGTAGGCCTCTTGCAGCGTGCCGACATAGTCGCCGCCCTTCAACGCGTGAATCGCCTGCGCTGCCGGCGTGATGCATTGCCGAGGAGCGAGCGTGGTAAACGCCCCACCCTGCGACGAGACGCGGACCTGAATCTCCAGCCATCGATCATTGCCGTTAAAGGCCGTCGGTCCGAAGTCCAGCGGTACGGTGAACAGCCCCTTCTGAACATCAATGACACGAGGTGCAAGCGTCGAGCCAAACTGCCCCATGAGCGCGCCGCCAAGTGGGGCGTCGTAGAGACTGAATACAAAGTCACAACTCTCATTCACCGGCCCCGTGCTGAGCTTGAGCTGGCCTTGATAGGAGACGACCTTCGGCGTCGGCGTCTCGGCAAGCGCCAACGTTGAACATGCAAACGAGAACGCCATACCAATCGACAACATGCGAGGCTTCATAATCCCAACTCCTTGCTTCTTCGACGGACCGCCCAGGTCGGCGCTTGGCGCGCACGGACTCTCAGCGCAGATCCGCCAACACGAAGGACTACCGGAGGCAATAGGCAGACAATCAACAGCGAGAGGCTTACGAATGGCCCCCCCGAATGCCCCAAGGCCCCTTTCGACCCACCGATACGTCCCAGTTTACCCGATCTGGGTCTGCTAATTCAAGGCGGGAAAGAGGCTTGTGCCCGAAGTAGGACTTCGGACCTGCGAAAAACCGGCATATAGACGCCCCTCAAACACATTGGCCCCCACCGGGGGGACATGAAATAAATAAAAACTATCCTCACCCATGAGAAAGACTGGACACCCTACGACGTTTGTAGTAGAGTGACAACGACACTTGTAGTTGAACACGGCACGAAGGAACGCGACATGACCGACCGGATCGGCGAACTGGGGGCATCCGAACTCGAAGTACTCAAGGTGCTTTGGGATGTCGGCCCCTCCACGGTCCGCGATGTCCTGACTCACCTGCACGAGCGCGGCCGTCGCCTGGCCTACACCACCGTCCTCACCTTCCTCAGCCGGCTGGAACAAAAAGGCTACGTCACCAGCAACAAATCCGAGCCGGCCTATGTATACAAGGCAAAGGTCTCTCGCGAGCGCGTGACCCGATCGCGCGTCCGTTCGCTCCTGCACGAACTCTACGACGGCGCGGCCGGTGCGTTGGTGCTGCAACTGATGCAAAGCGAACGCCTGTCGCCCGAGGAATTGCTCGAACTGCAAGCGTTGCTCAATCGTTTGGAAGACGACACGGAACAAGGACAGTAGCTGCGGAGGCTGCGTCATGACGGGGTGGATGTTGATCGCAGGGGAATGGGTCTGGCGCGGAGCGCTCTCGGCCATGCCGGCGGTGGTGCTCATCGCAATCTTGACTCGTCTCATCCCAACTCGGCCGGTCACGCGACACACGCTATGGCTCGTCGCCCTGGCATGGTTTGTCGGCGCACCGCTCCTGCCGGCGAGTCCGTTGGATTGGTCGCATCTCAGATCTGAAATCTCTAATCCGTTGGTTTCCAACGTCCAAGAGTTTGTGAACGCGACAAAGTCTCCCGATTCCACCCCAATAGAAATCGTATGGAATACCTATTCATCCCCAGCACCCACTCCACCCGGGACCGGCGCTCGCACCGAGGTATGCTCGCCCCCTTTGCTCGCACAGGCGGCATGCCCAGACGAGCGCCGGTCCAGTTCTTTCGCTACGGGGATTTCGTCGAACGAATCTGAATCACCTGTTGCAGAGCCGACACATTGCCTCGTTCAGGGTGGCGCGATGCCCGCATTTGAGCCTGCCTACGGGGATTTCAGTCCACGTCCCTCAACCGTCTCCACCGACCTCAGCCCCGTATCACCGGTGCTCATGTCCGTGGTGGATTCGGAAACGCTCCATGCCGCGTGGGCCATGCTCCTCGATCAACTGCAAGTCTGGCCCACCTGGCTCTGGCTCATCGGGGTCGGCGCGTTGTTGGTCGCACGAGCCTTGGCATGCCGCCGTTTTCTCAACGATCTCCAGCCTGCGGCCCACTGCCCGGCACATGTTCAACGAATGGTGCGCGACGTGGCCGCGCGGATCGGACTGCGCCGAGCACCCGAGATCGTCATGGTGACGAACTGCATCTCACCAATGGTGTCGTGCGTCGGCCGCCGGCGTCTGTTGCTGCCGGTGGACTTGTGGAATCAACTCGACGATCAGGGTCGTCGCGCGGTCCTCTTCCACGAATTGGCCCACCTGCGTCGCCGAGATCATTGGGTCCGCTGGGCCGAGTCGCTTATTAGCATGATCTATTGGTGGAATCCGCTCGTCTGGTTCGTGCGAAATCGAGTCCACGACGAGGCCGAGAATTGCTGCGATGCGTGGGTCACGTGGATATGGCCCGAGGGGCGGTCCGCGTATGCCCGCGCCCTTTTGAAGACGAGTGCATTTATTTCTGCGGGGCGTGCGCCCGTTCCCCTGGTGGGGATCGGAATGACGTCTGTGCGAGCGAGACGATTTGCGAGGAGACTGACCATGGTCATGACTGAAAGTTCCCGTCCGCGCCTGTCTGCATCCGGTGTCGCGATGGCCGCGATCCTGGCTGCTACGGGATGGCTGTTCACGCCGGCCTGGTCGCTCGCCGACAACTGCCCCAAGTCGGAGAAGCATGAAGCAACGTGCGAATCTCACGCCACGGAAGAGGCTCCCGAAGCGTCGGAGATCATTGAATTGTCGGAGGCAGACGCCGAAGCCCTTCAAGCCATGATCGCCGAGAGCGACAGTGTCGCTGCGGAGGCGACCCCACTCTGGAACATTAGTGAGACAAATGGATTGGGATCCCTCATCAACAGCGGCGCGGCCCTGATGAACGGAGCCATCGGCCTCGAAGAGCAGACCGGTCCGCGCGCACGCCGCCACCGCGACGACGAAGATGTCGAGACCCGTATTCACCGACTCGAACGCCGCATTGAAGAATTGATGGCGCAAATGGACAGCCGTGTGGCGCAGATGGACAGCCGTGTGGCACAAATGGACAGCCGTGTGGGCAGTTCCGGCGGCAGCGGTGGCGGTGGCGTTCGCGCCCCAGTCGCGCGCTCGGGTCCCTATCCCCCAGTCGCCCCGCTAGCCGGTCTCGTTGCAATTCAGCCGCGAATGCCCGCAACTCCATCTCCAGCCACCGGCGAAAAGGAAGTCCGCGTCTATCACGTCTCTCATGGCAAGCTCGACGCCCTCGTACAACTCATGTCGCGGCAGGACGTACCAATCCTCATCAGTGCCCAAAACGACGGCATTCACGTTACCGCCACCCCCACCGAGCACGAAGTATTCAACGCCTTTGTTCACATGATCGATCCAAAGGACGGCGCTCCGCGTATGTCCATCGGGGGCGTTTCAGTGATTCCAGCGCCGGCTCCGTCGAGAATGCGTTCACCGGCCCGGTCCGCGATCCGCGTCCCAGCACCCGGCGCTGTTGGCATGGGCATGGGAAAGCTGGATGCCAAACTGTCCAATCGATTGGCCGAGATCGAGCGCCGCCAAACCTCGCGCGCCCGGGAGCGCGATCGGGACGCGATGGAAGAGCATCGTGACCAACTCCTTGAGCAGGCCGACGTCCTTCGCGATCGGGCGGAAGAAATGAAGGAGCGAGCCGCTGAATTGAAGGACGCGGCGCGCGAGGCGCTCACCAGTCAGGCACAGGAACTGGTGCGCCAGGCATCGGAACTCGCCGCACATGCAAAGGGCATGGAGAAGTCGTTAAAAGATGCCGAACGCGATCTTGAGAAGTTGGAAATTGAATCCGAGTTGGCCGACGCATACGCAGAGGCAAAAGACGACGAGGATGACGCCGACGATGAGGACGATGAAAACGACGCGGACCACGCCGACCACGCGGCTCACATCAAGCAGGAACTGAAAGCCCTCAACAAGTCCGCCACAGCCCAAAAGGCACGGCAGAACTGGTATGACAAGGGCTACTCCCTGCACAACGCAAAGAAATACGACGAAGCCATCGAGTGCTTCATGAAGGCCGCCGAAATTGAGAATCGCAAACAGGACTCCTACTACAACATCGCCTGCGGTTATTCACTCAAGGGCGACAAGGATCGCGCGTTTGAATGGCTGCGCAAGGCATGGCATGCCGGCTATCAGGACGTCAATCACATGGAAAGCGACTCTGACCTCGACAACATTCGAAACGACGCTCGATTTAAGCAAATCACCGGCGGCAAGAAGCAAAAGCATGACGACGACGACGATGAGTCATCGCGTTGACGAATGCGATCGACCCGCATTGATTGCTGATTCACACGCAACCCTGTAATCAACCAAGAGGCTCACGTGCAAACGTGAGCCTCTTTCTTTTGACACAACAGTACTCTCCACCATGTCGGCTATGGTCCGATACGAGCTTTGGCGAAGGTGTTACCGGCACCTGATCCCCGCAATCCACTCCCAAATTCATCCTGATGCCGCGTTGAGCTAATGGATTTCCCTACATAGGGCGATAGGACACAGGGCAAATGAACGGCAGACGGTATTGTTGGCGCCGAATCGTCATTATTTGAGTTGACGTCGAATCATTGCCTTGCTCTTTCGGAGTTGCTCGCGATGAATTCGGACTTGATCCCAATACATGTACCGCCAACTGCGACGCACGCGCGGACACTCCGTTTGCCGGTGTTGATCGGCTCCTGGCTGCTCGTCACGGGCGCCCTGACCGGGGCGTTGATAAACTATTCATCGCGTCCGGGCTTGGTTGAGACGGCCCCTAAGCGCTGGCCAGTAGAGGCCACGATTGCCAGGGTAGAAGGGCATTGGACCCTACTGGTATTCGGACACCCCAAATGTCCCTGCACACGGTCGTCGCTCTCTAATCTGGCCCGTGCCATCGCGAAACCAATCGTACCAGTGGACACTCATTTGCTTTTCATTCGTCCGCCTGGTGCTGAACCGGATTGGTGCAAATCCGACATCTACGCCCGCGCTGCGGAGATTCGGGGAGTCCTGATTCACACCGACGACCAGGGCCGCGAAGCGCAACGATTCGGCGCGGCCACATCGGGCCATGCGGTGCTATACGATCTCGACGGAAACCTCGTCTTCTCAGGTGGCTTGACGGCCTCGCGCGGACATGAAGGCGATAACGCAGGTGCCTCGGCCATCACCTCCGCCCTTTGTGGACGTGTGACGTCGACTGCTGCGGCTCCGGTGTTTGGATGCAATCTGCGCGATGCCCCGACCCCCACGTCATCCCCCGAAGCCGGAGAATCACGATGAGTTGTTTCGACTTCCCCGAACCGACGATCGCCGCGAGATCTGCCGAACTATTTCGTCAGCAACAGGAACAGGTCCATAGGCGGACGGATCGGGCATTCGGCCTGCTGATGGTGATTCAGTATCTCGCCGGAATCGCCCTGGCCTGCCTGCTCACGCCATTCACGTGGCATGGTTCATTGAGGGCCATCCATATCCATGTATATTCGGCCGTCTTTCTCGGCGCAATTCTCGCCGCGATGCCACTGTATTTGATTAGCAAACACCCCGGTTCGGCTCTCACCCGGCACGTCATCGCCATCAGTCAGCTCGTGTTCTCAGGCCTGCTCGTTCACCTCACGGGCGGGCGAATCGAGACTCATTTTCACGTGTTCGGATCGCTCGCATTTCTTGCGTACTACCGAGACTGGCGGGTACTGGTGACTGCAACGATCGTCACGGCCGGCGACCACTTCATTCGCGGCACTTGGTGGCCTCTCTCGATATATGGAGTGGGGGCGGCACCGCTTTGGCGAACATTCGAACACGCCGGCTGGGTTCTCTTCGCGGAGGTGTTTTTTGTCTATGCGTCGTTTCAGAATCTGCGAGACATGCAGGCGGTTGCCTCGCAACGGGCGCAATTGGAGTTCACCAAGTCAGACGTCGAGGCGCAGGTGATCCGCCGCACATGTGAGTTGGACGAAATGCGAATTGCCGCCGAGGCCGCCAGCCAGTCCAAGAGCGATTTTCTCGCCAACACCAGCCATGAACTCCGAACCCCACTCACAGCGATCATTGGATTCTCGGAAACCCTCATCGAGTCGAAGCAACCGGCTGAAACCCTCAACGACGCAGCCACGACCATTCATCGCAATAGCGAGCATCTGCTCTCGCTCATCAACGACATCCTAGATCTCTCCAAGGTCGAGTCGGGTCATTTCCAAATCCACAAAGAACAGTGCGATCTGGGCACCTTGCTGGCCGACGTGGCATCCATTGCACAATCAAGGGCGGCCACCAAGAAGCTCGATTTCGGAATTGAGTTTACCACGCCCATCCCGCGAACCATCTTTACCGACACGATGCGACTCCGCCAGATTCTCATCAATCTCCTCGGGAACGCCGTGAAATTCACGCAAGAGGGGGGCGTTCGATTGGCGATCCGGCTTCTTGAGGATAATCCTCCGACCCTCCAGTTTGACGTAATCGACACAGGGATTGGAATCTCCGAGTTGGATCAGGCGCAGCTCTTTCAAGCCTTCAGCCAGGCGGACTCCACGACATCGAGACGTTTCGGCGGTACCGGCCTTGGACTGGCCATCAGTCGCAGCCTGGCTCACCTTCTCGGTGGTGACGTGGTGATTGCCGACAGTGTCGAGGGGATTGGTACACGATTTCGATTCAACTTGAACATCAGTTCGCTCCCTGACGTAGAGATGATGAAAGAGCCTCTACTGGCGCTGGCCGAGGCTCGCTCGTCTTCCGCCGAGAAGCAAACGGACAGCAAACTTCCATACCGCATCCTCCTGGCTGAGGATGGGGCCGACAACCAACGGTTGATACTCCACATCCTCCGCAAGGCCAATGCGCGCGCCGTTCTCGCGCAAAACGGGCAGGAAGCGGTGGACGTCGCGCTCACGAGTCTCACACGCGGATCGCCGTTTGACGCCATCCTCATGGACATGCAAATGCCTGTGCTGGATGGATACGAAGCGACCCGGGCGCTACGCCGGGCGAGCTACACAGGCCCGATCATCGCGCTGACAGCGAATGCCATGACCGGCGACCGCGAAAAATGCATGAAAGCCGGGTGCGACGATTTCCTCACCAAGCCCATCAACCGATCGAAATTCATCGCGACGATTCGACGATGTGTGGAATCGAAACAGAACGCCGCGTCGCATGTGTCATCTCCCTTCCAATCCATCAGCATGGAAGCCGAAATCGCGGCCGGCTCTCCCTAGCGTTGACCCAGTGCATTAATCGCCCTACCATCCCACCATAGACGCTTCTCGCAAGGCGTAACGCACAATCCAAGACACAAGCACCACAACGGGAGATGCAACCATGAGTCGTTCTTGCACATTGAAGGGAAATCCGCAGGTCCTTGAAGGCCCTGCACTGACCGTCGGCCAAAAGGCCCCAGACGCCACGCTGAAAAAAAACCTCGTTGAAGAGTTCAAGATCAGCCAGACCGCCGGCCGACCGCGAGTCTTCAGCGTCGTCCCGTCCCTCGACACGCCCGTCTGTGCGGAGCAGACACGCCGTTTCAACAAGGAAATGGCCAATCTCGCTAACGTGGACTTCTACACCATCAGTTGCGACCTGCCCGTGGCCATGACGCGATTCTGCGGAGCCGAAGGCATCAACACCGAGAAGTTCAAAGTGCTCAGCGATCATAAGGACACCTCGTTCGGCAAGAACTATGGCACCCTCATCCCCGGCCTGCGAATTCTCAGCCGGGCAGTGTTTGTTGTGGATCGCAACGACGTGCTTCAGTATGTGGAGTACGTCCCCGAAGTGGCGAATCATCCGAACTACGACGCAGTCATTGCGGCGGCCCAAAAAGTCGCGGGCTGATTCCATATCAGCGATACGACGCTGACCCCATTAAAGCAAAGAAGCCGGCGCATCCGCGCCGGCTTCTTCATTTCCTGCACACGGGTGAATGACGGGGATCGAACCCGCAACCCCCAGGACCACAACCTGGTGCTCTAACCAATTGAGCTACACTCACCATCAACGCCGCCCATCGGCGACATGACGCCGGTCGATAATCCCTCCGGCGGAACACAGTAACTTATTCGGACCCCCGGCAACTTTCAAGTCATGAGCCTGGAGCATCAGGATGCCCGTGTAATCCCGGACGCATCGCCAACCTACCCCACCAGTCATTAAGTAAGACTGCCTTTGACTCGATATTCCTGAGTGGCCTCATCGCCAATTCGGAGTTCGGCCGGCGAAAAGCTCGGTCCGAACTCGGCATGGTGCTTTTGGGTTACCAATGTGGTGACCGCATGACGGAAACGGTTGACCGGGGGAGCTTGGTGTCAGTCGTACGAGATCAATTCTATCGCGGGCTGTTCGGCCTTCAGTTCCGCACGACCGTGCTGCTCGCCGGCATTGTCCTCGCGGCGACCGGTCTCATCGGCGCGACCTATCTCCGATTATCAACCCAACTCATCGTGGACCATGCCGAAACCAATGCGCGTGATTTGGCTCGTGCCTTGGCCGTTTCCTCGGCAGCGGCCGTCGAAGCCGAGGATCACGAGTCCCTCAGACAGGTCGCCGAAGAATCCGTCAAGTGCGGTCACCTTTCCTATGTCATCTTTGCGGACACGACCGGCCGAATGCTCGCCAGCTTCCAGCGCGAGGCAGGAAGCATCCGAGAGTTCCTGTTTGATGGGGCTGATCGCGTCTCCGTGGAACCAATCAATCACCCGAGTCTCGTGGCTGGCGCGCATGGCAATTCCCGTGTCGACGTGGTCTACCCCGTGCAGGCCATCTCAACCAATGTCATTGATTCGTCGCTGCGGCCGACGGTCGGCTTTATTCGGCTCGGAATCAGCCTCATGGAATCCGAGGCCCGACTCAATTCTCTCGTAAGGAACGTGTTCGGACTGACCATCGGGATCACGCTTCTCATGGTTCCGATTGGGTTCCAGGTGGTGCGACACATCGCCGGTCCGATCGAGCATCTGTCGAAGGCAGCGCGATCGTTTTCAGCGGGTCGGCTGGATGCACGGGTCGAAATCAAGCGTCGCGACGAGATCGGCGAACTGGCCCGCTCCTTCAATGCGATGGCCGATGAACTGGCAAACTCACACCATCAACTCAAGAGTCTCAACACGGAATTGGAGGACCGCGTACTCCAACGCACCGACGCGCTGGAAAATGCCAACCGCCTGCTTCGGGAGATGGCCGCCCGTGATTCGCTCACCGGCCTGTACAACCGTCGACACTTCAACGATCTCCTAAGTCAGCTCTTCGCCGAGTCCAGCCGCTACGGCACCGACCTGACCTGTATGATGATGGACATCGACAACTTCAAACGGGTCAACGACTCGCTCGGGCATCAGGCGGGCGACAAATTGTTGCAACTCACCGCCGACGTCATTCGTTCCTCCATTCGAGAAGCCGATGTGGCCGTTCGCTACGGCGGCGATGAATTTGCTGTCCTGCTCCCGCAAACCTCTCCAGACGAAGCGCGAATTTCTGCTGAGCGAATCATTGCCAATTTCCGCAACGTTCTCAGCCGCGACCTGCCTGAGGCCAACATCGCCACGCTCTCCATCGGACTGGTCAGTCGAGAGCGAAACCTACCCGCCACTGCGGCCGAACTCGTCAACCTCGCGGACGAGGCCCTGTACCTCGCCAAGGCCGGCGGCAAGAATCGAATCACCGTCGCCCGCCCGGCCGGGGCCTTGATGCACGGTACGACGGCATAGCATCGGTGAGCGGTTGCGAGCCGGCGTAACCGACACGATGATGTCAATCGATGTCGCGACCACCCACCACCGTTGAACTGCGCAAGACCGCGTGCGACCTGGCCCAACTCGGAGCGACCGAGGCCAAACGCTGGCTCGGCAAGGTCACTGCGTCCCGCAAATCCGACAACACGCCCGTCACCGAGGCCGACCACGCGGCTCAGGAAGCCATTCTCTATCACCTCGCCCACCGATTTCCTGATCACGCTATTTTGGTTGAGGAAGACGTCGCCAAGCCCCTTCGGCACGAATCCATTCAGCAGACCGACTATTGCTGGCTGATCGACCCCATCGACGGCACGCGTAATTTCGCGCGAGGCGTCCGGCTCTTCGCCGTCAGCGTGGCAGTGCTTCACCAGGGTCGCCCCGTGGCCTGTGCGATCTACGATGCAACCACCGACATGATCTACTCTGCGTCGAGCGACGAGGGCGCATTTCGCGGCAACGAGCCGATGGTACTCGCCGATCGTCCCATCGAGTCAGATGCAACTGTCGCCATCTCTTCGTTTCGTAAACGGAGTATCCCCCCTGCCGTTCGCGCCTGGATGGATCACTACCTCTTCCGCAATCACGGCTCCGTCGCGCTGCATCTCGCCTGGGTCGCGGCCGGCCTCCTCGACGCGGCCTACACCCTGGAGTGCAAGCTCTGGGACGCCGCCGCCGGTGCCTTGCTGATCGAAATGGCTGGCGGCCGAATCACGAACCACAACGGCGCGCCGCTCTGGCCGTTGAATCTCGCCGACTACGCCAACGAGGACATCCCCCTCCTCGCGGGCACGCCCACGCTTCACTCGGCCCTGCTCGAATCGCTTCGCTCGTGATCCAATCAATCACTCGCCCGCGTGCAACTCATTCCGCGACTGCGTATAGAGAAACACGCGCCGACCCCGCTCCGAAAACCCGATCCAACCCTGCTGGTTCAACCATTGCACAGTCCGATGCACCTCGTCCAGCGAATCCTCCCGGCCTCGAAGATCCTCCCACGGCATCCCGCCCATGCGTCCCATCATCTCGGTCAATATCCGCACGGCGCGCTCGAGGTCGCTGTCACTCGTCCGCTCGCCACGAAGGCACGACAGCCCGTTCAACACCAACTCCGGCCCGAGTAGGAGTAATCGAGCCATCACCTTGCCAACAAACCCGAGACCCTCGATCCGCTTCAGGTGATATCCGCCACCCGGCTCCGGCATCTCCAATTCCTCGTCTTCGATTTCCATTCGGCGACGCACAACCATCACGACCAACATCACCAACGCAATGACCGTAAAGATTCCCCAGAAGGCCGTATCAAGCTCAAACGACTTCATTCCCCGCCGACCGACAATCAACAAGCCGGCCAACGTCCAAACCCCCGCGTTCAGCATCCACATCAGCAAGCCTGCCATCACGTGTACCACGGCCTGCCCACGCCGCGCATCAACTCGCTGATCGATACATCGACGAATGCGATCCGGGTTCGGCCGCCCCTGCTTGCCGTCGGAGAACCGTCCGCACTCCGGGCACTCATGATTTACGGGCAGCCCATGCAGGTCGTACCCGCAGTGCTCGCAGACCTGCACGCCGACCAGCCGCAATGCCCGACGTATGGACCGCAGCCGCCCCCACGCCTTCAGATTGATCCGCCACGCCGTCAGTTGATAGAACGGCGCAAGCAATGCAATGAACGCGCCGAACGCCTCATGCCCCGACGACGCCATCCAACCGGCGAACCCCAGTGCGAACCACAGCACACCGAAGAACTGACGCACCTCATGCACAAATGCCGCGCCGCGAATCCCTTCGACGACGATCACCACCGACCTCGGCATCGGCGTCCACTCCCAGCCGTCTTGGCGGAAGCAGTAGATGTCCCCCCGACGACTCCCTGCAATCTCTCCGGTATCCAACAGCCGCCCCATCGCGGAATGTGCAACCTCCACGGGGACGCCGCTCTGCCACTCCTCTCGCTGCGCCACCGGACCAAACTGATAATAATTGTCGTAAAAGAACCAGTAGCAGGCCGTTTCCCAAAGCCCAAGCAACGCAAACGCGCCGGCCAAGATCAGTAGAACACTGCTCATGTCGGATCAGACCCGCGCGTCACATCGGCGAAAACCCATCACGCCCCCGGCACCTGAATGCATACGTTCTTCGGCTCCGTGTAAAACCGAAGCGCCTCCACCCCGCCCTCTCGACCGACGCCGCTCTGCTTCATCCCGCCGAACGGTACACGCAGATCGCGGATCATCCAGCAATTCACCCACACCGTCCCGCTGTTGATCCGCTCGCCGAGCCGATGCGCCCGCCCCAGATTTTGCGTCCACACCGTCGACGCCAGGCCGTACTCCGTGCCGTTCGCCAACGCGACGACCTCCTCTTCATCCTTGAACGGCGTGATCGTCACCACCGGGCCGAAAATCTCCTCCTGATTCACGCGGCACGTCGGGGACAGGCCCGTGATGACCGTGGGCATGTGAAAGAACCCGTCCTTGCAACGCGCGTTCAGATCCGTTGGCATCCCCCCACCGCACAGAATCTTTCCGCCATCCTGCCGCGCGAGATCGACGTAGAACTTCACCTTCTCCAATTGCGCCTTCGACACAATCGCCCCCTGATCGACTCCATCCGTCAACGGATCACCGACCTTCAGGGCCTTGGCCGCCGAGACAAACTTCTCAACAAACGTCGAATAAATCTTCTCTTCCACAAACATCCGCGAGCCGCAGAGACACACCTGTCCCTGGTTCGCAAACGAGGCCCGCACGCCGCCTTGGATCGCGGCATCCATGTCGGCGTCCGCGAAGATGATGTTCGGATTCTTGCCGCCCATCTCCAGCGCGACCTTCTTAAACAGCGGTGCAGCCGTCTTGGCAATCTCGCGCCCAGTCGCCGTGCCACCTGTGAACGAAACCGTGCTGACCTTCTTATGCCCCACGATCGCCGCGCCGGCCTTTGCGCCTAGGCCATGCACGATATTCAAAACACCCGGCGGCAGCCCCGCTTCGATGCAAATCTCGCTCAACATGTACGCCGTCATCGGCGTCAATTCCGACGGCTTGGCGACCACCGTGTTCCCCGTCGCCAAGGCCGGTGCAATCTTCCACGTCAGCAAATACAACGGCAGATTCCACGGCGAGATGATCCCCGCAATCCCGCGCGGGCCGCGCAGCGTGTAATTGAGCGCCAGGCCGTCGGTCATATGCGACTCGGAATGAAAATGCAGAATCGCCGTGGCAAAGTGACGAATATTCGCCGAGCAACGCGGGATGTCCAGCGACCTCGACAGTGAAAGCGGCTTCCCATTATCAATCGTCTCGGTCTTCGCCAACCGCTCAGCCTCGACATCGATGAGGTCGGCGATCTTGCAAAGAATCTTTGAACGTCGCGCGGCCGATGTCTTCGACCACTCGGGAAACGCCTTCTCCGCCGCATCCACCGCGCGCTCCACATCCGCCGCATCGCTATCCGGCACCAGCGAATACACCTGCCCCGTCGCCGGTTCAACGTTGTCGAGATACTTTCCCGAAATCGGCTCAACTAATTCACCGCCGATGTAATTTCTGATTCTATGGAGTTGTGAGTTGCCTGATGCAACGGTTAATTCCTGTCGTAAATCTAAATTGACTCATGCCATTGCACTACAACGCGATTTTCGATGTGGAAGAAAACAACAAACAAAACTCGCCCACCGTGCCATGGCATTCGGTTCGATTGAACCGTAATCCCCAGCCCCAGAGGGGCAACGGATCGTAGCCAGGGGCGCAAGCCCCTGGTTTGAATGCCGAAATACTCAAGCCCCGGAGGGGCGAAAGAGGCGACCGAAACAACTCGATTACTGTGCTCATGATTTTGTAGTATCAAGACACCGACGATGATATTGGTGTCAAGAAGGTGCATTCCACCCGTCGGCATCTATTCGTTCACAGCCGTCTTTGATGGCCTGGTCCATGAGGCGGACATCTTCCCTTGAAATGCTACCCGCCCATTGAAGGAGATTGGAGCCGGGTTCTCCCGTTGTGGTCGATCGACCCAGAAGTCGGGCGAATTCCAATACGCGACGCTGCTCGATGTCGCTCAGGTTGGACAACTGTTCGAGCAATTCACGTTGAAATGATGGGGCAACCATGAACTTGATTCTCTTGTCTCGTATCGACTCCCAAAATCATTATACCGACCTGTGCGTGCTCCGGCACGATCGTCACTCCACTAGAGCGACCCCGTCCGCCCCCCATCCACCGTTAGATTGATCCCCGTCACATAACTCGCCGCGGGCGAAGCAAGAAAGGCCGCTCCCGCCGCGATCTCATCAGGATGACCCAGCCGGCCCATCGGAATCCGCGCCACCATCTCGGCGCGAACCTGATCGTCGCTCTGCCCCCCCGCCTTCGCCTTCGCCGAGATCAACTCGTCCAATCGCGCCGTCGCTGTGTACCCCGGCAATAGATTGTTCACCGTGATTCCGAATTTCGCCACCTCGCCGGCCAGCGTCTTCGCCCACGCCGCAACGGCCCATCGAGTCGTATTCGACACACCCAACCCCGGGATCGGCTCCTTCACCGACGTGGAAATGACATTGATGATCCGACCATACTGCCCCGACTTCATCCCCGGCAGCACGGCCTGCACCAGCAGTTGATTACAAACCAGATGTCGACTGATCGAATCAAGAAACTGCTTCGGCTGGACCTCGGTGATCGGACCATGCGGAGGCCCGCCGGTGTTATTCACCAGAATCTGAACCGGACCATTCGTCTCAATAAACGACTTTACGCGATTCGAGACGCTCTCAGGATCGTTGAAATCCGCACAAATATATGCGTGCTGTTGCCCTTCCCCTGTGGATAATTCCGCAACCACCCGCCGGAGGGCCTCTTCATTCCTCGCCGCCAGCACCACAGCCGCCCCGAGTGCCGCAAACCGCCGCGCACAGGCCAGCCCGATTCCCTGCGTGCTGCCGCAGACAATGGCCCGCTTTCCGATCAACCGATACGAGTCGATTCCTGTCACACCTAGTCTCCTTACGAAGGAGCAACATAGTACCCCAGCCCATTCGTCGTGGCACGCTGGTTGCAAGTTGCATGGGCGGACGAACGGAGTAAGGCAGACATCAACCGTGACCCCTGGTCGCCCCAAGCGGAGGTACTGTCATGAACGTCGAATTGACACAGCAAGAGTTGAAGTTGATCGAGGAACTCGTCGAAAACCGCATCGAGGAGCTTGGCCCGGAAATCCACCACACCGACGCTCGCGAATTCCGACATGACCTGGAAAAATCCCGTGACATGCTCATCGCCCTGCAAGAAAAGCTCTTGAGCAAGTGTGCGTGAACAAATAACGCATCGCCCCTTCGCCGAGCGTGACGCCAATGGATGTGTCGCTCGAAGGAGGCCGTTGCGCGACTATCGTATCCCAGCCACGTCCAACTTCCTCACCAGCCAGGCGACGTAGGCAGCAAGCCCAAGACCTGCCACGAGACTCATGCCTCCGAGCGCCAATATCAGCGGTTCCCCACCGCGCCCGAAATGATAGAAGGCATAGGCCCCGAACATATCGGCCCCGATCATCACGATCAACAGAAACACCAAATGAAACCAACGAAGTGTCATGGGACATCACCTCCCGATCGTATCTTGTAGCAAACGGCGTGCCACCATACATCTGGGCTGACGTTATTCCATGTTTGACCCGATGACAAAAAAACGCGGATAACCACCCATGTATGCGGAGAATCTCTCACTGTCACGGGGGGGGGCAGGATGATGCCGCCCACGCCCCATCGCAGGCCGGGTACTCAGAATCCGGTGAATGCCCCGACGAAGCCCGGAATGTCGCTACCATTTATCACCGCGTCACAGTTCATTTCCGACTGCTCTACATGTGTCGGAATGTCATCTAATCCCAGAAGTACGTTGACAAAGGTCGAAAGATCGGCGTTGTCTATTGCCGAGTCCAGATTAATGTCCCCCTTGAGATCGCACCCGTCGATCAACCCGTCGGCATCGCAGTCCGCCTGACACTCATCCGGTAGGCCGTTGGCGTCGCAATCAGCGCTCGATCCCTGGGCGATGTCGCATCCATCACGCACGCTATTACCGTTGCAATCAACCGGCCCGGGCAACTCCGTGAATGCCAGCTCGGGGCGCAGATTGACGAGCGTGTTATAGGCCCTCGCGTCCTGCCCTGATGAGAAATGATCGCGGCACGCCTTCAACGAATACGACAGATAGTTCTTGGTGTCCGGTGAATACGATTGCCCATTCGGATCAAGCGTAGTCCCAGTGTACACGCAGGCAGGAGCTGCCGTGACATTGCCCGTCCCGAGGTTTGGGTCGGCAGGCGTATCGCAGACGAGGTCGCCGCGCGTGGAGCAATTCGCGCCGTTGACAAACTCGGCTCCAAATGCGGTTTCATGCGTATGGTAAAGATTAAAATAGTGCCCGACTTCGTGCGGTAACGTCGAGTAGTTCCCCGGGGGAGAACAACTGTTCCGCATGGCGATGGACTGCACGCTACTGGTGGTGAACGCCGAGATGCCGCACAACGAGCCACTTTCATAGCTCAGATTCGGCGTGAAATAAATGTTGATCGCCGTCGGAATGAGATTCGTCGTTCGCAGGGTGTTGATTTCCGCCAGCGTATCGATATTGAGATAAAAGGCGTCGCTGTTGATGTAATCCACCGGCCCCATCAGGAAAAACTGGATGTTCATCGCCAGGTAGGACGAGTCAAGCAAATCGAGCGCCTCGCACACCTGTGCCGGTGTCAGACCCCCGGTTCCGTTGGACTGCCGAACGACGTGGAATACAAGGGGCACATAATAAACCTGTGTTCCGCGCTGAACTGCATGGTGCCCGATATTCCGATCAATCTCTTTCAGGCGCGCCGCCTCCACCGGACTGATAACCGTGCCGCATTCGTAAGACTCTTCCGCGTACAGCGTCGGTACCGCGCAAGCACCATACACAAACGTAAGCAAGAGGCAAACGCACCGTCCGGCATCGTGGAGCATCTTCATTTTTTCTTTCGCCAATAGGGGGTAACGCAAATCTATTATACAGTCGTGGTCCACTAATCTTCAACCGAAATCACCGCCCGAAAATCCGCCGTGGATGACGACAGCGACCCTATTTTCTCAGCCCACATCGCCCTCACACCGATGATTGACGCGGAAGCGCGTGTACCCAGGGCAAACACTCGGGGTGCGACGGAGGGATCGAGGAAGCTATGGACATTGCAAGTCTCATTGGAATACTCATCGGTGCCGGCTGTCTGGGTTTCGTCGGATACGAAGCCAGTCACGGTCACTGGGCCATGTTCTACTCCTCGGAAGGCGTCTTCATGGTCTTCGGCGGCAGCATCAGCGTCGCCTTCATGGCCATGCCCATGAGCCAGCTCAAATGCATGATGGGGTGGCTGAAGTGTTTCATGTTCAATAAAGGTCGAAGCCCCGCCGAGGCGGCCAAGGTCATTGGCGATATCGCCGACAAGGCCCGCCGGGAAGGCATCCTCGCGTTGGAAGGAGACTACGGCAAGATCAAGGAATCCGATCCCTTTCTGGCCGCCGGCCTGCGCATGACCATCGACGGCATGGACCCCGGCACGGTCGAACAGACGCTTCGAATGGAAATCATGGCCATGCAGGAACGCCACAAGGCTGGCAAGAAGTTCTTCGACCTCATCAAGGTGTACGGCCCCGGCTATGGACTCGTCGGCACGCTCGTCGGGCAGATCGGCATGTTCGGCAATCTCGAAGGCGGCTCCATCGGCGCGATGGGTAAGATGCTCGCCGTCGCGGTGTGCGCCACCATGTACGGAACCATCGTCGCCAACGCGGTCTGCGGGCCGATCGGCGACAAGCTCGGTGTTCGTTCCTCACAGGAAATGCAGAATCGCGAGATGGTCTTGCAAGGCATTCTCTCGATCATGAACGGCGACAACCCGCGCATCACCGTCGAGAAAATGCTGGCCTTCGTCCCCGTGTCGGCCCGCGCCAAGTTGCAGACGGCGGCCTAAGGACCGTCGTAACACCATCGACCATGACCAACGAATCTAGGGATCCACCGTGTCCGACCACGAGCACGATAAAAAAGAGGAAGGCAAGAAGGACCACCACGGCTCCCACGGTGGCGGCGGCGCTCACGGCGGCAGCCACGAGGAACACCATGAGGGCGCGCCGGAGTGGCTCATATCCTTCGCCGACAACGTCACCCTCATGATGGGATTCTTCGTCATCCTTCTCGCCATGAACATGGCCAAGCCCGCCAGCAGCGGGAATGGCGGCAAGGGCGAAACCTCCTCCCCGAGCATCGCCAGCAACAACATGCTCGACCTGGCCATCGCCCTCCGCGAGGCCTTTCACAATCCAGTCGACATCAATTCACTCAACCCCAATGAGCTGCCCCTCATTAAGCGCGTCCTCGAACGCGCCAAAGAGGGCTTCACGCTCGACCCCGGCATTAGTGGCAACAAACACGAGGTGCAGTCCATTCGCACCACGAATTACCGCAAACCAGCCGGTTCGGTCTCCTTCGCCGACAACTCCTCTGAATTGGACGTCACCAGTCGCGAGAGGGCCGCCCAAATCGCCAAACACTTCACAGGGGTTAAGACCATCCTCGAATTGCGCGGCCACGCCAGCGCCGCCGAAGCCTATGGCGACACCTCAAAGGCCATGAAGCTCTCATTCGACCGTGCCCTGGCCGTCGCGAATGTGCTGGCTGAAAATGGAGTCGACTGGCGGCAGATTCGCATCGTCGCCTGCAAGGACAACGACCGCGTCAAACCACTGGCCTACGACAAGGCCGCTCAAAGCGAAAATGAACGAGTGGAAGTCTTCCCGACCGACATGGTCATGCCCACCTACATGCCCGAAGAAGAAGACATCTCCAACGAGCCGATGCTCCACGGAAAGTAGCTGGGAGCGGCCTCACACATCAATCAACTGCGGAACGTCAAACCGAATCGCAAATCCGATCCGATCCAAATCACCGCCGACGTGCATCTCCGTGCGAATCACCGTGCCATACCCCAGGCTCTTGGCCATCACGGCCGAAATCCCGCGCGGCGCGTCATCGTTGCCCACGCGCATCTCATACCGCTGCCCCACCGCCAGACCAAAGCCGATCGGCGCACTGGCATGAAGCCCGGCATCGGAAATGTCATTCGTGCGACACCGCAACACCGAGTTCGTCTGACGATCCATCAGCCAGATGTCTCGCATGATGGCAACGCGCGAATAGTCGCGCTGGTCCACCCGATGAGACTTGGAGAACCCCAGTCCCCACCGATCAAACGTCGGTGGATCAGCAACGAACGGCGAGCCAACGGGAATCGGAGTTGGAAGTTGAGCGGCCATGTGGGTCTCCTGTGGTCGTCCAGCTTCGCGCCAATCGCGCGAACGACGACTCACGCAATGCCAACGAGGCTCATCGCACACCTCACGGCGAGACGGCGAGCGTCATTCCCCACTTCATGTGTGACACGAATCGCGTCGAAGCGAACCCTCAGCACAACCTTGCCATCACGGTCGGGATTGTACCACGAAGTCCCCGGTGGTCAAAGTAAAACTGGAGACGCAAGAGCACCTTTTGGAGTGAACCAATCCCCCGGTTTCAAGCGGTCTGGACGCCACTGACCGCCGAATCGAGGGCAAAAACCAGCCTACCCCCGACAATGGTGTGCGTCGCCCGGCCTGTGAGTTCCCACCCCTCATACGGGCAATTGCGGCTCAACCCCCGAAACTCCGTCAGATCGACCATCCACGACCGATCCGGGTCGATGACCGTCACATCCGCATCGGCGCCCACCTGAAGCGTCCCCTTTGCCAGACCAAGAATCCTTGCCGGATTTGTCGTCATTCGTTGGATCAGCCCCGACCAATCCAAGTGCCCCGGTGCCACTAACGCCTTCACAAACAACCCCAGCGCCACCTCCAACCCCACGATCCCAAACGGCGCATTCTGAAAGTCCAGTTCCTTCCGCGCCCGATCATGCGGGGCGTGGTCCGTCACCATACAATCAATCGTCCCATCCACCACCCCCGCGATGCACGCCTCCACGTCCGACTCCGACCGCAGCGGCGGGTTCATCTTATAATTCGTGTCATACGTGTCGCAACAATCATCCGTCAGTAGCAAGTGATGCGGGCACACCTCCGTCGTCACCGACACCTTCCGCCGCTTCCCTTCACGCACCAGCTGCACCGCCCCCGCCGTCGAGATATGCGCCACGTGATAACGCCCCTGCGTGTTCGCCGCGATGAGCAAGTCCCGCTGGATCATCATCTCCTCGGCCATCGCCGGAATGCCCGGCAACCCCAGCCGCAACGCCGTCGGCCCCGAGTTCATGCAGCCGCCCTCGGCCAACGATCCATCCTCGCAATGCTGAATGAGCGGCTTGTCAAACATCTTCGCATACTGCAACGCCCGCAGCATCACCGTCGTATCGGCCACGCCCGCGCCGTCGTCGCTGAACCCCACAGCCCCCGCGCGCACCATCTGCCCCATCTCAGCCAGTTCCTTGCCCTCGCGCCGTTTGGTAATCGCCCCAATGGGATACACGTTGCACAACCCCGCCCGCGCCGCCTGCCGCAAAACGAACTCCACCATCGCCTCGTTGTCCACCGCCGGCTGCGTGTTCGGCATACAAGCAATGGACGTAAACCCCCCCGCCACCGCCGCCGCCGACCCGCTGGCAATCGTCTCGGCATCCTCATTGCCCGGCTCACGCAGATGAACATGCATGTCGATCAGCCCCGGACAAACAATCTGCCCCATCGCATCAATCGTCGAACCTCTCGCCGCCGTCAGCCCGCCCCCAATAGCCGCGATCCGCCCATTCTCTATCAAAACGTCCGCCGTCTTGTCGATCCCCTGCGATGGATCAATCACCCGCCCGTTGCGAATCAACAAATTGCTCATGTCACCATCCATTCGCCCCAACGTCCTCCCCCTCTCCTCGTGGGAGAGGGCCGGGGTGAGGGTACATGTGAGAATAACCGCTCGTGCCCGCTCGTGCGTGTCGTAGAGTCGCCTGGGAGACAATCCCCTCTCGCACGCACCATTCCGGGAATCCATTCCCGCGCCTCCCCCCTTTGACTCCCCCACCGCCCCTTCCCACAATCCCTCTCAATGCCCGACGAAACCCCACAATCCGAAATCGTCCTCTACCAAACCGAGGACGGCCGCACGCGCATCCAGTGCCGATTCGAGAATGAAACGATCTGGCTAACGCAGGCGCTGATCGCGGAGCTATTTCAGACGACTCCTCAGAACGTAACGCTCCACCTTAAATCGATTTACGAGGAAGGAGAGCTGGTCGAGGAAGCAACTTGTAAGGATTACTTACAAGTTCGTTCCGAAGGCGAACGTCAAGTCTCCCGCACCCTCCGCCATTACAGCCTCCCCGCAATCCTCGCCGTCGGCTACCGCGTCCGCAGCCATCGCGGCACCCAATTCCGCCAATGGGCCACCGCCCGCCTGAGTGAATACCTCGTCAAGGGGTTCACCATGGACGACGAGCGGCTCAAGAACCCGCCGGGCAAGGGCCAAAAGGATTACTTCGACGAACTGCTGGAGCGCATCCGCGACATTCGCTCCTCCGAGCGCCGGTTCTATCAGAAGGTCTTGGATATCTTCGCCACCAGCATCACTTAGCCCGGTTCACGGGGCTTCCCCAAAGGGCTACTAGCCCAGCCCTTTAGGACTGGTTAAAAACGCACCACCATATCCATATCCCTCCCCCGTTTCCCTCTCCCCGATGGAACATCCGCCGTGGCGGAGGGAGAGGGCCAGGGTGAGGGTTTCAAACCGCGGACAAGACTGCCGCTACATGATAAGATTGCTCAGGTTTACATCTGCATCCAGAGTGTTACCGCCGCTGCGTAGTTGGTAAATATCCCCTCACGGCAGGTAACATGAAAACGAGATTTTTGGGTATGATAGGCTAGCCAGGCAACACCCAAGCCACGCGAGGGCCATCCTGTGACTGTATGTATCGCCGCGATTTGCGAAAACTCACAAGTGGTTGGGGCGTCTGACCGCATGTTGACCGCTGGAGACATTCAGTTTGAGCCAGAGCGGAGCAAGTTGAGACAGCTAACCGGGTCCATAGTCGCCATGACGGCGGGCGACTCTGATATACAAGACGAAATACTTCAAAATGTGTATAGGGATATTCAGGCTCGTATTACGGCTGAGCCTACAAATTGGTGGAAAGTCGAAGATGTTGCTGAGTTACATAGAAAATATTACAACAAAGCCCTCTTAACAAGAGCTGAAAACGCGTACCTGTCTCCGCTTGGGCTTACCTATGATACTTTCATAACCCGTCAAAACGAACTAGACTCGGCGCTGATTAGAGACATATCAAAAGAGTTGTTGAATTACCCGGCTCTTGGAGTGTCAACAATTTTCGCTGGCAAGGACGAGTACGGTGCCCACATTTACGAAGCCGATAATGGAGATATTAGGTGTCACAACAGCGTTGGCTTTGCCGCGATAGGGGCTGGAAGCTGGCACGCAATGTCGCAGATGATGTTTGCGGGGCACACGAGATATAAGCCGCTCCCTGAGACGCTGCTGCTTACATATGCCGCCAAAAGGCACGCGGAAGTTGCGCCAGGAGTTGGCACGGGGACAGATATGGTCTATCATGGAGCGAGGTTAGGCTCTATCTTGATAGTCGGTGATCATGTTCTAAAAAAGCTGGATGACATATACAAGACGAGCCGAAAACAAATAAGAGCGGCGTCTACTAGGGCGGAAAAGAGAATTAAGAGCTATGTTGAAGAACTCGGCAAGACAGCCGCAAACCAAAATCAAGAGGGCGCTCCAGCCGGTGAAGATGGACCACCGCCCCCTAAAAATACGGAAACTGGATAAACGCCTAAAGCAGAATAGAAAAGGCTGTTAATTGTAATACCGCTAGAATTGAACAAGTCGAGTAGGGCGGGTTGTTCCTAACCCACCATTTCAGCTATTCACGAATCGCACCGCACTCAAACCAGCCCAATCCACGTCATTAAGCGCCCCAACTCATTACCTAACTACAACCTATCACAAATCACACCCCGCACTGAAGCGATGAGCAAGACTACTAGGCGCCTGCGCAGCAGTGCGACCCAATCGCCCGGACCCCGTTCCGGACGGCCGCATCCCCTCCGCGCCTTCCGTAAGTACCATTCGGGCGGCGAATTGAACGCGTTTGTCTTTGAACCGCGTTCTGGCATGCGGTACACTGTCTTACGGTCAAGGCCTTCGACTTCCGAGTCCCAGCCCTTTGAGGAGAAAGAACATGTCATTGACCGCACTGCGCCGTGCCATTGGCACGGACTCGCCCGCTGTTTCGCCCGACGCATCGACACTCGGCGCTATGGGTAGCCTGTACATGGGCATATGCATCAGGGCCATCGCCGCCACGATGGTGCTGGCCACCGGCACACTTGCCTCAACCGCCAGTGCTGGGGTGTGGTCCGTGACCAATCTCCACCCCGCCGGGTCGACGTTCTCGGAGGCCGTCGGCGTGAGGGGCGGCCAGCAGGTGGGCTATGCCACCGTGGGTGGCCAGAATCGCGCCAGTCTATGGAGCGGCACCGCAGCCTCTTGGGTGGACCTCAATCCCGGCGGGTCGTCGCAGTCGGTGGCCTCCGGCGTGGATGGCGGCCAGCAGGCGGGCTATGCCACCGTGGGTGGCCAGAATCACGCCAGCCTGTGGAGCGGCACCGCCGCCTCGTGGGTGGACCTCAACCCCACTGGGTTGCTGGAGTCGTATGCCTGGGGCGTCGGTGGCGGCCAACAGGCGGGCTTAGCAAACGTAGGCGGCGAGGATCACGCCAGCCTGTGGAGCGGTACTGCGGACTCGTGGGTGGACCTCAATCCCGCCGGGTCGTATGGGTCGTATGCCGTGGGCGTAAGTGGGGGCCAGCAGGTGGGCACTGTATATGTGGACGGCGAGGATCACGCCAGCCTGTGGAGCGGTACCGCAGCCTCGTGGGTGGACCTCAATCCCGGCGGGTCGTCGCAGTCGGTGGCCTACGGCGTGGATGGCGGCCAGCAGGTGGGCTTTGCCTATGTGGGCGGCCAGTTTCGCGCCAGTCTGTGGAGCGGTACCTCCGCCTCATGGGTGGATCTCGACCCCGTCGGGTCGCTTGGGTCGTATGCCGTTGGCGTAATCGGGGGCCAACAGGTGGGCCAAACCGTAGTAGTGGGAGGTCAAACTCACGCCAGTCTGTGGAGCGGCACCGCCGCCTCGTGGGTAGACCTAGGTGCGTTTCTGCCGGTCGACTTCTCCGATTCCCGTGCCGAAAGTATCTGGAGCGATGCCAGCTTCACCTACGTCGCCGGGGCTGGCCACAACACCGTGACGGGCAGAGACGAAGCGTTGCTGTGGACGCAGGCCATCCCCGAGCCCAGCGCCGCAGCGCTGCTCGGCTTGGGTGGACTATTCGCCGCGACGAGGCGCTGGCGCTCTAACTGACCAGCCGCCGTGCGAGCATCTCACGCTCCCACCGTCGCGCTGGCCGTTTCGCTCCAGGGGGTCGCCGCGGCGACCGACTGAGCCATCGTACCATGTAGTGAGCCGTCTTTCCTACCTCATTGCCTGAATACTCCGCAATGGCCGGAGAGCGTGTGGCCAGCAGCAGGGAGCGCAGTGAGTGAGTAGGGCGGGTTGTTCCTCAACCCACCATTTCGGCTATTCACGAATCGCACCGCACTCAACCCGGCTCAATCCACGCCATATATATCTCCAACTCCTTACTAAACAAAGACCTATCAAAATTCACAGCGACACTGAAGCGCAGAGCAAGATTACTAGGTGCCTGCGCAACAGTGCGACCCAGTCGCCCGGACCCCGTTCCCAGCGACCGCGCCCACAAGGAAAATCCAATGCCTTCAAAACCATCTCAGCAAATCCCTCTTCGTCCCACTTTGTCCCAGTTTTTTTTGACGAACGCACTCATGCCTCAGGCCTCGCCCTGCGTGCCAGCAAACGCCAGCAAATGCCGGCTGTTTTCAAAATCCGACCCCCGCTGGTGCGTGAATCCTCTCTCGCACCCACGCTGGCGGGAATCCCTTCCCGCGAACCATCTTCAATTCATGCTTCTCCCCACAACCTCAGCAGTCGGAAAGACTTGCGCCATCTTCAGACAAACTGCCGCAATTCCCCCAACCCAATCAAACTCAATCGGTGCCAATCCGTGAAATCTGCGGTTTCACTCCCCGATTACCGCCAACACCCGCTCCGCAATCGCTTCCCCAGTCTCATCCCCCGCCACGTCCACCCACCGCGTCATAGGAAACTTATGAAACCACGTCCGCTGATGCTTCGCGAATTGCCGCGTCAGCACCTTGATCTTCTCCACCGCCTCCTCCAGCGACACGCGTTTTTCCAAGTAATCAATGATCTGCGCATACCCCAGCGCCTGTCGCGCCTGTGTCCCCATCCCCGCCGGCTCAGCCAGCAACCGCTTCACCTCGTGCAACAACCCCGCGTCCATCATCTCATGGACGCGCTTGTTAATCCGCCGCGACAACTCCTCCCGGTCGCGCCGAATCCCCACCACCACGGCCGGATACCGCAGGATCCCCGCCGCCCACTGCCCTTGTTGCGCCGACAGCGGCACGCCCGTCAGGTGATACACCTCCAGCCCGCGCTCGATCCGCTTGAGGTCGTTCGGGTGAATCCTCGCTGCCGCATCCGGATCAACCCGCAGCAACTCCGCATGGAGCGCTGGCAATCCTTCAACGTCCACGCGCCGACGAAGCTCCGTACGAAACGCCTCATCCGCCGACGGCCCCTCAAACATCCCATACATCAGCCCCATCAAATAGAGCGGTGTCCCCGCCGTCGCGAGGATGCGCCCACCTTTCGACGCCACCGACGCGATGGCCTCATCCGCCAACTCCACGAATCGCGCCACACTGAACAGCTCGCTCGGCTCGGCCACGTCGATCAAATGATGCGGCACCTCCTGCCGAAGCTCCAACGACGCCTTGGCCGTCCCAATGTCCATCCCGCGATAGACCTGCATCGAGTCAATCGAAAGAATCTCGGCCTTCATCCGCTGAGCAAGCGAAATGGAGGTCGACGACTTACCCGATGCCGTGCATCCGAGAAGAAGCACAATCGGCGGACGCCCGCCATCCGATATGATCCCGTTTGTTGCCATGCCGCTGTGCATTATAACTGCGGCAGACCAATGGAGTTACGCATTCGCGCTGAGGCACCCAATTTGATTTCCAAGTTAGCGGGAATAATCACGCCACCGGCCACGATTTAATGAGCATGGCGGTCCGCCCTGGCAACCCCAACCACAAGGGCGTAGTCGGGTCTATTCCGCTATAATGCGAAACGGTTGTCTGATGATCCAACTCGCGTGATGATTTTGGCCATCAGGGAATCGTGTCATTTGATGATGGAAAACTGATTCGGTGGCAAGGTGCCCCCGAACTCATACGAACAGGGATCAATCCCAAAGGAGAACGTACATGCGACGAATGACGAATCTTGCACTGGCGATGGCTTGCGTGTGTAGTTTCACCGCCGCCACCGTATATGCCGGCCCCGCCTGTTCCGGCGACAAGGCCAAGATGGCTAAGTCCGAAGGCTCCTGCACCAAAACGTGCGGCGGCACCACCGAAGGTTTCCCAACGATGGCCATGATGGTCAGCGGTAAGAGTTACGACTGCTGCATGTCTGCTGCCAAAGCCGCCAAGGAAGCAAAGACCGGGATCATTTTCCAGGTCGCCGATCAGAAGTTTGAAAACAAGGACAAGGCCATGGCCGCCCTCGCTGATGTAAGCGAGCAGTACGTCGAAAACTACATGACGGTCGCCTGCGTCGCGGATGGCAAGGTCATGCTCTGCAAGGACAAGACCTCCTGCTGTGCCGAGAAGGCCGCCAAGGGCGCGACCGTCTCAGCCAAGTCCGAAGGCACCTGCGCCAAGGGCGAGACCAAGACCGCAAAGGCCGAAGGCTCCGCCTGTTGCAAGGGTGGCGCGAAGACCACCGCCACCGTCGCCAAGGCGGACGGTTGCTGCTCCAAGGATGGCGCCAAGGCCAAGGCCGTCGCCATGACCAAAGAAGAGATCGAGACCTGCTGCAAGAACGCCAAGGAAGTGAAGTACATGGTCGTCGGCCGCACCTTTAAGACGCATGACGAAGCCCTGAAGGCCCGCGAGAAGACCCTGGACACAGTCAAGACCATTGCCATGACCTACGTCGTCGATGGCAAGGAAGTGAAATGCTCGACCGAAGTATGCCCGAAGGCCAAGGCCGACGGCAAGGTCGTGTATGTGGTCAACAAGGAAAAGATGGAATGCGAAATCGAAGCCCGCATCGCACTGGCCAAGGCCAAGTTCGAGGCCGCCCGCGACTTCGCCGAGAAGCTCGCCAAGATCTAAATCACGAGCATCTCAACCGAATGTGTGATCTCAATAAGGCCCGTTGCGAAAGCAGCGGGCCTTTTCTTTGTGCCGCATGCCTTGATCGACTATCCCCCGCCAAGCTGCCTCAATCGCTCACTCGCAACTGGATGATTCGGTTGCGCGGCGACGATCTCCCGATACACAGCCACGGCTGCGTCGCGCCGTCCACCAGTCGCCAATTCACCCCCAAGCTGCACAAACGCACCCACCGATCTCGGCTCCAAGCGCATCGCAATCCGCATTTCTCCGACAGCCTCCGTCACCTTTCCTTGAGTGAAGTACACGCGCGAGAGATTCGTATGCCCCGGTCCGAAGTTCGGCTCAATCCGAATCGCCTCCCGGCACTGCTGGATCGCCTCGTCGTAGCGCCCCATCCGCGCCAAGGCCGCGCCATAGTTGCTTCGCGCCCGCACGTTGCCCGGGTCCAACTTGATAGCGAACGCGAAATGCGGCATCGCCTGCTCCGGCTTGCCGCCCTGCGCCAACAACGCTGCCAGATTACTGTGTGCCTTGGCCGAGGTCGGATCGATCTTCAATTCAAGCTCGTACGCCTCCGTCGCTTCATCGAGCCGGCCCATCCGTCCCAAGACAGTCGCCAATTGCAGCGCCACCCCAGGATAATTGGGTTGCAATCGCAATGCCTCTCGATAGTGAGCCACCGACGAATCAAACTCCTGTTGCTCTGACAATTCAAACGCAAGATGTACATGAATGCGAGCCGAATCGGGATGGTGTCGGAGCATGTGGCGAAAGAGCGTCTCCGTGTCGCGCCAAGGGTGATAGTTGTTGACTGTGCCCCTTACCTCCGCGGTAGCAAGGCCAAAAACCGCCAGGACAATCAACACTCTGCGAGCGGTGATAAACCCCCACTTGCACTGTCGCCAGGCAAGCGTGAGTGCGTATGTCAACATCATCAGCACGCCGAGACTCGGCAAATAGAGAAACCGATCACCGGCGATCGTGACGTTTACAGCGATGATGCCCAATGCCGGCGAGATCGCCACGGCAAGAAAAGCCCAGCCTGTCGCAATACTCCGCGTCCATCGAAGCGTCACCAACACACAGAGGACCAACACTGTTGCCGCGATGACCGCGAAACGAACATCCGCATTGGCCCAACTCAGCATGGGATACGGATAGAAAAACGAGAGGTCACCGGGCCGGACCATCTTGCACACATAATGCCAGATGTTGTAGCACACCGTGAACACCACGCGCATCGCCCCTTGTTCGCCCGGCGTCGAAATGACTCCCGTCTCCCCGTGCGATTGCAACGTGATCGCAATCGAGACCCCTGACACCACGAACAACGGCAGCTTCTCCAACACAACCCGCCAACCCAGCCTTCGCAACGGCCAGAAATCAAGAAGCAAGAGCATCACCGGCAATGGCGTGCTCGTCGGTTTTGCCAGGACGGCCAACGCGAACAGTATCGCGCACGCCCCAAGCAGCCCCATACGCAACTTCGGCGCACGCCCCAACCGTTCCAGCCGCGCCCGCTCGACGAACGCAATCATCGCCAACAACGAGAAAAACGCCGTGAGGAGCGTCTTCCGTTCTCCAAGCCACGGAATCGGTTCAATCGTGAGCGGATGCACCGCGAAGAGAAGTCCCATCAGAGCCGCGGGTCCGATCCACTCAAACATTCGCCAAAGAAGAATAACGACGAGGATGGCACACATGCCATGCAACGCCAGGCTCGTCACCCGAAACGGACGCAGATTCGTCGGACTACCCCCCATCGCGCAATCCAGCATGAGCGAGAGTATCCCGAGTGGGTGGTAATACCCCGCCACCACCGAGACGTGATACACCTCGCTCAGCACTTGGCCGGCGTTGGCCCAACTCGGGTTTTGAACCAGCGGGTTTTTGATGAGATAGTCGTAGTCATCCAGCCCAAGCGCCCGGCACTCCAACGCCTTCCAATGCACCGAGACCGCCGTGATTCCCACCAATGCGGCCAGCCCCAACGCAAGGAGATTCGATCGTCGCGGCAACGCAGCGCACGCCGCACCACTCCCCGCGCTCGACGATGGTCCTTTTGTCGGCTCAATCACGCCAAATCCTCCGATCAAGCCCTTGATTGGAGAATCGGTCAGTCAACGAGTATGTCTCCAGCCCGTCGCGAATAGACAATCGCATCCACCCCAAATAGTGACAGTCCCTCGGCCCGCAATCGCGGCGCTTGATCGCATAGATAGGAGTCGTAGGCCGCCCGCGACTCAAATACATACTGCGCCGCATACTCTCCCGGTGAATCCAGTTTGATCAACCGCGCTGACACCGCCCCCGCCGCACGCATGTCCGAGAGGTGCTTATCGCGCATCCACTGCACCCATGCCGCCTCCACAGCAGGATCATGCGCCGTCGCCATCACCTCATAAAACACACGGCTCATGTCGCGTTGATTCACACCCACTCAGGGTTTCTTCTCAGGCGCTTGCTTGTGCCGATTCTTCATCGCGTCGGTGTCCATAAGTTGCACACCCTCCGGTGCCTTGAACACAAATCGCTCTCCCGGAATCTCAGGATTAATCTTTAGGTTCGTCATCAACACCGTCGTCATCGGCTTCCCCTGGGCGTCGAACATCACCGTTTTCGCCACGATGCCGCTTTCCTTCAGCATGAAGTAATGCGTCCGGCTGATGCTCATCTCAGGCCCCTTCGACTTGGGAACCGCCTCAATCACATAGGCCGCCTTCCCATCCGCCTTGTCCTCGGGTAGCAGCTTAAGCGTGTTGTCCTTCCTCAGCGTCTCGAAGAACCCCTTGCCCGCCACGGACGTGATATTCTTCTGGATCGCCGACTTCATGGCGGTCTTTTGGCCCATCATCTCGCTGACCGTGTAGTTGAACTTGCCATCGCAGACCATCGTCATCTTCTGCTCCATCTTCACATCCTTGCCCGCGACCGTCGACACGCTGGTCGTTTCCGATTCCAGCCGCCACATCGTGGTATCTCCCTTGCGCATGTATTCATACTTTCCCGACGTATGACTCACCATCTTAAAATCGGCCGACTCCGACTGCACCTCCACGATCTGCGTCGCAGACATCGACTTGAGCTTTGAGCCGACCTCCTCTAACCGTTTGGCAATCGCCTCCAGCGAGTCTTCCGCCCTCACAGCCGACCATGATCCGGCGAGTGTTCCGATCAATACCACCACCCACGAATGATTCATCACGCTCGACATGCCAATATCCTCTTTCATCACTACGAGGGAACCAGAATCTATGTCTTCATCGACTTCACAGCCGCAATATACCGTGTCAACTGATCAATGTGACTCAAATCATGGCCCGCGTGCATCTTCCACATCAACCCCAGCGACTCCCGACCACGCTCATTGTGCCGACCGCACCGCTCCAGGTCCGACGGCGTCATCATCCCCCACAATCCCAGATTCACATCGCGAAGGTGCCGAAACTGCTCCATCAGCTCACGGGGATCGCGCTCGGCATACCGTTGCGCCGCCACCCACTTGTCTTGATCCATCCCCAGAATCGTCGGCTCGTCCTCCGCGAAGATCAGTCGCACTCGAAATCCATAAACCCAGTCCGAGTCGATCAGGTGCCCGATGATCTCCGTCGGCGTCCACTTCCCCTCGAACGGTCGTGCCTGCAAGTCCGCTACGCTGTTCGCCCGCACCATCCCATCCAACACGTCCGCCGTCTGACGCTGCACGGCCATCGGATCGCGCCCCGCCAGAAGGCCCATCAATTTGTCCTGATATGTACTGCTCTTACTGATGTCCTGTATCGTTGCCATGCGACACTCTCCAATCTACTGGCCCGACAGTGTAACCAACTCGGACGCTCTCCACACCGTGCCCGATAAGGCTTGCCCGCCGTCGAACAACCACGCTTGAACCTCACCCGCCGCACTGCATAGCATCGTATGCACGCGTGTCATCACGCCATCGCATCGGATTTCAGAGGGGGATTCCGATCAAAAAGCTCGTCGCCATTTCGTCACTGGTATTGGCCCTGGCCTGCGCGCCCGGCGTCTTCTCACCACGGCGCACTAACCTAAACTTCAACGTCCCTGTCCCGCCTCTGCCCGCCGTTTTCGTCGATCTCGAAGGTCAGTGGACCCTTTCCGGTGGTGACGGTGGCCGATCCTGCCTCGTCATTCAAGAATCGCGCGTCTCCATCCTCGACCTCACTTGCTCCTCCGACGGCCGTGGCTTCGTCGCGGCCATCTTGAACAGCCCGGTGATCTCTCGCGGCGGTGACCTGATCACCCTGACCCTCACCTATCGGCCCAGCAACCAATCCGATGCCCAAGGCAAGCTCACCTTCACCGGTAACCTGCAAATAGACGGCGCGTTCGTCGGCACTCGCAGGGACGAGATCATTGATGACAAGTACGGCTCATCCGTCACACCGGCGATCCTCTCCCGCCAATAGTGAACGATCAATCGCCCCATAACCCCCCATTCCACTCCCCACCCTCATGCCTATAATCGTCGAGCCTCGTTTATTTCCCCCTCCCGCTGGACCCTCCCATGATTCGACGATTCAAGCGACACTCGATCCTGTTTTTTCTCACGATCAATCTCGCCTGCAACGGCTTTACCATCCCCGGCCTCCCCTCATTGCAAGACGGTACCTGGCTCGCCACGCCCACCCAAATCGCACTCGGCACGGCCACCTATATTGTGCAAGTCAGCCTCGATCGAGTCGTCCGCGTAAACGTCAACGGGGCCGAATGGACCATCCAACAGGCCAACTCCGCGACGCGCACGGGTACACAGATCATCTGGAAAACCACAGCCGCCCCGCCGGCCGGTTCACTCTTCAGCCCGACGAGCATCGAATACACCATTGATGTTGCCCCCCAAATCGACGGCACCCTCACCGGCACGGCAACCCAAGCCATTCCCATCGTCCCCGGCGTCTTCTCGATCCCCACATCCTCGTTTCAGATCGTGATGCGCAGACTCTGAGATCGGCCGGCACGGAAACAAACCATGTGCCGAGTCCACATAAGTCCGTCACACGGTGCAATAATGACGCCGTTTCCTCTACAGTCTTCCACGTCAGTGTCCGATGATCGTGACGGACTTGCATCACCATTGAGATACGAGATAATTACCGGTTTAGGCTGGCTCGGAACACAGGGTTCTTTTGTTTCTGAGTCCATTAGCTGATTGCGGCAGCGGACGTTTCGTGGGGCGTACGACACAGCAGCACGCTGCCGTGACTCGCCAGGATTCAACAGTCTACCGAATTTCTCACTGTTAGTCGTGCGTGGAGTAAGTGAATGTACATCCTAGGGATTTCCGCCTTTTATCATGACAGCGCTGCGGCGCTCGTTCAGGATGGCCGCATCGTCGCCGCCGCTCAGGAAGAGCGATTCTCTCGCAAAAAGCACGACTCCTCTTTTCCGGTGAATGCGATTCAGTATTGTTTGAAGGAAGCAGGCATTACAGCCGAGCAATTGGATTTCGTCGGATTCTATGAAAAACCGCTGATCAAGTTTGAGCGTCTGCTGGAGACCTACATCGCATTCGTCCCGGCGGGCTATCCATCCTTTCGCGAGGCATTGCCTATTTGGCTGGGAAAAAAACTTTTCCTTCCACGAGAGATGGACAAGGGCTTGGGCGTCAAAAAGAAACTGCGCTATGTTTTTCCCGAGCACCACGAATCTCACGCCGCCAGCGCGTTTTATCCCTCACCCTTTGAGGAAGCCGCCATCATTACAACGGACGGCGTCGGCGAGTGGGCCACCACGACTTACGGAGTTGGTCGCGGCAATCAGGTAAAGATCCTGAAGGAAATCCACTTCCCGCATTCGCTTGGATTGTTGTATTCCGCCTTCACCTATTACACCGGCTTCGAGGTGAATGAGGGCGAATACAAACTCATGGGGCTGGCGCCGTATGGCCAACCCCATTACAAAGATTTGATCTACAAGCACCTCATTGAGGTTCGCGAGGACGGCTCGTTCTGGATGGACATGTCCTATTTCAACTACTGCCAGGGGTTGACCATGACCTCGGAGAAGTTCCACGGCGTGTTCGGCGGCCCTCCACGTCGTGGCGATGAGCGTATCACGCAACGTCACATGGACCTGGCGGCTTCCGTGCAAAAAGTCACCGAAGAGGTGATGCTGAAGATCGCACGACACGTTCATAAAGAAACCAAGTCCAAGAACCTGTGTCTTGCAGGCGGCGTGGCACTGAACTGTGTCGCAAACGGCAGGATTCTGCGGGAAGGACCCTTCGAAAACCTCTGGATACAACCAGCGGCGGGCGATGCCGGAGGGGCCTTAGGCACTGCCTTGCTCATCTGGCATCAACTGTTGGATAAACAGCGTACACCACAGCAAGGAGACTCGCAGTTTGGCTCGCTGTTGGGTCCAAGCTTCGACCAAGCGTACATCAAGGGATTTCTCCAGAGCGTTGGCGCTGCCTATGAAGAGCATGATGGCGATGCCTTGTATGAGCGCGTGGCGCAGCTCATGGCCGAGGGGAAAGTCATCGGTTGGTTTCAGGGTCGAAGCGAGTACGGTCCTCGGGCGCTGGGTTGCCGTAGCATCATCGGGGATCCGCGGAATCAGCAGATGCAAACGATCATGAATCTCAAGGTGAAATACCGAGAGTCGTTTCGACCGTTCGCACCTTGCGTGCTGCGCGAGCACGTCGACGACTATTTCGACATGCGTTCGCGTGAGGACAGCCCTTACATGCTGCTGGTGGCACCCGTCAAGGAGAGCAGGCGAAAGAAGCTAACGCCGGAGCAGGCAAAACTGGAGGGGATCGAGCTGTTAAAGGCTCCTCGTTCGGAAGTCCCCGCGATCACCCATGTGGATTATTCGGCGCGCGTTCAGACGGTGGATGATTCGCGGCATGACAAACTACGAAAGCTGATGGAACGGTTTCATCACATCACCGGCTGCCCGGTGATCGTGAACACCAGCTTCAACCTGAGCTGGGAGCCGATCGTCAACCGCCCCGAAGAAGCCTATCGCACGTTCATGTCGTCGGACATCGATGCGCTGGTTCTAGAAAACACCGTCCTCGTCAAGGATAAGCAACAAGCCAATCTTGACGCACGGCGCAATGGCGACAACGGCAGATTCGTCGATCCTGGTCTGGAAGCCACATGGGCGTGCCCTGCTTGCGGCGGAGAACTCGTCTCCGATCATGGACAAACGGCGTCGTGCAAGGGATGCAGCGCCCAATACAAATGCGATGACGGTATTTGGCAGTTGTTCTCACCCCATGAAAAGGTGGACGGCGACGTCACCGACATGGTCAAATCGTTTTACGAAGAACATCCATTTCCCAATTACGACGATCACGACTCGCTCAGCTCCCTGATCGGCAAGTCGCGCAAGGGCGTCTATGCCCGATTGCTTGCCGAGCAGATTCCATACAACGCACGAATCCTGGAGGTCGGCTGCGGAACCGGGCAGCTATCGAACTTCCTGGCCATCGGTTGCCGTACCGTCATCGGGACCGACTTGTGCATGAACTCCCTTCGAATGGCGGAGACCTTTCGACGCCAACAGGGCCTCTCGCGCGTACGCTTTCTGCAAATGAACCTGTTCAAGCCCGCGTTGAAAAAAGCGCAGTTTGACGTTGTCTTGTGCAACGGCGTCCTTCACCACACCAGCGACCCCTATGGGGGGTTCAAGAGCATTGCCGAATTGGTGAAGCCCGGCGGTCACATCATCATCGGCCTCTATAACACCTATGGGCGCTTGCTCCTCGATGCTCGTCGCATGGTCTTCCGCATGACCGGTGGAAGCTTCAAATGGATCGACCCCTACATGCGCAAGACCCGGCTCAGCGCGGGCAAACAGGACGCCTGGTTCCACGATCAGTACATGCACCCGCACGAGTCCAAGCATACGATGGGCGAACTTCAGCAGTGGTATGAGGACAATGGATTTGAGTACATCAACGGCATTCCCAAGCCGCGCGTATGGGATCCGTTTAGCACCAAGGAGAAGCTCTTTGAGAAGAACGCCAAGGGCACCGCGTGGGATCGCGCCGTGGCGCAGGCAAAAATGGTGTGGACCGGGTCGCAGGAAGGTGGATTCTACATCATGGTCGGACGAAAGGTAGGCGGTCGATGATTGCACCGAATTGGTATCCTGAAAAAAAGCAGCTTCGCCAATTCGCGGTGGCGGCTCTGTTTGGATTCGGATTGCTGGGGTACATGTTCTATCATGAAGCGCATTGGCCGTTCCATCAAAAGGCGGATTCTCCAAACGCAGCCTATACGTGCTGGATCATCGGTGGTGTAACGATGCTCTTGGGATTGGCATCACCATACTCGGTTCGACCGCTTTATGTGCTACTAATGGCGCTCACCCTGCCGCTGGGACTCGTCATCTCCGCTGTATTATTGCGGGTGATCTTTTACGGCTTTGTGACGCCACTTGGACTTTTCTTTCGACTCATAGGACGGGATGCGTTGCGTCTGAAAAAGCCGGTTGGAGCCAGTTTTTGGATCGACCACCGAGATCGGCCTACTACGGAGAGTTATTTTCGGCAAGCATGACGGTGTCGCGCACGCCGGGGAGTGAACAATCATGAATACATCGAACAAAGAACCCTCGTCTCAGGCCGAAAAGTTCGCACAGCAGGCCACTCAGACACGCGCATCCTTTTTCAGCGAGTATCTGTATCTGCTCAAGAGCAACCGAAAATGGTGGATGCTGCCGCTGGCGTTCCTGCTTTTGGCTTTCGGCGGTTTGATGGTGCTTTCTGCCACGGGCGCAGCGCCGTTCATCTACACGCTGTTCTAAGCGGACTGAAAGCCCTTCATTGCAGTTTGCGAACGGGTGGCCAATACCAGACACCAGTTGGATGCGCTTATGACGACCGTGACTGATGACACTCCAACGGTGGAGAACACTCGAAGGCCGCCCAGCCGACGCCGGGCTTTGGTGGCATTCATAATTACAATCGCGGGTGTGTGCCTGTTCGGGGTCTGTGGATTGGAAACGGCCCTGCGAGTTTTCGTGCCGATCACGGATTGCTATTGGTATTTTTGGGATCCGACCGTGGGGCCGCGAATCAAGCCCAACCAGGAAGGGCGCCGCATCAAGGGGAAAGCCGTTGATTGCACCTATCGCATCAACGCCCAAGGGTGGAATAATGCGGCAGACTATGTCTATAAAAAGCCCACTGGGTCGAAGCGGGTCTGCATCGTCGGCGATTCGCAAATCGAGTCTTTGCAGGTCAATCCTGACCAAGCCATGTACCAGGTGGCCCAGGCGGCTATGAGTCGGCCGGATCGCCCTGTTGAATGGTATTCTTTCGGGAACTCCGGCTGGGGTACGAATACCGAATACGAAATCATTCGACACTACTGCCTCGATTATCAACCGGACCTCGTTATTCTCCTCTTTGTTCAAAACGACCCCTTTGATACCTCTCCATATGTCGTTGACGTCAGTCCGTTTCGCCCGACGTATTATCTGGGCGAGCAAGCCGAACTCGTGCTGATGCCGCCGTCGCCAGACTGGAAGCCCAATGACCTGGTTCGGCTCGCGTCTTATTCGGGGCTGTTTCGATACTTTATGTTTCAGCGACAGTTGTATGACCGGCTCAAGGGAATTGAGAGCACGCGGGCCGGTATCGGAGGCTTGCCGCTGATGGCCGAGGCAAGTGCGAATCGAGCGGTGACGATTCCCGGACTTGCCCAGATGACATTCGAACAGCGACAAATAAAAACCTGGGAGCTTACCGAAAAGCTCCTCGCTGCCACGCAGCATGAGTGCAATCGCCGTGGCGCGAGATTCGCCATGGTCTTTCGAGGCTGGACTGAAGAGATTGACGCGTCCATTGCCGGAAAGCCATTCATCCCCCTTCCAAAAAAGGAGGACCCCTATTGTCTGGTGACCCGATGGAGCGAAATGGGGCGAGAAATGGTCGCGCCCATGGCCCAACGGCTCGGCATCCCCTATTTGGATTTAACCGACGCCCTGGCGGCTCAGGTCGTCCGCACTGGAAAACCGCACGTATTTGTGGATGACATGCACTTCAACCGGGATGCCCACGAAGCGGCGGGCAAGGCGATGGCCGCCTGGGTGGAAGGCATTTGGTCGAAGGATGCCACCCAGAAATAGTGCGGCGATGGTATAATGCGTTACTGAGTTAGCCATGCATCGACACCGAGTCCAACTTGCACTCATCGTCGCCACCCTGGCGATGCCTCATGCTGCACACGCTCTCAACCCCCTTGCAGGCGACTACTCCAAGGATCAGGCCCTCGACGTTCGCATCATGGCCTACAACACCGAGCGAAACTTTATTGCCACGGCTGCCACTGATCCAGAGTTCAACCGCATCCTCATCGCGCTCCAACCCGACATCATCTGCTTCGAGGAAATCGTTTCCAGCGTCACAACTACTGCCATGGCCACTCGGCTGAACACCATCATGCCCATCGGCGGTGCCGGCTGGCAGATCCACTTCGGTATCCTCGCCGGAACTCGTAATGCTCTAGCCTCGCGATACCCACTCCTTCTAAAACGCACCGACACCATCCCGGTTTCCTCCACGCGCGGCGTCACCATCGCGCTTGTCGACCTGCCCGATGCATCGTATCCCCTCGACGTCTATCTTCTCGGCGTCCACCTCAAGTGCTGTGGCGACCCCGGCGGCACGGAAGATGTCAGCCGCCAGCGAAGCGCCGATGCGATTGCCAACTGGCTCGCCGATGCGCGGGGCGTTGGGCGTCCTTCCGGAAACAACATCGCCCTCCCCGCCAACACTCCCATGATCGTCCTCGGCGATTTCAATCTGGTCGGCGGCCCGCAACCCGAAGCCACGCTTCTCACCGGTGACATCCAGGACAATGCCACCTTTAGCACCGACATTAAAGGCGACTGGGACGTCACCGACCTCGCCAACCTCAACCCACTTGATCCTTTCACAGGCAACAACTTCACCTGGCAAGGCAGCAGCTCGTTTGACCCGTCGCCGCTCGATCGCTTCATGGTCACGGACAGCGCCTTCACCGTCGCCAACAAGTTCATCCTTAACACCAACACCATGACCCCCGCCGCGCTCGCTGCGGCCGGCCTGCAAGCCGGCGACACCCTTCCCGCTAACGCCTCCGATCATCTCCCGATTGTCGTGGACCTCCGCATCAGCAACCCTTGCGCCCTCGATTCCGACTCCGATGGCACGCCCGACTGCACCGATGGTTGCCCCGCTGACGCACTGCGAATCGCCCCCGGCCTCTGCGGCTGTAACGTCGCGGCTGCGGTTCAGGGCAACGGCGACATCAACCGTGACACGCACCTAGACGCCCTCGACATCCAAGCCTTCATCACCGAACTCGTCTCGCCGTCGGTCCCCAGCGAAGCCGCCTGCGCCGCCGACACCAACCTGAGTGGTTCCGTCACCGACGCAGACGTGGATCAATTCGTAAATCTGCTGCTAACACCTTAGCCGCATCAACTTCAGCCTCCACTGACCGGCCGTGCAGTTATCACGCCGATGTCGAATTGCCGATCGGGATATAATTCTTCGACGCGGATGGTGTTGCGCTGATTCGTTTGGTTGTTCTTGCGGTTGGGGTGGCGGGGTTCCAATTTTCTTAGCAGGTCTTGCAGCGGTATTCGGGATTCGATGTTTGTGCGCGGGGGACGGGCCGGCAGTTTGTTGCTGGGATTTGGTTTGGTATTTGTGATTTCCGAATGGGCTGCGTCGGGCGTTGGTTTTGGATTGGCGGTTGGTTCGCGGGAAGTGATTCCCGCAGGGGTGGGAGCGCGATGGGAATCTCGCACCAGGTGTGTGTTGGTGGGATTTGATTTGAGATTTGAGATTTCGGGACGCGCGGGTTTGTGGGCGGTGTCCATGGCTACGGCGAATTGGGTGTTGGTGATTTTATGGAGTTCGGCCCATTCGCGCTGGAGGCGGGCCTGGTGTTCGCGGATATCGGCGAAGGCCTGGGCGCGGACGGCCTCGGTTTCGGGGTCGGGTGGCGGGGTTTTCTTTTTTCGGTCATCGATGCTCATGTGGACGTTGTAGGCGGCGCGATAGGCGAGAGTGAGGCGGTGCAAAGTCGCGGCGGAGGCCTCTTCGTCGTCGAGGAGGATGGCGAGGAGTCGGCGGCCGATGAATTGCGGGAGAAAGGCGGACACGTCGGGGTCGTCGGGCTGGATTCGGGCGGCGGCTTCGTCGAGGTCGATCCGGTCGCGGAGGTTGCGGGCGTAGCGTTGGAGGGCGCGGATGCTTACGCCATGGTCGGCGAGTTGGAAGGATTCGTGGCAGCTCGCAAGGCTGGCCGGTTGGCGATTGAGGATGGCCTCGTCGAGTTTCTTACGGAGGTCGGGCGGGAGTTTGTCGGGGATGGATGATTGGTTTCCGCCGGTGTAGGTCGGGGTCTGGGACATGGTCGATTCCTCCGTTTTTCAAAACAGCCGTCGTTTGCTGGCGTTTGCTGGCACGGTTTTGTAATTGCGGCCGCTACAGACGTATTTCTGGGCCGCGCGGATGGGTTCTCACACGCTGGGCTTTCATACGAACATACACCTAACTAATCTTGCTCAGCGCTTCACACGGAGGCGATTTGTTTGCAAGTGGTTATCGGAGAAGGGATTGGGGCCGTGGATGGCGACGAATTGCATTCGGAGCAGTTCGTGAATTCTCATGGGAGGTGTGTTGATTGCAACACACCCTACAAGTTACTTGCTGTTTTGCATATCCGATGTAGGATAATGAGGTACACTGCGATGCGTCGCCTAACCTTTGATAGGTAGCAATCGATGACGAAAACTCAGATGCTACTAATCGGTTCGCTGGCCGGTTCTGTTGCAGGCGTCTTGGCGTGTAACAGCACGATTCCGGGGGCCACGTCCGCCGGGGCGACGTATTCCGCCGAGATCAACTACGTCATTGAGCATCGGGGCGACTTCACCCAGGTTGAATCGGCTTTATTGGCCAAAGAAACTCCCGGCACCGTTCACGAAGACCTCTCCGGGCTTTCCGGTTGCTTTGGGGCATGGTATCAAGGCGATTTCCTCGGGTTGCGATTCGATGGATATGAGGCCTATCACTTTGACGCCGACGCAATGGAAATGAGCTACTGGATCGTTCAGGGATCCGCATACATTGAAAGAACGGCGCGGTTTTCGATCGTCGCACCCGATCGGCTCCTGATCACCGAGACACGAGCAAATGGTACCGAGGAATCGGCGGCAGCCCTACTCACACTCAGCGACTCGGAACTTCGAATTGCCTATCTCGCACAAGATGGAAATCACCTGGACGGTGCAACTGGAGACTCCAACGATGTCAGAGTAGGACTCGTGTTTAAGCGATTTCCCTGTGTTGGCGGCGATTAAGACGGGATCGGCGTGATTCTGAATTGAGATTTCGTGGGAGTGCGAACGGGCCCGGGTGAACATCTGAAAAGTCGGATTGGCGATCCTTCGTCCCTTCGGGACTAGATTCCTTGCGCATCATGTGACCACGGGCTTGCGCCCGTTGCTACGATCCGCCGCCCCGCTGGGGCTATTTTGGAGCGCGCTACGACACCTTGGTTGTTAGCAAGTCTTTCCAATCGGGATGAAGCGCGAGGAGTTGCTCGGCGACTCTTTTTCACGCCGACGATCGGTGGCAAGGGGCGTGCCTTCGTTGGTGTTGTAGGAGGTGGTCGGGGATTGGGGGGCGTGCGGGGCAGGTGTGTTGATTACAACACACTCAACACTTACTACTTGTCCCAATCACTCGGCCAATCTTTGTAGGCAGCACCGTCAATCTCTGACGGATTCTCAATCGCGGCGTTCATGAGTTCGTTTCGCATTTGCGCGATTTCTGGGTCGTTCGTATGCGGCGGAGAATGACTATTGCTCCAAACTCCCGACGTGAAACGGATGGCGAGGTGATCAGCCGCCGCGTCCACAACAATCCAATTGACCTTGGGGCTCTCGGGTAAGCGTTGCAAAATGAGTTGTTTGATTCGGGCTACATCCGCTGTGGATAGTTTTCCTTTGACGTACTTCTTTCCAATGTCCGCATCCGAACGAGTACGGATGATTTGACCGTCATTCCATACGGCTGCAATCAAGCCACGTTTCAAATCCTCCGAAAGCCCCGGCGTCATGTATATGAATACAAACGGCTTTTGGGATTCGGCTTCGTCGAGTGTTTTTTTGCTTACTTTGGTTTCATAGTAGTTGGCGATGACAATAACGGCGGCGAGAGCGGCAAACGTCCACGGGACCACTCGCTTTGGGAGACTCTTGATCTCGGTCATGGAGCGATCCTCTTATCCGCCATTCGACCCTTTCGTTAGGGGGAGGGAATGAGCACTTCCGTGCTGGACACTGAATAATAGCTATGACACCTTGGTTGTCAGCAATTCTTCCCAATCGGGGTGAAGCGTGAGGAGTTGCTCGGCGACTCTTTTCCCCGCGGGCGACAACCAACAGCCGGTGAAATGGGCACCCGCTGGAAAGCCGAAGTCCGGGGCTTCATCAAATCGGGGTGATTGCAGCCGCATCGCTTCGCGGCCGGCGATTGTGCCGAGGTTGCCTCCGCCATTCAGAAGGCGCTCAGATTCGGGTTCGTGGAAGGCCATGTCGATCAAAGCGCTGTACCACAGGGCAAATTCGGGAAACCCTTCGGCGTCGTAGAGGGCAGCCGACAGATCCGGCTCCCATTGACCGGCGGCGAACATCGCTTGGCGAAGCACCCGCGCGCAATTGGCATAGTGAACGTCCTGTGGCGGAATAGCATGAAAGAATGCGGACGCGAGGATGTACTGTTCGCGGAATCCCAACGATGAACCATTGGATGAGGCCATAACGTGAACGGTGGTTGACGCGGTTACGACACCAGTAACAAATTCAGCGGGCTTTCGAGGAACTCCATGACAGCGCGGATGAACCTTGCCCCCTCGGCACCGTCGATGACGCGGTGGTCGAAGGAGAGGAAGAGGGGCAGCACCTTCCTCGCCACGATCTGGCCGTCGCGGACGACGGGCTTCCAGTCGAGCTTGCCCATGCCGAGGATGGCGACTTCGGGGTAGTTGATGATCGGGGTGGACATCGTGCCGCCCAATGCGCCGACATTCGTCACGGTGAAGCTGCCGCCGCGCATCTGGGCGATGTCGAGTTTGAACTCGCGGGCCTTGTCGGCCAATTCCTTCATCTCCTTGGAGATGGTCATCAGCCCCTTGCGGTCGGCGTCGCGGATGATCGGGACCATCAGGCCCTTGGGCGAATCGACGGCGACGCCGATGTGGACATAATCCTTGAACACCATTTCGCCGGCGGCCTCGTCGTAGGAGGCGTTTAGGTTCGGGAATTGGCGCAAGGCCCCGGCGACGGCCTTGACGACGAAGGCGGTGAGCGTGAGCTTCGCGCCTTTGCTCTCGAAGATCGCGCCCTGCTCTTTGCGGAATTGTTCGAGGTCCGTCACATCCACCTCGTCGCAATGGGTGACGTGCGGGATCGTTGTCACCGAGCGGACCATCTGGCGGGCGATGGTCTTGCGAATCTGCGGCAGGGCCTCACGGCGGACCGGACCCCATTGGGCGAAGTCAGGCATCGCCTCGGCGGGGACGGACATGGCCGTCGCAGCGGGACGGGACGTGGATGGCGCGGACGAACGCGCCGGGGCGGTCGGCGCGGAGCCGCCGTTGGCGGAGCGGACGAAACGTTCGACATCCTCGCGGACGATGCGACCGCCGGGGCCGGTGCCATGCACCTGACGCAGATCGACGCCGGCCTCGCGGGCGATGCGTCGGACGGCGGGCGCGGCGGGGATGGGGCCTTCGCCGTGGACCGGGGCTTCGGCCACTGCGGCGGCGCGCGGTGAAACCATTGCCGATTCGGGGGCGCGGGCCTTGGCCGGGGCGGCGACGGAGGCGGCAGGGGCCGACACAGCGCGCGTCTCGGCGGTGGCTCTGGCGGCGGGCGCGGCTGAGCCGTCGGCGACGGAGAGGAGGACCATGCCGACCTTGACGGTGTCGCCGACCTTGACGTTGAGCGATTCGATAACGCCGCCGTAAGGGACGGGGAGTTCGACGGAGGCCTTGTCGGTCTCGACCTCCATGACCATCTGATCGGCCTTGACGGAGTCGCCCTGTTTGATCATGACGTTGACGATCTGGGCCTCGTGAATGCCTTCGCCCAAGTCCGGAAGTTTGAAATCTTTGCCCATCGTGTTGTGTCCTGCGGTCTAATCGGTTCCGTCGCCCCTACGGGGCTGATTCATTGATTACTTTTCTTCTACGGGCTTGCGCCGCCGCCGCGGCGGCCAAGCTGTGGCTACGGTCCGTTACCCCTATCGGGGCTTTTTGCGAATTCTGATGCAAAGGACGGAGTCCGCGTTGTGGAGATCCCGGTTTGCATTCTGTCCACCCCTTGCGGGGTGGGTTCTGATTGCCTTAGTAGCTGACGACCTCCCGCGCGGCGGTGACCACGCGATGTGCGTCGGGGATGTAATACTTTTCCAGGTTGAAGTACGGCATAACCAGATCGAATCCCGTCACGCGCTCGATCGGGGCCTCGAGGAACATCAGTGCGTTCTCCACGATGCGGGCGATGATCTCGGCGGCCGGGCCACAATTCTTCGGGGCCTCATGGACGACCACCACGCGGCCGGTCTTCTTGACGGAGGCGACGATGGTTTCGGTGTCCAGCGGGACGAGGCTGAGCAGGTCAATCACCTCGGCGTCGATGTGGTGCTCGATCTCCAACTCGTCGGCGGCTTCCAACACGGGCCGCATCGATGCGCCGTAGGAAATGATGGTCACGTCGTCGCCGGGGCGGACGATGTTGGCCTTGCCGATCTCCATCACTTCGGGCTGTTCGGGGACTTCTTCCTTGAAGGCTCGGTAGCAGGCCTTGGGTTCGTAGAACATGACCGGATCGGGATCGAAGATTGATGCCCGCAGGAGCGCCCGGGCATTGCGCGGGCCGGACGGAATGACGACCTTCAACCCCGGCAGGTGCGCCCAGATGGCCTCTCGGCTCTCGCTGTGATGCTCGATGGCACGAATGCCGGCACCAAAGGGCATGCGGATCACCATCGGGCAGGTGTAACGCCCGCGCGTGCGACTGCGAAAGCGGGAGACGTGGTTCTCAATCTGATGAAAGGCATGGTACCCGAAGCCAGAGAATTGCATCTCGGCGATGGGTTTGAAACCGGTGAAGCAGAGGCCGACGGCGACGCCGGCGATGGCCGACTCGGCGACGGGGAAGTCGATCACGCGATCAGGGCCATACTCCTTGAGCAGGCCCTCGGTGATTCGGAAGACGCCTTCGTCCTTGCCGACGTCCTGACCGAGGACCATCACTGTTTTGTCTTCGGCCATGGCTTCGCGCATTGCGAGATTCAGGGCCTTGGCCATTGTCATTTCAGCCATGTCATTCCTTCAATGCAGCCCGCGGGCGGTTTCAATCTTGTCGGTGGAGGCGCGACCGGGATGGGCACCGATGGATTCCAGATAGGCCTGGAACTGCATCATTTGCTCCTCCAGATGCGGAGGCATGGTCGCGAAGCTGTGGCGGAACGGCTCCAGCACGTCCGGCTCATAGGCTTCGGTGCGCTCGACGGCGGCCGTGATTTCGTTGTTGATCTCTTCTTCGAGAAGTTCGCGGGCCTTCTCGTCCATGACCTTCTTCGCCAGCAGGTACGTCCAGAAGCGAATGAGCGGATCCTTCGCCCGCCAGCATTCGACTTCTTCGTCGGTGCGATATTTCTTGGGGTCGTCGGCCGTCGTATGGACGCCGAGGCGATAGGTCACAGCCTCGATGAGCGTGGGGCCGTCGCCTTTGCGAGCGCGGTCCACGGCTTCCTGTGTGGCGGCGATCATCGCGAGGATGTCGTTGCCGTCGGCCTGAATCCCGTTGAAGCCGTAGGCAATGGCCTTTTGGGCGATGGTGTCGGAAGCGGATTGCTTGGCACGCGGGAGGGAGATAGCCCACTGATTATTCTGAATAATCATGATGAGCGGGAGTCTGAACGCGCCGGCGACGTTCATGGCCTCGTGGAAGTCGCCTTCGCTGGTGCCGCCGTCACCGGTGTAGGCGACCGCGACGGAGCCATCATTCTTCAGTTTGCAGCCCCAAGCGACGCCCGCGCCGTAGAGACATTGGGATGATACCGGGACGCAGATGGGCAGGTCGTTCACGCCGTCGGGCACGACGGAGCCAAACTCGTTCCCCCCCCACCAGAGCATGAGCTTGTGCATGGGCCAGCCGCGATGAAGCATGGCGGCGGGTTCGCGGAAGGATGGGATGAGCCAGTCATTCTTGGTGATGACGAAGGCGGGGCCGAGCGACGCGGCTTCCTGCCCTAGAGCCGGGCCGTAGGTGCCGATGCGGCCCTGGCGCTGGAGCTTGAGCATTCGCTCGTCGTAGCGACGGGCGCGGAGCATGGCGGCGAAGACGCGGCGGAGATCCTGGGGGTCGAGCTTCGGCTCCAAAGCGGTGTCGACGTTGCCGTCGGCGTCCAGAATGGAGAGCGACTCGATGTAGTTTCGCAGTTCGATCTTTGCTCGAGGCACAGGCGTTCCTCTCAACGTCGTCCGATGCGGTCTTACCCGATGGTGGAAGATCACGGTTGCGGCGCGGTTCAGCAATTGTCGCTAAATGCATCGCACGGTCATTGTAGCGAAGGGGGCGCGGTCTGGAAACAGGCGGATGGTGCCTGTGAGAAGACTATGCAGTCTGGAATCTCGTAAAAAATCTGAAGCCGACGGGGCACAATCCCGTCGGCTTCAGGGGCGAATGGAACGGAGGTCTTTGTGGGTCAGCGGGTGACGAGGCCCAGGTCGGCGAGTATTTCAAAGGTGATGTCGCGGGCCTTCGGACCCCAGGCTTTGTCGGCGGCCGTCATGTTCACTGCGAAGACGTATTGCTTGTCACCGGAGCGGACATGGCCGACGAACCAGCCGAGGACGGTTTTGTCGTTTTTGCCGGCGGTGCCGGTCTTGCCGCTGAAGGTCCAGCCTTTGCCCTCGCGGTATACGAGGAGACTCTGCATGGTCTCCACAGTTCGCTTCGAGACGGGGAGCTTGTTGGTGTAGAGCTTCTCCATGAAGGCGAGTTGTTCGTTAGCGGAGATTTCGAGTGTGGAGGTGAGCCAGAAGCGATCGATGCCGCCGCTGAGGTCGCGGTTGCCGTAGTCGAACCTGTCGATGAACTGTTTCATGCGCTCCATGCCGATGCGTCGGGCGACTTCCTGAAAGTACCAGACGCAGGATTCCTTGATGGCGGAGGCGAGGGTGTGGTCGCGCTCCCATGCCTTATTCCAAGACGTTTTGCCGTCCCACTTGAACAGCGTGTCGGGGCCTTGAAGGACGCCGGTTTCGAGGCCGATCAAGGCACTGGGGATCTTGAAGGTGGAGCAGGGAGATTGCCGCTTGGCGAGGGCTGCTTCGTTGAATCGGAGGTGGGTGTCGGTGCCGACCTCCTTAATGACGAAGCAGCCTTCGTACTTGCCAAACCGCGACTTGAAATCGACGGGTCGAAAGCCCGATTCCCCTCCGGAAAGCGACACGGCGATAAGGATGATGGAGTGAACAATGGGAAGCATGAGAACTCCGTTTCAGCGATGGGTCAGGCCGCCGTCCGTGGCGACACTCCTGATACGCGGACGATGCGTCAAAGTTCGTTGGAAAATAATTTAGGAGCCTAACGTGCCGGCGGGCTAATGCGCGCGGCATCATTGACGGCATGAAGCGCGGTCGATCACTTCTTCGGCTTGGGCACGTGCTGATCGATCAGGACCGGGTTGCCGTCAGGATCGGTCAGCGTCAGGAACGCCGGGCCGGTCGTTGACTCGTCGGCTTCGACCGTCGGGGTAAGGCCTTTACTCTTGAGCGTCTTCTGAATGTCGCGCACGTCGTCGAAGTCGGGCAAGGTCTTCTTGGAGCGGTCCCAGCCGGGGTTGAACGTCAGTGAGTTCTTTTCGAGATGCCCATGAAAAAGCCCGATCGTGGCGGTCTCGTTCTGGAGTACCAGCCAGTTCTTCGCCTGATCGCCGCCGCACTTCTTGAACCCGAGCTTTTCATAGAATGCGCGGGACGCGGCAATGTCCTTGACGGCGAGACTGACTGAGAAGTTGCCGAGCCTCATTTGTGCATCTCCTGTTTCTTTGGTGCCGGCGGACTTCGGACCGTTCATCGATGCGAATCCGCCGAGAAACCCTGCGAGAACGGTAAGGATCAATCGTGTCATTGGTAGCTCCGAGTTTGATTACATTCCGCCTGATGATTAAGGCTTGAGGCCATATTATACAAGACGAGGGGCGGAGGTCTTGCCAAATCTTGCGAACTGAAGTGAAAAAACGGGCGTCCACGCCAATGGCCTATATAAAGAAATTAACCTCGCCATCAACCACGTGGTGAGACAGCTTGGAGAGCCGTTCTCGTTTCTTGACGCACTAGCTAAAAACAGATGCTGATTTCCGAAACCTTCGTATTCCAATTGCGCCCACCCCAATTAGCGACAACGTCGAAGGCTCTGGAACTCTAAAGACGTCGAACCCTCGGCTGCCATAAATATTACCGTAGTCAAGTGCGAATCCTGAATCAAAAACCGCGCCTGGACTGTCGTACGCTGTGTTCAGGCTTCCTCGCGATCCCTGCAGAGACCTGCGCAGTGCAAACGAATCCAAGTCATAAATCTGCGTTTGTGTCTCGGTCATAAGAAAGATCGAGTTTCCGGTAATTGCCGGAGTAATTCCACCCGCAAGACTTAGACCTGTCAGTGACCTCAGTACAGTACCGTCTGATGGGTCGAGCTCCAGCAACGTCGCGCCGTCTGCCGAAAAGAGACTCCCCTTCTGTCCAATTGCAACTGACCCTCCGTGCCCAATTCCGGGTCCAGTTTGCTGCCACAATTGAGAGATTTGGCTGTTGTCGACATATGAAAAAGCGGCGAGTGGAAATCCTTGACCGCTGTTCATCACCTCCTTAACATAAAATTGATGGCTAGTTGAATCACATGCTACTGTGGAACCCCCGCCACCATAGTTGTTGCCGCTAAAAAAGTGGTTCATAGCTCCTGTAAGCTGGTCAAAGGCGTAGAATTGTCCCGGCCCCGCCAAAATAATTGAATTACCGCACACAGTTGGAATCGACTGCCCCCCAAAGCTTCCAGTACCTGACCACATTACTGAGCCTGAGCTTTCACCAAGTCGCACTGCATTCACCAACCCTCCATCGGTAACATAAGCAACGAGATCGCCGTTAGCATTGCGCGCAACGGTCGGCATCAAAGGTGCATAACCAATGCCGTTCAGTGGTACAGTGTATTTAAGGGTCCCGGCAATCGCGTCAAGTGCATACAGTCTTGCTGGTGCGCTGGAAAATTTCGCCGCAAAGAGAACCAGTCCTTCCGCCAACGTTGGTTGCCCGGGAAAGATAAAATGATTGGTATAAGTCCAATTTACCGCTCCATTGCTCAATTGAAACGATGAGACTGATGTCACGTCACTGCCAATGCCCTGCTGATTCCTCATGGAAAACACCTTGTCTCCAACGATCAATGGTTGCGAGTAGCCTTGAGGAGCGCTCCAAGCCTTTACCAATTCCGTTGGATCAAATAATGCGGTACTCCGCCCGGTGTGCGCCGCATCATGTTGATAGGTTGTCCAGTCGTCCGCTAATGCGTAATTCTCGTTGCCAAGGTTCAGAATCGCAACGAGGATCATTAGGACAATTAGAACTCTATCTGACATTAGAATCCCCTCATTGGTTATTAAGTGCGCCCGTATTAGGGCGACATGGTCACATAATCATAATAAGTCGCTCTGAATATGTCAAGTAACATGTCTTGGCTCACAGTTCAATTGGAGTCTTCAGACGAGTGCTTGTGAGAAACTTCGCGCCGCTACGCTACGGCCTGAGCCAGTTTGGCGTGCTCCCCCAGATTTGATCCAGTTGTTGTGAGAGTCGAATTGGCCTAATAGAGCCTTGGAGATTCTCGATCATGCGGAAGCGACACGGCACGGAGCATTTCGAACTCCACGCCCAACTGTCTGTGAAACAAGATTGACCGACACGTCGGTGATGCGAGAGTGCGCAAACCGACGTGACCGCGTGCCGGCGCGTGAGGCTCGTTAATAGGCATCCATCGGCGGACAGGTGCAGACGAGATGGCGGTCGCCGTAAACGTTGTCGATGCGGCCGACGGCGGGCCAGAACTTGTGCTGCCGAACCCAGGGGAGCGGGAAGGCGGCCTGCTCACGGGAGTAGGCGTGGGACCAGTGGTCGGCGGCGACTGCGTCGGCGGTGTGCGGTGCGTGCTTGAGCGGGTTGTCGGCGCGGTCGGCGCGGCCCTCCTCAATCGCGGTGATCTCGGCGCGGATGGCGATCAGCGAATCGCAGAAACGGTCCAACTCTTCGCGCGGCTCGCTCTCGGTCGGCTCGATCATCAGCGTACCGGGGACGGGGAAGGACATCGTCGGGGCGTGGAAGCCGTAGTCCATGAGACGCTTGGCGATGTCTTCGACCTTGATGCCGGCGGACTTCTCGAAGTGGCGGCAGTCGAGGATGAACTCGTGGGCCACGCGGCCGGACTTGCCGGCGTAGAGGACAGGGTAGTGCTTCTCCAAGCGGCGTGCCATGTAGTTGGCATTGAGGATGGCAACCTGCGTGGCCTGCTTCAATCCGTCGCTGCCCATCAGGGCGATGTAGACATAGCTGATCGTGAGGATGCTGGGACTGCCATAGGGTGCGGCCGAGACGGGGCCGATGGCCTTTTCGCCAGCCGTGTCCGGCTTGATGACGGGGTGGCCGGGCAGAAACGGAGCGAGGTGCGCGGCGACACCGATCGGCCCCATGCCGGGACCGCCGCCGCCGTGCGGGATGCAGAAGGTCTTGTGGAGATTGAGGTGGCAGACGTCCGCGCCGATGTCGCCGGGGCGGCAGAGTCCGACCTGGGCGTTCATGTTGGCACCGTCCATGTAGACCTGCCCGCCATGCTGATGAACGATGTCGCAGAGATCACGGATGCCTTCTTCAAAGACGCCGTGCGTGGACGGATATGTCACCATGATGGCAGCGAGGTTGGCGGCGTGTTCAGCGGCCTTCGTTTTCAAGTCTTCGAGGCTGATGTTGCCGAGCTCGTCGCAGGCCACGGGCACGACACGCATACCGGCGACGACGGCACTCGCGGGATTGGTACCGTGGGCCGAGTCGGGGATGAGGCAGACGGTGCGATTCCGGTCGCCGCGATGCTCGTGATAGGCGCGGATAACCATCAGGCCGGCATACTCGCCCTGTGAACCGGCGTTCGGCTGGAGCGAGACGGCGGCAAAGCCGGTGATATCCGCGAGCCATGATTCGAGTTGCGTGAACATCCCCGCATAGCCGCGCCACTGATCGGCCGGCGCGAAGGGGTGCATTCGACCGAACTCGGGCCAGGTGACGGGGATCATTTCGCTCGTGCCGTTAAGCTTCATGGTGCAGGAGCCGAGCGGGATCATGGAGTGGGCCAGCGAGAGGTCGCGCGAGGCAAGGGTGAAGATGTACCGCAGCATCTGCGTCTCGGAGTGGTGTGTGTTGAAGACGGCGTGAGTGAGATAGCCGGACTCGCGCACAAACTTTGAGGGGATCATCACCTTCGACGCATCGAACTGGGAATCCAGATTACCGGAAGGAGCGGCCCCGAACACCGCGAGGATTTGCACCATTGCCTCGCGGTCAGTGGTTTCATCCAGCGTGATGCCAAGTGAGCCGTCGCCGAAATCGCGGAGGTTGAACTTCGCGGCGCGGGCGGCTCGGAGAATCTCGGCGGATGACTTGCCGACAGGTCGCACGCGGAGTGTGTCGAAGACCAACGCATCGCCAAGTGAGTGTCCCTGCTTCGTCAGCACGGCGCGAAGCAGTACGGTGTAAGCACGAACGCGCTCGGCGATTCGTCGAAGTCCGATTGGTCCATGATAGACGGCATACATGCTCGCCATGATGGCAAGCAGCACCTGGGCCGTGCAGATGTTGCTCGTCGCTTTTTCGCGGCGGATGTGTTGTTCGCGCGTCTGGATGGACAGGCGAAAGGCCGGTCGGCCGTGGGCGTCCTTCGACACGCCGATGATGCGGCCGGGCATCTGGCGTTTGTATTCGTCGCGGCAGGCCATGAAGGCGGCGTGCGGACCGCCGAAACCCATGGGGACGCCGAAGCGCTGGGCGCTGCCGACGGCGATATCGGCCCCCCACTTGCCGGGCGGCTTGATGAGCGT
>JBBTET010000060.1:11640-89270 GCA_038042195.1 Planctomycetota bacterium | reverse complement strand
CCATCGCCGCCGTCGCCGTCGAAAACATCCTCACGTCGAAGCTCCACCCCTGGCGACCGGTTGTGGTCTTCCTCTTCGGCCTCCTCCACGGCCTCGGCTTCGCCGGCGTCCTCTCCGAGCTGGGCCTCCCCCGCGGCCAGTTCGCCACCGCCCTCGTCTCCTTCAACATCGGCGTCGAACTCGGCCAACTCGCCGTCATCGCCCTCGCCCTCACCACCGTAGGCTGGTTCCGCTCGCGCACCTGGTACCGCCCGCGCGTGGTCATTCCCTGCTCAATCCTCATCGGCGCAACCGGCCTGTATTGGACCGTCGAGCGGATCATGACGTAAATCATTTGAGCCACTGAGTCTCACGCGCGAGGATGAAGCCTCGATGCGTCGCGCGTCACGACCGATCAGCACATACGGTTCGTGGTTTCCGAAACATGATGTCGCCGTTCCCCCTACCCAAACCGCCCGCGTTCCTTCGCCCCGCCCGTGCGGATCAGGTTCAGTTGGTAATCGCCCATATAGCCCTTGGCCTGGAAATGCTTGAACAGATCATCCACGCTGGTGAAGACCTTCGTTGCCGTCTCGGTGACGAACGGGCTGGGGTCTTTCTTGGGCCGCCAGATGAGATAGACCTCCTTGGTGCCCTCAAAAGCATGTTGCAACTCGCGCTCGACGCCGCTGGACAGGCCGGGGAAACCGCCGGCGACTTCGGGGATGTAGCTCACGATCATGTCGGACTGGTCGATCAGCTTGAAGTCGCGGGCATAAATCTGGCTGTCGATGTCGGCCTCGACACTTTTCACGTCGGCGACGTTGAAGGACAAATCCTTGCCGTTCACGTGGATCGTAATCTTCTGCTCGCCGCGTTTGGCGGCCATGTCGGCCTCGAAGAGCAGGCGCTTCTCGTCGAGGTCGCCGGGGTCGAAGCAGATGAAATGCTCGGCCAGCGCCTCGCGGAAAGCGTCGATCTCGGCCAGCACGTCCGGCATGTCCATGACGTGCGACATCGGGAAGCTCGGGTAAATCCGCTTCTTCTGCGGTTCGAACATCAGCCGCACCAGCGACTCGGCCGTGCGCCCTTCGACACCGCGAGCCAGGACATAATATTTCCCATAGCCGCCGATGGCGTGGGCCAGAATCTCCGTCGCAAGGATCTCCTCTTCGCGCCAGACCATGATGTCCTTGAGCGTGTGGATGATGTCATGATCGCGCAGGAGCCGCTCATGCACGGCGTCGACGTTGTCTACTAGCGTGACGTACAGGTCGGCGTCGATCGTGGCCATGTGGTCGAAGTCGAAGGCCTCGAACAAGCCGTGCTTCCAGCGGAAAGTGGCGTGGGTGTTGATGATCACGTTCTGCTGTTTCTCGCAGACGGCGATGGCATCCTTGAAGACGGCACGGCGGAGCGTGTTGAGGCGCGTACGCGGCAGGTCGAGTATACGGCCCTGAACGACGTCAGGGGCCTCGCGGTACATCATGTCACCGATGTTGCACAGCGTCAGGTCGTGGCCGCGGGATCGGGCGATGCGGGCGACCTCTTCGAGAAAGGCCTTCTTATCCACGCCGACCTGGCCGGTCACGAGGACGCGCACCCCCTTGTGCGGTTGTCGTCCGAAGAGAGTCGATGGCATGCTACTCACAGTTTGTTCTCCAAAACGGACAGTATATCGCCGGCCGAGGGGCGGGTAAAATCGCTCGTATGCAACGGAGGGATTTGTTATGAACACGCTGACCAACTGCCGCATTCTTATCTTCGTGGGCGATGATTATGAAGACCTCGAACTATGGTACCCAAAGCTGCGATTGGAGGAAGCCGGCGCAAAGGTGGTGGTTGCGGGACAAAAGGCGGGCGTGACGTATCGTGGGAAGCACGGCTATCCCTGCGAAAGCGAGACGGCCATCATCGATATGCGCGCCCCTGATTTCAACGGCGTGGTCGTCGTGGGCGGATGGATGCCGGACAAGCTGCGCCGCGACGCGAACGTGTTGGAACTCGTGCGGCAGTTCAACGAAGCGAAAAAGATGATCGCGTCGATCTGTCACGGCCCGTGGATCACCATCTCGGCGGGCGTGGTGCGTGGCGTGCGAATGACCAGCACGCCGGGAATCAAGGATGACGTGATCAACGCCGGCGCGACGTGGGTGGATGAGCCGGTCGTGGTGGATGGCCATCACATCACCAGCCGACGACCGCCGGACCTGCCGGTGTTTGGGGCGGCGATGGTCCGATTCCTCTCCGGCGCGAAGTAAGGCCGAGAACGGATGACAGTGGCGTAGCAAGGGAGGGCGCTTATCGGGCACGTGATTCTGGTTGCCGCTGCACGGGCTGAATCGTAGGTTGAACGGGAAAGAAAGCCGCTCCGCCCGCGCGCGTGGTGCGCATGTGGAGCATTGGGGGAATCATTATGCCTCGCACACTCCGGGCGACCATCGCCCTGACATTGGCGACTACACCCTGCTTTGGTGGACTTATCGCCGTGACACCAACCACGCCGGGAAACCGCCAGTTGGAAGAGTCACTCCACGCCGGATCACCGAGCATCACCATCGAAGCTACGGCTATCGTACAGACTCTGGGCCGCATCCAAGACTCGTGGAATCCTGTGTCAACCAGCAAACTCGTTCCGGTGCCCAGCATCAATAGTCTGAACCTTCATCGGCACGACCAAACAGGGGCGACCGACGAGTGGGTCGGCAATCCGCTGCACCAACTGCGCCCCACAGCCACACCACACCGAGCGAATCCCACAGGCACCATCAGCCAAAACCAATCGCGTCATGGAGCCGGCACCCCGAAAAAATCGGAGCCGGCTTTTCCATTGGCGGCCGAACGAACCGTGCCCGAGCCGATCATGTTTGCCTTTGTCGCCCTGATGGCCCCGGTCATCCGCCCGCGCCACACCGCCCGTCGTGTAAGGCACCTCGCCTGACATGTGGCCTGCGTCTCTCGCAGCCCCTATCATTCGCAACTCGATAACCACCGACGCGAATGACCACACAGACCAAGCCCGTGCAACCCACTTCCAACACTCGGTCAAACCGACAGAATCTGCTATTCAACATCCTGCTCGTCGCGTCGATTCTCTATGGTTGCATTGCTGCCTATCAGAATCGCTGGGTTTGCGACGACGCCTTCATCTCCTATCGCTACGCACTGAACCTCGTCGAGGGCAAGGGCCTGGTCTTCAACGCCGGCGAGCGCGTCGAGGGGTACAGCAACTTCCTATGGACACTCTGGTGCGCCGTCCCCCTTCAACTTGGGATTCGCTGCGAAACGTGGACCATTTATTGGGGAATCATCTGCTATGCAGCGTCGATCTGGATGATGGGCACGCTCGCTCGACTTGTGAGTGCCAAGGTCTCACCAGCGACGACCGTCGTGCCGGTCGCGGCCATACTCGCGGCGGTGCATGAGGACTGGAATGTCTTCGCAACAAGCGGGCTGGAAACGTCGCTCTTTACCATGCTCGCGGTGGCGGGATTCGTCTTGTTCGCACGAGGTGAGATAGAGGGCCGACACCGACCGATTACGACTGGGATCGTCATAACGCTCGCCTCGCTCACGCGGCCTGACGGCGTGATCTTCGCCGTCGTCCTGGGCGGGGCCTACTTGGCGCTTGGCCGACCCCGGTGGCGAACGACGATTCTGTATGTCCTCGCGTTCGGGATTCCCCACGCGGCGTTCCTTGCGTGGCGCGTGTGGTATTACGGCGATATCTTCCCGAACACCTATTACGCCAAGAGCGGCAACCTCGCGTGGTGGGGCCAGGGGTGGGCGTACTTGATGCTCTACTTGCAGAAATACTGGGCCACATCACTTGGTGTGATTGGCTTCATGCTGTGCATGTTTGTTCGTGACGGAGATTCGCAACTCCGAAACACCGATCAAAAGTTGCGTCGTCTGGCAATCGTCGCGGCGGGAATGGCCGGTGCGTACATGCTGTACATCGTGCGTGTCGGCGGTGATTTCATGTTCGCGCGGATGCTGATCCCAGCAACGCCGTTCTTGCTCATCTTGATCGAACTGGGAATGATGAGATTGCCATTGCCAGGATTGCTCGTTCGAACCGTCGCCACGGCTGCGATTTGTATTGCACTCGTCTTGCCACGGTATCCCATGACGCAGTTCGAGTTTGTTTCTGGAGTTGTGAACGAGCACCTTTTCTACGGAACGCAGTTGTTGGATGCGGAACGCGATAATAGGTCGGCGGTGCTACGGAAGTACTTCGCCGACGTGCCGGTATGCATCGCATTCTTGGGAGCCGAGGCACACGCGATGTACCGCGGGCGGATTGCGACGGCAATTGAGAGCGAGGCCGGTTTGACGGATCAACTGGTGGCCCATCAGGCGGTTTCGGGGCGCGGGCGTGTGGGGCATGAGAAGAACGCGACGCTGGATTACTTGATTCGCCAGCGCAAGACTCATTTCACCTTTCACAGTTCGGCCGTGGAAATCCTCAAGCTGCCCCAACAGCTTGTCTCGATCCGTGTGTCGCTGGATGGATTGCCGGGATTTGTTCTCATGTGGGATCCGGCGATGGTGGCGGAGGTGCGACGCCGTGGCGGCGAGATTGAAGACCTGCCGACGAAGATTGACGAGTGGATCGGGCAACTCACGCAAGCCAGCGATGCCGAGGTGTCCGATCTGTATAAGAAACTGCGGCTGATGTACTTTGAACATGTCTCGGACCCGACACGGGAAGCCCCGTTTCTCAAACGGCTGAAGCGGGTGCCATAATCCAGACATGCTTGGGCAACTCGATGATCTACCTTAGAATACGGGCCTGCGATTGAAATCTCTCCCCACTAGTTTGGAGCGTCTCATGGACTGCAACCGACGATTTTCTCAATTCACTACCGTGACGATTGCACTTCTTGTTCTCGGTTCGCCTGCGCTTGCGTGGGATGAGGAGGGACACGTCGCCGTCACGCGCGTGGCTCATAGAATACTCCCGGATCGGATTCCGGCGTGGGTGAAGTCGCCGGAGGTCCGCGTTCGGCTGGAGTATCTATGTGCCGAGCCGGATCGATGGCGGGGCCAGAACAGTCTGGACCTTGATCATGCCAACAACCCGGAACACTATTTTGATGTGGAGCATCTCAAGGACTTCGACCTGACACTCAAGGCGTTGCCCCCGCTGCGACGCGAGTTCACCGATCTCCTGGCAACCGTCCGTCTGAAGCACGCTGATCGTTTCGCCCCCTACCTTCGAGAGGGGGACAAGGACTATACGAAGCTCGTTCCGGGTCTGCTTCCGTACACCATTTCGGAATTGCAATGGAAAACCGCGTCCAGTTGGACGACCTTGAAAACCTACGAGGAGTACCGCGACTACGTAACCGACGACATGATTGAGAACGCCAAACAGAATGTCGTCTATCACATGGGGATCCTCAGCCATTACATTGGTGACGGCAGTCAGCCGCTCCACTTGACCATGCATCATCACGGCTGGGTAGGTGAGAATCCGATCGGCTACACCAGTGACAAGAAGTTTCACTCCTACATCGACGGCGGCGTTCTCGCATTGCATCACATCAATGCCGAGTCCATCGCGACCCTGCCGGCGACTCCTCGCAAGGTATCGAAGGACAAGTACTTCGAAGACATCTGCGCCTACCTGAACGAGTCATTCGAAAAGGTTGAGCCACTTTATGCAATGGAGAAAAGCGGCGAATTGGCCAAGGCACCGGGCAAGAAGTTCATTGAGGATCGACTTTCAACGGGCGGCGAGATGCTGGCGGGCGTGTGGACTGCGGCCTTCGATGGCGGGCACACGGATGATTTCCGTGTAAAGCGGTTATTGGCGCGGGGAAAGGTGAAGGATCGCACGGGCGGCACTCGCGGAAAACTTGATGACTAACCCGGAAGATGAGCCCACGCGAGATTGTTGAACGTGATAAACCGGAAATACCAGACGCTCCAAACAGTGCAGAGAACAACGAACACAAATCCCCGGCGGCTCCACGCATACGGTGCAAGCACGGCGAACCAGATCGGAATAAAATCAAGCGCGAACCGGTAGTAGCCGGGCTGACGCCAGCCGGTGTTGTGGTACATCAGCAACATCCCCATGACTGCGAATGAGCAAAGCATCAACGCTCGGCGTGCCACATCCTTCCACCATTGGCGAGCGGTTGCCACCACAGCAATGAGCAGCGGGCAGGTCCAGAAAATGCCCGCGCCAAAGTCGTTCATGGCGCGATCGACTCCTGCCCCTGAGAGTCGCACTCCGGGTGGCTCCCAAAGCATGAATCGCATGTTTTCCGTGATGTAAGCCGGGCGAAAGAACCCGGCGCGGGCCCGCACTGCAATCGGATCGTCGCGACCTTCATAGATTCGCAAGTAGCCGGTGTCGAACGGCGAATCGAACTTAGCCGCGTTCATTGACAGATACACGCCGACGATGAGCGCGACACCAACGAGCATGATCGCAACATTTTTATAACGAGCACGGTCCGACGAGGTCCAACCAACCCACACGATGGCCGGCACGTACAGCAACGTGAGTTGCCGCGTCCAAAAGGCGAGTGCGAGGCCGATGATGCTTGGCCAAATCTTTCTCGCACCAAGCATGTCCCACGCAATGAGCAACAATCCGCAACATGCGAGGACGTGATTCACCTCGAAAAATCCGCCGATGCGACAGAGGGAGAGCATGACCAGCATGGGTGTGCCGAGCAGAAATGCCACCGTAAGGAGAACGGCGCGCAACGGCTTACTGGTTAGGCGGGCGAAGGTGGCGTATGGAATAATGAGAATTGCAACGCCGATCAAGATGCGAAAGAGCCACGGAGGAAACGCATCGCCCCCGCCGACGAGTGCGGAGAGTCTTAGCGCGCAGTAGCTGATAAACGTGAAGCCCGGCGGAAAGGCGTTCAGGAGCCGACCGTCAAGTCGGGCGGCTTCGCGCTGAGGCGGGTCGAGATCGAATGTACCCTTCTGCCATGCCAGGGCCTCGGCAAGATTGATGTTGTGAGTCGGAGTGACTTCCCAGTCGAACCAGCGGATGCGTGGGCCGTCGATAAGGAATACCACCGCAGCGGTCAAGGCCAACCATGAGAGATGAACGCGCCACGGGGCTCGCGCGGGCGCAACGATACTCATTCCTTCGGGGCGAAAGACGTGAATAGGTCGCGTGTCTCCCAATTGGCACCGATCAGGGAGTCTCTGATTCTTCCTCGGAGTCGAATTCGTCGGGCTGTGATCCCGGCTCCGCACTCACCCGCGTCGGCACACCGGCGACTGACTCGGTCAGCACCAGCATATCCGCAGGCTTCGCGTCACCAGCGAGTTTCTCGGCCTCGCCGTCCGCCTGTTTCGCGCGGTAGGCTTGGCCATCGGACTGCAATTTCTTGGTCCACGTTCGGTACAGATCAACGCGAACGCCTTTGACCAGACCGACTGCCGCGCGCTGTGTGGCCTCGTTTTCAGTGTCAAACCACGACTCAACCCGGACGGCAAGCCGCGAGGCAAGCGAAATAGCCGAAACGAAATCGCCCTTGTCGGCGAGGGCGCGGCAGCGTTCTAGTCGAGCGTAGAGTCCGATGCGCGGGGACGCCGGCGGCGAAAGAACGGGGCGTAGGATTTGGAGCGCCCGGTCGGGTTTGCCGGCGCGACGATAGGCGACGGCCTGCCACAGTTTCGCCGACTCGGTAATCATTTTGTCATCGTCGTCCACATAAATGGCGAGATCGGCACAGTGATCGATGAGACGGTCACGGGACTCCTGCGAGTCAGTTCCATCGGTGAGGGCTAGAAAGGCGAGGCCGAACGTCTTGAGCAGATCGGCGCGTCGTCGAACATTTGTTGTGTTTATGCTCTTGTCGTCGGCCTCGATGTCGGTGAGCACACCCTCCGCTAGGTCGAGTTGTGCGAGGCCTTTTTGAACTTGCTCACGAAGCGACGACGGCGGGACCGATGCGTCGTTTAGCCAATGCGTGAGAGGGTCGGCTGCGGCGACAATGATTCGGCAACGGGCCGCGGAGAGATGTAGGATTACGCGGTCAAGACCCTGTGGCGCAGTCGTCGCGAGCTGCTCCAAGCCTGAACATGAATCCACGGCCAGGTCGCTTTGATGCGTGGTCGTCGGTTCAGTCGTCTGCGATCCGGGGCGTGTGAGACTCACGGCGAGCATTGGACTCGAGATGAGCAATGTTGAAAAAACTAACAACGCCGCCGGGCTGATTGAGAAGCCGTGGCGATTTATTTTCCGTTGTGTGGGGTCGCACGGGATGTCGTCACCCAGCATCGGAATTGAGCATAAGTCGCGCAGATGTCGCATGTTGTCTCGATTATAGGTCGCTCCGCAATCTGGTCAAAAGGCCCTCTGGCCGACCATGTTGCAAAAACCATTGCGCCAGAACTTTGAACCCGGACCATGCCGATGATAGAATGGGAGAACCTCGCCGGTTTGACTGAATCCCCGTTGGACGCCCATGAAATCTGAATCACTGATCGGACGAACCTTCAGTCTCGCCATGCTGTTATCGGCCACGATAGCGGTTGGATCGGGTTGCACGCCAAGTGCCTTCGCGCCAACGCTATCCTCAACCATACCGGGCCTCGATCTGGACCGGCTGCGCGAAATCCAAGTGGATGAGCGTTTGACGAACGACGAGAAGAGAGAGGCGATTCGCACGGCGGCCGGCGCGCCGAACACTCCGGAGGGGGATCGCCTGGTGGACTTCCTGCTTGCTTTGAACATCCCGTAACGGATGTACCCATAACGCTTTGAATCGTAAACTGATGAACAGGCCCAAGGGAGGCCGGTTCGTTTCGGCCTCGCGGACCAAGGAGATTAGAACCATGCAATTCAAGAAGGCAGTGTTGGGTCTGGTGTGTATTGTGTCGGCCGTCGCGTCCACGGGATGCGGCGACCTGTTGTCGGGCTTGAACAAGATCGCCAGCGGGCAAATCTGTTCGCTGTCGGTGGCGGAAATCAAGGCGTTGAACGGCGCCGCGATTCAGGCCGGCGCTGCCCAGACGCCGCCGTTGACGATCCCAGTGCTCACGGATGCACAGGCGCAGGCCATTGCGGACTTCTTCTCACTAAACGCCATCTGCACGACGGCGGACATTGAGGCTCTGCCCGCTCGGATTGAGGCCGGTGATACGATCCTGGGCCTGGACGCGCTCGCGGCGGCCTTCGGAGATTCGGGGATTGACCCGAACAATGTTGATCCGACCGTGCTGACGAATCTGCTAAATCAGATCCTAGGCTCCTGACCGACGGTCCGGACTGCAACTGAACAGACACTTCAAACGACCCGTCTGGCTTCGTGCTGGGCGGGTCGTTTTTTGTGTGGTAGGGTCCGCATCGAGCGCGGGTACCAATGGCTGTGAAGCCGATGGAAGCGTAGAATAGTGTGGCAGATCGAGAGTAATTCGCATGTTCAGCGGGATCATTGATGCAACAGGATTCATCGTGGCATCGGATGTAAGCGATGCCGGGCGGCGACTCATGATTCGCGCGCCGGGATACTGGGCGGACACGATTCATGGCGCGAGCGTGGCGATTGACGGGGTGTGCCTGACCTTGACGCACACGGATGGCGCGGACGCGGCGTTCGACGTGGTGGCCGAGACGTTGCGTCGCACCACACTGGGACGGCTCACACCGGGGGATCGCGTGAACTTACAGAAGTCGCTTCGCGTCGGGGATCGGATTGACGGACATTTCGTGCAGGGGCATGTGGATGCCATCGGCGTGATCAGCCGAATCGACCGGGATGATGGTGAGTCCATGTGGTGGATTGAGCTTGATGACCATGCGATGCGTTACTTGATTCCGAAAGGGTCCGTTGCTATTGACGGCATCTCGCTGACCGTGGCGAAAATGGCCGGCGGTCAGTTTGGCGTCGCCATCATTCCCACGACGCTGGAAATCACGACGCTTGGTACCAAGCGCGTCGGTGCTAGTGTGAACATCGAGACGGACATCTTGTCGCGCACCGTGGTGCAACATCTCGAGCGCGTGGCCGACGCGGGCCACCTGATCGCGGGAAGGTCTTGACGTGAGCACACCCCCATCACAAAACGGCTACCGCCCCACCATCGGCATCACGATGGGTGATCCGGCCGGCATTGGCGCGGAGGTGATTGTCAAGGCCCTGGCCGACGAGTCGTTGCGAACACGGGCGCGATTCATCGTGTACGGCCTCGACGAGCAACTCGAATATGCGGCCGATCAGGCCGAGCTTCGGCAGTATTGGTCGCGGCGTCAACATGAAGACGCGCTGCCCGCCGATGGAGAAATGGTCGTCGCGGATTATGACGAGCTATCACTGGAGGGGCGACTCCTGCGAAAACCGACGAGCGAACAGGGCAAGGCGTCAATGCGTTTTCTGGAGGACGCGATCACCGACGCCCGGGCGAATCGGATCGATGCCCTGGTGACGGCGCCGATCAACAAAACGGCGTGGAAGTTAGCGGGATATGAGTGGCTGGGGCACACGGAATTACTCGCGGCTCGGTTCAAGACACGCCGCGTCACCATGATGTTCACGGGCGGGCCGCTCAAGGTCGCGCTGGCCAGCGCGCATGAGCCTCTGTTTGAATTGCGAAATCACTTCACCATCGGCCTGGTGTTTCAACCGATTGATCTGATGCATGAAGCGTTAAAAAACTGGTTCGCCATCGCCAAACCGAAGATCGCCGTGGCGGGGATCAATCCGCACGCGGGCGAGGGTGGGCAATTTGGCGATGAAGAATCTCGCGTGATCGAGCCGGCCATCGACATGGCGCGCAATGCGGGCATCGACGCGAGCGGCCCGTATCCTGCCGACACCCTTTTCTGGCGAGCGGCGCATGGAGAGTTCGACGGGGTCGTGGCGATGTACCACGATCAGGCGTTGATCCCGGTGAAGCTGTTGGCATTCGATCAGGCGGTGAACATCACGCTGGGGCTGCCGATCATTCGGACCAGCCCGGACCACGGCACGGCCTATGACATTGCGGGGAAGAATCTGGCGGACGCGGGGTCGATGAAGTCGGCGATCAGGCTGGCGGTGGACCTTGCCCTTCGCAATCGAAAAGGGTCATCTGCGAACCCGACGCCCGTTTCTTTGCCGATCGAGGACGTGCGAGAGTAGCGGTCAAGTCAGTTGGAATTGCGACGGCCTCCACGTCCTTTGGCTCAACCTTAAACAGACCATCGGCATAATGGCGCGCGTGCGCGTGGATGTGCTGGCGCGCGGTGGGACTGGTCAGGTAGCGGAACAACGTCTTGGCCGTTTCGATCCGACCATCGCGAGGGTAAATACCATGATAGGCCGTGAGGTTCTGCACGCCGGCCTCATTCCAGACGAAACGAAAATCCCCACGAGCAAAGACCGTGACAAGGATCGGCGCAGGGTTGCGATGTTCGGGGGCGTACCAGATGGGTCGGTGAGAGGGCAGATAGCGACGGTCGATGGCTTGTTTGCGACCGTGGGCGAGATACTTCGTGATTGCCGGTAAGAGCGGCTGCCGCGGGTGCAACAGGAAGACGCGTTCGTCGTTGGCGATCAGTCGCTTCAGATGGTCCATCGTGAATCGAGTGTCTGAAATCTGCCGGGCCTTAGTGATACAGGTTCGCACGTCGCGGCGGCTGATTTTCCAATGCCTCAGGTCGGATGGACGCAGCGTGAAATAGTCATTCGCGCCGGTGGCGATGCCGCGCGTGCAGACGGCGATGTCGCGCACACTACGTTTCGATTTACCCAACGATTCGCCCTTGAACAATGGCGTCCACTTTTGGTGTGGAATCAGATCCGTTGGGAGCTGACCTACTCCGCGATTCAGGTCCAGTGATTGCAACTCGCGCACGTCGGAGACGGCTGCAAATCGCACCACGTCGTGCGGAGCGCGATCTCGTCGTAACAATGTGATCGCAGCGGTCGTCAAGACGCCGTCGAAGACATTGGAGGCGTGGTCGAATTGAATCATGGCGTCGATCAGATTGTGGCGAAGTAGGAAATCTTTGATAGCCACTCCAAAGTCCGCGCCAAGCCATTCGGACGGGGTGATGATCGCCGCACGCCCTCGATGCGCGAGCAACGACGCGATTTTGATAATGAAAAGCCCATAGAGATTGGTCATGCGACTGACGGAGCGGTTGCAGATTCTGTCGTAGTCGCGCCAAACCGCTTTCGAGTAGCTCAGGTCGTGATGTCGCACATAGGGAGGATTGGCGATGATGGCATCGTAGCGGGCGTCAATGGGCGTGGTGATGAAGTCGGCACGAGACTTGGTGCATCGCAACCCCGGAGGCGGCTCGAATCGGTCGATCATGACGGGATCGATGTCAATGACGTGCAGCTCGCTTGGGCGGTGTGGTGCGGGGAGCGCCGAGAATGCATCCACAAAGACGCCGGGGCCGACGGCAGGGTCAAGGGCAGAACGCGGAGACTCCTGACAGACCCATTTCGCCATCCAATCGGCGATGAGGCGCGGCGTGAACACCTGACCAAGTTTGCGCGCGGTGGACTTGATTAGTTGAATTGCAGGTGGCGGTGCCCTATCAGGGGAACGGCGTATCGATCCAGGTGCGGATGTCGTTGCCGTCATAGATCGTGTCATCATTCACATCGGATCGATTGACCAGTGCCGGATCGGCAGGGGGCGAGCCTAATAGTACGTTCACCAGGATGTCGATGTCGAGTTGATCCTTGGCGCAGTCCGAGTTGATGTCTGAGATGTTGTTACAGGCCGGTACGATTCGGCGAATCGTGCCATTCGCTGTTCCAGTACCGTTGACGAGATAGATCTCGCCTTTGGCATCCTCGCCGATGGACGTCAATGCCGTCTGGGTGAGGCGTTGGAGATTGCCAGTGGCAACGCCGCCCATCATCTTAAAGGTCCAAATGCGGCCGGAGGAATAGTCGCCGTAGAAATAGTTGGCCTGCTCGCCGGGGATTTCCAAGCCGCGATACGCGAAGCCGCCGGTGACTGAGATTCCTGTCACATGGTCATAGGTAATCACCGGGCACGTCAACGGTGGATACGGAGCCGGCGGCGGCGGTCCGTCGCAATTGATGTCGGAAGTGCATCCGGTACCACTGGGTGAGTTAAAGGTGGCATTCCCTTCCATGCATCGCCATCCGAAGTTGCGCCCGCCGCCCGTCCCGGCAGGGACATAATTCACTTCTTCCCAGGCATTCTGACCGACATCCGCGATGTAAAGATCGCCATTGGCGCGATCGAAACTAAACCGCCAGGGATTGCGAAGTCCGAAAGCCCATTTCAAGTCAATGGCGCTACCGGCGACACTCGGCTGATCGCTCGGGACATAGGGAGCAGCGATATCAACATCGAGGCGAAGAAGTTTGCCAAGATACGTATTGAGAGCCTGACCATTGCCAATAGTGCCATGTACATCACCCGCCCCTCCGCCGTCGCCGCTGCCAACGTACAGCTTTCCATCGGGACCGAATTGCAGGCATCCGCCATTGTGGTTGCTTTCGACGTTGGGAATAGTCACCAGCGTCACACCCGTGGTGTTGTCGGCAGTAATGAGATTGAAATTGGCTGTGTAGCGAACGACGACGTTATTCGCGTTATTCAACGTCGTATAGTAAACGTAGAGGAAGCGATTGCTGGAATAATTCGGATGGAAAGCCATCCCGAGCAGACCCTGTTCATCGCTGGCGCTGGTGGGGAGGTGAACCACAGCGGTCAGGTCCATCACGTTGGTGACGGCATTGGCGTTGGCCATGTCGATCACTTTGATGAAGCCGCGCTTCTCAAGAACGAATAGATGATTAGGCAAGGCGGGCGTCGAGCCGGCCCAGGTCGGGCGATTGAGAGTCGAGACCAGCGTGACCGTGCTCAGCGTCACGGCGTATGCCTGAGCTGCGACGATGACCACGAGAGCGACGGCAAGTCCGATGAGCTTCTTCATAAACGATCCACCTCATTGGCTAATGAACTAAGGAAACGCCATTCCTGACCGCATGCGTGTTCCGGAATGCAACATATCAGCTTGGAAGTGCTTTCCCACCCTCCCTAATGACTCTTTCGCAATTATAGCGTCGGACCAATTACGAAGCCAACCACCAATCTCGACAAATCGTCGAGGTTGGCGGTCAGCGATGTGTGATATCACCCACGAACCGACTTACTGCCTCAGAAGCGCCAGCACCGTCTGTGGCGTCGCGTTAGCCGTCGCGAGGACACTGGTGCCCGCCTGCACAAGAATCTGTGCCCGGGTGAGGGAGCTCGTCTCCGTGGCAAAGTCCAGATCACGGATCGTGGATTCGGCGGAGGTCAGGTTCTCCAGTGTGATTCGCAACTGGTTAATGTTGGTGTCAACGGTGTTTTTCTCGAAGGCACCGAGGCGGCCCCGGAGCACGGACACTTGGGTGATCGCCTCTTTGATAATTGCGCCGGCGTTCTTGGCCTGGCCATTGACCAGAGAATACGCGCCACCGCTGGCAACGTCGGAGAGGAAACCAACCGTGCCGTTGCCGAGGCGCGACGCGGCGGTTGACTGAACACCGATGTTCACCTGCTGATTGGAGTCCACTCCTGGACCAAGTTGGAAAGACGCACCTCCGCCAGTAATCGCAAAGGAGGTGGTGCCGGCGGTGTTGAAACTCTCTTGCAACTTCAACTCGATGGAGAGGCCGGTGTTGTTGAGTGACAGATTGAGTCCCTTGCCGAGCGACTGGGCGCCATTGATGGTGGCGGCGGTGTCTCGTCCCTCATCGCGTTTAACAAGGCTGCCGACGGAATCTTGCGTGGTAAAGGCTCCAAACGAGGAGCCAAGTTCCGACACTTGCACAAAGGCGGCCGAGCCGAACTCTTGTGAGAGCAATCGAATCCCACTATTGGCGTTCGCCGGATTGATGAGAGATGCACTCACCCCGGTGGCATCGCTCACCAAGTTGATGGCGGTGAGGATGGCGCTGGCAGTCGTGCCGCCCAGGAGCGAAAGTGTGTTCACGCCTTTCGGGCCGGCGACTTCGATCGTGACGTTTTGAGTGACCGAGCTGGTCGCAAACTGAAGTTCGCCGTGCTGGGCCGACTGCGTGACATTGATGGTGACCGGGATGTAGTCGGCCGTGCCGAAGGAGATGCCGTGGATGGCGATGTCGGTGACGTTGTTGTTGTTGACTCCGCTGGTGATGTATCCGAGCGAACCATTGAGGAGCTTCCGCCCGCCGAAGGTCGTGGTGTTCGCGATGCGCGTAATGGAGGCGACGGCGGAGTCGATCTGCAACTGATTGGCCTTGATTTCATCGTCGGACACTGCGCCGACGTTGGCGGCCTCGACGATCTTGGCCTGAATGTCGTTTAGCAGGCTGGCAACCTCGCTGAGCGCGCCTTCCGTCGTGGCGATGACGTTGGAGGCTCGCTGCGAATTGCTGATCGCTTGTCGCACGCCCTCGACCTCGGAACGGAGGTTCTGCGAGATGATGAGGCCGGCGGGGTCGTCGGCACCACGGTTGATCCGCAGGCCGCTCGACAGTCGTTCCAACGACTGCTGGAGCAGGCTTTGGGAGTTCGCCAATTGGCGACTCGCCAGGATCGAAGACGTGTTTGTGTTAATCCGTGACATATCACTTACCTCCGTGATCGTCGAGTACGCCCCACGGCGCTAAGAGTCCAATCGTTACCAAAAATCTCACGTGTCGATCCCTGTTCCGTTGTGGCACAGGCGTCTCGCCTGTGTCTTCCTAACTCCGTCGTGGCGGGCCGCCCGGTCCGCGAGGGCGTCGATCATTCGGGTCACCCGGCGGTGTACTGCCCGGCGGAGGCAGATCCTCGGGCTTGATATTCGCGGCGGCGCGATTCTCTCGCTGAATTGCGTCATACACTTCTTTGCGATGCACCGAGATGTGCGTGGGCGCGGTGATTCCCAGCCGCACCTTGTCGCCTCGTATGTCGACGACGGTGATCTCAATCTCGTCGCCGATCATGATCGTTTCATCTCTCTGACGTGACAGAACCAACATCCCTGGTTCCTCCCTTGCTTATGCCATCCGTGGCTTCATTCCAAAACGCATCCTGCAAATCCGACGACGCCGCATGTCCGGCCTACGCGGTCTTCGTCAATGCCGCGATTCGAGCCGGCAGCTTCATGAGCGGGTGTCGCGTCGTGAACTTCTTCTCCGAGAGGACGAGCTGCTTGCCGACGCGGGTGGCCACGTTGATGACCAGCGGTCCTTGCAGGTTCGCGGTCAGTGTGTCGTCCACCTTGTTCACAATGACAAACACCTGTGAGCCGCTCGTCTCGGCAAGGCCGATCTGACCGAGATCCTCGGCCTTAATGGCAATGCGATACTCCGGCACAAACATGCGCGGATCACACACCACGAAGGCCAACTCCGGTCGATGCACGGCCTGCATCCAGTAGAAGGCACTGTTCTCGCCTGTCTGGATCAGGGCATATTCCCGATCATCCGGAAAGCCGAGCAGGCCCTTGGGAAAGTTCAGGAATTTCTGATCGTCCACGTCAATCCCGCCGAAGCGTGAAGTCTCAATCACCATGTGATACTCCTGGTCGCCGCCATGCGACCCATCGCTGACTTGAACCGCGCCGGCCTCACGCCGCGCGCCGTTCGTAACTTACAAGAACCATCGCCGCCGGGGATGAATCCATTCATCCAAGAAAGTCCAATAGCGACAGATTCTGAATTCGTGATGTTGTCAGCAGGCTGGCTTGGAGAGCCGTCTGGGCCTGCTGGAATTTCGTAACCGCGTCGGTGTAGTCCACGTCCTTGATCTCCGACAGGAGAATGGTCGTGGCCGCCACAGCGTCCTCCGTTTGCGCAAGCCGATCTCGCATCGACTTGGATCGCGCGCCGACTTCGCCGGCCGTACCGGCTACATCTTTCTGAATGGCATTGATCGCGCTGCCGGCTTCGGTGATCTCCGAGGAACTGTCCGCGAGCAGTCCGTCGCGAAGGCGATACAACGCAGTGAAGATGCCCGACTGGTAGAAGGGCGTGACGTTGTCACCGTCGAGATCGGTCGCCGTGCCGGTCTTGGCGATTCCCAACTCCTGGGCAACCGGGGAAAGATTCTGTGCCTGAACACTGAGCTGGCCCGCGCCGGCCGGGCCGGTGAGATGAAGGCCCGCGCCGCCTTGCGAGGTCTGTGCCGTGACTCCCGCGCCGGCCAGCGTCGATGCGGCGTTGATCGCCGTGATGACATCGCCGATGGTCTTCGCACCGGTGAAGCTCACATCGAATGAGACGCCGTTCGCATTGGTGATGCGAACATCCGCGCCCGTCGTAACCGGGTGAATCCCGCGACCGTCATTGACACGCGTGAGCGACAGACTCCCGTCAATGGTCTTTATCCCGAGCGTGTCGGCATCCGTGCCGCCGTTCTCACCGATGATGAGCGGCGTGCCGCCAACCTGATTCTCGATGACGATGCCCTCGCCATTCGGCTCGATCGACGCGCGAATGCCGAGGCCCGAGGTATTCAAGCGATTGAGCACGTCCTGAACCGTGGTCGCGCCGGTGAAAGTGACCGTGGCCGACTTGCTGCCATTGGTGATGACGATCCCGTTGGGAAGCGTCACGCCGCCGGGCTGCAAGTCGCTGAGGTTCGTGGTCAGCGAGACCCGTCGATTCACCGTGTCTCCATCAAGCGTGACACCGGTCGCGGTCTTGCGAATGCCGAGGTCAGAGGCGATGGTGCCGTTATTGATTTCCGTGATCTGCACACTGGCGAGAGCCGGGGAAATTTGCAACGAGCCGCCATCGGCGGGATTGATGCCCAGTGTGAGCGTGCTTCCCGCATTTGCCGCGGCGGCATTGAACCGATTGATCAGATCACCGACGGTTTCCGCTCCGGTGAAGTCAACTTCAAAGTTCAATGCCGGGCCGGTCTGTGCAACCTGGATATGACCAAGACGCACGCCGGCACCTGTCGCCCCACCCAGTTCACTCACGCGAGAGGAGGTCGAAAGCTGCACGTCGAAATCAACGTAGCCGCCATTGAGCGAATCCTGAAGGCCGAAGACATTTGCCGCGGAGACGTCATACGCCTGAGTAAGCGTCGAGCCAACCAGCGTCTCCCGGCTGCCGGCATCACCGGCGTACGTGATGCGACCGAGGTCAGAGGTCAGCGGCGCTTGATCGACGCGCCGACCGCCGAAGAGATACAGACCTTGAAACTGACGATTGCCGACGTTGCGAAGTTGATCGATGAGTCCGTCCAGGACCACCGCCTGACTCGCCCGCTCCTCGGCACTTTGTAGGCTGCTGGATTGCTCGCTGGCGATCCGTGCAGCATCGCTGAGGATGCTCCCGATGTCGGTGACAGCCGAGTCGGACGCGGAGAGATAGCCATCGGCGTGGCGAAGATTGGAGAGAATCTGGTCCTGTGCGGCGCGGGACTGGGTGAGTCGGCCGATCATCTCCGCCGCGATGGGATCGTCACTGGCCGAGAGGAGTTGTTGCCCACTGGAGAGTCTCTCCTGCTCGCGGAAGAGCCGCAGGGAGTTCTGCCGGAGGCGCGAGAGCGTCGCATACGTCGTCAGACTGTTCGAGACGCGACTAATGTTGTTCGACGTTGCCGACATATCTTAATCCGCGCCGGGTACGCACCGGCAATCATTCCTTTATCTGACCAGGCTTAATAACGTTTGGAGCATCTGATCAATGACGTTCATGTAGCGCGCGGCTCCTTCGAAGCCGCGCTGGAAGTTAATGAGTGCGACGGCCTCCTCATCGAGATTGACGCCGGAGATGCTCTCTCGCTGTGCTGTGAGTGAATCGAAGATGATCCCCCCGGAATCAAGAGCGCTTTGGGCGCTGGAGGCCCGAACCGCGAGGTCCGAGATGGAGGTCGTGTAATAGTCGCTGAGCGATACGCCGCCGAGATTTGCCACGACACGCGATTGCAGGCCGACGAGATCGGTCGCGTTGCTACCGTCGCCGGGCAGATCGGACTTCGCGGCGGCCAGGAGGGTTGGTGACGATACAAGCACGTCGTTCACGGCAATATCCACGCTGTCCGTTCCGGTGAAAAACGTATTGATGCCCAGCGAGGCCAGCGCACCGGACGTGTCGTCGGCGAAGCTGTAGGACGTGCTGGAGGAGGCGGTCAGTTTCAACCGGCCGTCCGCGAGAACGCTTGCCGTGACGCCGGGAACATTTGCATTGATGTCGGCGATGAGGCTGTTCAACGTCGTGTCGGAGCCGATGCCATCAAGGTCCACGTTGATTTGATGCCGTGTGACCGTGCCGCTGGCGTTGTCCTTCACATCGATGAAGAAGGAGCCGGTCTTGGGAACGAAGTCGACACCATTGTCAGCATTCGAAAGTTCCAATGATGGGTCAAGCACAGCCGTGGCGCCGGTCAGGCTCGTGAAGCCCTGCAAGCCCTTGCCGCTGGAGTGAATCTTGTTGACTTCGTAGATCAGCGCGCCGGCCAGTGCGTCAAGGCGATCCTGTTGACCGCCGATGTGGGAGTCGCGGGCGGTAATCAGCCCCTCGACCTGGCCGGTGGTCGGCTTGACCACGCCGCCGCCCTCTTTGAGGCGAATGACGGCGACGAGTCGACCGCTTGCATCCAGTTCGTTCACGGCTTGCAAACCGAACGACTCGCCAAACTGCACGAGGGCTTCGTTGCCAATATAGACGTTCACCGCACCGGAAGGTTGCTCCCGCGTGGTAATCCCGAATGATTCGCTGAGCTTTGAAAGAAGCTGGTTGCGCTGATCGCGCAGCGCCGACGCCGGACCGCTGGCCCCTGACTCAGCCACGGTGATCTGGATGTTGAGGTCGGCGATCTGCGTCGCGATTTCGTCGGCCTGCTCGGTGGCGGTCGTGATCTGGCTGTTCAACTCATCGCGGATGCCTGCCAGATCACCCCGAACGCTCTGCAACCGTTCTGCAATGGAGCGGCCGTTGTTGATGACGATGCCGCGTGTGGCAATATTTTGCGGATTATTCTGCAACTCGCCCCACGACTTGAAGAAGTCGGACACCAGCGTGCCAAGATTGTTGTCGCCGAGAGGGTCGAAGACATTTTCAACGCGGGCAAGACCATTTCGCTCGGCCGCAGCGGATTGCTGATCGGAGAGGGCCGTGCGAAGCCGAGCTTCCAAGGCATCATTCGCATTGCGGCGGATGCTGGTGATGTTGACGCCGTTGCCGAGTTGCCCCACACGAGAGGTCGCGCCGGGAACGGAGCTGAGGTCGGCGGTGAGGCGCGTGTAACCCGGCGTCGCCGAGTTGGAGATGTTCTGGCCGACGAGCTGCAAGGCCGCCTGATACGCGGCGAGCGCTGATTGACCTACTCCCAATGCTGAAGTCAAACTCATACTTTTAACCCACTGCGTCCAAAACCCGCGAGCCGGACGACCGGCCCACGTCGCCGCCGGCCTGATACGTCCGCGGCTCACTCTCATCCTGCACCATCGCGGCGAACAGCGACTTGAAGTGGACCATCATTTCGCGGCACACCATTTCACTCACACGATTCGATTCACCCACTGCGAGCATTTTTTGTCGCAACGCGTCCGCCAGCTTCAACAGTCGTTCGCGCGAGGCCGTGTCCAGTCGGGAGGCCAGCACACGCAATGAAATCGCACGGTTCATCCCGGTCATGTTCAAGGCCGCGCACATCCGCGCCACCACATCGCGGCGAGCGTCGTCGGTGCGACTGACTTCCTGCACCAGGTCGCGCTCCAGTCGCGTCGTGGCGAGCATCCCTTCCACGTGTGCCCGGCGCATGGCTTCGAGTTTGAGTTGCAGGGTCTCATGCAATCTGCCCTGCAAGGAGATCAAGTCCTGCAAGCGGACAGCGAGTTCGTCACAGAGGGGCTTCAATAGTGCTGCACTCATGACGAGGTGCCTCCCTTTGATGCGGGTTCGACATTCGTTTTCCCGCTCCGCTTGAGGATCGATTGATAAATGCGATCCGCGAGGGGATTGTTCTGCGACTCGCCGATGCGTTTCGATAATTCGAGAGCCATCTGTCCGCCGAATACTTCCTCGCCACGGCCGCCACGCAAGAGCGGCGACTTCAGGGAGGATGACTGCATCTGTCGGATCAGCGTGCCATAGAAGATGTTGCCGACGAATTCGCCGACGGTCTTGCGATCGTGGAGGTCGCCGGTCTTCTTCGTGGGCGCACCGGTGGCTCGCGCCGCGCCGAGCGCGTCAACCGAGGGTCGCAACATGCTGATTCCAGCGTCCACCACTTACTCCACAATGACCAGCTTGCCCGTCACTTTGCCGAGACGGTGCAGGTTTTCGATGATTTCGATGATGTCCTTCGACGGGACGTTTAGTTGATTCAAGGCGTCGACCAGCTCTTGCAACTTCGCGCCCGTGTTGTCGCGTTTGGGGGCGTCGATGCCGATGGCGCGCTCTTCCTTCGTAAGTGGCACGTCCGGCGTCGGACTCGGCGGTGGCTGCTGCGTCGTAATCGACATGCCGTTGTGCGAGATCACGGCCGGCCCGACCTCGACACTTTCACTTATGACGATGGTCCCCGTACGGCGATTGATGACCACCCGAGCCTCGCTCGGAGGCATGAGCAGTTCGAGGCCTTCCACACGGCCGATGAAGTCGGACGGATTGGTGCGCTCCTCGGTCGGTATCGTGATGATGACGTTCTTCGGTCCGGCGGCGCGGGCCACGTGACGCATTTGGCCGACCTCAGACGAATACTCATTTATCAACTGAGCAATGACGGATGACAACGCATGGCTGGCATGGACGTCTTCCAACACCAGCGTGAACTCCCACTCGTCGCTGATGTAGCCGTGGATGACGTCGGCCTCCATCGTGGCACCGGTCGTAATCAGGCCGCTGGTCTTGACCTTGGGGTCCGCCAGACGAACCGAGCCGGATGCGAATGCGAATACGCGGTCGAGGCCGGGGCCTTGCAACGGCGTCGGCACGAGGTATCCACCGACGAGACTCTTCGCGGAGCCGGTCGAGTTGACCCGCACATCCACGCGGTCGCCCTCGCGCACGCCGTTGTCGGGGAGGGTTGCCTCGATCATGACGATGGCGACGTTTTTCGTTTCGGTGAGCGCCGAAGCGGGAACGGGAATCTCGAACTTCGCCAGCATGGCCTGCAACTGCATGATCGAGGCGACGTATTTCCCACCGTCGCCCGTGCCGGAGAGGCCGATGACCAGACCGTAACCCATGAGCGTGTTGGAGCGACGGCCCTGCAAGTGGGTCACGTCGGCGACCCGCGTGGCCAGAGCGTCTGACGCGAATGGCGACCACATCGCCAGGGCGAAGAGGAAGGCGCTTCGCAGCGTAATTCGAATTGTCGTACCCATTCGCGTCATAAGCTCTCAGCCGTCAGAAGGGCTTGGTCTGATCCATGAACTCTTTGAGCCAGCCTCGTTGTGACAAATCCTTCATCGCGCCCTCGCTGAAGGTCTTGACGTCGAGGGCATAAATCTTGTCGCTGGTCACGCTTCCATCGGGACTCATGTCATCCTTGTGACACTCGCCGGAGAAGCGGATGAATTGGTTCTCGCCGTCGATCTCAATTTTGGACCAGGCCGTCAGGACGAGCAGCCCGTTCGGCTTGATGTCGATGACCTTGGCCTTCACGCGCGTCTCAAACAGATTGTTGCGGTCGGCCCGGCCCTGGTTTTGCATGTTGTTGTCGTTCTTGAACTTGATCTCAGGCACGCCGCCTTCAAAGTTCTGCTGCTCGAGCTTGCGGTCGTTGATGCGGAACCAGGCATCGAGCTTGCTCTTCAACTCCCAGCGGCTTTGCTGTTGCAGACGCGCGTCGCTCTGATATCGAAGGCGATGGCGAATAATGACGCCGACCAGATCATTGATACGAATCACGCGAGGCTGGGCCGGCTCGACCGCCGTCAACGAGACGTAGGATAAACTCATGTTTCGAATCGGACCGAGTTGCACTGACGCCCCCGCATCGGCTCGCATGGCCCCATTGCCGGCGGGCTGTGTCGCCGCGGCCATGTGCTCGGCGGATCGCGATTGATGCTGCACGAAAAGCGAATTGCTCTGCGCCACGGCCCAGGCCGCCGGCGCGAGCAGAATCGTTGCTATGAGAATCGCCCTATTCATGCCGAGTTCCCTCCGTGCCCAACGCGACGCGCTGTTCATTGCCAAGCGTCACGGTGGACGGTCCGGTCACAACGGCTTCCATGATGTCCTGCTTGCGGCGCGAGCCATCGCGGGCCACGTCGATCTTCTCGCCGAGCATGCCCGACTCCTGGGCACGACCGCTCGCTTTGATGACCAACGGCCCCTGTCGAATCCAGATGGTGACGGCGTCGCCGCGTCGAACGAGCGGTTTCCCTTCGACGCCGCGCTCGACGAGCATTTCGCCGGCGCGGACGAACTGTCGCGCTTGTTGCCCAACCACTGCCGACACGTCGGTGAGGCCGACCTGCGAATAATCCGTGAAACGGCGCTGCTCCAGCTTGAGATGCCGGCCTTCAATGGTCTCACCACGATTGATGGCTCGTCGGGCGACGACCACCTCGCATGACACTGAGACCTCGGCAATAATCGGCACCGTGCGAGCCTGTTCGCCGGGGGCCTTCACATCGACTTCGATCGTCACAAGACCGAGTTTGCTCTCGCCTTTCGGATGAATGTCGAATTGATACTGCCCGGCATCGAGTTGCAAATCGCGCTTGCTGGTGGGGCTGAATCGAACGTCAACCTTGCCGCCCTTTTCACCAACACGGGCCGTGATGAATTGCTTAAGCGTGGATTCAAGAGTATTCGCTGAAACACCCTGGGCAGGAGTTGACGATGCCGTACGCACCACCTGCGGTTGATGAATGGCCGGGCCGGACTTCTGCAATGGCCGCACGGTCAGCGTGGAGCCATACTCGTGTCGCGGCCGCGTCACTCGGCAGCGCGACGCCCCCAGCAAATTGACATCCGCAAGATTGACTCCCGCCTCCGAGAGTGATGCGTTGATCTCCGTCGCCCCGATTTGCAGCTCCCCGCCTTCACGCGGTGAAGCCGAAACCGACATCTCACGGATCACCCGCGAACGTTCCTCATCAAAGCCGATGACCTGGGCCACGTCGGCGAGGCGAACCGATTCCGCCGACACGACCGCCGTGGGCCAGATGCGAATCTCACCCGCGCGCGCGGCGTCGGCCGCGCCCAACGCCATCAGCGCCGCCGCAGCCGTCCACCAACATCCATGTCGTTTTTCGTTCATCCTGACGTCTCCGCCGTCCTTACCCCGTTACCGGCCGACTAGAACCTCCTAAGGTTGTTCACGGTTTGCAGCGTCTGATCCGCGCTTTGCAGCGACTGCGAGTTCAATTCAAACGACCGCTGCGTGCGGATCAGCTCGACCAGCTCTCGCACCGGATCGGTATTCGATAATTCGAGATTCCCCTGAAGGATGCTGCCCGTGCCATCCTGCGTCGGATTTGCCTGAATCGGCGGGCCGGACGCGTCGTTCGCCTGATAAAGGTTCTTTCCAAGCTGCTTCAACCCGGACGCATTCACAAAGCGGGCCAACTGGATCTGGCCGACATCCTGAAACGCAGTCGCTCCGGTGCTCCGAACCTGCACAAGGCCGTTCTGACCGATCTGAATCTCGACGGTGTCCTGAGGCAGCGTGACCGACGGCTCCAAGCGCGCGCCGATGCTATTGCCGAGTACGACCTCACCATTGGCATTTCTCGTGAAGTTGCCGGCGCGGGTGTAGACGGTTTGTTCCTGCCCATCGATAAACGCCTGTACCTGAAAAAAGCCGTCTCCTTCGATGGCGAGGTCGAGCGGTTGGCCGGAGTTGTCCAAGGCACCTTGCTCAAAGTTGAGCTGCGTCCCCGAGATTTGCGTGCCAAGTCCGACCTGCATTCCGGTGGGCAGAGGCTGTTCGAGCGACGATCGCAGGCCCGGCTCCTCAAGCGTGCGATAGAGGATGTCCTCGAAGTTCACGCGCGATCGCTTGAACGCGACAGTCTCGACGTTGGCCAGATTGTTGGCGACCACGTTGAGCTTCGTGTCGGTCGCCTTCATGCCGGTCGCAGCGGTGTACAACGCCTGAATACCCATATCACTCCACGGGCAAAGTCGCCCGATCCTTCAATTAACTAATGCGGCCCAGTTGATTCACCACGCGCCCCAGGGATTCATCCTGAAGCGAGATCATCGTTGCGTTCAGTTGATAGGCCCGCGATGCGGACATCAGGTCGACAAGTTCCTTCACCGGCTCGACGCCCGAGCCTTCGGTGAAGTTCTGCCGAATCTGGCCCTTCGCAGCCGTCGGTCGGGCCTTGTCACTGTTAAATAAATTGCGACCGGCCTTTTCGAGTGTCTGAGGCTCGGCGAAATCCACGAGTGCCAGTTGGCCGGCGATGGCTTCGTTCTGACGAATCAACCCGTTCTCGTCGATTCGCAATTTGTCCACCAGTGTCGAGTTGATGAAGATCGGCCGGCCCGAAACATCGAGCATGGCCCCGCCGGTCGAGGCGTGGACCAACATGCCGTCCTTGTCCATCATCAACTGGCCGTCGCGCGTGACGCGGACGCCGTCCTTCGTCTGTACCTTGAAAAAACCCTCGCCCTGAACGGCGAGGTCGAATCGATTGTCTGAGGGAATCATCGGCCCCTGGGAAAAGTCGGTGAACAGCGGAGCCTCGAAGACGCCGCCGGTCATGCCGCTCAGATCGGATGCGGAAGGCCCGCCCTTCGACCGCGCCGCGTTGAGTCGCTCGACGAACGACACTCGATCAGCCTTGAAGCCGGTCGTGTCGGCGTTGGCCAGGTTGTTCGCCAGAACCGTCTGGCGATAATCCTGGGCCTGCAAGCCGCCTGCTGATTGCCACAATCCGTACACCATGTCTTACGTTCCCGATTCCACCGAGAGCGATGCGTTGGACGCATCACGAGACTGTCGCTGATCCACGGCCTCCATCGAGGCGGCCGCCATCGCGGCCCTGCGAATCCGCTCGCCGAGCGACTGCCAGTCGACCGGCGCGGAGGGCGCGTGGTCACCGTGGTCGTTCAACAGGCGTTCGTCACAGCGCGCAGTCATTCCATCTCCAGCGGCACACCACGGGCTTTGGTCGCAATAGAGGAACGAATAGATTGCGGAGCTTGGGTCGAAATTGGACGTGTTCGCAATCCGCTCAGGCAACGGTAACACATTGCCAATAAAGCCCTTACAGCTACAGAAACAATGCCGCCCAGTCACTGGATCGTGCCGATTCGAGCAGCGACCGAACGCACAAAAAAGCGCAGAAGATGCACGCGGCGCGGCATGATTTGACGTGATAGTGATGGGATTTTCAGCGCCGTGAAAGCACTGCGGCCATCCATTCAATTGGATGGAGCGTCGCTGTTCCAGTGTGATGCTCTATCTGGTGCCGACAACTAAAGCCCGACGCAACGACCTGCGCCGAACCGCGCAAACGTACGGCTGGAAACAACCGATGCTCCCCCGATGCACGGGCCACGTCGTAATGCTCCGTCTCATGCCCAAATGACCCGGCCATCCCGCAGCAGCCGCTGTTGATTTCGGTGGTATCGCCAAAGTGGCTGAGCACCGTCATCGCGTCCACCGTGCCATTCAGCGCTTTCTGATGGCAGTGCCCGTGATAAAGAGCTGCGGTGGTCTTCGATTCGATGCGACGCCCCATAGCAAGCTGTCGCAATTGCTCGAGCACAGGAGGACGAGCCAGAAACGACTCGATCATCACCGTCGACGCGGCAATCCGACGGGCCGCTTCGCTTCGCACCAGTTGAGGTAACTCGTCAATCAGTGCCGAGGCGCAACTCGGTTCGAGGCAGACAATCGGCATCCCCGATTCGACGCAATTGATCAACGCGGCGACATTCTGCCGTGCCAGCTGTTGCGCCTGAGTGAGCAGGCCCTTACTGATGGCCGGCCGGCCGCAACACACCGCCTCCGGCACGACGACGCGATACCCCAACATCTCCAACACACCCACGGCAGCGATGCCGATCTGTGGGGCGAAACAATTCGTCCACGTGTCAACAAAAAGGCAGACCGAGGGACCGCCATGATGACGACCGACATGAGTCGAGTACCAATCTCGAAAGGTTTGCCGTACAAAACGCGGGAGCGGCACACGCCGATCCAGCCCGAACAGTACGTCGGCCATCGCCCGAACCACCGTCGACTGCATGACCGCATTCACCACCGCCGCAAACCCACAGGCCCACGGCGCGACGGCCGGCAACGCGGCGACGAGTCGACTTCGCATCGGCACACCGCGCCGCACATTTCGCTGATGCAACCATTCCGCCTTCAACTTCGCCATGTCCACGCCGGTCGGGCATTCGGTCTTGCACGCCTTGCACGACAGGCACAGGTCCATCACCTCATCGAGAGCCGGATCGTCAAGGCCGGTGAGCAAAGACGTATCGGAAAGTGCCATCCGAAGCGCATTGGCCCGCGCCCGCGTCGTGTGCATCTCGTCGCCCGTGGCCACATACGACGGACACATCGTGCCAACGAGTTTCTGTCGGCACTGCCCCACGCCGCTGCACATCTCCGCGAGACCAAGCATCCCGTCATGCGTTGAAAAATCGAGAACCGTGAGTGGCGTGGCCGAGCGTTTGCCGATGCCGTGGTCTTCCACCGGACGCCATCGCAAGTTCTCCGTCATCGAGAGCGGATCAACGATTTTCCCCGGATTGAGTATGCCCTGCGGATCGAAGGTGGTCTTCACCTTGCGAAACGCCTCCACCAGTTTTGCACCGAACATTTTCCCAATCCACTCGCTCCGCACGATGCCGTCGCCATGTTCGCCCGTCATGCTGCCGTTGAACTCCAGCGCCAGTGAACTGATCCGATCCGCCACCCGATGCATGCGTCGCACGTCCTCCAACCGCCGCAGATTCAGCACCGGCTTCACGTGCAGACAGCCAACGCTGGCATGGGCGTAATAGCTCGAATCCTCCACGCCCTCCTCGCGAAGCACCTCCATAAACCGGGCGATGTATTCGCGCAGCCGCGATGGATCGACGGCCGTGTCATCGACAAAGTCATACGGATGCCGCTCGCCGGGCCGCGACATGAGCAGCCCCAGTCCGGCCTTGCGCACGTTCCACACATCGGCTTGCCGCATCTCGTCGGCTACGATCTTGCACGAGTAGCTTGTCGTACGTCGCGCCAAATCCTCCGCGACGCCGCGCAACCGCGATTCGAGTCGCGCCGAGGCATCATCAAACAACTCAATAATTAGCACGCCCTTTGGCTCGCCCTCGATGATCTCAATCTGCCGTGACAATCCCGCGCTCGCTCGCGCAGCGTCAATCAGCAGGCTGTCCAACAACTCCACCGCTGCCGGCGTATGCTCCAGCGCGACCGGCGTGGCCGCGAGGGCGTCGAGCAGATCGTGAAAGTGCGCGACGACCAGCCCCTTGTACTTTGGTAGCGGCTCCAACTTCAGCACTGCCTCTACCACAATGCCAAGCGTCCCCTCACTCCCACAAAGCACCGTCTCCACATTCACCCGCCCGTTATTCACCCGCAGGCGATCCAGCGCGTAACCGCCGTTGCTGCGAAGGATCTTCGGGAATCGGGCTTCAATCTCAGCGGCGTAGTCGTGCTCCGCGCGCCTCAGGGCCTCTTCGCACGCCACGGCATAGGCATTCAAGGGTTGCGCCAAACCGTACTCCGAAATCACCCCCGGCTCCCCCCACCACACATCCGACCCATCGGCCAGCACGACATGCAGCGCCAACACATGATCCACCGTCCGTCCGTACGTCACCGAATGCGCCCCGCACGAATTGTTCGCAATCATTCCTCCAATCGTCGCTCGGCTGCTTGGTGCCACGTCCGGCGCGAAGTGCAACCCATGCCCCTTCACAGCCTCATTCAATTCGTCCAACACCACGCCCGGCTCCACAACGGCCACGCGGAGATGTGGATCGACTGACACGATTTTGTTCAAGAATCGCGAACAGTCCAGTTGCAACCCCCGATTCACCGCCCCACCGGTCAACCCTGTGCCCGCCCCACGCGCCGTGATCGGCACACCATGCCGCGCGCACGTCCGCACCGCCGTCCGCACGTCCTCGACGGTGCGAGGAATCAGCACGCCGTCGGGCACGATCTGATAGATACTCGCATCCGTGGCATACAGCGCGCGATAGAGTCGATCATCGCGAATCACGCCGGAGAATTCGCCGCGCAGTTCCTCAATAACCTTGCCGACTGCGCTGGTCACCGCCGTTGTCGCAAGTGCATCACGCTTCACAATGTGCTCCGGGCGCTCAGAATCAGTCGATCAACCAACATCTCCGGCGGCATGTTGTACCAAGCCGTCGTAATCATTCCGAGCGCCCGACCGTTCTCTTTGCACCGTTTGGCGTGCGTCGTGATGTTCGCCTCAAACCGCGCGATGTTGGGCCGCCCGTCCACCATGTCGCCGTTGCCCATCGCCGTCGGGCTGGTGATCACGTCGAACCCGCGATCCTGGTAATACTCCAGATACGGCAGCGCCCGCACCCATCTCGGGAAGGCATCTCCGAGGTAGCAGCCGAACTCCCCCATGTATCTCTGACCGAGAACACCGGGCAGCCGCGATGCATGAGAGTAGTGCTTCATCACGCCGCGCTGTACGTCGCTCAGCGCTTTCCGCCGACCGGGCAACATCCACCGCCAGTCATGCACCACACGCGGCGCACCGTCAATATGCGCCATCCTCGGAATCAACACCGGCGTCGGATCAGCCACCACGATGTAATCCCAATAGTTGATAATGGTCTCCTTCGGCAGATGATCCAGCGCCGATGGAAACGCGCACGGCGTGTCATCCCAGATGATCGGCCGTCGACCACCGTCGAGAAGCATCCTCCCTAACTCGCCCATGTGACGACCGTAGATTTCACCAATGCCTGATTGCTGTCGGCGCGACGTGCAACGCGGGCAGAAACCGATCTTGCGTGCCTCATCGCCGCCCAGGTGAAATCGAGTCGCGTTCGGATGCCGCGCGAGCACCTCGTTCACCAACGACTTCATTAACGGCATCGCATCGGGATTCGTTGGGCAAAGAAGATTATCCCGCTCGGCTCGCTCGCGCAGGCCCACGTGGTGGTGCTGACGAAGTACATACTCCAGATGGGCGATGGTCTGTTGCAGCGGAATGACCTCCAATCCGAGACGCTCCGCCTCGCTATTGAGCCGCTCCACCTCCGCAATCGACAACGCATTCTCCGCACGAAGATAGGAGTGCGCTTGAAATGGAAACCGAGGCCCATACTCCACCAAAACCACATTCATCCGATTCGACGCAGCGACCTCCATCAGCCGAACCGCTTCTTCCACCCCTATGAGCTGATAACTCTCGAAATTGAGATGAAACCCACGCACCGACAAGGCCTTCAGCAAAGGCAACTGTTGCTCACGCGGAATCTCATTCATCGTCGGCAGTATAGCGGCCTCTCGCCAGTCGCTTTCTCACAATGCTCCGCTCTGCTATGTTCCCTCTGCATGTGTGGCATACTGGGCGGCATCTCAATCGAACCAATCGCGTTGCTTGAAGACGAAGCGCGCATCAACCAGGCCATCGACTGTCTTGCTCATCGCGGCCCGGATGATCGCGGGCTTTACATATCCCAAGATCGACGTGCTTTTCTCGCCCATCGGCGCCTATCGATCATCGACCTCGGTGGTGGGCATCAACCCATCGCCAACGAAACCGGGGATTGCCGAATCTGTTACAACGGCGAAATCTACAACTATCGAGACCTCCAAACGATGGTGACGGACCGGGGCCACCGGCTCTCCACCGCATCAGATGGCGAACCAGCCCTGCACCTCTACGAAGAAGACCCTGGCGGATTTTCCAACCAACTCGCCGGAATGTTCGCCATCTCCATCCTCGACGAGCGCACAAACACCATCACCCTCGTGCGCGACCGAATCGGCATCAAGCCGCTGGTGTACTACTTCGACGGCCGCATGATGCTCTTCGCCTCTGAGCTAAAGGCCATACTCGCCCTGCTCCCTCGAACGCCTGCCATCTGCGCATCTGCCCTCCGCCAGTACATGCGATGGAAATACGTTCCATGTTCGCAGTCGATCTTTGAAAACATCTTCAAACTCCCGCCCGCTCACCAACTGACTATTCGCACCATCAGCGACCAACTGGAACTTTCCACAAGCCAATACTGGCAACTTGATTACGGCGCATCGCCAATCACGAATGAAGCAGCCGCGGTCGACGAATTGGATTCGCTCTTGCATGACGCCGTAACGGGACACATGGAATCCGACGTGGAGGTCGGTGCCCTGCTCTCCGGCGGAGTGGACTCGTCGCTCGTCGTGGCGCTCGCGTCGAAAGTATCGGGACGGCGGATCAAAACATTCTCAGTGGGGTTTGAAGAAGCCGGCTTTGATCAACTGCCCTATGCGCGAACACTCGCCGAACGATACAACACTGAACACGTTGAAGAAGTCGTTCGACTGAACCCGATGGAGACCGTCGCCCGGCTTGCACGGCAATTCGATGAACCCTTCGCGGATTCGTCGGCCCTGGCGTGCCTTCGCGTATGCGAAGTGGCGAGCAAACGCGTGAAGGTCGTACTGACCGGCGATGGCGGAGACGAGACGTTTGCCGGGTACAACCGGTATCAGGAGATCGTCGATGCCGGAACAGGCCCGACAACACTTGAAAAGTGGACGGCGCGGGCCATCGTCGCATCCTCAAGCACACTCTTTTCACCCGAAGCCAAATACTTAAAACGATATCGCGCGAAGCTCTTGCCCCCACAAGAGCAGCACCGCGTGCATCAATACCTTTGCTCGGACTGGCTGTGCGACAAAATACTCTCCCATCACTACCGACCGGCCAAGCGACCGGATGTGTTCGACCACTTGCAAAAGTTCGCCGAGTCTCGGAAATGGCGACCGTTGCAAGGGGCCCAATACGTCGACATTTCGACCTATCTGCCCGAAGACATCCTGATGAAGGTGGACCGCACCAGCATGGCCTGCAGCTTGGAATGCCGCGTTCCGCTACTGGATCATCGCGTCACCGAATTCTCCGCGCGCCTCTCGGATGATCTCAAGATTCGTGGCGGCGTGCGGAAGTATCTGCTCAAAAAAGTCGCCGAACGCTATGTGCCGGCCGAGTTGATCTACCGCCCCAAGATGGGTTTTCGCATCCCGATCCGGCGTTGGTTCAAGCGCGATCTGCTCGATCAGACCGCCGATTTGCTTATGAATGGCTCACTCGTTCAACGAGGGATATTGGATCGATCGGGTTTGAAATGGACGCTAAACGCCCAACGCAGACCGTGGATCGACTTCGGAAGTCAACTCTGGGCGCTGTTATTCATGGAACAGTGGGCGCGACAACTATGACTGCGCCATGAATGAATTACTTCGAGGGAGCCGTTGTCGCTGGAGGCGGTGGTTGCTCTTTCGTAGTTTCTTGGGAGGTCGCCTGCGATGTGGCCGCGACACTGCGAAGCTTCGGCGTCGGTCCGTCAGACTTTTGCTTGGCCAACTCGTCGCGTGAGAGGCCGGCCAGCGTCTCAAAGTTTCGGTCGAGCAGTTTCTTCTTGTCCAAATTGACGTTCGCCCGCTGCTTGCTGTCGACCAACCCATCAAGTCGACGGTCCATGTCCACAAACATCTCGCGAACCGGCTTCTCCAGCTCAACCTTTTTCGCGGCCGTCTCCTGAATCTTCATCTTCGACGCGCCGGCCAGCTTCGTACCGGTCTCAACCGCCTCAAACTCCGCCTTGTGCTTCTGGCGGTACTTGATCGCCTGGTCCTTCATGTCCTTGTGTACGCGATCCCGCGCCGCATTGGCCTGCTTCTCATCAAGGCCATAGGTATCGATAAAGAGATTCACATAGGCCAGCCAGTTGTCCTCCGGCTCTTTACGCACGATGGCCGGCGGGACGATCAACTTCTGACTCTGCTGAGGAGTGCCGACCGCCCCGGGTCCGCCCTCTCCCGGTGCCGTGCCCGGAGCGCGACCAACCGGCGTGTTGCCCTTCTGCCACTCCTCCATCGTCTTGCCGACCTGGTCGAAGTTGGTGCGCATGAGCGATAAGTCGGCATCGTGCGTCTTCTTCTGTTCGTCGTTCAGAATCGCCCGCCACTCATCGTTACCTTCGATAATCGCCTTGGCTGCCTCGGCATAAATCGGGGCCGCGCGGGCCGCCCACTTCATATAAGCCTCAAACGACGGAGGCTTGGCCCCGGTCCGCAGGTCGATGGATTCCTTCAAAAGCTCACGAACGTCTTTCTCATTGACCTCAAGAAACGCGATGGTCCGCTTCTTTAGAAGAAGCCGCGTGTAGTTCTCCTGCGGCTCACTCAGGTTGTACCTGCGGGCGATCTGCGTGACCGCCTCCTCCATCATGGCCTCGATGTTCCACATCTCCGGGTTATTCGGATGGGTCTGGGCCGTCGGAGCCTTCTTAACGTCGCTCGACTGCGTGGGAGGCTGCTGGCCAAACACCGCTTGGGAGCCAATAAACAAGAGAGCCGCCGCAACGTGAATGGTGGGACGTGTAAGGCAATGCGTAAAAAATCGCGAAGTCATTCGCATGAAGTTATATCCGATCCGATTCAGCCATGTAACGCGAGGCGCTAGTTCCGACACCAATTCTATGATTCACCGACCACTTGGTTGCAACGACAGATAATTCGTCGTCAGTATTGTATGATCCGGTCAAGGACGATTCGGGCAATCTCAATCAGACTCCGGGTCGCGTAGCGATGTAACTTCATATTTATCAGGCAGTTACAGATTCCACGCGATTCCTAAGGCTCGATCACCCTTTCTCGTCACCTTGCCGACACGGGCAAACTCAAAAAAAAGCCGACATTCTCTCATAATTCCGCCGAGAAAAACTAACCCAAACGCTGTGAATTCAGTCTTTCTTGATTGACCCCTCCAACGCAAATTGCTACAAAGAATATACAGGGGCGTTGGTCCGATGCAGAAGCATCTCAGAGCGGCAACGAAGGTAAGGCAACTTGGACGAGGTCTCACAACGGGCGGATCGTATTTCACATGGCATCGACCACCGCCATCCTCTTCGCCTTGATCGCTTCCACGCTGGCCCAGCCCCAGCGCGGCCCGGCACCCTCATCCCAACCCACCTCTGAACCACGCCTCGATGCCGCCAAGGAACGTCGCCTCCGACCATCCCCGCTCAATTCGCAACAACTGACCGAACACTACAACCTCGTCAAAGGCAATAACACACCAGAAGCCCGAAGGTTCGGCGCGACCCGCCTCCTCGAGACCGGCACCACCGAGGCCATCGCTCGACTCACCGACATTCTCTCCACACGACCAGGCGACCTCGCTGCACAAGTCGCTGTTTGTGAAGCCGTGGCCGATTCCAGTGCCCCCTCGCGCGACCTGATCCCCGCCCTGCTTGCCCTCCTCGGAGACAAGCGCAGCGACCTCAGCGAAGCCGTCACCAACGCCCTGTTGCGATTCGAGAATCGAGACGTCGTGAACCACCTCAGCCCCATCGCCTCCGGTGCGGACGTCGATCTCGAAAAACGCCTCGCTGCCATCAACGCCCTCGGTGCCATGAGCGACAGCCTCGCCGCCATCGAAGCCCTCATGGCCCTGCTCAACGACCCCAGCCCCACCGTACAGGCCTTCGCCCTCACCGCCAGCCGACAAGGCACCAATCTCGACTTCGCCGATGGCGACGCTGCCCTGGCCTGGTGGAAGGAAAACCAAAGCGTCACCGATCTCGACTGGCTGCGCATGCGAAACGACCAGCGGGCCGTGATGATCCGCAAGGCCGCCAATGAATCGGCCGCCCTCACGGCAAGGCTCGTCGCCTCCTACCGTGAGGCCTTTCACCGAACCACCGAAGCCGAACGTCCGCGAAGACTCCTGAGTCTGTTGGAAGACGTCGTCCCCGCCGTCCGACTCCTCGGCATCGATCTCGTCAACGATCTCATCACTGACCGCAAAGACATCCCACTAGAAACCAAGTCCCGCCTCACCGAACTGCTCACCGACACCAACTCAGCCGTGCGACTCGCTGCGACCAAGATCATCGGCGACCTGCGACTGCCGGGAGCCTTCGCCAAAATGTCGCGCGCCATCATTCAAGAGACCGACCCCGCCGTGCGCGTCGCTCAGATAAACGCCATCGGTCGTCTCGAAGACCCCGCCGCCATCGGTGTGTTGCTCGAACGATTGCATGACGACGTGCCTGCCGTCGTGGGTGAAGCCGCACTCTCCCTCGCACGGGCGAGCCGCCGTCCCGAATGGGCCAAACTCGCCGCATCGGATCAGGACGCCGCCATTCCCAAGGCCCTCGCCGACCGCTACTCCGAAATCCGTCCGACACAGGACGAATTGCGCGAACAGTTCCTCACCGCCATGGCCACCATCGGCGACGGTCGATTCCGAAGTGTCTTTCGCGCCGAAATGGGCGCAACGCAAAGCGCTCGAACCCGTCGCGCTGCGATTGCCGGGCTGGCTGCTTATGGTGACAACGACGCCGCCGACGCGATTCGATCATGCCTGAGCGACCCGGACACGGAGATTCGCCTCGCCGCCGCGGAGAACATGGCGAAGTGCGGCAAGCGTCGCGGCGACCTCGGCGCGCTGGCCGAGCATCTGAACCAGGCCACGGAACCTGATGCCAACGTCCGGCAACGAACGTGGGCGAGTTACCTGCAAATCGCCTCCCAACTGCCGCCCGATGAACAGATCAAGGTCAGCGATGAGTTTGATCGCCCCAGCGACAAGGTCGCCCAACGTCGCCGCCTGGAAATCCTAAAACCCCTCGCCACCGACACGCGCCCTTCCGGCGCGCCGGGAGGCAAGGCAACGCCCGCGAAGTTCGAACAGCTAAGCAAGAGCCGCAAGGCCGAAGTCCTCGAACGAATGGCCGACGCCCAGTGGAACCTCGCGGAGTATTCCACCAGCTCCGCGAGTTTCGAACAGGCCCTGGCCCTCTTGGACGAGGGCGGCGGTCCACGTCATCTGCAACTTGCGACGCGCAGCATCGCCGCAAGGCTCAAAGCCCACGAAGATGCCCCCGCCCTGCAACGCGTTCGAGAGTTGCTCGTCCAATGGCGAAGCGACACGACAGCCTCAACCACCCTTGTCAACACGATCTTCAATGAGATTCGGCATCGCAGCGAAGCCGCCGGCGAAGCCGCGATGTTCGTGGATGCGATGAATCTGATTGATTCTGCAAAGACCACGCTCTCGCTCGGCGCTGGTCCGATGGACGAGCAAATCAAAGTCGCGATTCGAGACGTGCTCGATCGTCGCAACGCAATGGTGGACAAGCTGCTCGCATCGCTCTCGACAGACGATGACGCCGAGCCGAGGTTGCTTACCTTTCCGCGCGACGCCGTGATTGCCCGTCTGCACGACCGACTCAAGTCGGGCGCCAGCGTCCAGAATGGCGATGCACAATTCGACGAACCCCTCATTCAACTCGCCAAGAAACTCGCCCCCACTTGGAATGGCTTCGCTCGCGACTCCTCCCCGGAAGAACGCGCCGCCGCCCTGGAGAAACTCCTCAACGCCGCCGCCACGAAAGCCGCAAACGGCCAATCCCTCACACGCCCCACCGCGAAACTATCCCCTCTCCCCGAGGGAGAGGGTTAGGGTGAGAGTTATTGCAACGTACATCACGTCAATATTCTCTTCGCTCGAAAATCCTGACACGCAATATCTGCCGCTGCACCAAAATAATCTCAGACGCAATCAGATTGTTCCATTTTTCATTTGCCCATTCCATTTCCTGTGCTATGTTTTAAATGGCGACAGCGAACGCCCCAACGCTAAGCGGGAACCTTCGGGGGAAGCTTCCCGCAACCCGACTGACGAGCACCCATGTGTGCATGTCGAGTACGAACCGTCGCACGCCGTGCGATGCACCGACCGACAACGTCTAACGGTAGGGTTGCCGTGCGGCGTTCGCTGCCGGCCCTTTTTTTGCGCACGCCTCGGTAGGACAAAGTTCCACTTTGTCAGTTTTCGGTAGAACAAAGTTCCACTTTGTCGATTCCCTCACCGCGCCGCCAACCATCCCATAGCCCCGGTCGAAGGTCTGACGTGGCGAACTCCGCCGGGGGATGACGTGCCCAACCAACCCGGGCAATCCTACTCGTCCCCATTCCATTCCCCCACCCTTTTTGCTACAATACGCCCTCCAGCCCGGAGGCCCCCCATGCACGCCGCCACCCTGCTCTTATTCCTCACCCTCGGCCAGTTCGACAACCCCGCCTGCATTGATGAATCTCCCCCACTCGACCTGATCCACACCCGCGCCGAACGCGAACGCCAAACCATGCCCTACCGCCCCGGCGCCGGCCGCACCGCCCCCTCGCGCCACGTCCAATTCGGCCCCCACGTCAGCATTCAGGTAAACGTCGACGCCAACGGCGACAACATCCTCGACGACGCCGCCAACGAACCCTCCATCGCCGTCGATCCGACGAATCCCTATCGCATGGCCATCGGATGGAGGCAATTCGACACCATATTATCCGATTTTCGTCAGGCCGGGTATGGTTATTCAACCGATGGCGGACGTCACTGGACCTTTCCCGGAGTGTTGGAACCGGGTGTGCCGCGCAGCGATCCTGTTTTTGCCGTCGGCCCGAATGGCGAGTTCTATTGGTACAGTGTAAGAGTGACTGATTTGCACTGTCAGTTATTTCGTTCGCTTGATCAAGGGCAAACCTGGAGTTTTTTGTCAGAGGCCTTCAACGGGGACAAACCGTGGATGACTGCGGATCGTACCCATGGAATTGGACGCGGTAATCTCTATGTCAATATCTCCGGCCGTGGTTTTCTTCAAAGCACTGACAGCGGCGGTCATTGAACCAATCCAGTCAGTTGGAACATTCCATATTACGGAACAATTGCGGTAGGCACAGATGGCGCGGTTTGGATTGCTGGTTTCCGGGCACCAGAAATCGGGCCGCCAATCGTAGTTAAGTCGCTCAATGTACAAGATCCTGACGCCATTCCGACGTTCTCGAACGAAGCAGATGTTCTGCCGGAAGGCTTTGCGGCGTCCGGAGGACCGAATCCTGTGGGGCTACTCGGCCAACCTTGGGTCGCTATTGATCCTTCCAGTTCAGCAAACGCTGGCTATGTCTACTACGCATGCACCGTTAGACCGACGAATTCTAATTTCGCAATTCGCACCGACGTACAGTTCTCCAGAAGCACGGATGGAGGTGAGACGTGGAGTCAGGGAATTCAGATCAATAGCGACCCCTCGACCAATTTCATCCACCACTGGTTTGCCACCATGTCGGTCGCCCCCAGCGGCCGCATCGACATCATTTGGAACGACACGCGCCATTCCCCAAACAACCGCAACATCTCTGAACTCTACTACTCCTCATCCTCCGACGGTGGCCTCACTTGGTCACCCAATGAACAACTTTCCCCTGCTTGGGACAGTTCCGTCGGCTGGCCGATTCAGCGGAAAATCGGGGATTACTACCACATGGTCTCCGACGATCTCGGCACCAACCTCGCCTACGCCGCCACCTTCAACGGCGAGCAGGACGTCTGGTTCCTCCGCATCGGCGACTACCCCTGCCTCGGCCTCATCACCAGCCAACCCGCCTCGCCCAGCGTCTGCCAGGGCAGCACCGTCTCCCTTCGTGCAGCCGCCGACCCGCGCGGCGGCAGCATCACCTACCAATGGCGAAAAAATGGCACGCCCCTCGCCGACTCCGCCGACACCCTCGGCACCCAATCCCCCACACTCGTCTTCCTCCACGCCCAACCCGCTGACACCGGAGACTACGATTGCTACGTCAAACTCGCCGACTGCGGCGCGGATATCTCGCATAAGGCCACGCTCACCGTTTTCCCCACCGGCTCCGCCGACCTCAACAACGACCAATCCGTCAACGCCCTCGACATCGCCCCCTTCATCGCCGCCCTCATCAACCACGACCCTGTCAGCCCATCGCTCTGCGCCGCCGACCTCACCGGCGAAGGCATCGTCAGCGACGCCGACATCCCCCCCTTCGTCACCCGCCTGCTCACCAACGATTGATCGTGCGCCGTGATGCGTCCCCTCGTTTAGCCGTGAGGCTGCGCCGAGCATTTCTGCCGCTGGTGCGAGATTCCCTTCGCGTCGAAGATCCGCCGCGTCGGACACCCACCCCTGCGGGAATCCCGTCCCGCGAACCGACTACGAACACGACATCGCCACGCAACTCCCGCAGATGCAAAGACTTGCGCGATCATCGGACAAACTGCCGCAATTCAGCACGACGCCACAAAAATATTTGAGAATTCCCCTTGCCTCCGCCCAAACCCGTGCTATATTAGTTAGGTATATGTTAGTAACACCCGGCCCATCGAAAGGAGGCCCCACCATGTCGCAGATCCGCCGGGGCGGACCCCCGTTGCGCAGCAACCCCTTCCTCCCCTCAGTGCCGCAGTTTACCTGCCGCGGCGGGTGCCTGAGTGGCTTCGTGCCTTCATTCCCCGCCCCAACCCAATCGGCGCCATCGGCGAAATCTGTGGTTTCTCTTGTTCCCCCCCTCGCGAAAAAGTGCAATCCGTTTGTGCGATTTTGCGGGCATTTGCGGGCTTTTGCACTCTTTTGCGGCCCCTCTTTTTTTCAAATCGCATCCCGCGCTACAGCTCCCCCCACACCTCAAAAAACTCTGGAAACGTCTTGCTCACACAACCGGGATTCTTAATGACCACCCCATCCACGCGAAGCCCCGCCAGCGCGAAGCTCATTGCCATCCGATGGTCGTCATACGTCTCTATCATTGCTCCCGCCGGCCGCTTCGTGGGTCGAATCACGATGGAATCTTGCGTCACTTCGGTTTCCACGCCGAGCCGGGCCAGCTCCCGCGACACCGCGAACAACCGATCCGTCTCCTTCACACGCAGACTGCCGACGTTGCGAATGTGCGTCGGCCCCTCGGCAAACGCGGCCAGCACGGCCAGCGTCTGCGCCACGTCCGGCATGTCGCCCAGATCGACCGAGACACCGCGCAACCGCCCATCCGCCGGTCCATGCACCGTCGTGTACTGGTCGCCCTGGTCCACCGCGCAGCCCATCTGTTCGAGCACATGCACAAACCCGATGTCCCCCTGTGCGCTGCCCTTGCCCAGCCCCTTCACTGTCACGCGCCCGCCGGTCAGCGCTGCAGCCGCCAGGAAGTACGACGCCGCTGATGCGTCCGGCTCGATTGGATACTCCCGCGCTTGATAGGCCTGCGGCGCGGGAATGATGAAGCTCGACATCGTGTCATCAATCACCTCGACGCCGAAGGCCCGCATCACGTCGAGCGTCATCCGCACATATGGGGCACTGAGCAAGCCGCCCTCCACGCGGATCATCACGTCGTTCGCCGCCCGGGGTGCCGCCAGCAGCACCGCCGACACGAATTGGCTGGAGATGGGCCGCTCGAATGTCACTTGCCCACCACGCAAACCCTTCCCCGACACCGCAAGTGGGCACAAGCCCTCCACCGATTCATATCGAATCGCCGCCCCAAGATCACGCAGTGCATTCACCAACTCCCCAATGGGCCGCTCGCGCATCCTCGGCGATCCATCCAATCGAAACTCGCCCACCGCTGCCGCGCACGCCGCCGAGAGAAACCGAATCACCGTCCCCGCATTCCCACACTCCAGCTCCGCCTCACTATTCGGAAAGAACCCGCCGACCCCATACACCACGGCCCGTCGCCGCGCCACATCCACCTCCACATGGACGCCAAGCATGACCAGCGCATCGACCATCAATCGCGTGTCGTCCGCGATGAGGATGCCCGACAACACCGATGTCCCCCGCGCCAGTGCCGCAACCAAGAGGGCGCGATTCGTCAGTGACTTGCTGCCGGGCAGACAAAACGTTCGGTCAATCGGCCGGGATATCGGGCGTATGGTGATCTCGTTCGGGTACGTCATATCGGCATGGTAGCGTTGCGGGGCAGCCCGACAATCCACATCCTTGATTCGCTCCCTCCGTTGGCTACCATCTAGTTGGGGCAGTTGGATCCACCGACCCATGCCGGGTGGACCTTGTTCATTCTCACCAATTTGCCATGAGTGACCATCCGTCACAACCTGTGATTCCAACCAGCCGGAAGCGGTCATCGATTTCGATGTACGCCATTGCGATGGTCGTCGGTGCAGTCACCGTCGCGGGTGTCGCCATTGTTCTGACGAAGCACGACACATCGAACCTCTCGACGGTGACACGCTCACTCGTGGTTTCCGCGGCACTCATCGTCGGAATCGCCATAGCCGGGGCGTACATCGTCCTTGCCAGACTGCTCCACACGATTGGTAAGTTACAGGATTCCTTGTCCCGTCTGGAAGCAAAGCACACCGAGAACGCCAAGGCCCTCGATGAGTTGAGCGTGCCCCCGGATCTCGCAACCGATATCGGCTCGGACACGCTGCCCATCCGCACCGACACGCCGACCGCCGCGCAATGGCACGAGTTGCTGACCGAAGTACAGGCCCTACGCAAGCGCGTTGACCAATCAAGCAACGGCAGCCGTCCGCGCGACGAATCGACGACCGACATCGACCTCGAAGAGTCCTTGGAGCGCGTGGACGATCTCTTGGCCGCCGGTGAGTTCCACAAAGCCGGCGAACTATCCGCGACCCTTCGCAGTCGTCACCCATCGGACGGCCGAGTCACCGCACTGCCGGGCCGCATCGAATCCGTTCGCCGCCGGCGCGAGTCGAGCGATATTTCCGAGGCGACGCAGGAAGTGACGGACCTCATCAGCATGTCGGCCTGGTCGCAGGCTCGGCAACGGGCACAATTCCTCCAGGAGCAGCACCCCGACAGCCCCGAGGCCCGGCACCTCATGCTCCGAATCGAGCGCGACTACCGCCAGGCTCAGGACGAACAGCAACGGCGCATGTACGCCGAGGTGCAGCGATTTGTGACCCGCCGTCGGTGGAGCGAGGCCCTCGCCGCCGCGCACACGTTTATCGAACGGTTCTCCGGCAGCGATGATGCCGAGGCCCTACGAATGCAAATCCCGACCCTCGAAACCAACGCCGAAATCGAGGCCCGTCAGCAGATGGAAGCTCAAATCATGGCCCTCGCCAAGCACGGTCGATATATAGAGGCGACGGCCCTGGCGAAACGCGTCATCGAGAGCTATCCGGATTCGCCGCAGGCCGATGTATTGCGACGCCAAATCGACCGGCTGGAAGAGCTGGCCACGAACCCCGACGCCCCACCGGCCCGCGTGCGGATCGAGTAGGCGCGGGTGAATGTCGTCGCATGTGTCGCCGGATCAACCGTCTCGTTGTCGCTCCAGATTGCCCATGCCGACCACGCTCAAAACGCCTCCTGCCACCGCAAAGCCCAAACGACCCGAGTCTGCGTCGTGGCTTCAGCGCATCGCATGTGTCTCCACCAGCCGCGCCGATGCGGGCATTTTTCAACCGCTGCTCCGCGCCCTGTCGGCCAACGACCAATGGACCATCTCCTGCCTCGTCGGCGGCACGCACCACGACGAGTCGTTTGGCTGCACGGGCACCGCGTTTGAGAGATTGAGCAATGTCGAGCTGTTCGACGTGAAGCACTTCGCGCAGGGTGACTCCCCAACGCAGGTGGCACGATCGACCGGCCAAGCCGTGACGGAGTTCTCCCGCGCCCTCGCAGCGTCGCAGTGCGATCTTGTCTTCGTTCTCGGCGACCGCCCCGAGATGCTCGCCGTCGCCCTTGCCGCCACGATCCATCGCATCCCCATCGCCCACCTGCACGGCGGCGACTCGACGCACGGCGCGATCGACGACGCCTGCCGTCACGCCATCACGAAGCTGGCCCATCTACACTTTCCCGCGTTGTCCGAGCACGCCGAACGAATCTTGCACATGGGCGAAGAACCGTGGCGGATTCACACCGTCGGGGCATTGGCACTGGATGATCTGGCGCGATTCAAACCGTCGCCCGTCGACGCCGTCAGCCGAGAGATCGGTCTCGATCTCTCACAGCCGACGCTCGTGCTCGCCTACCACCCGGAGACGCTTTGCGACCTTCCCCCCGACAGGCAGATCAACCAGGTGCTCGGAGGGCTTCATGCGTGGAAAGGCAATGTACTCGTGCTCGGCCCGAACGCCGACGTGGGACACGACGCCGTCAACTCAGCGCTACAGGATTTCGCGTCTCTTCGACCGGACACGGTGCTGAAGGCGTCGCTCTCGCAGGAGCTGTTCTGGAATTGCCTGTACAACGCCACCGCCCTTGTCGGCAACTCCAGCGCGGGCATCATCGAGTCCTCCAGCTTCCGCATCCCCGTCGTCAACATCGGCGACCGCCAGCAAGGCCGCATCCACGCCGACAACGTACTGCATGCGGCGATTGAGCGTGATGAAATCGCCGACATCCTTGCCGCCGCACTGGACCCCATGTTCCGCGAAAGCTTCCCCCGCCTGAAAAACCCCTACGGCGACGGCCACGCCGCGGAGCGGATCCTCGTCGCAATGAAGACGATCCCTTCTAAGAACGAATTAATAATCAAGAACAACTGATGATGTGGTGTGTTCGCTTTGCCGCTACACAGTCGCCAACTCGGCCCCGGCCAGGCTTCCCCGAATTGTGTGGATACTTCGGTTGGAGAGCGACTGGGCTTCTGCAACGGCCTTGGCCAGTGACGTGTGAGTTGCGGCATCATCCCGCATCAGGACGACCATCTCGCCGCCGCAGCCGCCGCCGGTGACCTTGGCACCGAACAGCCCCGCAGCCGGACCATACTTGCGAATGCAGGTCACAAGCCGATCCGTTTCGACGCCGCCGATGCCGCAGCGCTGGCTGTGGCTCCAATGCGAGGCGTACATTTTATCGCCAGCCTCGATCATGGCCTCCAGCGAGTTCGACCGACGGGCACGGCTGATGCAGTTGGAAAACTCATGGACGCGGCGATTCTCATAAATATGATGCTCGGCCCGTGAGCGAACTTTGTACACATCGTCAGGAGCGAGGTGACCGTTGACGCCGCGCAGCTCGCCGAACTTCGCGGTGTATTGCTTGCCGGTGATCTTCTGCGGGAAGATATCCTTGAATCGCTCAACGAATTCGTTCGGCGTGATCGAGGACAGCCGCTCGATGCGCGGGGCACCGGGTTGCCCATCGCCGCCGTGATAACCGAGAATGATCCGCTGGCCCATCTCGGCGCAGAGCCGCGTGTCGATCAACCGCTCCTGGGTGACGGGTCGAGCCAGGCTTGTTCGCAATGCGACAATCATCGCGCCGACCGGCAGGGCCACCGCATCGCCCGCCGGCTGCGGATGAAATCGAATCTGCAAGAGCGAGCCATCAGCCGCGCCGCTCAGGCTGGTCAACGCTGTGCGAACGCTTTGCAGGCCGGTGATCACGGACGCCGCATCGGAGCACAGCCGCGCCTTCGTCGCGCGATCCGTCGGCTTATTCTCCAATCGCGTCAACGCCTCAATCACCCCCGCCGCGACAACGGTATGCCGACCGAGATCAACCTCCGCCGGGAAATCCGTCTGTAACAAGATCGCCCAGCCGCCGGTCGGTCGTGTGACGATGGATTGGTTCAACGCTCGCTGAACAGCCAGACACGCCGACGCCGCCCATTCGCCCCCGCCCTTCTTGCACGCATCCACGATTGCCGCTGATTGTTCAACTGGCACGGCCAACGCCGAAAGTGAGATGCCGAAATCATGCGCCGACCCCTCGCCGCCTTCGGGAATCAAACGCAATCGAATCGAATCTCCCGCGATGCGCCACATCGACACCGCAAATGACATCGACAACGTCGCCGTCAGCACCGGAGAACCGCTCTCCTCGGCGATGCCGCCCATCACATCGGCCACGGCCGGGGCGCGGACGCTCACCACGGAGCCATCCACCACTGGATGCGCCGTCTGAAACGATTGTATGTTTTCGGCGAGGCGCGAGGACGTCACAAAAGAAGTGCTCTGAGAGATCATGACAGTACGCAGCCCGTTCTCTTCGTCGCCCTTCGTTCGACTCTATTCGCGGCAGATTTCGCGGAGGACATGATCCTCCACAAAGATCGGCGTCTCGGTCCCGGCAGCGATGGCAATGGCGTCCGACGGACGCGAATCCACCTCGATCATTTCGGAGCCGACGCGAATCACAAGTCTCGCGAAGAACGTATGGTTCTTCAAGTCACAGATAACGATCTTTTCCATTTCGCCATGGAGCTTGTCGATGACGTCGGCCAAAAGGTCGTGCGTCATCGGCCGCGCTTTCTTGTAGCTCTTCAGCCGACGATCAATCGCACAGGCCTCCGAATCGCCAATGACGATTGGGAACTCACGCGTACCGTCGCGCTCACGCAGGAAGATGATCTGCTGATCGCTCGTGTCCTGGATGACGATCCGGGCAAGATCGACCCGCACTTCCATACCAGCGGCTCCATGAAAAAACGCCAAGACCCAGCGTACAGAACGGCGCGGGCGATTGCAAGCGCGTGCGCAAGTGCTTCACCGCGTGGCAGGTTACGACAATTCCGCGAGATGCTGCTCGATCATGAGAATCCGGCTTGACAGGTCGGCGGCGCGCTGTTTTGCCTGCGCGACGACTCCGGGATCGGCGCGCTTGACAAAGTCCTCGTTCGACATTCTTGCCGTCTCGCGCTCGAACACCGTGCGCAACTCGTCCAGCTTCGCCTGCTCGGCAACCTTCACCGCGCCGAGATCGACATAATCCGCCACGGGTACATACACCTGCATCGTCGCATGTACGCGGCTCATCGCGCCGGCCGGTTTCGCCACGCTTGGTCCCACTTCCAGCACATCGCACCCCGCCAGAGGCGTCACGAACGCGCGATAACGATCAATCAGGTGTGTCGTATCCACATCGGCCCGCACCACGACCTTCGCCAGCGTTCGCACCGATGGTTGCTTGGCCTTGCCGCGATAGTCGTTCACGTCGGCGCGGATGTCGCGCACGCCCTTGATGAGGCCGTGCAGACGGTCCATCTCTGATTCAATCTCGGTGCTTCGCAATCGTGTTTCGATGCTCGACCATTGCGCGGTGATCAGCGCCGGTTCATCTTTCGCGGCGTCGAAGAGGATTGTGAGTCCGCGTTGCGGAGCAATCTTGTTCAATTCCTGCCAGATGCCTTCGGTGACGAACGGGATGAACGGGTGCAACATGCGCAGCAGGCGATCCAGCACGTACACGAGAACTTGCTGAGCCGTGGCGCGGTCTCCCGCTCCCTCCCCTTGATAACGGGAGGGTTGGGGTGGGGTCGTCTTCGACTCCCTCGCCGGCGCTTCGGGCTGGTTGAGCCGCGACTTCGTCATCTCGATGTACCAACTGCAATACTCATCCCACATAAAGTGGTACACAGCGCCGGCCGCATCGCTGAACCGGTACTTCTCCAACGCCGCGTCGAGCGACTGCTGACAGGCCGTCATGCGCGAGAGGATCCAGCGATCCTCCAGCCGCAACGACCCCGGGTCGAGCGGCTTGGGCGAATAGCCGTCGAGATTTCGCATGACAAAGCCGGTCGACGCCTGCCACAGCTTGTTGCAGAAATTCCGCCCCTTCTCGAACTTCTCGCTGATGTTGATCGAGCGGCCGTCGGGCAGCTTCTTCGGCTTCACCGGCAGGCGAATGTCCTGTGTTTCCGTGGCGAGGTCGGCGAGCGTAAATCGCAGGGCATCGGCCCCGTACTCCTCGATGATGTCCACCGGATCGACGCCGTTGCCGGCCGTCTTGCTCATCTTGCGGCCCTGCCCGTCCTGAATGACGGCATGAATGACCACGTCGGTAAACGGCACGTCGCCCATGTTGTACAGGCCGGTCAGCACCATTCGCGCGACCCAGAGCGTGATGATCTCGCGCGCAGTGGAGAGAACTTGGGTGGGGTAAAACTGGGAGAGAAGTCCTGAGTCTTGAGACTTGAGTCCTGAGGACGGCGCGGAAGCACCCGGCCAGCCGAGCGTGGAGTGCGGCCAGAGTGCGGAGGAAAACCATGTGTCGAGGACGTCGGGGTCTTGCTCGAATCCGCTGTCGTCCAAAACCTGTTGCAACTCCGGCGAAGGCAAGTCTTTAAAAGCCAGATTGACAGAGTACCACCCTTGATATTCAGGAGTGTATTCCCGCATGTCGCGCGCCGGGTCTCGCACCACCAAATCATCGTGTGCGCGGCGCATATGAATACAAATCGAGTTTTCGTCTCCAAACTCACCGCTTAGGATACGATAGAACTTGCCACCGGTATGCATGACCGAGCTCCACGTTTTCTCACTTAACGTGAGCATGGTTCTCCACACCGGTATCCGATGCCCCCACCATAGCTGTCGGCTAATGCACCAATCTCGCTTTTCGCCGAGCCAATCACCGTAAGTATTCTCATAGCGCGCGGGGTGGAACTTCACGTCGCCGCGCGCCACTGCGTCTATCGCCATCTGCGCCAGCCCCGGTGCCTTGTGCCGCAGGCCATCGATCTTCGCCGCGTGCTCCGGCTCCAGGTCACCCATCCGCACGAACCACTGATCACTCAGGTACGGCTCAATCGGCGACTTGCTGCGGTCGGAATGGCCGAGGTCGATCATGCGATCCTCGATCTTCTCGACGAGGCCGAGGGCCTCCATGTCCTCGACGACTTTCTTCCGCGCGTCGGTGAACTTCATGCCCTTGTAGGCACCGCCTTCGTCGCTGACGCGCCCGTCGGGGGTCATGACGTTGATCATGGGCAGGTCATGGCGTCGACCGACTTCGTAATCGTTTGCATCATGCGCCGGTGTGATCTTCACGCAGCCGGTGCCCAGCGTCGGGTCGGCCCACTCGTCGCAGATGAGCGGGATTTCGCGGTTCATCAGCGGCAGCATGATCTTTTGATTCGCCTTCGCCATGTCGCGCAGCTTCACGAGCACAGGCAAGAGCGTCTTTTGACGTTCAACAAGATCATCAATGGCTACCTGCACGTCGGGGCGGTCCTTGTCGCTCGCCTCCTTCAACTTTTCGCGCAGCTCGGCGGCGCGCTTCTCCATCACCGCCGCAGGATCGGGGTGTACGGCCACCGCTGTGTCGGCGAGCATCGTTTCGGGGCGCGTGGTGGCGATGTGGACGTGTGTTGGTTCAGCGGGGAGTGCGGGCGTCCCGCCCGCGCGTTCATCGGAATTCGTGCGGGCCAGAGGCCCACGCTCCCCAACAATCGGATACTTGAAGTGGTAGAAGTGCCCTTTGACCGCCTCGTGATAAACCTCGTCATCCGCCACGGCAGTCTGCAATTGCGTATCCCAGTTGACCAGCCGCTTGCCGCGATAGATGAGGCCGTCGCGGAACAGCTTGAAAAATGTCTCGCGCACGGCCTTGGCGCAGCCGTCGTCCAGCGTGAATCGCTCACGCGAATAGTCGCAGGAGCAGCCCATGAGGCGAAGCTGTTCGACGATGCGCCCGCCGAACTTCACTTTCCATTCCCAAATGCGTTTGACAAGTTCCTTGCGGCCGAGGTCGTGTCGGCTCTTGCCCTCGTCCTTGCGGATCGTCTTCTCGACCGTGGCCTGCGTGGCGATTCCGGCGTGATCGGTGCCGACGAGCCAGAACGTGTTGAACCCGGCCATGCGCTTTTGGCGGATGAGGATGTCTTGCAGCGTGTTGTTTAGGGCGTGGCCCAGGTGCAGCGCCCCGGTCACGTTCGGCGGCGGGATGACCATGCAAAACGGGACTTTGCGATCGCGGCCATCCTTCGGCCCGGCCTCAAACGCCTTGCGCTCCTGCCATAGGGCGAAGACATCCTTCTCAATGGACGCGGGATCGTACGATTTGGATTCGGTCGGCGGCATGGAATCTCTATTCTTGTTAGGGACGATTATTGGCGAATCGAACACGTCATACAAGTTGATCAGGCCGTCAAGACCGGTCGGTTGGCGGCTGGTCAAGTGCGAGGCTACAGTGAGCCGATGCCCACGAAACAGATCACTATCGCAATGGGAATGATCTGGCTCATGGGGTCGCCAGGCTGCTCGGCCCCTACAGATCATCCAGGGATTCGCAGCGTGCTCGATCAACAGGTGGCCGCATGGAACCACGGCGACCTCGAAGGTTTTATGACGGGCTACTGGAAGTCCGATGCGATGGAGTTCAGCACCACGGGCAGCGTCACGCATGGCTGGCAGGCGACGCTTGATCGGTATCGAGCGAAGTATGCCACCGCGGAAAAGATGGGCCGTCTGCAATTCTCCGACGTGTGTGTGTCTGAGCGAAATCCCGGCGAAGCGGAGGTGTCAGGCCACTATCGTCACCAAACTCCCGACGGCCAGCACACAGGACGGTTTTTCCTGCATTTCCGACAGATCGACGGCGCGTGGGTCATCGTGAAGGATCACACGGTAGCGGACTAAGTTCCACGCCGAGATGTTATCGCCAGGTTCCCCCAACGCATTGCGTTGATACACGAACACCTGCCCCATCCTGCGGGCCGATATGAATCGTCCCCGCCTCCTGGCCCGCCAAAACCCCCCATTTTCGGGATTCTCCAACTACCGTTTGACTAGGCCACTGGTGGGTGCGTATCAATCCAATGGAAGATCATGGTCGCCGTTGGCCCACTGGCAAGCTGCCGTGCATGGTCCGATCAGGAGTTAGCGAAGCCCCCCAAACGGTTGGGCTGCCCAGCCCAACCCTTTATGCCCCGCTGCGGCCGAGCGCCCACTCGGCCGCAACTAAATGGCGCTGCGTCCGCTCACCCTTTGCGACGCGCAGCGCCATTTCATTTTCTACCCGGTTCCCGTGAGCACGACTTCAGCCCACCGTGGAACAGCACGCTACAAAAGCAACAGCAGGTTCACATACGCCTGCATGTCTGCTCCGTTTACCACACCGTCGCGATTCAAATCGCAAAGGCAGATGTGCGCCGGATCGAGGTCGGTCTCCAACAGGATCGGCACGATGTCCGGGACCACCAGCACAACGGCCAGTCCATCGCGCGTGTGACCCAGCGCATCCGTCGCGCGTATCGGAAACGAAGAATAACCAGCGAACCCCGCGTTCGGCGTGAACCGGAACTGCTGACCCACTTGCTGCGGTGTGCCGTCCAGCGAGCCGCCGAGGAGGGTGTAGGTGAACGTGTCGCCGATGTCTGAGTCGCCCGTGACGGGTGAACGAAGTTGGCCGATAAGCCCGAAACGACAGTAGAGGCGCACGTGTGTGGCCGTCGGTGTTTGGTCGATGACGATGGGCGAGAGAGGGACACGCGTGAACGTCCCCGCGGAGATGCCGTTCACGCCCGCGTTGCCAGCGCTGAGGCCGCCGGCACCCGGTGCGCCCGATGAGAATCCGTTCGAGCCGCCGTTGACGAACGTGCCGCCGTTTTCGATCAAGATGGCGATGGCGTTTCCACCCGCGCCGCCGCCGCCGTGGCCGCCGCGCCCGCCGGACCCGCCAGCGCCGCCATTACCGCCGACGCCGACTTCTGAAGGGCACGTGGTTCCGCCAATGCCGCCTGCTCCGCCGGACCCGCCATTGCCACCCACGCCACCAACGCCGCCGTTGCCGGCGCTGGCACCTTGGAAGCTGCCGGCTACTGATGTCAGTTGGCCCGCCTGTAGGAGCAGTCCATACGACGAGCCGCCCGAAGTTCCGCCCGTTCCTAGTGAGCCGACAGGACCACCGGCCCCGCCGCCACCACCGCCGTTACCCGGTCCTTCGCCGCAGAAGACACAGTCTTGGCCACCACCGCCACCACCACCACCGCCGCCATTGCCCGATGATCCCGCACCGCCTGAGACTCCCGAACCATAAAACTGCGTGCCGCCTGCGCCGTCCGCGCCGTTGGTGCCCGATGCGCCGCCCGCTCCAGTGGTCCCATCGCCACCCGGATCGCCCGCGCCACCCGCAAATCCGCCGGGTGTTCCGCCGAACCCAGGAGCACCGTTTGAACCGTTGCCCCCCGACGGTCCGCCGGTGCCACCGTTGCCGCCCGGTGCGGCCCCTGCGCCGCCCGTGCCGCCCGCGCCTGGCGCGGCAGGCCCGTTGCAAGTTCCGGGGCCGCCGTTGTTGCCTGCATTGCCCGTTGAACCAGGCGCACCGTTTGTACCGGGAAATCCCGCAAGTGTCGGACCGCCCTGGAGCGTACATCGATTTAGCTTCAGCGTGCCCACCGCATTTCCGCGAGCGACCATCGCTGCTGACACTTCTCGCGTGGCAGCGGCTGTTTGAGCCGAAATGGTCAAGCGATCCAATTCGGTCAACACCGTGAAGTTGTCAGCGAATGACGTCTGCCGAGCACCGCGGATGCGCGAAACATTGATGTTGTTTCGCGTCCAACCGGCCGTCGCGTCGTAGCCGCCATACACACTGACGCCGTCCTGGAAGACCACGGTTTCGTCGTAGTTGCCGGCGGAGACATAGACGGCTCGTGGCGGAGTAAAGGTCTTTGCCGCGGCGATGGCTGCGCCGACGTTTCGCATGGGCAACTCGATCGTCCCGGGATTGGTGTCGCTCCCGGTCAGCGCGACAAAGATCGGCCCGCATCGCATCCCATCGATGCCGTCGCCGTTGCTGTCCGTGAAGGCATCGTCCGGGACATCCGTCTGCGCCGGCGGTGCTGCGAGGTTGCAGCAGTCACCACGAGCACTCGACGGTTGTATCACAGGCAACAACCAGCCAAATAACAGAGAAAACGCGATGAAGCGAACCAACCGGATAACGGACGATTCGGAAATCGAAGAATAAACCATTTGCAAGTCCTCTCAGTAAAACGAAGGATTTTCGTTCCCGTAGTTTACCAGTTTTCAACTGACAAAATCAAAATCCAGCCCCAGAATCAACACAAATACTGACGGATCACCATACGCCAACCCCAATCACTTGGTACTGGTACACTTTGCATTGGAAGGTCCTGTTATCGGTTGGGGTGCATCACTTCTCAATCACATCCGCCGACCAGACGTGATACGCCAGCAGCCCCATTCCGGCCACGCACAGCGCGCCGGCCAGTAAGAACAAACCGCGACCGCCGAAGACGCTGGCTCGCACGACCAAGCCGATGGCCGTCGCCTGCAACACAAAGACGCCGATGCAGCGAATCGTCTCCATGCTCGGCATGGGCAGCATCTTGCGACGCTTGCCGAGCAGGCATTCGGGGCAATAACGACCGCCGTCGAGGCCGCGGAGCAAATCGCCGAGTGCGCCACAGCGATGACATTTTCGCATGCGCGCCCGATGCGGGACACCCTTCGCTGTGTAGTAGGCGTTCTTGAGAATGGAGTACGCCTCGGTGACGCGGATGAAGACTTCGTGGCTGTCGGGGTCGTCTGGTGCGCGGTCGGGGTGGTGCTTCAGGGCCAACTGCTTATAAGCAGAGTGGATCTGGCGAAGCGTCGCGCCCTGCTCCACGCCGAGGGTCTCAAAGCAGGTGTCGTAATCCAATGTGGGCTTCCCCTCGCGGCGTTGTTCTTTCCTCGCCCTAGTTTAACGTACACAAACGCCGCCACCAATTCGTCGGGGGTACTGTTCCGGACGTTGCATCCTCGTACAATCGACCGATGGACTTACTCGCCATTGCCGATTCGCTCACGGCCGATCTGAAGCCGATTCAATTCGGACCACCTGTGGCGTATGTCTATAACCCGCTGGTTTACGCGCGAGCCTGCTACGAACAATACGTTCGGCGATTCGGCCAAGGCCCGCGCGAGATTCTCATGCTCGGAATGAACCCGGGGCCGTGGGGCATGGCGCAGACGGGAATTCCGTTTGGCGAAGTCGAGTTCGTGCGCGAGTGGATGGAGATTGATGCAGTCGTGGGGAAGCCGCCGCGTGAACATCCGAAGCGGCCGGTGCAGGGGCTGGCCTGCCGGCGGAGTGAGGTGAGCGGGGCGCGGCTATGGGGTTGGGCGAAGGCGCGATTCAGTACGCCGAAGCGATTCTTCCAGCGATTCTTCATCGCCAACTATTGCCCGCTCTGCTTCATGGAAATCTCGGGGAAGAATCTCACGCCCGACAAGCTGCCGATCGCGGCGCGGAAGCGAATCATTGAAGCCTGTGATCTGGCGCTGGTGCGGACGGTTGAGGGCTTGAAGCCGTCGCTCGTAATTGGCGTGGGTCACTTCGCCGCCGACCGAGCGCGTGATGCACTCCATGGCCGCGAGATTCAGATTGAGAGCATTCTTCACCCCAGCCCGGCCAGCCCGAAGGCAAATCGGGATTGGGCGGGGCAGGTAGATCAGCAGTTCGTGGAGATGGGAGTCCGTCTGCCGACAGCGGCGGCACTTGTATCACGGCACTAAAAAGGCGTCGCTTCGCAATTGGGGGCGCTCCATGCCGGTGTATCTCTGTACGCCGATGACGCGGTAGATGTCGTCGTTGTCGATGCCGACGAGAGGTGTCTTGGAGAAGATGACGCGGCCGTCGCGGGTGAGGACGTTCTGGCCGAGGCCGCGATGGCTGGTGGAGTTGATGGGAATCGGGCCGTTGGTGTTGAGGATGCGTTGATCGTTGAGCAGTGGTGTTAGATCGGAGACAGTCGGGGCGTTTGGCAGGAACGATTCTTGATTGAACTGTTGCGTGACGAGCTGCGAGGAGTAGCTGTTATTGAGCGGGTCTGGGAAGTCGTCGTACTGTTCGTGGCCCGCGAGGCTCATGGGTTTGTCGCTTTCACGGCCGGGGCAATTGAAGGCACGCGACGGGACGAAATTGAATCGGACGAGCGTGAAGGTGTTTTGCGAGTTGCGGTATCGCGGCGTGCCGGGCTGGTCTGTCGGTGCCCACGACGCGCCCTGCGAGAAGACATTGCCGACGGCCGGCATGGGGAAGTTGTACTGTTCGTTGTAGGACGCCAGGCCTGTGCCGACTTCGCGCAGGTTGTTGGCGCAGATGGCTTGCTCAGAGTTGATTCGAGCCGTGCGATAGCCCGGGACAAAGATGCCTACGAAAATGGCAATGACGGCCGCCAAACTCAACAGTTCTCGCATCGAGATAAAAGAGGTGTCGCGCGTTGCGCCTTCTTCCATTGCCGACGAGAGGGGGCGGAAGGGAAGCGTCTGTTGCGATTGCGCGACTCGGGCGAGAATGCCTTCGACTAGATTGGCCGGAGGTTCTGGTATGTCGTCGCGATCAAGAGGGGTCAGAAGTCGAGAGAGTTTGGCACGCGCCTGGATCAGGGAGTCGCCGGTGCCCCACGCGTGCTCGATGGCCTTGGCATCGGCTTCGTCACAAAGGCCAAGGTGGTAGCCGATCAGGTCGGCGTGCTGATTCGGATCGTCGGTTTGCCTGCTCATGGATTTGTCATCCATCGTGTCTCACCCCTGTGCGTCGTCGCGACCGCGCGACTTGAGCGCCTTTTTGTAGGCCTCGGCGAAACCACCGACCGCGGCGTGCAGTCGGCTCTTCACCGTGCCGAGCGGGATCGCAAGGATCTCCGCGATTTCCTTGTACGGGAGACGCTGGTAGTAGCCCAAGACCAGAATCTCCCGATGATGATCGGGCATTCCCGAGACGACCGTGCGAACGATATCGCGCTCTTCTTCGGCCTCGATGGCGTCACCGGGCCGTGTTTCGTCGTCGGAGAGGAAGTCGAGATAACTGACCTCCTCGGAATAATCTCCACCTGCGACACCGCTGATCGACACCTCGCGCTTTCGCACGCGCTCACGGAGCTGATCGCGGGCCTTGTTGGCCGCGATGGTGTACAGCCACGGTCGAAACCGGCGCGAAAGGTCGAAGCCGCCCGCCGACTGATACACCTGGACAAAGGTGTCCTGCACGACATCTTCCGCAGCCGCCGGATTACGGAGGAAACGGGAGACGAAGACGAACAGGTCACGGCTGTACCGTTGGACCAGAGCCTCGAAGGCCTCGTGGTCCCCCGCGAGGAATCCCTCCAGGAGACTTTCATCGGGGCCAGTATGTGTTTCCGGCTCTGGTCGGTGCACCTTGGTCCTGCCGTTCATACGCGGGGGGTTCTCGTCGGGTTCGCCGTATCAGTAAATATCGTGCGACTAGCCGGTAGTTCTCATATGTGGTAGTGGGTGAACTTACCCTTGACTCCCCAGTGGGTCAAAATTAAGGTTGGGTATGACATATCGAACGATTTCAGTGATTCATGCCAGAACACATTTATTCTAGGACGGTTTTGGGAAAAGTGGGGAATCGCCTACCCAGAAAACCGAAGAAGGGTCTGGGTAGTGGGCTGGGCAGAATTGCCCGTACTATGATGGGTGGGTAGTAGTTACCACTGACTGAGCATTAAGTCGAGGATCATTCGTGCAGGATTCAGCAACATTTCGAGGCCTCTCACCGCGAACCGTCTCGGCCTTGGTCGAGGCATCGGCGGCAATCAATGAATCGTTGAATCTCACCGACGTACTCCAGGCCATCGCACAGAAAGCTGCGGTCGTGCTTCGATCGGAGGCTTCGAGCGTGATGATGCTCGACAAGCGCCGCAACCGGTTGGTCTTCATGGCGGCCGTTGGGGATCGCGGGCCGTCGCTGATTGGCGAAGAGTTCGACGCCGGGCTTGGCATTGCCGGCAAGGTCGCGGCGTCGGGCAAGGGGATCATTGTCGGTGATGTGCGGGATAACAAGGATTTTTTCCGTGGTATTGACGCCAAGAGCAGCTTTCAGACCAAGGCGCTGCTGGCCGCCGCGCTCGTCTACAAAGGCGAGGTCATCGGCGTCGTCGAAGTGTTGAACAAAATCGGCGGCGGCAGTTACGCCGAGGAAGACCTGACGCTGCTGCAACTCTTCGCGAACCTTGCGGCCAGCGGAGCACACAACGCCAAGGAACATCAGAACGTCGTTCGTGAGAATCGCAGTCTTAAAGAGACGCTGCGCATTACGTCGCCCCTGATCGGGAACTCCGGCGCGTTGCGGCAGGTCATGGACATGGTGAATCGTGTGGCCGGCAGCACGGCGACGGTGCTCCTGCTCGGCGAGACCGGTACCGGCAAGGAGATTACGGCGCGGCAGATTCACACCGCCAGCCCGCGCAGTGACCGGGCCTTTATCGCCATTAATTGCGCCGCCCTTCCTGAGACGCTGTTGGAGAGCGAATTGTTCGGCCATGAGAAAGGCTCCTTTACTGGTGCGCACGCGGACAAGATGGGCCGATTTGAGATGGCCGATGGGGGCACGATTTTCCTGGATGAAATCGGGGACATCTCATTGAGCACGCAGGTCAAGCTTTTGCGCGTGTTGCAGGAGAAGGAGTTTGTCCGCGTCGGCGGGACGAAGACGATTTCGACGGACGTGCGCATCGTGGCTGCGACGAATCGCGATCTGCGGGCCGCGATGGAGAAGGAGCTGTTTCGAGAGGACCTGTACTACCGACTGAACGTCTTTCCGATCAACATTCCGCCACTTCGGGCGCGGCGGGAGGATATCCCGCTGCTGGTGGATCATTTCATGCAGGTGTCTGCGACGCAGCTTCGCGTGGCCAAGCCGTCGGTGGGCGACGATGCGATGGCGCTGCTGGCGAGTTATCGCTGGCCGGGCAACATTCGAGAGTTGCAGAACGTGATGGAGCGGGCCGTCCTGCTATCCGACGGCGTGGCCCTTTCGGCAGCGCACCTGCCGCGTGAGATCGTGGGCGAGGAGAGCTTCGCCGAGACGGGCAAGACCGAGTCGTCGCTCTGGGGCTATGAGAAGGCGTTGATTGTGAAGGCGCTGCGCGAGAACAATTGGAACCAGTCGAAGGCGGCGCGGACGCTGGGGATCAGCCGGGACAATCTGCGGTATCGGGTGAAGAAGTTCAACATATCAAAAGAGGCGTAAGTCTTGAAAACAGCGAGTATTACAATCCTATCGAGATAGTTCCTCTTCTTTATGCCATATTGGTTAGGTAATCGCAGTCGTGCGAGGTAGAATGAGCATCCAGTCCGACGCCCGGCATCCGGGCGGCGACCGTTCTTGGAATGACTGGAGGCACACACGATGGGTACCGTCCGATTCGGGCGAACAATCGTACTTAATCAGATTCTGTTATTGAGTACGTTGGCGTTTCTGCTTGGCGGCAATTTGCCGGCTTGGGGACAGCCGTCGAAGTCCGCAGTTGAGTTGGAGTCCGTCGATCCCGCCACGCGGATGACGTTCGTCTCTCCGATTGATCCGAGTCGGATCAAGCAGATTGATTATCCCAAGTATGAGGATCCATCGGTCGATGAGGCGATCCGCTCGGCGTTGCCGTGTCAGAACATTGCCTATCGCAATCTGCCGCCGAGTCAGATATCGGTGTTCCTATTCGGAGGCGGTCCGGGTGCCGACAATGTGGCGGACGATTGCAGGCTGCCGCCCAACTCGCCGAACCGGTTTATCTGCGCGGCCCAAGTCAGGACGCTTGGATACACACAGGGCGGCCCCGCTACGTACAACCTGCTCGTGCAAGTTTGGACGGATTGCCCGGAAGACCCCGGGGCGACGCTGCTTTCGCAGGGCAACTTCTTTGCCATACCAAACGACGGAATTCAGCGGGTGCAGACGCTAACAGTTGATCCGCCCAATTTGGAGGACGATGACCAGTTCTGGGTGCTGGTTCAATCGGACAACCCCGACGCGGCGTGGGAAATCGCCCGCGACACGACGGAAATTAATGACGTCGGAAATACAGCCGCTACATTCGCCATCTTGAACGGCCAGGGCGATTGCAGCGACAACTTTTTCATCTTCGCCGGCCTTCATGGCGGCTTTACTTGCACGCTGCTTGGCTCGGCCGGTCCTGCCGGATCGTGCTGCAATCTGACCAACGGTATCTGCACCGACGGAGTGCTCCAAAGCGGTTGCAACGACTTCCTGACGCAGTCTTGGAGTACGCTCAGTTGCGCCAACGCACCGCCTTGCGCCGCCTGCACGACGGCTTGTGCATTTCCCGGCCCGAATCCTCCGAATAGGGAGCAGGAGCCGGATTGCTTTACGAACTACATCGATACGACCAACCGCGGCTGTCAGAACCTGACCACCCGTGCGATCGGTACGTTCTGGACCCCCCTGAATTGCACCACTGCGGCCAGCGGCTGCGGTCGAACCGGCACGTACACATTCTTAAACGTGTTTTTTTTGGGCGGATCATTCCCTCCGGTCGTTGAGAATCGTCGGGACGACGATCATTACATGCTCGCGCTGACTCAAGACACTCGCGTCACGTGGACGGTCAAAGGCAAGTTTCCGAGCCAAGCCATCGTATCGTTTACTCTCCGCCAAACGAATGGAATCTCGACGGGGGTCAATTGCCCTACGTTTATGGCTACTGATCCGGGCGACGTGAGCATGACACAGGTTGCGGCGTGCAATGAATCCGTGGCCACGGCTTGTCTGCCCGGTCGCAACGGGCCCGAAGGTCCGTTCCGATATTTCCTGCGTGCCCGCCCTTCGGTGACCAAGCTGGGCACCAATGCTCTGTGCGGCCTGCCCTATGAGTACGCGCTGACGTGTGAGCCATGCACGCGCGCTCCATCGGCGGCGGATCTTGGTGCCTGTTGCACGACCACCGGCTGCGTTGATACGTCACGATTGGCGTGCCTGATCCTGACCGGCAGCGATGCGCTGTACTTTCAGGGTGAGGGGACCACTTGCCCGAATTCGGCATGTACCGGTGCGCCGGCCAACGACACCTGCCCGAACAAGAAAACCCTGACCTGCACGACCTGCGTGGTGACCTTTGATACCACGTTTGCCGGTTCCGAAGGCCAGTCATTCGGAGCGGGCACTCAGGTCTTCAAGGATGTCTGGTACAAGTACACCTCGCAACAGCCGGGTGGCTGCACGAGTGGGCGTCTGGTGGTCAGCACCTTGGGCACCTGTTTCAACAGCAAGGTGCAGATGCTAAGAATCATCAACTGTTTTGCGGCCCAGGCGACGCAATGCACCGGTCTATTCCTGCATGGTGCGATCGTACCGATTCCTTTGGAAGAAGGACCGCCGATCGTCAACATCGGCCCCTTCATCTATGGGCAGAACACCGGCGTGGCCGTGACTCCCAATCAGTGCCACAAGATTCGAGTGGGTGGTCTGACCGAGGACGACTTCGGTCTCGGCACCATCCGTATCGATTTCATCTGCACCACGGCCCAGGCCGGCTTCAGTTGGTCGAGTGAGACGGGCCGCTGCTGCTTCCCCGATGGAACCTGCCTGATTACACCGCTGGCCACCGCGGCCAACGGTCCGACGTGCTGCGGTACGTTGGGCGGCTATATCCGTAACCGAACCGACTTCTACGAAGGTCGCACACCGCCGCAAACCGGTGGCGAAGTTGTGGCGGTCGGCTGCTCGACCCTTCCGTGTCCGACCGAGGGCGAGGCGTGTTTCAACGCCTGGGACCTCAACACCCTCTTCGGTGGTGGATTTGGCACGATCACTCGTTCGGCGACGAACCGCATCTATTACAAATACGTCGTCCCGCCGGCCACGCCGGTCGGCAGCGGAATCGTGATAAACACATGCGGTTCCCTGCTCGACCCGCTGGCATCCGGGTTGACACCGCTGGATACTGCGCTCGCCCTGTATCGTGGATTCAACCTCACCTCCGGCGAATGCGATGGAACCAGTTCCACCCAGGCGTGCATAGGAACGGCCTTTAACAGTTCGGAGATTGTCCGGGCGCTCGACTGCGGCCCGACCGACGGACTGTCAGTTGGCGCTACCGGCCATGTGCCCTGTTTTGGCTTGGGCGAGCCGACGACCTGCGTTTGTGTGAGAGTCATCGACGCGGGCGGAACCCCGTTGGCCGGCGAAGTGCGACAGGGCGAGACGGTCTACATCGGCATCGGTGCCGAAAAGCAGACGATCAACGGCGACAGCCTCCGCCCGTTCTTCGATCCGATTCGCGCCGAGGGCTGCAATGCGCCTGTCGAATATCGGTTGCAGGTGGCCGGCGTCGCCACATGTTCTTCGTGCACGGTAATCTGCCCCGGTGGAACCATTCCCGAGCCGGAAACTATGCCCGGCCAACCCTGTCTGAACTATGCGGATCACGTCAATGCCGGTTGTTCATCACCGGTGATCGCGGATCAACTCTTCACACCCATCTTCTGCGGCGAGACCTATTGTGGAACTTCCGCGACCTACCGGAAGAATACCCCTTGTGTCGCAACGGCTGATTGTCCGTTCGGCGACAACTGCATAGGCAGCACCTGCCAGGGACCATACGACAATTCGCGCGACAACGACTGGTATCGCATCCAGATCACCCAGCCAATGCGGCTGACATGGGAAGTGAACGCGACCTTCCCGGCGGCGATTCGCATCATCCAGTCGCCGACGAACGACTGCGCCGACCAGACCATTGCGGCCGACACCTTCAATCCCGGGCCATGCAGCACTATCGTCACCTCGGCTGACCTCTGCCCCGGCTGGGCGTATCTGGTGGTCGCGCCGGCCTACGCCGCCGGTGTGCCATGCGGCAGCCTGTACTACGCCACGCTGACGTGCAGTCCGCCATCGACGCTGACTTCAACCTGTTGCAAAGGCGACATGAACAACGACGGCGGTGTCGACGGCCGTGACATCCGCCCGTGGATCAATCAACTTCTGCCGATCGCCAACGGTGGACAGCCCGCCATTGAATTGAATCCGAGCCTCGGATGCTACGACGCCTTCACCTGTCAGGCTGATCTGGATGACGATTACGCCGTGACCCTCGCCGACCTCAGCAATTTCGTGGCGTTGTTGCTCGCGGACAGCCCCTGCAATGCGACGGCCTGCGACGACTCGGCGGCCTGCCACCTGCCATCCGAAAGCGACATCGGCGTGGTCAGCGATCTATCCACCGCGACCTATGGCGGCGGCTACCGCTGTGCCGACAACTTCAAGGTGGTCACCGGCACGAGTCTGTCATCGCTCTGCTGGTATGGCTATTACTTCAACTTCAATGGCTCGCTAGGCTGCGCTCCGCAGGGAGGCGACTCGACGGACAACTTCTCCGTGACGATCTACGACGACGCCTCCGGGCTGCCGGGCGCGGTTCTCTCCGGCCCGACTGCACTGAACACGATCACCAAGACCGACACCGGCGTGGACCTGTTATACCTCCAGAACACGGTGCGGCGGTTCAAATACGAGGCGGCGCTGCCGGCGGCGGTCTCGGTCACCCCCGGCGGCTGCTACTGGATCGAGATCGTGAATCAGAGCACGGGCACTTGTCTGTGGCTCTGGGAAACAGCGAGCCTCGGCGGCGACGGCATGAGCGCTCAGAAACCGGGCGGGATTGCAGGGGTGATGAATTGGTATTCGTTCGACCTGACCACGAACGACTTCGCGTTTTGCCTGTCGGGCCTGCGGATCGACAACCTCGACTGCGGCCTGCCGCTTGGAAAGTGCTGCGTCTATCCACCCATGAGTCAGTACGGCGATTGTTCCCTACAAACGAGACCGACGTGCGAGGTGAACCTGGGAGGTTTCTGGACCCTCGGTGCCGATTGCAACAGTCCGTGCCCGATCAAACCGCTCAACGATTTCTGCGCAAACGCCCAACTCATTACCACCGGCCCGATCTACAGCGGCTCGACGCTTTACGCCACCACTGACGGCCCCACAAAGTCCTGCGAATTTGATTGCGGTGCCAACTGCAATTCGGCCAAGGACGTCTGGTACAAGTGGGTGGCAACCTTCAATGGTCTGGCCACGTTTACGATGTGTGATGCGTGGGGGCCGCCAGGTATTACCCTCAATGATGTGCCCATCGACAATGACAATTACCGATACGACTCCATAATGGTCGTGTATTACAATTGTCCGTCCGCTGGCGGCAGCCAGATTCCAGGTGGCTGCAACGACGACGGTTATTGTGTGCCAATCGAGTCCATTTCCTCGGTTACCGTATCCACCATCGTGGCCAACCAGACTTACTGGATTCGCATCAGCGGCTGGCAGGGTGCCGAGGGCAATTTCGTGCTTCGGGTGAATCAGCCGTGATTGGCAAAGTCTATTGATGTGAATGGGACTGGGGATCGTTGGCCGACTTATCCCCGTTGGGTCGACCGTCCCTCAGCCCTTGCGCGCGGAGCATGGACCGCCTTTGATTGGCGAACTCGCGCTATCGCGATAGTCAGTTTTGCGTATGACTCGTCGGCGGCATACCAGGGTAGCGCAGGCGTGGCAGATATTTCTCCACGGCCGGTCCGTAGGCGATCAGGCCACCGGTCAGCAGGGTCCACAAAATCGCCGTAATGAGAAACGGTCGATCGCGGATAAGGACATCCGTCGGCCCGGTCAGTTGGCCCTGCTCGATCACGAATGCATAGCGAAAGATGGCGAAGAACACGAGCGGCGTCGTGAAGACCATCGAATGCGGTGACGGCGTCGTTGGATCGAGCGTGTACAAAAGAAACGTGATTACCGCCCCACCGCCCGTCACCGAGAGCAACTGGTTCAACAAGTCCGGCGTGTAATGAGCCAACGTGGATCGATGGGCCTTGGCGTTGTCTCCGTTCACCATCACGGCTATTTCGCAGCGGCGTTTGCCGAAGCCCAGGAACAGGCACAGTGTAAACGTGCAGACCACCAGCCACGCCGACACTTCTACGTTGATCGCCGCCGCGCCAGCCAAAGCCCGAATCACGAACCCGATGGCGATGAGGATCACGTCGAGGATGACGCGGTGCTTACCCCACAGCGAATAGAAAAGGTTTAGAAGGAGATAGCTGATCGCCGTCAGCGCGAAACTCTGTGGCAGTTTGAAGGAGACGTACACACCAATGGCCGCGAGCGAGACCGAGATCAGCCCGGCCAACCCCGGTGACAACGCCCCGCTCGCCACGGGCCGCCGCCGCTTGGTCGGATGCAGGGCGTCCTCTTTGTAATCGAGCAAGTCGTTAAACGCATACACGGCCCCCGCCAACATGCAGAAGATGCAGAAGGCCGCGAAGGATTGAGCGATGGCCGTGGGGTCCGCGCGCCGGGCACCGAAAACGAGCGCGCCAAACACAAACACGTTCTTCACCCACTGGGCCGGTCGGGTGAGCTGAATGGCGGCGAAAATGGTACGGACCAACGAGAAGGCTCCTGATCGGGTGTTGGTCGTACCTTACGGAGCCGATGGGGAAAGGTCAAAAGCGAGTGGTCGAATGTCACGCTAAAACAGGCCTAGTAGGTTGGGCGGCTATTCCTGTGCCGCAGGCATAGCCTTCAACTTCCTCGGCCTCAACCCCGGCGACACCTCGCGGCCGTGGCCGGTTCGCGCGGGGCGGGCCTCCTCAATTCGCAGCGGACGGTCCAGCTTCAGGCCGAGCTTGAAACGCCCCTCTTCCACCGGCGCACAGTGAAGCACTGTACATGCCACTTGCACAGGCTTGCCCATCGCCGAGCGGTAGGAGACGGTACCGCGTGTACCTTTTCGCAAAGCGCCGTCAAACAAAATCGCGAAACCACCGGTCGACATGTTCATCACCGGACACTCGACGTGCTCGACCTTTCCGGATGAATGCTCAATGGTGAGGCAAATGCTGGAGCTGGTGCAGTCGTGTCGAGCGTGCGACCGCTTGTACGCGCCCGACTCGGCAATCGGCGCATCCAGCACGCGCTGATCCGGCACAATGTCGGCCCAGGTCAGCGTACACTCTTCGAGTGGAATCGGTTCGTCGTCGAGCATGAGTCCCCCTTGCCGTTCGGCGACGACCGGCTCACTTCACTCGAATCCACTATCGAATCTCCATGCGGCGATGGTCACACAATTGAGTACAGACACGAATGAATTGCATGATTAAAGGACGAACTATTGACTGGCAGCGATAACAGTGTGGCTTGAGTACTCGCGGCCGCAAAACGAACTCGCTATAGTCGCCGCGATGGACGTACTGCCGAAGACGCTCGACTATGGTCATGAGGGAAATGCCGTTCCATACGCCTACCGAGAATCCCTTCTTGGACGACTCGATGCGCGCTTCTTCAAAAACCAGACCGTCCCCATCATCCTCTCCATCCTCCTCGCGGCCGCCTTGATTATTCCATCCATTCAGGCCTCTGTGCGCATCCGCAAGATCGACAAGAGCGCGTTTCGCGAAGGCGGCGAGCGGCATCAGACCGCGCTGGGGCGATGGCTGCCGACGGCGGGCGCGTTGAGCGATGGCAGCGCCGCCCCTTACGGGCAGGGACACTGGTTTCCGACGCCGCCGTTTGTGTTGATGTGCCTCGTGCCGTTCTACAAGATGGGCTACGCCGCATCGGGTGTCATGTGGGCGGCACTCAAAGCGGGCGGATTCGTCCTCGCGATGGGCTTGCTACTACGCACCATGATCCAGTCGGGGCACCGCGTTCCACTCGGCGTTCTGCTCATGGCCGGCCTCTTCGGGATTCGACCGATCATCTCCGACTTGCAACATGCGAATCTGAACATCTTCATGGTGATCTGGGTCGCGTTGGCGTGGACGTGTTACCTTCGAGACCGCGATTTCCTTGCCGGACTATTCGTCGCGCTGGCCATTGTCACCAAGATCACGCCGGCCCTATTGCTCGTTTACTTCCTTTACAAACGCCAGTGGAAGGTCTGCATCGGCTCGGCACTGGGCCTTGCGATAGTCGTTTTCATCATCCCCGGTCTATACGTCGGCTTCGCCAAAAACATCGAGATGCTCACGGCGTGGTATCACATGCTCGCCGAACCCTTCGCCCGTCACGGCTGGGCCACCATCGAAATCGCCAATCAATCCCTCTACGGCACGCTGCTTCGCATCCTCTCCAACGCGGGCCAGCTCACCATCGAACACATGTCGGTCAATCAGGCCATGGAGATCGGCATGGAGGACATGGCTCGACCGGTCACGGCGCTCGGCAATCTCATTCGTCCCTGCATCTCGCTGGTCATGCTCGGTTCGCTCGCGTGGCTGTGTCGCAAGCGCAGCTCAAACCGCGGCGACATTCGGGCGTGGCTCGAACTCGCCCTCGTGCTCATCGCCATGCTGCTCATGGGTGAACGCACGTGGAAACATCACGCCACGACGCTGCCCATTGTCTATCTCGTCGTGTGGTATGTGATGACGTGTCAGCCGTGGTCGAATCGCTTTCGCGGTTGGTGCGTCGCGGCACTCACCTTTCAGTTCGCGTTTCTCGTGGTGGGCGGCGAAGGATTCCTCGGCGACCGACTTGCCGACCGCATGTTGGACGGTGGATTCTTCTGCTGGGGGCTGGTCATCTGCGGAGCGCAGGTGGCCGCGATGCTCGTTGCGACCCAACGAGCCGCGCTGCGTTAGCAAGCGGTCATGTGCCCTGTGCAAAAAAAAACGTGCCGGCGCGTGGGCCTCGTCTTCGCCGCTACTTCCCCGGCACCGGCGCATCCCGAAACGGCTTCGATTGCCGATACAGCTCGACGCGCCCACGAATTGCATTCGCCATTGCGTCCTGTTTCTCGGCCTCCGCAATCTTCGCAGCCCTTTCTCCTGCCTCCACCGCTTCAGCGAATCGCCCAGCCTCCGCATAGGCCGCTGCCAGCGTGTCGAGCGCCCCGCTGTTCGCCCCGCCCGTCAATCGATTGGCCCGCTCCGCCAGTTGAACGGCCTCAGTGCCGTTTCGTATTGAGTCCTTTGGATTCGTCGCCAGAATCCACGCCAACGTGTTCACCGCTGCGACGCGATCCGGTTCCAACTCTAAGACTGTTCGCAATTCACCCACCGCTTCGTTGAATTGACCGACCAACGCAAGCGCGATTCCCAATCCACTTCGGGCTAGTTCATACGACGGTTTGATCGTCACGGCCCTGCGATAGTGCACGATCGCATCTTCCAGTCGGCCCTTCACTTGATACGCATATCCGAGGTTGTATTCGGCCCGCACCTCCTGCGGACGGAAGCGGAGACACTCCCTCAACTGATCCATCGCCTCATCGACGCGGCCGAGTTTCCCCAGCACCGAGCCGAGGTTGTAGCGCGCGTCCGAGAAGGTCGGATTTAGTTGAACCGCCTTCTCAACATGTGGGAGCGCTCCGCTTAAATCGCCGACGACCTCCAGCGCTGCGCCCAAGTTGTTGTGAGCACGTGCATTGTCCGGCCGCTTGGCGATGACATCTTTCCACATGTTGATGCCGGATTGATAGTCAAGATTGCGGGCCATTGTCGTAACACAGAGTGAAGCGACAACCGTGATGACCATGGGAATTCGAACCAAGCCCGACCCGAAGCGTCGGATACTCAAATGTCCCAAGAGCACGACAACACTGATCACCGCCGCTGACGGCAGATACATCCGATGCTCCGACGCCACAATGACAATCGGCACGAGGCTCGACGAGGCCGCGAGAACTCCGAAAAACCAGACCCCTGCCATCGCCCACGGCCGTCGGCGAATCACGCCGCCAACCGTGAGGACCAGCAATCCGACCACGACCATTCCCGGCAATGCGATGGCCCGCCACTCTCTCGCGATGGTCCATTCATAATCCAATACCAGCGGTCGCGGCCAGATGACCAGTCGGACGTAATGCAGAATCACCTCCGGCTGTGTTCGCAAATACTCCCAGGGGGTAATCGACTCAAGTGACATCCCCGCTGATTCCGGGCGCGGTGAGGAAGCCACCAACAGCCCGAGCGGAATCCAACATGTCGCCAAGCCCATGTACAGTGCGGCTCGCCTTTGAAACGCGACTCGAAACGAACCCGACAGGAATAGCGCGTCATACACCAACACGACCACGGGCGCGGTCACCATCACTTCTTTCGACCCCATCCCCGCCAAACAAGCCAATGCCGCCACACACCACCATCGTCGCGGACGCTGCGAATCGTGGCCGCGTATCACGGAATACAACGTGAGCAGATAGCACAACCCCATTAGCGATTCGGCCCGTTGAACAATGTACGTCACACACATCGTGTGCAATGGATGCACGGCCCAAATCAAAGCAATGGTCGCCGCGAGACCATTAGCGTTTCCGCCGAATCGCACCCCCAGGATCGACGACTCAAACGTGCGCCGCAGGATGCCAAAGAGCAGGCACGCGGCCGCCGCATGGATCAGGATGTTCAGGAGGTGAAATCCCCATACGCGTTCGCCGCTCAGGGCATAACTGAGCGCCAGTGACAGGCTCACAGTGGGCCGCCCCGCCACCGTCGTCTCTCGAGGGGCCTGCATCGCCTCCCAGATCGGCCAAATTCGGCGAACAAAGGGGTTCTCCACAATGGCAGCGTGATCGTCGAAGAGGAACGGGACGTTCCACGAGTTCCAATAGCAAAGCGCGACGGCCCCTACCAAACCCACGCTAATCCACCGCGGAAAAAGCAGTCTTGGCCCTCCGAAACTCGTCTCAGAGGTGGTTTCTTGCGTGGGGAGTCCTAATTGCCGACTCATCACAACCTTATACCAGCAAACGGCTATGGGCCGAAATGCATGTCCCTACACCCCCTATGTATTCTCCAAACTCACAGGCTAGAGGCAACAAAACAACCTAATCAACCGACGATTGGCGGGTTCCAACGGCCTGCAAAAGGCCATTAAGATTTGAGTAATGTGCCCCAAACCGGTTGACTTGCCCCAGGCAAATCAGTTATCATGATATTCAGTAGTAAATGGAGGAGGGAGAAAGTCTCCCCCAAGAAATATATTGCACCACGACGCCGCGAGAGTGCGGTTGTCATTCGTGCGGAGGAAAGAAAAATGAAGCGCGTATCAATTTGTCTGGCTTTAACAGCCCTGTTGTTGACGACCGCCAATGCCGGCGCGTCGATCATCTTGAACAGCTTGGCCCCCGTCAGTGAAAACTTTGACGGCCTGATTGGCACCGGCACTGCCGCACTGAGCGCCACCATCGGTGTGCAAAGCCCAATTGGCTTGGGTTGGGAGGGTGCCAAGAACTCCGGCACGGGTGCCTCGGCCATGCAGCTCATCGCAAATAATGGCGCCGGTACCAGTGGTGCGTTGTACAGCTACGGCGCAACCAGCGACCCGGAGCGAGCCTTGGGCGCGCTTGGGTCCGGCTCAAATGCTGCCACCTTTGGTGTTGAGATTGTCAACAACTCCGGTGTGGCCATCACTTCAATCTTTATCAGTGCAACCGCCGAGTTCTGGCGGTCTTCGACTTCCGCCTCCGCCACGCCGAATACGCTTACCTTTGGCTGGGGCCTTTCAGGTGGCTCTGCGACATCGCTCAATTACCTCATGGACCTCGGTGCCGCGAATGCCCTCGTTGGTTTAGACGTTGTTGGACCTGCTCCAGTAGTTACTAACGGATTACTGGACGGCAACCTACCGGCCAATCAAGCCGCAATTGCTGGCATGATTCTCACGACCCTGAATCCAGGTTCCAGCCTCTTTATCCGCTGGACCGATGTCAACGATCAGGGCAACGATGCCGGTCTCTCCATTGACAACCTCAACATCGAAGTCACCCCCGAGCCGTCCACCCTCGCCCTCTTGGGCCTCGGTGCCGTGGCTCTCTTGCGACGCCGCAAGTAAGAATCCCCCTCATTGTGAACCCACGGGGCCGCAAGTACGATAGTACTTGCGGCCCTTTTTTATTGCGCCGATGTCCGCCGTAGCTCTGTGCCCCGGCGTCAACCTTTCAGCTATCGCAGGAGATCTCCCGTGCCCGATGATCGGTCCCAGCTTCAACGGTTCCTCGTGTGCCTCGTGTGCCTCACGTTTGCCACGGCCACGCCATCCCTGACCGCTCAAACAAGCCAACCAGCCGACAGTTCGGTCAACCAATGGCCACCATTCGAGGAAAGCCTGGCCTCTGTGCGAAAGGAGCCGATCGTCAAGGCCGAGGATCAACACACGTTTGAAGGCAAACCGTTGACCGAAGCTCAAAAGGCGAACGCTGAAAAGGCCGTCAAGCTGATGGACGAATCGGGAGAACAGCGACGCAAGGGCGACTACCAAAGCGCTTTGAAAAATGCCCGCGAAGCCCTTCGCATCCGAATGGCTCTTTACCAGGCGGGGCATTTCCAAACAATTTCGGCCATCGCTGCCGAGAAATCCCTGGCGAGATACCTCGCCTCGCCTCCCAACGAATTGAACGATCTCACGGACTCTGACCGCGCCCAATACAAATCAGAAGACCTTTTCGACAAACAGGAATACGCCGCCGCCATCACTCAGGCCAACAAAGCCCTCGGCATCCGGGAGCGCATCCTCGGTCGCGGCCATCACGAACTTGGCGAATGTTTTCGTGTCATCGGCTCCTCCCAGACGGAACTTACTCAACTCGATGAAGCGGAAAAATCCCTCGAACGCGGTGTCGAATCCACGGAAAAGGCCTATGGGAAAAATCACCCCATGCTCGCCCGCATCCTCGACCGGCAGGGCTGGCTCTTCTTCAACAAGGGTGACCTCACTCGCGCGCTCTCCTCGCTTCAAACCGCCGTCCGCATTTACAGCCTGACCACGGGTGAATCACTGGATGCCGCTGAGGCGCGCGACAATCTGGGGACCATCCTCGCCATGCGCGGCGACTACTATGAAGCCTTGAACAACAAGATTCGTGCCCTCGTCATTCGGGAGGCGATCACCGGTGCCGACTCGAAAGACGTCGGTATTTCCTACAGCAACCTTGCCTGGCTTTATACGCGACTCGGTATCGAGAAGCAGGTGGTACCGCTGCGGCAAAAGGCCCTGGACATCTTTCTAAAGCACCTCGGTCCCGATCATACATACACCAGCACAGAGACCGTCAACCTCGGAGTCGCCTTGCAAAATCTCCGGCGGGTGGATGAGGCGATCGACCTCTTCAAGAAAGCCGTCGACAACGATGCAGCACGCTCGGCACCCATCGACGCCATGGTCGTCAGCCGAATCACGCGCCTCGGCGTGGCCCTCTTTGAATCCGGCCGTCGCGATGAGGCGGATGCGATGCTCAAATCCGCCTTCGAGAAGGCCAAAGAGGTCAAGAAGATCGGCAATCCCAAGGGAGCGGCATCCGAGATTCGACAGATCGCCGACGTTTACGAGGCCTATCGCATGTATGACGGCGGAATCGCCATACTCGAGGAAGCCGCCACGTGGGACAACCCATCCAGTCCGGATGACAGCGCGATCGTTCGCGGGCAGATGCTCGGCAACATGCTCGTCACGGTCGGCCGATCCAAGGACGCCAAAGACGTGCTAAAAAAGACCTTCGACCAGGCGGAGAAACTTTACGGTAAAGGGGATCGCCGAACGGCCGCTCCGATGATGGCCTTGACGTTTGCCCTCGAAAAATGCGGCGAGCTTGAGGCTGCGGAGAAGATGTGCGACCAGATTCTTCGTATCAGTGAGAGTAAATTCGGCGCGGAATCCAAGGGCAATGCGGTGGCCCTGCGGCAAATGGGGCGTATCTATTTGCTCGAAAAGAAGCTGGACCTTGCGAAATTCGCCCTCGATGACAGTAAGAAGGTCTTTGAGAAATACCAGGACCTCGAACCCGTCGAGATGATCCGTATGTTGTGGGAATACGCCGACCTGCAGATCGCTGAAGGAAAGCGCGCCGACGCCGTCAAGACCCTGCGAGATGCACACGAGCGATGCAAGGAACTCGCCAAGAAATCCAAGACGCCCCACATGGACGGCGTGTTTGCCAAGACCCTCAAGAGGCTCCTGGATGCCATCGGTACGGAGGCTGCCGGCGATAAGGACGCCCTGCGAAGCGACCTGCGCACCATTCTTGGTCGCCTCCAAACCGGCCGAGCCTTGGATGCTGAAAACAAGCAATGGCTCACCGAGTTTGGCGGCGGAAAGAGCTGATCCTCCGCACCGCTTCCGACCAACCCATGAACTCGCTCCACACCGTCCCTCATGCCGCGACCGATACTCGGCAGGGATACGACGTCATGTGGATTCGCGCGGCACTGATCGCCATCACCCTGTTCGCATTTGCACCCGCCCGGCATTACGGCTTCGTCAACTGGGACGATCCGACCAACTTCATCAACAACGTCTCCTATCGCGGGCTTTCGTGGGGGCATTTCCGATGGTTTTTCACGACGTACCACCTCGGCCATTATCAACCGCTGAACTGGCTCTCTTTCGCGATGGATCACGCGCTCTCCGGGCTGGACCCCCAGCGATTCCATCTCACACAGATTCTCTTGCATGTGATTGCGGTCTTGCTCGTTCACCAACTCGGCCGCCGCCTCTTGGCGATTTATTTTACTTATTCGCCGCGCCGCGCCATTGAATTAGGCGCGGCGATGGGTGCAACACTCTTCGCGATTCACCCGCTTCGAGTGGAATCGGTCGTCTGGCTCAGTGCCCGCACTGACATCCTCGCCATGATCTTCCTCTGCCTCGCCACGCTGGCCTACCTGCAGCACGTCGCTGCGCCGACCGGCCGCATTCCCTGGCCGGCGTTTCTGTATTACATCGCGGCCGTATTATCAAAAGAACACGCTGTTGTGTTTCCCGTGCTTCTTGTGCTGATTGACGTCTATCCCCTCCGACGCATTCCGGCTTCATTCGCATTCGCGTCACCCCCCTGTCGTGGCATATGGCTGGAGAAGATTCCGTTTCTCGCGGTCTCGATTGTTGGAGCCGCCAACGCATTCTTCGCTGCCGGTTCATCCGTTTCATCATTGGAGCAAAGCCCACTCACGGATCGACTGGCTCAAATCCCATTCTCGCTGGCCTTTTACCCATACAAGACGCTCGTTCCAATGTCGCTCTCGCATTTCTACGAATTCCCCGGCGAGTTCGGCCTCTCCCATCGATGGGTACTCATGTCATTGATCGCGTGTGGTGGGAGTGCAGGCTTGCTGCTGCTGCTTCGCCGGCGAGTGCCCGGGTTGCTCGTCGCCGCGCTGGCCTATGTCGTGATCCTCGCACCGGTAAGCGGACTCGTTCAACGAGGTCCGCAGCTCGTCGCCGATCGTTACAGCTATCTCGCCTGTCTTCCTATCGCACTCGTCATCGCGGCAGCATTCGTACGGCGCTTCGAAGTGGTTCCTTGGCCGACCTCGATGAGCTGTTTGATCGTCGTGACGGCCCTGGTTGTCAGGACGCAATCGCAGGTGGCCGTGTGGAAGGATTCTGAGACGCTTTGGAAACATGCGATTGAAATCGACAATCACAACGCCACGGCCCATGCCCTGCTCGCGTACGTCCACACCGATGCCGGGCGTCTCGACGAGGCCATTCAGGAGAACCTGACCGCGCTGCGTATTCGTCCCACCCAACCCGGAGTCCAACGCAACCTCGCGGCACTGTATGCCCGCGAGAACAAACTTGATGACGCAATCGATCATTACCTCGCCGACATTGAGCAGTCTCCATCCCGGGCGGATAGCCATTACTTCCTCGGCGTCTGCTTCGAGCGAGTCGGGGATTCTGATAAGGCCTCACGCGCCTATCGCGCCGCCCTTGAACTCGATGCCAACTTGACCCTCGCACATCTCGGCCTCGCCAGACTTTTTCTCAGCGCGGGTTATGTGAAAGAAGCCGAACCGCGCCTTCGACGTGTGCTTGAACTCGACCCACGAAACGCCGCCGCACTTGAACTGCTCGCGCAGCTCTGCGCCAACACCGGCCGCGCTTCCGAAGCCGCGCAGCTTTACGACCGCGCCATCGGCGAAGCCGAGCGACTTAATCAACCACAAGCCGCATCGTTCTTGCACGACGCCAAGAATCGCTTGACGGCCTCCCAGCCGTCACATTGATTTTTTCTCTTCGAGCCGCGCAGCGCAAGGGAGCGGCCCCTCGCCTTCGCGCGCAACCCTCTTCTCCACAATCACTTCGCACAATTCACATCTCGACTGAAGCGCTGAGCAAGATTGATAGGTGTGGGACGAAACTCAACCATCAACTCGGAGGACCAAACCATGAATCGCCTGACGCTCGCCATACTCCCGCTGCTCGTCGGATGTGGAAGTCTCTTCAATCAACACGCCCAAATGATGGATGCCATGCGCGGCGTCATGGCCGACACCGCTGCGCGGCTCGGTCAATCCGGCACCGGACAGATCGCCGCCGGCGGCCAGGTCATTAATCCCGGCATCCGCGTCGCCGGCGGAATGGAGTACTACGCCATCGCCCAATACCAGGGCGTCTCCGGCCAGGTGCAGGCCTCCATGATGGGCAGCCTTGACCGCGAGGTTCCCTCTGACGTGCAAGCCCGAGCCGATGCCATTTGGCGAGATGCGTCCATTTCGACAACGGAGAAATTGAAGCTGATCGAAAAACTCCTTACCGATTGGAACGCACACGACAAAGGAAACACCCCGGCTCTCGAAACGGGGCACGCTGATGAATAGTAACATTGCAAAAAGATGGACCGGTGTCGTGCTGCTCACGACACCGGTCTTCGTCAACTGCGTGCAACCCGGCGCCCGCGCTGGCCGCGATGCCGACGCCAGCATCGCAGGCGTCCGGGCCGAAGTACACGAAATGAACTCGGCCCTCGCACAGATGAAATCGGAGCAGACCGCCGGCCACGACGTGAACCAAAACGACAAGTGGACGCTACGCCTCCTCGGACTCGGCGTGCTGATGCTCGGCTTGTCCTACCCCATCGGCAAGATCGTCTGGATCGCCTCCATTGCCCTGTCCCGCCGCGCGCGCCCAGGCGGCTCTACGCCACTTCCGTTACCCGAAGACCTCATGGCATTTCGTCAAAACCCGACACACCGCGCCGACACGATGGTCAGCGCATGAAAAGACCCACGGAGGATCGCTCCGTGGGTCAAGGAACTAGTGAGTGCAAACCGATTACTTTTTCTTCTTCGCCGGCTTGTCCTTGATCGCCGCCTGGGCCGCTGCAAGTCGAGCGATGGGCACGCGATAGGGCGAGCAACTGACATAGTCCATCCCAACCGCGTGGCAGAAATGCACGCTGCTGGGGTCGCCGCCGTGTTCGCCGCAGATGCCGATCTTGAGCATCTTCTTTGCCTTGCGACCACCCTTCACGGCGAGTTCGATCAACTGGCCGACGCCTTCGATATCAATCGACTGGAACGGATCCGCCGCGAAGATCGCCGCCTTGTCCTGATTGACGTAGTCCGGCAGGAACCGACCGGCGTCGTCGCGCGACAGGGCCATGACCGTCTGCGTCAGGTCGTTCGTGCCGAAGCTAAAGAAGTCCGAGACCTCGGCGACCTTTTCCGCCGTGAGCGCGGCCCGCGGCGTCTCGATCATCGTGCCGACCATGTACGGCAACTTCACCGCCGCCGCGGAAAGAATTTCGTCCGCGATCTCGCGCGTGCGATCCGCGAGCATCTTGAGTTCCTTCGCATCGATCGTGAGCGGGATCATGATCTCCGGTGCAACCTTGATGCCGCGCCGTCGACACTCGACGGCCGCCTCGATGATCGCCCGGACCTGCATCTCAAGAATCTCTGGGTACGTGATGCACAGTCGACACCCGCGATGGCCGAGCATCGGGTTCGACTCATGAAGCTGCTCCACGCGCCGTGCAACGATCTCGTAATCCACGCCGATGCGTCGGGCCAACTCGCGCTGTTTGGCCTCGGTGTGCGGGACGAACTCGTGCAACGGCGGATCGATCAGCCGAATCGTCACCGGCCGCCCCTTCATCGCCTCGAAGATGCCGATGAAGTCCTGCCGTTGGAAGGGCAGCAGCTTTTCCAATGCAGCACGGCGGTCCTTTTCCACGTTAGCGACGATCATTTGTTGAATCGCCAGCCGCCGCTCCTCCGTGTCGAAAAACATGTGCTCGGTGCGGCAAAGGCCGATGCCCTCGGCCCCCATTCGCACAGCATGTTCGGCGTCATACGGCGTATCGGCGTTCGTGCGAACGCGCAGTGTACGTCGCTCGTCACACCAGCTCATCAGCGTCTGGTATTCCTTCGGCAACGTCGGGGAGACGAGCTTCAACTCGCCTTCGTAGATGCTGCCGGTCGAGCCGTCGAGCGTGACAAAATCGCCGGCGCGAAGTCGCTTGCCATTGATATTGCAAGTCTCATGGGCCTCGTCGATCTGCAATTGGTCGCAGCCGACGATGCAACACTTGCCCCACCCACGAGCCACGACAGCCGCGTGACTCGTCTTGCCGCCGGTCGCCGTGAGAATGCCCTGCGCTGCGTGCATGCCACCAACGTCCTCGGGGCTGGTTTCTTTGCGAACGAGAATCACCTTCTTGCCGGCGGCGTTCATTTTCTCGGCTATGGGTGCCGTGAAAACGATCTCCCCACAGGCCGCGCCCGGCACGGCATTGATGCCAACGCCCAATTGCCGCATGGAGAGCGACTTGGAGTCAAAGTCGGGGTCGATGATCGGATAGAAGAGCCGCTCAATGTCGGTGCCGGTGATTCGGCAGATGGCGTCTTCCTTCGACAGTACCGGCTTCGTGGCCGCCGCGACATACCGCTTCGGCAGATAGCCCTTCTTCACAAATCGCGCCGCCTCGGCCTTGGAGAGCAGCGGCTTCGTCGCCTGATCGACGGCGATGCGGAAGATCGCGGCCGGCGCTCGCTTGCCGGTGCGGCACTGAAGCATGTACAGCTTGCCGCGCTCGACTGTGAACTCCAGATCCTGCATTTCCTTGTAGTGTGTCTCCAAGATGGCACGTACGCCGCAAAGCTGTTCGTACACGTCGGCGTTTTTCTTGCCAAGCTCACGCAGCGGGATCGGCGTGCGAATGCCGGCGACGACATCTTCGCCCTGCGCGTTCATCAGCAGGTCGCCGTAGAACACGTTCTCGCCGGTGTTCGGGTCGCGCGTGAAGCAGACGCCCGTGCCGCTGTCCTCGCCCATGTTGCCGAAGACCATCTGGCACACGGATACGGCCGTGCCGGGCAGGCCGAAGAACTTCTCCACCTCGCGATATTTGATGGCTTTCTCAGCCATCCACGAGTTGAACACGGCATTGATCGCGCCGTAAAGTTGTTCCCACGGGTTCTGCGGAAAGTCGTGCCCGGTCTGCTCGCGAAAGAATGACTTGAACTGCCCGCACAGGTCGCGGAGGTTGTCCGTCGAAAGATCGGTGTCTGATTTCACACCGAGCGAGTGCTTCATGTGGTGCAGTTTGCCCTCGAGCACATCCTTGGGCAGGCCGACCACGACTGTCGAATACATCTGGATAAATCGGCGATAGGAATCCCACGCGAATCGCCCGTTCTTGGTGCAGGAGGCCAGCCCTTCGACCGACTTGTCATTCAGGCCGAGATTAAGCACCGTCTCCATCATGCCCGGCATCGACACCGGCGCGCCCGACCGCACCGACACGAGCAGCGGATCCTTCGCATCACCCAGCTTCTTCTTGCAGGCCTTCTCTAGCCGCACCAGATGCTGCTTGACCTCGGCCTCCATGCCGGTGGGCCACTTCTTGTTGCGATCATAGAAAAGCTTGCAGGCCTGCGTGGTAATCGTAAATCCGGCCGGGACGGGCAGGCCGATGTGGGTCATCTCAGCGAGGCCCGCGCCTTTGCCGCCGAGGAGCAACTTGTCAGTGCCCTTGCCCTCTGCCTTGCCGTTCCCAAAGAAATAAACGAATTTGGTCGCCATGTTTGCCGCTCCCTCAGCCGGTGCGTTCCGTACGAGATGCCCGGTCGGTTGGTTCGTGAAGATATCTTGCGGGCGAGGACTGAAATCAGCCCCCGCGACGGTACAGTTTCGAGCCGAGCAAGTGTATGGATTTGGCTCGCAGTGTCAAACCTCGATCATGGTCTTGATTTGAGAAAGGAATCAGCTTCAGGCCCAGTGGGCGTGGCCTGAAAGTAACCTCGAACGCGGTTTCCTAAACTTCATTTACTCACGCACGGAAGCACGACTTCTCATGCTCCGCTTCGATCTTGCCAGTCCCCATGAGGTAACACTTCGTCGTCTCCGGCCCCATGAACTTAAACGTCTGCTTGAACAGTGGATACAGCATCGCCCGCTCTCTTGGCGTCTTGGCCGGCAATCCCTTGAACCACTTCAAATACGTCCCATGCTCGTCGGCCAGCGATAAGAACACCTTCGCGTTGGAGACGATGGCCTCGATCTTTGCGCGGTTACGGATGATTGACGCATCCTGACACAACCGCTCAATCTCGCGCGTGCCGAACCGCGCCACCGTGATCGGGTCAAACCCCGTGAATCGTTCACGAAAGGCGTCGCGCTTCACGAGCACGATCCGCCACGACAGGCCGCATTGAAACACCTCCAACGCCATCCGTTCCAAATGCCCCGCGTCGGTGCGGATCGGCCGGCCCCACTCGCGGTCGTGGTACGTCGCCTGAAGCGAATCGGACGAGGCCCACTTGCACCGGACCACGCCGTCGTTCGGATCAACCATTGCCTTTGCCATGAGTGGAATCGTACCCGCATCGCATCGCTGCGCCATCGTGCGGACTCCGACCTCGACGGATACAATGCCACTTGGAGATGCCACACATGGCCGAGCGACTGTATCTCGACAACGCCGCGACGAGTTTCCCCAAGCCGCCCGCCGTACTGGAGGCCATGCGGGCCTACGCCGACGAGCTGGGCGCGTCGGCCGGTCGCGGGGCCTATCGGGAGGCCGTGGAAACGGGCGTCCTGGTGGCCGATTGCCGACAGCGGCTGGCAAGGCTCATCGGTTGCGAGTCAGCCCCGCACGTTGTCTTCACGCTGAATTGCACCGAGGCCCTGAACCTCGCCATCAAAGGCGTCCTGCGACAAGGCGACCACGTCGTCTCAACCGTCATGGATCACAACTCCGTGCTTCGCCCGCTCAACGCAATGCAGGATCAGGGCCGCATCGAGGTCACCTTCGCGCCGGCGGATACAGAGACGGGTTTCGTCCGAGCCGATGACGTGCTCGACGCCATTCGCCCGCGCACGCGGCTCGTTTGCATCAGCCACGGCAGCAACGTGACCGGTACGCTGCAACCCATTGATGAAATCTCGGGCGAACTTCACCAGCGCGGGATTCTCTTTCTGGTCGACGCCGCGCAGACCGTCGGCCACCTGCCGATCCACCCCCATACGAGTCCCCTGGGGATCAGACGAAAT
>JBBTET010000060.1:0-11630 GCA_038042195.1 Planctomycetota bacterium | reverse complement strand
TCTGCCGATCGACGTCACCCGGCAGCACATCGACTTTCTCGCCATGCCGGGCCACAAGGGACTCCTGGGGCCGCTCGGCACCGGCGCGCTCTACATTCGCCCCGGTCTGGAAAACCTCGTGCAACCGCTCATCGAAGGCGGCACCGGCTCGGTCAGTGAACTCGCCACACAGCCCGACTTCATGCCCGATCGTTTCGAGTCCGGCAGCCACAACGCCATCGGACTTCTCGGTCTTGGGGCGGCCCTCGCTTGGATCGAGAACAAGGGCGTTGAGGAACTTCGCGCTCACGACCTTCGACTGTCTGCGCGATTCCTCGAACGAGCGACAGAGATCGAGCCGCTTCATGTGTACGGGCCGCTCGACGCAGCTCGTCGTGTTGCGGTGTTCAGCCTGCGATTGAACGGACTTGACCCCGCCGAACTGTCCGCCCTGCTCGATGCTGAGTTCGGCATCCTCAGCCGATCCGGCCTCCACTGTGCCCCACTGGCCCACCAAACCATCGGCACGCACGAAACCGGCGGCACCACGCGGCTATCCTTTGGGGCGTACAATACACTGGAGGACGTAGACCGCTGCCTCGATGCGTTGGCACAATTGGCCACAGCGGGAGCGCGAGCCTGATCGATTCCCTCTCCCTCCGCGAGTCAACCGTGTCCGTCTCGTCAACCCATTCACAACGGTACATGTTCCAAATCGCTTTCGCGCTCACGATGCTCACGTCCGCGCCCACCGTTCGCGCGGTCGACGATGCCGCCGTCAACGCGGCCATCAAGGAAGGCGTCGCCGCCCTGCTCAACCACCTGCGCGACGAAGACGAAATCACCTATCAACGCGGACCAAACACCGTCACTGTCCGCGGCCGAGTCACGAAGTCCAACCGCGACTCCGTACAGATCACCACGACGGATCGAAAAATGCTTTCTATCACGCGATCCACGATCACAACGTGGAAACAGGCGGGCCTCGTGCGCGATGAAATGGGAACGCCATGCGAGCAGGGTCGTTCAACCTTGGCGGCGCTCGGCTTGGCGGCCGCCGGCGTCGAGACCACGCACCCGAAAATGGAGCAACTACTCGCCATCCTCGAAGACGGCCCCGGCAACGGCGGCGGAACCTATGTTCACGGTCTACGCGCCAGCCTTTGGAGCACGCTGCTCGACCGGCCACTCGCCCAGACCCAGCGCAACCGATTTCGCAAACTCCTCAAGCAGGACGTCGACTGGCTCCAACGCGCCGGCCAACAGAGCGGCTGGTATTCCTATACCCATGCCGGCGGCGGCGGCGACCACTCCAACACGCAGTTCGCCAATCTCGGCCTCTGGTCCGGCTCCATTAGTGCCGCCGAAGTCGGCATCGGTCACTGGCAGCGCATGGGGCGGCACTGGCTTGAGTCTCAAAATCCTGACGGTGGCTGGGCGTATCAAAACGGCATGGACCGTTCGACACCTTCAATGACCGTGGCCGGCTGCAACAGTCTGTACATCGCGCTTGATCGCTACTACACGCGCCCCGAACAGTCGTACAAGGTCTTTGAAGGCATCACGATAGACAAACCGGCGCGCGAGCGAATCAAGAACATCCACGCTGCCATCTCACGCGGTGACAAATATCTCGAAGCCCATCCGCCCGATGCCGCTGTCAACAGCAGCTACGAACTCTTCGGATTGGAGCGACTCGGTCTGGCGAGCGGCAGGGCCTACCTTGGCGGGCAGGATTGGTTTCGAGCCTATGCACCTGGCGTGTGCAGACGCAGCTGGGGGGAGGATGTCGTGGGCGATGCCTTCGCCATCATATTCCTTGTTCATGGGCAGGCACCGATCCTGATACAGAAGCTGGAGCACGGTACATCCTTCGACGACTGGAATTACTATCAGCGCGATCTTAGCAACCTGACGCGATTCTTCAATCGCACGTTTGAGCGGCTGCACCGCTGGCAGCGCATCCCGGTGAGCGCGACATTGCGCGACATGCAGGATGCGCCGATGCTCTACATCGCGGGATCGCGGGCGTTGGAACTGCCCAACGAAACACTCCAGCGCATACGAGAATACGTCAACGAAGGCGGGACTGTTTTGCTTCACGCCGATCGTGCCAATCGCAAATTCCGCGACGCCGCCGAGCCGCTATTCGAGAATCTCTTCAAAGAGTACGGCTGGCGATTCGAGGACGTGCCGACCGATCATGCAATCTACCGTTGCCAGTTTGGCGGCGTCACGACACCGTGGAAGCGCGCCGCCCCGCTGCGTGCGATTCAAGATGGCGCGCGGCTGCCGGTCATCCTATGCCCCGTCGACATCGCCGGCGCATGGCAGCAGGATCGCGGCCCCTTCGAGGACATGTTTCGCATCTTCGCAAATCTGCGCGTCTATTGCGCGCCGGCCTATCACGAATTGCCGCGAAGGCTGCGGGCCATTTCAACCAGCATTGGGCAGCAACCCCAGCGTGGGTTGATTCGCGTGGCCCGACTGGACGTGCCGGGTGCGAGCCGGGCGCATCCGGCGGCATGGGGACGATTCGCTGCGGCCTTTCGCCAACGCGCGGGAATCGAGCTGCGTTTCATAAACACCGTCGAATGGAAACAGGCCGACGTAGTGCATCTCGCTGTCGTAGCGGGAAATAAGATCGATGACACTTTCTACGCTCAACTGCGTGACTACATCCGTGGCGGTGGAATGCTGCTGCTCGACGCCGTCGATGGGCAACCTGCCTCAGTCGAGGCGGTGAGGATTGTCGCCGACAAGCTGGCGATTGGAGAGGCCACACTGCTCGCGTCGAATCACCCCATCATGTCGGGAACCATGCCCCTTGCTCGCGCATTGGATTCATTGGACACGACCGAGGCCGGCGTTGGTCTGCGCCAGGCCGGCGCAATGCCGCCGATCCTGATCCAAACCGGCTCTGGCGGCGGGTGCGTGTTGCAATGCCCGTTCGATCTCACGGCAGGCATGGATGGATGTTACATTTGGAAACGCATCGGCTATCGCACCGACTCCACGCGCCGCCTGGTTGAGAATATTCTGCTCTGGAGAATGAACGAGTTGAGCACGCGCGGCCGGAAGTAATGCCGTCGTTCGCGTATAACATCGAGCCATGATGACTGACTTCGATGTAACCATTCGCCAGGTCGACCCGCGCGACGCGCGTGCGATCCTGCGCACGACGCTCGCCGCTGATGGTCAATCACCCGCCGAAATCGAAGCCCACGTCACGCTGTTCCTCCAATACGCCCGCGATATGCAACTGACCCCCGCGACCCATTGGCAGGCCGAAAAGGACGGCCGCACGGTCGGTGCCTGCACTTGCCTCGAATCACCGGGACGCACCGCCATGCTCTTCCTGCCCGACGGTCGTCTCAACCTCTCCCCGCCCGGCGTCATTAGTCGATTGGCCGCGACCGTCGTCGAAGAACTGTTAACACGGGACGTGAATCTCATTCAATGTCTGCTTGCTCCCAATGACGAATCAAACACCGTCGCCCTTCGCAGGGCCGGGTTTCACGAGCTGGCGGAGCTTCTTTATCTCGAATGGAATGCGACCATCGATGTGCCGATATCCATGTCACCGATCGCGTCAGTGTCGCCCCGGCTAACGTGGGCCACCTACGATGTCAATACGGAAAACGAGTTTCGGGAGGTCATCGCCGCATCGTACGTAGGCAGTTTGGATTGTCCAAGCCTCTCCCAACTTCGTTCCATTGAAGACACCATGACCAGCCACAAGGCCGCCGGGCGCTTCGATCCGACGCAATGGTTGTTGCTTCGAGAGAACGGCCGCGCCATCGGTTGCAACCTCCTTTGTGAAAACCCTTTACGACCCATTCTGGAAATCGTGTACATGGGCGTGCATCCTGACGCCCGCGGAAAGGGCCACGCTCGTCGGCTTCTTCGCACAGGACTGTCCCTCGCGCATCATGCTGGATTCACACGAGTTACACTCGCGGTCGACGCGGGAAACTCACCGGCGCTGCACTTGTATCGCTCCGAAGGATTTCACGAGACCATGCGCCGGCGCGCCTTCATTCGCTCCATCGCTCCAACCTCCCGTGCGATATGAACATGCGCGCCGGAGTCGCTGTTCTCCACTTGTTATTCACGCGCCGATGAAACTGTGTGTGAAGCCGGTGGAGGAAAAAAATTATCCGCGCGCAAGGTTCTGAATTCCATGACTGATGCGCCTGTGCAAATATTTCGTTAAAGTTTATTCGTTGACGCGACGCCTCGCTCTATTTACACTTCCGCCCCGCTGAACAACGAATGAGACGCTTGGACGAACGCAATGAGATTCAGTCGCCGCAAGACTGACCCGGTCGTCACAAGCTTGAACATCTGGTACAGCAACTGACAAAAACTCTAGGGTTCATTCCAACCGCGTGCCTCACGCGGGTCGGTGAAGGAGCGCGCCGTGCTGACTCAAATCCCTCTCGATACCACCGAACGAATCAAAAGCCGAATCGAAGAACTCGTCGGCCCCCAGCGATTCAAGGTCTGGTTCAAGAATTCAACCCAACTCACCTGTGCTGAAAATTACATCAAGGTCGGTGTCCCCAATCTTTTCATCGGCGGCTGGATTGAAGACCACTTCTCCGACGCCATCTCGCAAGCCGCAAAGGACATCACCGGCCGCGACGTCCAGGTGAGCTTCTCCATCGACTCCGTCCTTTTTCGCAACCTTCGCAAGACGCAGCTCAACTCCCAGGCCGCCTTCATCGAGAAGACCGCCGAGCGGGCCATTCGTGAAAGCCGCGGCACCAAGAGCGACTTGCTCCCCGACCCACCGCGAAAGCTCCGCGGCCGCCTCGACGATTTCGTCGTCGGCAGCAGCAACCGCCTCGCCCACAGCGTCGCCACGGCCGTCATCGAAGGCACCGATCGCAGTATGGGCAATGTTTATTTCCACAGTGCCTGCGGCCTCGGCAAGACTCATCTGCTCCATGCCATCGCCAACGGCCTCGCTGAGACCCGGCCGGACGTGCGCTCGGTGTGCGTCTCGGGCGAGGAGTTCACAAACCAGTTCCTCTTCGCCCTCCGCGAGCGGAAGCTCGACGCCTTCCGCCATCGCTACCGCGAGATCGACGTGCTTCTGCTCGACGACGTTCAGTTTATCGCCAACAAAAAGGCGACGCAGGAAGAGTTCCTGCACACCTTTAACTCCATTGAGGCCTCCGGCAAGCGCGTGGTCCTTGCCTCGGATGCCCATCCCAAAATGATCGGTGATCTCTCTGAGTCGCTCGTCAATCGACTCGTCTCCGGAATGGTCGTCCGAATGGATCGGCCCGACTTCGAGACACGCTGCGAAATCCTCCGGCGCAAGGGCATCGCCACGAAGCACAGCGTCCCCGACAACGTCATCCAATACATCGCCGGCAAGATTCAAGCGAACATCCGCGAACTCGAAGGCTGCCTCGTAAAGCTCCTGGCCTATGCCGCCCTGGTCAAGACACCGATCACCCTCGACCTCGCTCGACAGGCCCTCGACGAGCACCTTCGCCAAACCGGTCGCATGGTCACGGCCAGCGACATCGAGCAAGGCGTCGGCACGTACTTCGGCGTCACACCGGCCGACCTGCACACCAGCCGCAAGAGCCGCACCATCGCCCTCGCGCGAAACGTGGCGATGTTCCTCGCCCGCAAGCACACCGACTTGAGTCTGCCTGAAATCGCCCGCGTGATGGGCAACAAGAACCACACGACCGTGCTGCTGGCCTGCCGACGAATCAGCGGCTTAATCGAGGCTGATGCACAGGCTACCTGGCCCGGAGCTGCCGGGCCGCAGTCGCGCAAGATTCAGGACATCATCAAGTCCCTGGAGGAGCAGTTTGGTCGCTAGTCCGAGCCTGTCCGCGCTGCGACCGAAAACGGATTTGCCGGACCTCGGCCTCGTGCCGAATCCGGTCGGCGGGCATGGATGCCCGCTCTTTTTCTCCGCCAACCCGCCCCATATCTGATACGGTACTTCCTGCGACCCCCTTCCAAAACGAATTGTTTCTGGATTCCAGCAGAAATTGCCCATCCGACCGTCTTTAATAGGGAAACACGCTTATGCGTCGCATCAATCATGACGCCCTGAGCCGTGTTGCCCGATCAAGGTTAGCATAGGCGGCCTGCCACGAGTGATTCCCGATCTCGACGGGGTCATCGCGGCACCGCTCGGAGGAAGACGACATGCGGATTTGCCAGTTGTATCGCCGACGTGCCAGCGCAATTGCCATCGCCGCACTGGGGCTGATGGCATCACGGCCAACCATCATGCTCGCCGGCGACGCGCCCAACACGACAGCTCTCAACGACCGCTCACCGCTGCTGAGCGATGACGGCGTCGCCGACCTGGAGCGACTCTCCAACGCCTTCGCCAACGTGTCGGAAGCCGTGAAGCCCTCCGTCGTTCATATCAAGGCCGTCAGCATCAACAAGGCCATGAACCGCGAACTCCAACGCATGCTTGGAGATGAGAACTTCCGCCCCATGCCAACTACCGGCACCGGCAGCGGCATTATCATCGATGAAGATGGCCACATCGTCACCAACAACCATGTCGTCGCCAACTCACGAACGATCTATGTGACCCTCGCCGACGGTCGCAAGTTCACCGGCCACGTCGTCGGCACCGATCCCAAGACCGACCTCGCGGTGATAAAGATCAATGGAGATCGCCTCACGCCCGCCAAGCTCGGCGACTCCGAGCGCCTTCGCCCCGGCCAGATCGTGCTCGCCATCGGCAGCCCGTTCCGCCTCGGCCACAGCGTCTCGCACGGCATCATCAGTGCGATGGGTCGAAGCGAGGATTCCATCGACGTCGACATCGCCTACAAGAATTGGATTCAGACCGACGCACCCATCAACCCCGGCAACTCCGGCGGCCCGCTCATCAACACGCGCGGCGAAGTCATCGGCATCAACGTCGCCATCGCCACCGAATCCGGCGGCCATCAAGGCGTTGGTTTTGCCATCCCCTCTAACACCGTCGCCCGCATCGCCAGCGCACTCAAGAACGGCGAACAGGTTGTCCGCGGCTATCTGGGTGTCCTCATAAAGCCCGTCGATGATCGCGTTGCCGAGGCTTACGGGCTGGGAGATGTTTCCGGCGCGTTCATCACTGGTGTTGTCAGTGACGACTCCCCCGCTGCAAAGGCCGGCCTGCAAGCTGAGGACATCGTCCTTCGCGTGGCCGGCAAGGGCGTTCGCAGTCAGGCTGACTTGCAAGAGCAGATCGCCACGTATAAACCGGGCGCGGAAGTCGAACTCGACGTCTGGAGAAAAGGACAGAAAAGCAAAATGACCGTGACCGTCGGCCTGCAACCCGAAGGCTTCTCGACACGGACGCCCACGCAGCCGTCACGAGTCGATCCGCATCAACGAAAAGACTCTGACGACGAGGAGCAGGCCGACGACGATTCCAGCAACGGACGCTTCGGTGAATTCGGTTTCGAAGCCGAGACGTTGACCCCGGCCCTCGCCAGGAAATACAAAATAGACACTGATTCTGCCGTTGGCGTACTCATCACCCGCGTCGATCCGACCAGCGAAGCTTACGAGTGCGGCCTCAAGGCCCGGCAGATCATCGTGAGTGCCAACGACAAGCCGGTCATCACAGTCGCTGACCTGCACGAGGTTCTCACTCGGGAGGTCGTCGCCAAGGGAGTTCGGCTCAAGTACCGCATCGAGACAGACTTCGATTATCTGGTGTTGCGAGTTCGATAATCGCAGCAAGAGTCAGGCCGCGCCGCCCACCCGCCATGATGTACCCTCGCGCACCACGGACCGATATAGGCTGTCGCGCTCCACGGGCTGGCAACCCGTCTCATGCATCAGTGCCCGCATCTGCTCCGCGCTCAATTCCTGATGCGTGTTGCCCTCGCCGCCCTCGCGTTTCGTGATGTCGTAATACACCACCGTCCCATCCAGATCATCGACGCCCCATTTGAGCGACACCTGCGCCAGCTTCGCCGACTGCATAATCCAAAACGCCTTGATGTGCGGCACGTTGTCCAGCATGAGTCGACTAATCGCAAGCGTCTTCAAATCATCAAACCCCGTCGGCCCAGGCAGATGCGCCAAATCACTGCCATCGGGGATGAATGACAACGGAATGAAACAATTAAACGCCGCCTTGCAGGTGCCGAGTGAAATGTCCTGCTGCTCGCGGAGTTTGATCATGTGACCAATGCGCTCCTCAGGCCGCTCGACGTGGCCATAGAGCATGGTCGCGTTCGTCGGGATTCCAAGCTCATGGGCGGTGCGATGCACGTCAAACCAGCCCTGTTCGCCCACCTTCGACTGATACACCTCTTCATGAACACGATCGTCGAATATCTCCGCACCACCGCCTGGCAACGTATCCAATCCAGCGTCGTGTAGTTGTGACAGCACCTCGAGTATGGACAAACGCGGCTTGGTGATCCGCGTGAAGTGAATGATCTCAATCGCAGTGAACGCCTTGATGCAGATGCGCGGGCACGCGGAGCGAATGCGGCGGCACATGTCGAGGTAAAACTCGAACGGCAATTTGGGATGCAACCCTCCGACGATGTGGACCTCCGTCGCACCGGATTGATAGGCCTCCGTCGCGCGCTGCACGATATCGTCAACGGACAGCTCGTAGCCATCGTCACGCACAAGCCCGACTTGCGGCAGACTCAAGCCTCCGTCGGGATTTGCAACCGCCAGTGATCGCGACGACGTCTTGGAATACGGGCGATAGAACGAACAGAACTTGCATCGCAGCACGCAATAATTCGAGTAGTTGATGTGCCGATTGATGTTGTAGTACGCACGGTCGCCGTGAAGCCGTCGGCGCACGTCCGTCGCCAACCGCCCGATCTCATGAATATTGCGCGAGGCGTAGAGCCGCACGCCGTCATCAAACGACAGCCGTTCGCCGGCTTCGACCTTCGCCGAGATGTCGGCCAAACCATGAGATGAAGGCGCGGTGAACATTCAAGCAAGATTGTAGTGATCGCGGATGCAACGGCTGCGCACGGTTTTCAAAAAAAACGCGACAGTCCGAATGACAAAACGGTGGGGCTGAAATACCGACCGCGAGTGGATTCGAACCACCGACCTCAGCCTTCGCAGGGCTGCGCTCTATCCAGCTGAGCTACGCGGTCTTCCTATTGCCCCCTGATGCACGGCGACATGGGGCGCGTGCCTGCCCCGAATCCAATTCTGGGGTAACGAAAGCCGCCCCAGTGCGTCAGAAAGCCGGAAAACGCAGTCTAGGCGACCTGCGGGGCCTGTCAACGGCCCAATGACCTGAGAAACCACCCAGGTTTGCACTGATTCTGCATAAAAAAAGAGCCGTCTGGTTGAACTTCTGTCACCCGGATTCGTACATCGATTGGCGGACCCACCCCCAACCATCCCCAGCTTCCTATAATACCTACATTGACATGGTTGAAGCTGAATCGAATGTAGGGGCTGTAAGGAAATGTCGATAATATGGAAGCCGACAAGGGTGCGGCGTATAATATTTCCGGAAGCGAAATGAACGACATTGATACCGGAGGTCGATAGCTTCAAACAGCCCTGATTATCAGGGTTATTCCTACTGGCTTCTTTCCCCTCCGGAAAGCACCGAGATTGCCCCTGCGGCGCTCGGTGCTTTCTTTTTTTGGAGGGCTGTCAAGAAGAAAATGGCAAGATCGGCACTTTTTCTTGCCTGTGACGCTTGGATTGATTAACCGGGATCGCCCCACCACGACGTGCAACTATTTTGGCAATTCGGGTAGCTTCTGCTCACCGGAAAGCAGGCCCGCGAAGGTTCGGATCGGGCTGTCCGACGGGGCATTGGCTGCCGCCAGTCGCAGGTTCTTCAACCCATCCTCCGTCAGCCCCGAATACCACTCTAAGTAGCCCAAAAGGAACCGCAGGTCGTACTGCTCCTTCACCGCCAACCGTGTCTCCAGGTCGGCCCGGCGAACGTCAAAGATATCCCGATTGCCCACCAGGGCCACCAGGTCCATCTTGAACGCCGCCATGTGCGGGAAGCGCTTCAAACCCTGCTCCAAACTCGTCACGGCCGACACGTAGTCCCCCGCCGCCGCCAGGGCATGTCCGCGATGAAGATGGGTCAGTGGATTGTACGGATCAATGGTCCGGGCCAGGTCGAATACTCGGGCTGCCTTGTAATAGTCGCCGCGATGCATCGCCGACTCGCCATCAGCCATGTACTGATTAAGCTCGTTCTCATACTTGCCGGCAAAGGTCGTAATCGGGTCGCTAAGAACGTCCTTGGCCCACTTGGCGGCGGACGCCAGTTGATCAATGCCGTCTGTATTCTTTCGAGCTAATGCGGACGGTACTCCGCTGGAGGATTCCCCCGCCGGTCTGGCCGTCGCGGGCATCGGCTCAAACCCGAGGTCTTTCACACCCGCCTGATCCGCCGCTCGGACGGCGTTGTATAGATCGGCAAAACGATCTTCACCAAGATTGCTCGGGGCCTGGCCATTCATGGGCAATGGTGCGAAGTTGGGCTTGGAAATCGACAGTGCGTCCACACGGCCATCCACCACAGGCATGGCCTGAGTTGAAAGGTCTCCCGCCGTCTTCGCCAAGTTCCCCTGCTCCGGCATTGACTCCAGCTTCTTTTTCTCCGACTCCGGAAGATTCAGATCCTTCCAGGATTGCCCGACCTTTACCTGATCCAACCGGCTGTCCACACTGAGGCCCGAGGGAAGTGTGGATTCCACCTCCGGAACTGCCGTTCCAAAGATCGAAGACCCGGCGGCCGCGCGATAGGCGGGTGCAACGCTGTCCAATGGAACCTGTCTGAGCGGTGCGTACGTTTGGCGATTCGTCATGCCGATGGTGGGGCGCCCATTGACCTGCAAACGACGATCACTTGGGTCTCGCACATTGGGGAGGGTGACGCGATTGGGCGATACTGGTGTCCCGGGCGGAAGGCCCGTCGACGAAAGGCGCGACGATCCGGGGGCATTGAGTCCCTGTCGAATCTGGCCCACGTCGGCAATGGTCCGAGTCGGGTCATAAAAATACGACGGACCGGGAACGCGACTTGGGGAGACTTCAGGCACGCCCACGCCGCGCGACTGGAAGCCTGACAAACCTGTGGACGGGAGGTCAGCGCGAAATGCGTTGTTCTGATAGAGCGGCGAGAAACCCTTGAACCCGCCGACGCCCGTGATGTTGTTGGTGATGATGGCGTTGGCCCCTGCCCCGAAATCGAACCCCGGCCGGCTCAGATTGTAGCCACCTGATCCTGCCTGAGGGTTCTTGTCGAGTTGGTAGCCGCCGGTCTGGGTGTTTCCCTGATTGATGCGGTGATCGACCTGGGCCTGCACGATGCTGACGGTCAATGTGGCCGCAAGAGAGAGGGAGACTGTTAATCGTCGAACGAGTGAGACCATGAAATGACCACCATCCGTCCCGAGTTCATCGGCCGATTGGGGGGCGGATATTGGGATTCTAGCGTTCCCATTACGAATCGCCGACTCCTGCGTGACTGGCCAGGCAGGAACTGCCTAGCAGGCAGCTAGTAGCCCGTCGGAGAAGGCTGGTGAACCGACTATCAAAGCGGATTCCAGTCGAGCGTAGCGTTCGCCCTCTGTGGCGAACGACGAAGTCAATGCAACGCCCTGAAGTTTCAGTGTTTCGTCGGCCCCCACGGAGGGGGG
>JBBTET010000059.1:0-25748 GCA_038042195.1 Planctomycetota bacterium | reverse complement strand
CAACCGCTATCGCGATCATTACCCATGAGATTTGCTTGTGGCCATGAGAGTTCATATTCAGTTCAAAACCTGAGGGCCTCGCTCAGCTCCGGGCCTAACCCAGCACTTCCTAATGGTCGCGGCTATGAAATGCAATCGCATTTCAAACACAGATTCAGGGGGCGACCAGGGCGGTGATGAAATAGCTGATGTCGGCGAGGTCCATTTGGCTATTCAGCGAGAAGTCTCCGGGGCAGAGGTGCGCGGGCAATGATGAGCCGGCGAGCGTGGCGTCCACAAATGCTGGAATGTCGAGGCCGTTGGTGAAGGAGTCGCTGTTCATGTCGCCGTTCGGTGCAAAGGCGCAGACGAGGACGGACACCGCGCTGCTGGGCACGTCGCCGCAGACGTTGGTGACGATGACGTCGTAGGTGCCGGTGTCGCTGGTGTCGGACGGGTTGATGGTGAGCGTGTTCGTGGTTACGCCGGAGGTGTCGCCGCCGTCGACGAGGTCGATGGTATTTTTTCGCCAGCGATAGGAGAGCGGGTTGGGGTTGCTCGCGGTGACGGTGAGGACGAGCGGATCGCCGGCGAGGATGCGCGACGCGGTGGGTTGCTGGTCGATGGTGGCGCGGCAGGAGGTGGGGTCGTAAGTGATTTCGAGTCGAGGACGGTCGCCGACCACGGCGGTTTCCGAGGAGAGCGTTCGCCAATTATCCGTGACGGGGTTGAAGATCAGCCAGCCCTGATTGCTTGCGGGGGTGTTGACAATGGACTGCGCGGTGGTGGTCACGTCGAAGATGGCATACGTGTTGAGGGTGTTGGGTAGCAGGGTAAACTCGGCCGTCGCTGCGGCTTCGACGTTGTCTCTCGACACGCCGCCGACGAGGGAATTCCAGGTGGAGGTGTCGACCCAGGGGGTGAGCATCGGATAGGCCGACAAGAGATTGACGCTGTTGTCGCCCGTCGTCGGACCGGTGAGCAGCACGAGTTTCGCGGAGAGGACGGTCGCACCTTGCGGCACCTGAGTCGCGGCGATGCCGATCAGGTTGTCGAAGCGAATAAGGCCCTGCGTGAGTGGGGAACTGTCGAGGGTGAGGCTGGTGTCGGAGCCGTGAGCGGTGTTGGGGTTGGTGTTTTCGATCCAGGTGTCGTGGGCATCGACATAGCCGGCGGCCCCCTGCTGAAAGGACTTTGTTGCGATGGGCGTGTCAGTGGTGAAACAGCCCACGATGGGTCGAACCTTTGCACCGTTACCGGGGGGGGCTGCGCCGTACATGTCGCCGACGGTGCGCAACAGATTGTGGAGCGTGTAGGTCTGGGGATATTGGCCAGGGACGATCATGGGGCCATAAAGAATGTTTGCGATTTGATTTCGCTCGGCGCTGTTGTCCTCATCCCATGCGATGATCAGGAGGCTGTTGTTGTTCATGGCCCAATCGGCGTAGGGCTGGATGTGCGCAATGAGCCAGTCGTCGGCCATTTCAATTGTGCCGTCGTGCATATCGTTGAGTTGATTCGGCACGACGATGGATACATGTGGTAGTGTGCTGTAGTCTGTGGGTGCGGCGGCATCGCCATAGAACGCCGCGCCGCCCGCCGTGAAGAATGGCTTGTTCAACGCGGATGGAATCTGATTGAGGCCGGGCGGATCGAATTGCCAATTGGCCCAGGGATTGTGTTTGCGCTGATAGTGACCGCTGGTCGCGCCCTGATATCCCACCGAGGGTTGGCTCTCGCTGTAACCGACGAAGGTGCGGCCGGCCGCCAACAGCGCGCCGCCGAGGTTGGGCGTGGTGAAGGGAAGCCCCCCCGGAACGCTGTTGGTGGTGATGCCTTGATTGGAGCCGGAGAAGAACTCGATGTAATTAGGCTGACTGGGATGAGTCATCGCATAGAAGCTGGTGAACGAGGCCCCGGTCGTAGCGAGGCCGTTCATGTAAGGAGCGCCGGGATAACCGATCACTTCGGAATAGGCATGATTTTCCTCGATGACGATGACGACGTGATCGGGCGTGGGGGGAACGGCGAGGGTCGACGCGCCGAGTGAGACGAATCCTACAAGAGCTAACAGACTCGCACATCGCATGGCGATTCCCTCCCGACGCGATGGATTATACACAATTTCGCGGCGAGTTTCCTCAGCTATGGCTTGCGGGAATCTCGCACGAACTCGAAGGCGGCGCGGCTCGCCTCGGCTGGATCGAGTTTCTGGACATCCTGCGAGTCGCGGCGTTTTAACTCGACGAAGCCGTCGGCGAGACTCTTGCGCCCCACGGTGATTCGAAGGGGCACTCCGATAAGGTCGGCATCTTTGAACTTGTAGCCGGCGCGCTCGTCGCGGTCGTCGAAGAGGACGTCGACTCCGGCGGCTTCGAGGTCGTCGTGCAGCTTCTGGGCAACATCCATGACAGCACTCTCGCGCGGGTCGAGGGCGACGATCAGCACTTCAAACGGGGCGATGTTCATCGGCCACTTGATGCCGAATTCGTCGTGATGCGATTCAATGGCTGCCGCCATGATGCGATTGAGACCGATGCCATAGCAGCCCATGATGAGGCTCTTGGGCTTGCCGTCGTTGTCGAGGAAGGTGGCCTTCAGCGCGTCGCTGTATTTCGTGCCGAGTTTGAAGACGTGGCCGATCTCGATGGCTTTTTTCAAGCGGATGGGCGAGCCGCTGCCGCTGGGCGAAAAGTCTCCGTCCGTGACGTTGCGAACGTCAGTGACGGTGACATGCTCCCCCGCGAGTGGGAAATCGCGGCCGGGGTTGATGCCGGTGACGTGGTGGTCGGTCTTGCAGGCGCCAGTGGCGGCGTTTCGCATGACGGCGACGGCCTGGTCGATGATGAGGCGGTGCGGGGCTTTGAGCGCGTGCGGACCGGCGAAACCAACGGCGGCGCCGGTGAGCGCGGTGATCGTTGCTTCGTTGGCCAGTTCGAGTCTGCCGCCGGCGATGCGGTTGAGTTTGTTTTCGTTGACTTCGTGGTCGCCGCGTACGAGGACGACGACGGGGGGCTTGGCGGCGATCGGTTTCGACCCCCCGGCGGAGCCGGGGGCTAAGGGATGGGAGTACACGAGCGTTTTGATCATCTGCGACGGCTTGGTTTTCAAGAATACGCAGACTTCGTCGATGGTCCGTTGGCTCGGCGTGTGAACTTCCTGAACTGATTCCATCGGAGCGCTGTCTTGCGCGAGCGGGGCGCAGCTTGCGCGTTCGGTGTTGGCGGCGTAGTCACCGTTCTCCGTAATCGCCACCACGTCTTCACCGGCCTCGGTGAGGACCATGAACTCGTGCGACGCGTCGCCGCCGATGGGGCCGCTTTCGGCTTCGACGGCGATGTACGGCAGGCCGCAGCGCGTAAAGATACGGCAGTAGGCGTCGTACATTTTCTGGTAGCCTTCGTCGAGGCTTTCCTTGTCGCGGTGGAAGCTGTAGGCATCCTTCATGAGGAATTCGCGCGTGCGGAGGACGCCGGATTTGGGGCGGGCCTCGCCACGGAACTTCACCTGTATCTGGTAGAGGTTGACGGGGAGCAGCTTGTAGCTGTTGAGATAGGCGCGGGCGATCTCGGTGATTGGTTCCTCGTGTGTGGGGCCGAGGACGGTCTGCGAGCGCCAGTCGCCTTCGGGGCCGGCGAGTCGGAGCAGCACGTCACCCATCGCGGCCACGCGGCCGGTCTGCTGCCACAATTCAATCGGGTGCATCACGGGCATGTGCAGTTCGATGCCGCCGGCACGGTTCATCTCCTCGCGCACAATCTGCTCAACCTTGCGAAGGGTGCGATAACCGAGTGGGAGATAGTTATAGACCCCGGCGGCGAGCTGGCGAATCATGCCGGCGCGGATCATGAGTTGGTGCGAGGGGACGGTGGCGTCCTTGGGGACTTCCTTGGTCGTGGGGATCAAAAACGCGGACCATTTCATCGAATCAGCCTCTTCTATGCAGTTTGCGGGAGCGGCACTGGGCCGTGTTGTACCTGTTGAATCAACGACACGGACCCGGCATTAGGGCATGGTCCGACCGGAAACGCAAGGGCATGACGAACTAAGTAAACACTCCCGGAATCCGGACCGATGCAAGAGGGCCATCAAGTGGGCGACTGGTCGTCGGCAGGGATGCCACACAACCCCCAGGGAGAATGGGACATGCACCAATCACACCTCGAACGTCGGGCCGACGCTCGCACACAGGCCTTTGTTCCCACCACGATTCGCCCTGAAGCCACGGACGAAGAGATTGCAGTTCACATGCTCGACCTCTCGTCGGGCGGCGCGGGACTCATGACCAATTCGGGCACGCCGCTTTCACTGGGACAGTATCTGTACGTTCGTTTCGAGACGCCGACGAACGATGGCGCGACGGAGAGCGAGCCGCGCGAGGAGTTGGCGATCGTGGTCAACCTGCGACGGCCCGAAGACGGCATCGCACGGGTCGGCGTTCGTTTCATTCACCGAACCGACCTCGGCTCGGCTCGGCGCGGCCCGCGTGATCTGTTACTCGATCATCGCAAGTCGACGAAGAAGAAGGGCGGGCTGACAGGGGACCGGTGGTCGTTCTTGAAAGGCGACTCTTCCAAGTCCACGGGCACGGCCTTGCTGGCGGGCATGAACGCCTAGTCGAAGCACGACATCAACAGTAATTCCGCCGCCGAACGGTACAAGTTCTCATTGGGGGGACCGTTCGGCGGTTCTCGTTTTACCGGCAAAGACGCTGATGCAACTTGATTGGGGGAGGGCCATTCAGTATCGATTGGTGCGATAATCGTCCCAAACGAGTGTGGCGTGTCGTACTCACCATGAGCAATTCATTGCTAATCCCGTGCCTTTTGCCCACTGCCGTGATATCCTTATCTATTGACACGGTGCTTCTCTATGCCGCTGTGCGGTGCTACGGAGATGAGTGATGACTCTACGACTCGACCTAACGCCTGAATTGGAGCATCGCCTGCGAGAACGCGCGGCCGCAGAGGGGAAGGACTTGATGGCTGTGGCATTGGAGGCCGTTGAGCAGAGGCTCTCGGAGCCGAACGGTTCACTGTCGGAGTCGATCGCCAAGGATCGAATGGAGGCATGGAATCGATTCCTCGCCGCCACCCGGGGCCATGCCGCGACGTTACCGGCCGGTTATTTCGCTGATGATGACCGAGGGCGTATCTACGAAGGCCGGGGCGAATGAGAGTCCTGGTTGACACCAACATCATTGCCCGGTGTGCGCAACCAAGTCATCCTCAACATGCCCTGGCGACCTCCGCACTTAACGCGTTGGCGTCCCGACGCGAAATGCTTTGCCTCGCATCGCAGAACTTGTATGAGTTTTGGGTGGTGTCTACACGGCCGGTCGGTGAGAACGGGCTTGGGTTCACCACGGCGGAGTCTCATGCTCGCCTGATGGAACTTGAGGGAGCGTTCACGGTCTTGGAAGACACTCCGGCCCTTCGGCGGCATTGGATCGACCTGGTGGTCCGCCACGACGTAAAGGGCAAGTCCGGCCACGATGCACGACTGGTCGCAGCCATGCAGGTCCACGGCATCGGCTGCATATTGACCTTTGATACACCGGGGTTCTCTCGCTTCCCGGGAATTGAAGTTCTATCGCCGGATGCCCTACTCCCAGCCAGTGAAACGAAATCCGGATGACGAACGAGGCTCAGTGGCAGGCATTTCCAGAGATGCCCGTCGGCGGGTTGCCCCCACTCCCATCACCGTAGTGCGAGTGCGCACATCCGTTATAATCCGTCGCAGAATACAAGCGCTCGGCGAAGCCTCCCACCGCGGCGGGTGTACCACGCGGCTAAACGAACCGTGCGTTCAACGACGGATGACAGACCCCCATGAGCACGACCACCGCCAAGCCACCCAACGCCCCCGTCCCGCATAAGTTCATCGACCAGCTACAGCCGGGGGAGACGCTGACGGATCAGGTTTTTCTTGTCTCGAAGAAAGACCTGCGCACGACGACCAACGGCGGGATGTACATTCATATTGTATTCGTCGACCGAACTGGGCAGCTTCTGGGGCGCATCTGGAATGCGACGCAGGCGCAGTACGACGCCATCACCGAAGGCGGATTCCTGCGCGTGCGCGGACGGGCCGAGAGTTACAAGGGCAGTCTTCAATTCATCGTCGACGGTATGCGAGCGGCTGATCCGTCGGCCTTTGAACTGGGCGACTACATCCCACGCACAAAGTACGACATTGACGAGATGTGGAACCGGCTGCTCGCCATTCTGCGGACGATCAAGAACCCGACGCTGCTCGCCCTCATCAAGGAGTTCGTCAAGGATGAGACGATGGTGGCCGGGTTTCGCAAGGCACCGGCCGCGATTCAGAATCATCACGCTTTCATCGGCGGACTGCTCGAACACACGCTGAGCGTGATGGAGTTGGCCACGCGCATCCTTGGCAAGACCGACGACAGCGACAGCCACTATCCGCACATCAGCCGCGATCTCGTGCTGGCGGGTATTTTCCTGCATGACATCGGCAAGACGACGGAACTAACGGCCGATACGAATTTCTCCTACACGAACAATGGGCAACTCGTCGGCCACATCACGCAGGCGGCGATCTGGATCGACCGCAAGGCGGCGGAGGTGGAACTGGCCACGGGGAAGCCTTTTCCGGAGGAGTTGCAGAACGTCCTGACGCACATCGTGCTGTCGCATCATGGGACGTACGAGTTTGGCAGCCCTCGATTGCCGGCCTGCCCCGAGGCGTTCATCGTGCATTATCTCGACAACATCGATGCGAAGACGCAGATGTGTCTGACGGCCATTCGGGATGCCCGGAACCCGGACAGCGACTGGAGCGAATGGGTCAAGCCGCTGGAGACACGCATCTTCAAGAAGGACGTGATGGGGATTCGACCGGAGAAGGCGTGAGGCGGCTGCGGGGTTCGCCGTTTGCCTTTGAGGGTCTTGAGCGTCACAGTGCCGGGGCGACCGGCTTAGTTCCAACCCAACCGAGTAGGGAGCGATCCGATGAGACTGCAGCGCTGGCTCTTGGCCCTGGTCGTTTTGTTTTTACTCTCGTCCGCATCGAGAGCGGACGACATCCCCGCGAAGATCACCGCCGCGAAGGGAACGTTTGATGGAGCGGACACGGTTGTGGTGTTCGATTCGACCGACGTTACCGTCGCCGATACGGGCATCGGCACGAATCGATGCACGCGCGTGGTGAAGGTGCTGACCGAGGCCGGCGTGCGGGCCCTATCGGTGCATCGGTGGGACTATGACCCGGCGACGAACACGCTGGAATTGTTGCCGAGTCGCATCCATCGCGCGGGCGGTGTCGAGGAACTCAACATCAAGTCGGCCGTCGTTGCGCCGGCATCGGCGGGGATCATTTTTTGGGGCAGTCAACAAACGATGCTGGAGGTTCCGGGCCTGAAGGTCGGCGACTCCGTCGAACTGAACTGGACGAAGACGGGATTCAATGTGGCCTACCTGGGGGATGGCGGCAGCGGCGCAGGCTGCATTCAGCCGCCGATGCCGGGGCATTGGTACGACGTGGTGTCGTGGCAGGAGGGCGTGCCGGTCGTTGAGAAGCGATACGCGGTGACGATCTCCAAGAGCAAGCCATTGCAATACGAAGTCGTGAATGGCGAGGCCGGCACGTCGATGCACTTTGACGGCGATCAGGCGGTGTATCGATTTGAAAAGAAGAACCTGCCGGCGTTCAAGGCGGAGCCGAAGATGTGTTCGAGCGGCGACGTGACCTGCAAGCTGGTGTTGGCCACGGTCGAAAGCTGGCAGCATAAGGCGCGCTGGTTCCACGAGAAAAATGAGCCGAGCTTCAAGACCGATGATGCGATTCGGGCGAAGGTGCGCGAGTTGGTCGGCGAGCCGGGGGATAAGAAACTCACCGATGAAGAGAAGATCGCCACGCTGAATCACTGGGTCGCTGAGAATGTGCGCTATGTCGGCACCAGCCGTGGGGCGCACGAGGGATACACGACGCATCCGGCGATTGAGACCTTTCACGATCGCGGCGGCGTCTGCAAGGACAAGGCGGGCCTGCTGGTGGCGTTGCTGCGTGAGGCGGGGTTTGAGTCGTACATCGTCATGACCGAGGCCGGGGCGCGGGTGGAGAAGACGCCGGCCGATCAGTTCAACCATGCGGTGACGAGCGTGCGACAGAAGGATGGCACGCTGCGATTGCTCGATCCGACGTGGCTGCCGAAGAATCGGGAGATGTGGTCGAGCGCGGAGCAGCGTCAGGCCGTGGTGTTCGGGACGCCGCAGGGTGAGTTGGGGTTGCAACTGTCGCCCTACAGTCCTCCGGCGGAGAACGCGGTGACGTGGCGAGGAGAGGCGACGCTTTCATCCACAGGCGACATGAAGGGGCGGATGTCGGTCTCGACCGTCGGGTGCCCGGAGACGAGTTTGCGCAGAGGATTGTCAGGCATCAAGCCCGTGGATCGATCGGCTCGCTTCGAGGAGAGCCTACGTAGATTAGCAACCGGGGCGACGCTGGGGTCACTGACGGTGACGGACCCGGTCGATTTCTCCGGACCGGCGACTGTTCAGATGGACTACGTCGCGGCGGATTACAGCGTCGGTGAAACCGGGCAGGTGTATTTCCGATTGCCGAGCATGACGGGCGTGCTGACCGATCTGGTGTTGCCCGACGTGTATGACAGCGCGGAGACCAGTGTGAAGGATCGCAAGTATCCCGCGCGGATTCGCTCCACTCGGCGGTTGGATTGTGAGGAGGTTGTGACGTTGCCTGCCGGGTGGCGGATCGTGGGACAGCCGAGTGATACTCTGATTGACAACGCGGCGGCATCGATGGAGTTCAAGGTGGAGCCGACCGATGGGCAGATTCGGTATCGTTGCAAGGTGGAATTGAAAAAACACATCGTGCCGGTGGACGAATATGCAGGCTACAAAGAAGTGATCGACCGGCTGGGGGCGTTGCGGATTGAACTGGTTGTCTGTCGCCGGGAGGATCAAAGTGCGAAGCGCTAGACACACTTATTCCGTTGGCGGCCTGATGATTGGCATCGTTGCGTGGCTCACGATGACGCCAGCAACCCATGCCGACCCGAAGGCGTTGGATGTTGCGGTTGCCGATGATGACGCTGTCATTCTCGTCTGGGAGGACGCGGTCACCACTGCACCGGACGGCGGCTACACCTGGCGGGCGAAAGAGCACGTCCGCGTGCAGAATGACCGCGCCAATGGCACATTCGCCGATCCTCGCATCACATACAACAAAGACTTTCAACGTGTGACGATCCTTACGGCGCGGACGGTTTGTCGAGACGGGCGTGTCGTGGAAGTGCCGGCGTACTCGCGGAATGAGGTCACGCCATCGGAGACTTCGGGATGGCCGGCGTTTGCGTCAATTCGGCAGATCGTGGTGTCGCTCAGCGCGGTCGAACCGGGAGCGGTGTTGGAGTTGGAGTACGAGGTCGCCTCGAAGCCGTCATCGTGGCCGTTTGCGGATTTCGATTTTCCGATCAAGGCGTCGTACCCGATTGTGTCTCGCAAGGTGCTGCGGAACGGCAAGACGATTCACGAGTCATCAAACGTCGAACCATTGATTGATGAGCCGCTATCCCTACCGGTACGGGATCTGGGCGGCATGAAGGTGCTGTCGACATCGGCGAACACGAAGGCGTGGGCCGGTGTGATTCTTGAGATGATTCAGGGCCTGGGCAAGCCGGACGATTCGATGAAATCACTCGTGCGGGAATGGGCGTCGGGAAAGACCGACCCCATCGATCAGGCGGCGGCGATCCAGGAGAAATTCGCGGGACAATTCACGGTGGTCACCCTGCCGTTGATGACGGTCGCGCCCCGACCGCGGCAGGCGATGCAGACCTGGACGAGCCACTATGGGACGGCGATGGAATCGGCGGCGGTGCTGCTGGCGATGCTGCGGGATGCGGGCCTGAAGGCCGAGCCGTTCTTCGCGGTGTCGTGCCAAACGGATGACATCTCAACCGAGGCAATCGCGGCCTATGGCGTCATGGTCGAGTCGCGCGGCGAGACGAGCTACTGGCATCCGACGCAAGGTCGCATTCGCAATCCGGGGCCGTGGGGCGGATGGCGGCGATTTGATCGGGCCTTCGTGGCCGGTCGGAGCGACATGGCGGCGAAGTTCGACGCGCCCATCGAGAGTCGATTGGAATCGTCGGCAAGGATGACCCTGGATGAGTCGGCGAATTACAGCGGCAGCGTCGATTTACGCATGACCGGGCTTTTCCTGACAAACGCGCTACGCACTGAGGATCAGAAGAAGTCGGCGATCAGCGAGGTCCTCACACGGCTGCTGCCGAACGTGGAGATGACGACGTTCAGCGTGGCGACACTCTCCAACGACGTGTTTGCCGTCAAGGCAGAGGTGAAGTCCACCAAGCCGCTCGACTCGGTCGGGGAGGATCGCGTATTCTCGATGCCGACCGAAGGGCCGTGGATGCAGACGTTTACCTTGCCGTTGGGAAAGAGCGGCCGAAAGACGTTGCTCAAGATGCCGGGGCCATTCGCGCAGGAGTGCTTCATCGAATTGAAACTGCCGACGGGTTGGACCACGGTCGCCCTGCCGAAATCGTACGGCATGGCCCTGGCGAATAATGCGTCGATGTCACAGCAGGTGGATACGGTCGGTGACTCGGTGAAGGTGCGGACCAGTCTCAACGTCTCGCAACGTATTTGGCCCGCGGAGACCTACCCGGAACTGCGAACAAAGATATGCGAGACGCAAACCCCAGCCACGCGCACGCTGATCCTTCGGAAGGGTGCCGCCGTGTCAGGCAAGTAGTTTCGCCACCGCGTCATCCACCGTGGAATGAATTTCGAAGAACCGACTCAGCCGGGTCGTGTCGAGCACGCCGGCGACGAAGGGCGAGAGCGCGGCAAGGACCACGCGCGCCCCCTGCGAGTTGGCTTGGGCCGTGATGCGGACGAGTTCGCCGAGGGCCGCCGAGTTAATGTAGCCGACGCCGGCCAGGTCCAGCACGACGCGAGCGCCGGGCTGCTCGATCAGCGGGTTGACTGTCTTTGCAAGATCGCCGTCGGGGCCGGTGTAGTCGTCGCTGATACTGACGATGGAAACGCCGTTGCGTTGTTGCACGTCGATCTTCATTCGCTGGGTTCCTTTTTTGAGCCGGTTCCCGACTTTGCCGGGTCGGTGATCTTGGGGGCGACGGATTTTTCGCCGGGCTGGTTTCGCAGGTTCTGGTCGGTCAGCGGCGACGGCATCGATTTGCGGTCACCCATTTGGTTGCGTTGGTGGGATTTCATGCGAGCCATGTTGCGCCCGTCGTTCCAGCCGCGCTGGTAGCCGCCCTGATATTGTTGATCGGCCATCCACAGCCACATGTCGTTCCCGTTCCAATCGGTCCACGACTTTTGGGCGTCCTTCAAGCCGGTCTGATAGCCCTCGTTGAACTTGCCGGACGACTTCACCATCGCCGTCTGGGTGCGTTTGTTGTTGCCCTTGCCGGTACCACCGCCGTCGCCGTCACAGCCTGTAAGTACGATGAATGAGGCAGTAATGAGAAACCAGTATGCGGGTCGACTCATGGTGTGTGTCCGTTCACTTCGCAATTCGATAGACGCCCTTTTCGCAAGCCACGACAAACGTCTCGGCGGTCGTCTTGAGCTGTTCCCATTCGCGGCGAATCCGTTCGGCCTCGGAGTTCGCAATTGCTCCATCATCGGCGACGGCCCGGCTGACTTCGTTCAGCAACTCGCTGAACTCCTGGACCATGTGCTGCGTCGATTGGAGCAGATCGGCATCGATGTCCTTGGAGTCCGCGACGGGGTTGTGAACAAAAAAGCCGTTGGCCTGTAGGCAGAGCCATGAGATAACAGCAAGATCGCCGGTGACTTTGACGATGTCCCGGACGCGGTCGAGGGGGTTGCGCGTGCCGCTGCCGTCGGGTTCATCGGCCTCAGCCGCTTCGCACCATTTGTAGACCAGTGCGGGCGACAGTCGCAGGTCGGCGGCAAGGGCTTTGACACCGACCTTATCCGCAGCCTCACGCAGAACTTCGTAGGATTGCATGGTTTGACCTCTCATACCCAGGCATCGGTCTTATGACGCCGTTGTCCATGTTCGGCACCCAGTATAATCGCACATCATCGGAGCGCAGAGCATTGACGAAATCGGCCGGTCGAGATGGGTTTCAGACGCAATCGGAACTACGCGCCCGGCTGGAGGGCGCGGGTCTTTCGCCGCGAAAGATGTTCGGACAGAACTTCCTGATCGACCGCAACCTGATGACGAAGCTGCTCGACGCGGCGGAGCTGACGGCGAGCGACACGGTGCTGGAGGTGGGCGCGGGGACCGGGAGCCTCACGGCCCAACTGGCGAGTCGCGCTGGGCACGTGATTGCCGTGGAGATTGATCGGGGGTTGATTCCGCTGCTCACAGAGACGACGGCGGGCCTCGGAAATGTGACGCTGCTTCATTGCGATGCGCTGGAGCGAAAGTCGGAGGTGTCGGCGCTCGTGCTCGACGACCTGCGGCAACCCGCTGGCACATTGAAGCTGGTCGCCAATCTGCCGTATGACATTGCGACGTCACTGGTGATTAACCTTCTGACCGGCGACATCGCGTTTGAGCGATTTTGCTTCACCGTGCAGACGGAGGTGGCGGCTCGGTTTCTGGCGAAGACGGATACCTCCGATTACGGCCCGGTGAGCATCGTTGCGCAGACGCTGGCCACGGGCCGACGCATCTGCAAGGCGCCGGCGGAGGCATTTTGGCCCCGGCCCAAGGTGCATTCGACCATGGTGGCCCTGCATCGACGAACGGATTCCCCCATCGGGGCAACTGATGCGAAGGCGTTCGCCGAGTTCGTGCGTGCCTTCTTTCAACACCGGCGTCAGATGATCGGCAAGATTGCTCGCAGCCTCGACAATGCGACTCGGCTGGAGGCGACTTTTGCATCGCTGGGCATCGACCCGAAGCTGCGGCCCGAGAATCTCACGCCTGATCAATGGGCGCAACTGTTTCTCACGAGTCGTTGACGCTCGCCCACTCCCTCTGTCGCTGCGTTATACTTGTGTCTCCAGAGGAACCTATGTCATCAGCGGAAACACCACGCGAGCTATCGACGGTTCACCTCGTCAAGGGCGAGGATCTGAACCACCATCACACGCTGTACGGAGGCCGATGCGCGGAGTGGTGCGTTCACGCGGCCTATCTGACGGCGGAGAACCTGTTCGACCATCCACAACCGTTGGTGTTCATGTCGATTCGCAGTCTGTCAATGCGGATGCCGGCGCGACTGGGCGAGATGATCGAGATCACCGGGCGCGTGGATTACGTTGGCGAGAGCACCATCGGCATTCGCATTGATGCCCAGACGCTGCAACCCCGAAGCGACCGCAAGCCTGTGGCGACCGGGACGTTTCTATTTTGCACGGTGGATGAGAAGGGTCGCTCCATTCCGCACGGCTTGCCCACGATTGCCATGTCGACCGGGGCACAGAATCGTTGGAAGGCAGCGGAAAAAGGGGCGACGGACGCTACGTAGCGCTCATCGCGTCGTTTGAATCCATCGTCGAGCATGTCTATTTGCAATGGAACTCGAAGACACGATTGTCGCGATCAGTTCGCCTCCTGGCGCGGCGATGCGCGGGATTGTGCGGTTGAGTGGCCAAAGAGCAGTGCATCTCGCCGAGGCTGTGTTCAAGTGTGCCGACGATTCACGACTGTCGGAACAATCGTCAAGCACCCACCAAGAGGGAAGCCTTCAAGTGAGTGGGCACCGCCTGCCCGCGTTCGCCAGCATTTTTCGTTCGCCGCGCAGCTACACGCGGCAGGACATGGTTGAGATACACCTCCTCGGCGCGCCGACGATCCTCGGAATGGTCGTCGAAATGCTGATTGCGGCCGGGGCACGGCGGGCCGAGCCGGGCGAGTTCACGGCGCGGGCCTTTCTCGCGGGCGCGCTGGATGCGTCACAGGTGCATGGGGTGGCCGGACTGATCGCTGCGAAGTCGGATCAGCAGTTGCGTGCGGCGGAGCAACTGTTGCACGGCACGCTGTCGCAAACTGCAAACGACGCACGTGAGGAACTGGCGGACTTGCTGTCGCTCGTGGAAGGGGCGATGGACTTTGCCGACGAGCCGATTGAGTTCATCACACCGAACCAGTTGCGCGAGCGACTGACCGTCGTGCGCGACAAACTCCAAACGACGGTGGCGGCCGGGCAACGAACGCAGCGATGGGCGCGCCTGCCGCAGGTTGTGCTGATTGGCTCGCCGAACGCGGGGAAGTCGAGCCTTTTCAACCGGCTGACCGGCATGGATCGTGCGATCTGTACGCCCATTGCCGGGACAACGCGCGACGCCATCTCGGCCCCGCTGGCCATCAACGAATCCGAGTGCCTGCTGATTGACACGGCCGGCATTGAGGCGACCGCCGATGAACTTAGAGCACGGTCACAATCGGTCACGTTGCGCCAGGCCCGGCACGCGGACTTGTTATTGCACGTCGTGGACATGACTGCACCGCCTGAAACGGCACCCGAATCGAACGCAGGCGTAACGACCATCCTGGTTGCAAACAAGTGCGACCTGGTGCAGCCATCGGAACGACTTGGCACATTGGACGCGATGGCAACGCACTACGAGATTGCCCCCGTTGCTGTCAGCGCGGCGACCGGCGAGGGGTGCGTCGAATTGACACGGCGAATCGCGGCCTCACTGATCCACAGTGATACCGAAGGACGGGATGACGGAATTGCCATGATGGCGGAGCATCGGGATGCACTGATCGACGCGCTGGAGACCATCGAGCGGGCCATCAAACTTGCAACTGACGGTGGGAGCCAACTGGAGAACGCCGATGTAGTCGCGTTGGAGTTGCACACCGCGGCGGATTCCCTGGCGATGCTCGTGGGGCGGGACGACACCGAGGCGCTGCTGGGGCGCATCTTCTCCCGATTCTGCGTCGGCAAATGAGGACTCGCCTGCTTCCAGCGTGCGGCCGTTTGCTCTATAACCGCGCCATGCTCGAACTCGACGGCATCTTCCTCGACATGTACGGCACGCTGACGGCGGGCGACCGGCAGGCCGTGGAGTCGGCGTGCGGAGACATCGTGCGCGACACGGGCATCAAGATGTCGGCCCATGAACTCTCGATCACCTGGGGCGAGCGTTTTTTTCACTGCCTCGACTTTGCCAATGGCGAGCAGTTCATGACGCTGGCCGATCTGGAGCGCAAGACGTTGACCGACACCCTGTCGACGCTGGGTGTGCGAATCGATCCAGAGCCGTACGTTGAGTCATTGATGCACTATTGGCGGAATCCACCGTTGCAGCCGGACGTGAAGCCATTTCTGTCGAACATTCGATACCCGATCTGCCTCGTGTCGAACGCCGATCGGGCCGACGCGGACGCGGCGTTATCGAACAACGGCATCACGCTGGATCATGTAGTCACGTCGGAGGACGCACGCTCGTACAAGCCCGACCGAGAAATCTTCGAGATGGCCCTTCGCGAAACAGGCTGGCGGCGCGAGCGGGTGATCCACGTCGGCGATTCACTGCACAGCGACGTAGGCGGAGCGATCATCGCGGGCATTCGCTCGGGCTGGGTCAACCGCGCCCATCGGATTCACGACATCGGCACGCACCAGCCTGACCACGAGTTTGACGATCTCATGGGGTTGGCGGCGTTGCTTTCTCGCCCGACCCAATAGCCGCGGTGCTCGCTGATGGCGTGACGACCGATCCACCGATGAACGGCTGTAACAGTCGCTCGCGATCCTTCCTGCCGAACACCGCGACGATCCAGAGAAATACGGGCACGACATAGGAACATGCGACGAGTGAGTCCACGACGTTTGCCACAATAAAGTGAATCGCAGACTTGAGCCACGGACTCAGGATGAAGCCATGAATGGGGATCTGCGGCAACGGATCACTGATGTCATCCCAAATCGAGACGCCGAGCCACGCGACGATAAACAGATTCACGAGCAGCAACCCTATGCCGAGCGCCCGAAGCCGGCGCGGCCAGGGCAGCGGTGTCGCCAGGATGAGACTGATGACGACGACGGTCGGGAAATAGCCGGTGTAGCGGGCGCTGATGGGCATTCGCTTTTCAATGCGGGCGTCGGGAACGCTGGTATTGACCATGACGACCATCGTGTCGCGGACCGGGTCGTTCTCGGGCCACGGTTCAAACGTCACCGTTCCATGTTCGCCAAGTCTGGAGAGGCACGTCGCCCCGAGTGTGCGATGAAACGCGCTGTACGACGACTTCATCAGGGGCCACGCGGCAATCAACACGGCGTACAGCACCGCAAGCCGAACGAAGAAACCGATGACGAGCCTTTGCAGGGTCATTGGAGAGTCACCGGTTTGCGTTGCAAGGCCCAGAGCGCCCAGAGCACCCAAAAGAGGATTGCCAGGAAGACGAAGATCGCCTGCCAGACGTCGACGTGCATGATCTCGAACGCGGTCTGCCAGTAGATGCCCGTGAGAAAAAGTGTCAGTAATCGCACGACATTCATCACGGCCAATGCCAATCCGCCCACGACCATGCCGATAAGCCGGGCACGAAACGCCACCGGCGACGCCAACACGGCAGCGAGAAAGAGAATCGTCGGTTCGACTGCATCGCAGCCGCGCTCGACCTCCATGCCGAAGCGCGAGGATTGCACCATGTTGCCGTTGGCTTCGGCGTTTTGTCCAAACAATGAGAGGATGCCGGCCGTTAGTCGAGCGTTGACGTGAAGGTATTCCGGAAAGACGTGGTCCCTGAAGATGCTGCTTGCGGAGGCAAGATAGAACGCGGCAACGAAGATGCCGAAGGTGATGACGAACCTGCCGATGGGCCTGCCGGAGGGACGCGCGGTGGGAAGCGGAGCGGGTGGCGGTGCCGCGTCGGTGGGATTCGGCGTGAATGGTTCCGGGGCGTTCAGCGTCTTAATCCATTTGCAGGCCTGTCGAATCGTGTGATCTGCTCGACATAGTGGACCATAAAAAAAGCCCGTCGTCGACTCAGGTGTCGACGACGGGCTGAAACTACGAAACAGAATGGACTTAGCGGGGTGCCTCTTCGTTGCCCAGTGCGATCCAAAGGTGGACGAGGTACGCAAGCATCGGAACGCTGATGACCGTGCCCACGATGTCGCGGGTCGCCAGGTTGCCCTGCACTCGTAGCGCGACGGCACAACCGACGACGGCGATGGAGCCGATGACGGCGAGTGCTTTCGCGAACAAGGCCGGGCGGAAGAGGTTCACGCGTGTCCTTCCTTCATTCAATTAGGCAGTCACGACCGACTTGCGGCGAGCGAAGATGATCGTCGCGGCGATCAGGAGGGCGATCGTCATGACGATGAGGCCCCACTGGCTGACGGTCGGGACGGTAATCTGGACGGCGTCCGTCAGGAGGATGGGTGACTGGTTATTTAAGGCGTCGGTCCAGAATCCACTCGAGATGCTGATGGGGCCGTTGTTGGTCGAAGCCTTGATGAGGACGAGACCCTTGACGCGGACGCAGTCGTCTGGATAGGTGACGGTTGCATTGCCTCCGGGCTGATTCACCGAGACCGTTCCATCCGGACAAGGATTGTCCTGACCATACACAATCATGAGCAAGCTGCCGCCGGTGCCGGCAAAGGTGAGGTCGAGTTGCTTGGCAGCCGCAGCGCTGTTGTTGGCGACGCGATAGGCCTTGCTGTCAGCGGCATTGACGGTGGATGCAGAGGCGATAGCAACCGCGACTGCGACGATGAGACACTTCTTAAACATGGTTTTCTCCAAAAAAGTGGTTAACTGATTAATCCAAGAGAGACCCAAGCAGAAACACTCCGCGCGGGCATGACAAGTTCGATTCAAGAATCGGAATGGGGATTAGATGGAAGGCGGGCCGCGGGGATATCCCGGCCGGACCGAAGGACTTGCGGGAGCCAGTGCCGGCACAAAGGCCAGCGCTCGCGGTTGACCCAACGCAGTGCCAAGGCGTCGAATGGCAGGCACCGGTAAACGAATGCGACCGGCGAGATTCAGCAGCCAGGCATTCGCATATACAATGGCGGAGGCAACGAACACATAACCCAGTAGACCGGCTATCCAGCTTGCAAAGTTTCCCTCGCCCTGGGTGCTTGCCAAGAGTCCGCTTTGCAGGCCGAGCGGTCGCAGTGCTACTTCGGCGAGAATCCACAAAAGGGCCATCATCAGCGGAACGAAACCGACGGCCCGCGTGGCGAGCGAACCAAGTGCCGTGTAGGCGGCGGGGACCAGCGCAAGTAAGGTGAGCGAAAGTGGTCCGGTGGAGATCGACGGTGCAACACCGGCAACTGCGGACGAGTAGAAACAGAGACCCCACACCGCGCCAGCGAGTCCAGCCTTTAGCGGCGAATAAGCCCGCGAGGCGGCAAGAAGGGGAATCAATCCAATCCAAGCAAGCCACTCATTGCCGGGCGCGCCGACGCTGATCGCCATCAGCACACCACAAAGGGCGAGCGAGGGCGGCAACGCAATCGCCGACGCGATTCGCACCAGGCGAAGATCAGTCCGAGACCGGCTATGACAATGTCGAACGGAGTTTCCCAACTCCAATATCCTCCCACACTTACATCGACTTATGTTATCCGCAACTGATGCTCGGATCAAGAGTTACAGGGCCTAATCGGTGAATTGTTTTGCCTCGAATCGAGGTCAAAAGAGGCTCGTCAAGTTCGGTCGAAAGCGAGGTAACTCGATTCCGGGAAAGCACTTGCATGGCAACAGAACGCTGCTTATCAAGTCGCCAGGCGAATCCCAAGCTCTTTCAACTGCTCGGCGGATACTTCGCTGGGAGCCTTGGTCAGTGGGCAGATCGCCTTGGCGTTCTTTGGGAAGGCGATGACTTCTCGGATCGAGGAGAAGCCGCCGAAGAGCATGACGATGCGGTCCAGGCCGAGGGCGAGGCCGCCGTGGGGCGGGGCGCCGAATTGGAGGGCTTCGAGGAGATACTCGAACTTTAACTTCGCCTCTTCGGCCGAGACGCCGAGCAACTGGAAGATTCTGGATTGCACGTCGCTGCGGTGGATACGAATGGAGCCACCGCCCAACTCGATGCCGTTGAGCACCACGTCGTAGGCCTTGGCCCGCACCTTGAGCAAGTCCTCCTTTGGCGGAAGGCCGCTGTCCGCAAGATGCAAGAGATGTACGTCCTCATCCTTCGGGCTGGTGAAGGGATGGTGCATGGAAAAGATGTTCTTGGTTTCGTCGTCCATGCCGAACAGCGGAAAATCGACGACCCAGCAGAAGGCCCAGGTGTCCTTGGGGATCAATCCGCGGCGCTCGGCCACCGTGCCGCGCAGCCACGCCAGCCACTTGCAGACATTGGCCTCGCTGCCCGCCGCGAACAGGATGAGATCGCCCGGCTTGGCCCCGCTCGCGCTGAGCAACTCGGATTTAATCGGCTCGGCTTCGAGGAACTTGGCGATGCCGGTTTGCAGGACGATTTTGCCGCCTTCTTCGGCGACCTTCACGAGCGGCAGACCACCCGCGCCGATGCCTTTGATTTCCTCGGTGAGGCCGTCGGTTTCCTTGCGCGTCATGGCTGCGCCGCCGGGGACGACGATGCAGCGCACCACGCCGCCGGCATCGAGCGGATCACGAAAGACCTTGAAGTCTGTCTTCGCAGCGAAGGCCGACAGATCCTTAATGGTCATCTCAAAGCGAATGTCCGGCGCGTCCTTACCGTATTTGGCCATCGCCTCGGCGTAACTGATGCGCGGCATCGGCAACTGCACCTTCAATCCGAGCGCGGCCATCGCCACTTCTGCGAGACACGTCTCGACGTGGCACATCACGTCCTCCGGCTGGACGAACGCCATTTCGATATCGATCTGCGTGAACTCCAACTGCCGATCCGCCCGCAAGTCCTCGTCACGGAAGCACCGGGCCACCTGCATGTAGCGATCCATCCCCGCCATCATGAGTAGCTGTTTGAAAATCTGAGGGCTTTGCGGAAGTGCGTAGAACGACCCGTTATGCACGCGCGACGGCACGAGAAAGTCCCGCGCCCCTTCGGGCGTGGACTTGCAGAGGATCGGCGTCTCAATGTCGAGGAAGCCGTGGCGGTCGAAGTAGTCGCGGATGGTCTTGGTAATCTTGTGCCGCAGCATCATGGCGTTTCGCATGCGCGGGCGACGCAGATCCAATACGCGATATTCCAATCGCAGGTCTTCGTTCGTATCCACGTCGTCAGTAATCTGGAACGGCGGCGTCTTGGACTTGCTGAGCAGGTCGATCTCGTGAACCGAGACTTCGACTTCGCCGGTAGCCATTTTGGCGTTCACGTTGCCCCCGCGCGAGACCACTTCGCCGCGCACGCAGACGACGTATTCACTCCGAAGCGAACGGGCGATGCCGTGGGCCGCCGGGTCGGTGTCGGGGTTGAAGCGCAACTGGGTGATGCCGCCGCGATCGCGCAGATCGATGAAGACCATTCCGCCGTGGTCGCGGAAGTTGTCCACCCACCCGCTCAGGAGTACGGTCTTGCCGGCGTCGCCGCCGCGAAGCGCCCCGCAATCATGGGTTCGTTTGTTGTACTCAAGTGGCACGATAGACATCCTCTCCACGCGACCATTCTCGCGCAGCAATACTCTTCAATAGTTGCATCTTAGCGACCGCCGCCCGGTTGATCGGACAACACCGCTCCCGGCTGTTGGGCAAACAGCTCCCGTAGGATTGCCTCAGCGGGTTTGCCGCGCGGGGTGTAGCCGAAGTCGTCCTTGCCGCCCGGCGTGGGGTCCCATTCCCACCAGATGATTCCGCCAATGCCGGGCTGCCCCGCCCAGGTTCGGATGAAGGACTGATACAAGTTTAACTGTTCACGATGGCCGTTCTCAGTGGCCTTCTGGCTGGCATAATAATTCCAGCCTTCCTTGGCTGCGCCTTCCTGACTGCACCAGCCCACCTCGGTAAAGATGATCGGCTTCTTCACTTCGCGTTGGAAGGCGAGAATCTCACGCTTGATCTTCCCCCAGTTGCTGTCGATCTCCTCGACCTTCGGGTTCGGCCCACCCGCCAACTCGTAATACGTCGTCATCCCGATGTAGTCCAACTCGCCCCAGAAACCGATCTTGCTCGTCTGATAGTGATCCCAATTCGACGAGTAACCCAACTTGCCGCGATAGTTCTGTCGGACCTCTTGAATGATCTTCTTCCACCGATCGGTGTAGACCTCGGTCTTAATCAACTCCGAGCCGACCATCAGCACTGCGACCTTGTGCTTCTCAGCGAGCTTCGCGAAGTGCTGGATGAACGTGTTGTACCGCTTGAACCAGGCGTCCCAATCGTGGCCGGCCGGGATGATCTTTCCACGCCATTCGTTGTTCCGCGGTGCATCGAGCAGCACGACCGGCATGAGGATGATGCGCAGTCCGTGAGCCGTGGCCAGATCACAGAGCTTGCCCAGCTCGACGGGGTCGGCAGTTTTGCGAGCGTCGATGTGCAGGTCCATGCTGCCGGCGTGTTCCTGCCAGCCGTGAACCACGAACAAGACGCTGTCCGCGCCGAGCTGTGCGATCTCGGGAATCAGCCGGTGATACTTTTCGTAGACATCCGCCCCGCCGTGCAGTTGCACCGCCATGCCTTTGAACTGCCCGGTCGTTGCAACACTCTGCATCCCCCGCGCAGGGTCTGCAACCGTCATGGGCGGATTCTGCGCAACGTCGGTCGGCCCGACATTCCATGCCACGGCAACGGCGACGAAGGCGATCAGAATTTTGATGGCGTATTGCATGGTGGTTCCCGGCTCCGAGCCGCGTTTCGCAACGGCTTTTAGGCCCTATCGTCGGACAATTCAAGGGCGGAGACAATCTATGGATTATTCTGCAACTCCGCCAACCACAGCAAGTTGCGATTCGTTCATCGGCGTAGGACCATGCTCCCGATACACAGGGTGATGATCCCAAACACCCGCACCGCATGGCTGGCCCGATTGGCGAGTTTCGCGTTCGTCCTTTCCATCGGCTGTCAGCAAAATCCATCGCCGGAATCGACTGTGCCCTTCGCTGCAGCGTCTCCAGTTGATGCTGCCAAGCGTCTTCACGCGCTTCACCTGAAACGCGACTACCGTTCACTCACTCCACTGATTATTCCCGAGGCCGCCGCCGACACCGTCGCGGTGCTTGTCGCGGTCGATGAGGTGATTGACGCCGGTCGTGCCTTGAAGTCGATCGCTGAAGCGAAATACGGCGGACCCGTCGCAGAGGCAGGGCATCTCACCGCCATGCAGAACAATCTTGGATTATTCTCGCGTGACGTGGAGTTCTTCAGCCAGAACTTCAAAGGCGATCGAGCGCACGTCACGCTTCAAGAGGGCCAGCATGTTCCACTGGTCCATGCGGAGTTTGTTTTTCGCAGCGGGACATGGCTCTATGTGCCGGAGAAGTCATCAAAGCCGCTCGCGTGGGAGTTGCACCTTCTGGCATCCGGACTGAGTGAAGTCGGCAAGCAGGTCAAGGGCGGCCTCTCCGTCCTCGGCTTTATCGATGCTTTTGAGGCTCAGATCACTCCGCAGGTCGTTCGAGTCATGAGGACCGGTGATACGCGCGCCGTGGTAGCCCGTAGTGGCGACGACGCAGGGCAGTAACCACGCTTCCATCGCGTTTCGATCACTCGCTCCACATAGGTCGCGGCATAGCCGTGTCGCTCCCACATTCGTCAGAGAATGACGGGCCGCCTCATTCCGTTAACATATTTAGCGTCGCGCGGCGTCTGCACGGATCGTGCTGGAGTGAAACTCGTGAATCCCGTTTGGCCGATTGCAATCTTGATGGCCTGCCTTGCATCCGGCCAGACTACTCCCACGACTCACGACGCAGGCGCAGACCAAGCCGCCCAACTACTCGCCGATCTCTCCAGCCCTACCTTTCGCATCCGAGATGATGCCACCGCGCGCCTCATGGAATTCGGGGCCGACGTCCTCGGCCCGCTCCAACGGGCCTTTGAATCGACCAACCTCTACGACGCGCGTCGACGGATGAAAGAGATCGCCCGCGAAGTCTATCTCTCCGACAAACTCGGCCCGCCGTCCGCCTTTCTTGGGATTACCCACAATCGCTATGACCTCCGCTCCGCCGAGGAAGGGCGCGTTCCGCCCGGGGCCACCGCGATTCGCATTGAGAGCATTTTCCCGGGCACCTCCGCCGAACGCGCCGGCCTGCTTGCCGGCGACCTGCTCATCGCGCTCAACGGCAATCGCGCCACGCTCGAATCCCCGGCGAGCGGCATCCCCAAGTGGATATCTTCCAAACCACCCGGCACGCCCTGCAAGTTCGGCGTGATCCGCGGCGGCAGCGGCGTCCGTATCGAAGTGGGAACGCGTGGGAATATGGTCAATGTCAACAAGCTGGCCCGCGCGCCGGTGTCGAAGGTGGCGGCCAAAGACCTGCCACTGTTACCGCCCGAGTCCGCCGGCCTTCAGATTGGTGAGGCCGTCAAGCTCTCCGACACGGTCACGCTCAAAGCAGGTGATGTGATCATCAGCGTCAATGACCAGCCGCTTCCGGCCGACGATCCTCGCTCATTTCTACTGCTGTGGATTTCGACCCTGACCGAGGCCGAAGGCTCCACCAAGCCCGACGAGATGGAGGTCCGCATGCGAAACGGGCGCGCCCAACTCGTGCCGCGCGGTGCGCCATCCATCCAAATCGTTCGCGGCGGCACCTACAAAGAACTGGACGCCCGCCTCGGCAGACGTCCGGCCATGTTGCGAGGGGCGAATCCCGGCCCGTGGCAGGCCGACCCGGCGGCGGTTGAACATGCCACGCAGCAATTCGAGACGTGGTGGTCCGACGTCGTTGATCCAAACGGATCGTTCTCGGAACAGGCATCTCAGGATCGCCGCTGGCGCATGGAGAATCCGCGCCGATAACCAACCCCCGTTTGCGGCCGTGCCCGAATTAGCCGGTGTCACTCGACACTTATTATCGAGCGCCTCGATTCATTTAACCGGAACAACTTGCCCGCTTTCACTTTCAATTACATATTGTAGTGGAGTCGGGCTGAGGCAGACGTCTGGTTCGGTTCGCAGAGAACGCCACGACGACCCGCCATCATCACGTTCGACTCAACGCGGCGAGTGGCGGATGCGTCGCGATCGACTACTTCAGATCGCCACGCCGACAGGGTGTGGTCCCCTGAGTGCGCCCTTTTTGGAGGCGCCGGGAATCGTATTGATCGCGCCGGTTGGGCGATCCGGGAAGGTCGGTGTTCGACCGGCGCTTCGCATCTAATAGGGAGGTCTTCTCATGCAGGTTTGGAAGCACATTAAATCGTTTATTCGTGATGATGAAGGTGCGACGGCCACCGAATACGCCGTGATGCTGGCTCTGATCATCGTCATCGCCATCGGCGCCATCAGCGCGCTTGGGACGAAGGTGTCCGGCACGTTTTCCACCCTTGAGTCAAAGCTCCCCTAACGGGACTCACTCGCCGTTGACTCGGGTTTTTGCTCCACGGGGTGAGCCGCAAGGCTCACCCCTTTTTCGTGCGCATCCTAAAACCCTTGTGGCACCGACTATTAGTCGGTGCGTTTCCCTGGCTTTAGGATGCACTCTTCGTGCGCCCATCCAAATTGACATTCCAACCTCGCGAAGTCCTAGCAGGGACGACCCGACAATAGCCCGGCAGCTTCACTGCTGGGGCACTAAGCGTCCACAATCCATATAGCGCCGTAGGCACGATTTAACGTCGCCTTCCCCGCTTCCACTTTTCGGTGTTCCGCTGATGCGAAAATCCCGCCTGCACTTTACATCGTGAAACGATGTCAAGGGTCACGCACCTCCTGCAAGTCTTCGCCATCCCCCGCCGCCCCCGACGAACAAGGTCCTTTCGGCTTTTTGGCGTTTCGGGTTTTGGTTTTTGAGCCCATTTCCGTTACAATAATCCCATATCGTGTACCGATCACAGGAGCGCTCGCATGGGCCGCATCGCAGTTCTTCTCACCTTCTCGATCGTGGCGCTGGCCGCAACGCCAGCCCGCGCTCAATGCACTTTCGATTGGAAACCGGGGATGGGAGTTCCTGGAGTCAACGGTGCCGTATACGCGTTGACAAGCTGGGACCCTGACGGGCCCGGTCCAAAAGAACAGCTTCTAGTTGTCGGAGGAAGTTTCTCATACGCAGAGGTAACTCCGGCGTCGTCTATCGCGGCTTGGGATGGGGTTTCCTGGCACTCCTTGGGTTTAGGCATTGGCGCGGTTGACTTCGCGCCTGGCTACGTAGCGACGGTTTATGCAATGATCGTCTACAACGGCGATCTCGTCGTGGCCGGCGGATTCGACCGAGCCGGCGGTGAGGTCGTTGGGGGCATCGCCCGTTGGAACGGAAAATCTTGGTCGTCGTTGGGAACTGGACTCAATGGGATCGTGCGTTCAATGGTTGTCTTCAATGGTAACTTGATAGTTGGCGGCACTTTCACGTCAGCCGGAGGGGTTAATGCCGCTAGAGTCGCGCGCTGGGACGGAAATACCTGGCAGCCGCTCGGCAGCGGATTGGGTTCGTCCACGTATGTAGACAGCGTCTTGAGTCTTGCCGTCTTTAACGGCAATCTTGTTGCTGCCGGGACCTATGGCGTCAATGTTCAACAGTGGAATGGGACGTCTTGGCAGTTAGTTGGGAGCGGTCTTGAACTCAGCATTTTCCCGCCACAGTTAGCGGTTAAAGCGCTGATTCAGTTTGGATCATCGCTTGTCGCAACGGGCTTTTTTGACCGGGCGGGGGGAGCGCCTGCCAAATATCTAGAGCCGGTTTCATAACTGTCTCAGGACAATAATCAGGCAGGCCAGATGACAGA
>JBBTET010000058.1:0-5296 GCA_038042195.1 Planctomycetota bacterium | reverse complement strand
GGGCAGTTTGACTGGGGCGGTCTCCTCCTAAAGAGTAACGGAGGAGTGCAATGGTACCCTCAGCGCGGTCGGTCATCGCGCATAGAGTGCAATGGCATAAGGGTGCTTAACTGTGAGACGAACATGTCGAGCAGGTGCGAAAGCAGGTCATAGTGATCCGGTGGTTCTGTATGGAAGGGCCATCGCTCAACGGATAAAAGGTACGCCGGGGATAACAGGCTGATCTCCCCCAAGAGTTCACATCGACGGGGAGGTTTGGCACCTCGATGTCGGCTCATCGCATCCTGGGGCTGAAGGCGGTCCCAAGGGTTCGGCTGTTCGCCGATTAAAGCGGTACGCGAGCTGGGTTCAGACCGGCGTGAGCCAGGTCGGTCCCTATCTGTCGTGGGCGCACCACACTTGACGGGAGACAACCTTAGTACGAGAGGATTGGGTTGTAGCAACCTCTAGTGCACCTGTTGTCCTGCTAAGGGCAACGCAGGGTAGCTATGTTGCGAAAGGATAAACGCTGAATGCATCTAAGCGTGAAGCCCCCCCGAAGATAAGGTGTGGCTGTCTCTTCGGAGACGAAAGGCCCCTCGTAGACCACGAGGTTGATAGGCCGGAAGTGTAAGGCCCGAGAAGGCTTAAGCTGACCGGTACTAATGGCCGAGCGCTTGATCACATTGATGAATAGCTGTCACGTTCAGCTTCGTGAGACAACTTCGGTTGCCACGCGATGCAGGGCGGAAGCGGCCATCAATCATCCATATCACCAATGTCTCGTCGGCTGGGATCATCTCGATTGGGCGAGTCGCTATCCACTCTATTCATATTATTTAGGTAGCCCCGTCGCTCCTAGCAAGTGTTGAGGAATTGACGCAATCGACGTGCGACGCGGGCTGCTCTAGGAAGTCGTCGTGTGCGGCCGAGAGGTCGCACACGACCATGCTGGTGCCCATACCCAGGGGGAAACACCCGATCCCTTTCCGAACTCGGCCGTGAAGTCCCTGGGGCCGATGGTAGTCTTAGTAGGCGAGAGTAGGTTCGTGCCAGCTTTGTTGAAGGCCGGTCATCGAAAGGTGGCCGGCCTTCTCCTTTTTTTACGCCACCGCTCGAATGAACCTAACCGATGGAAAATTTGAAGTACGTTGCTGGGCAAATTCAACGAGTTCAGTGCCAATACAAGTAGGTGGTAGAATCCATCGCCTACGCCTCGTTGCTATTTGGAGTTTGTACATGTCTGATCTGAAAATTAATCGCTTAGTCCGCTCGACCATCTGCAATCTCTTGGTGGCAGTGCTGTTGTGGGCCACAGCGGCTCGTGCCGATTCCGTCAATTCACCAAACATCATTATGAACGTCGACGCCAATCGTGCGACGGCCACAGGCAATGGCGCGGGGAATACGTCGATCACCATAAACACTATCACAATCGCTGAAACCAATGTGAATGAATACACGTCGACCGCTGGAAAGAGCATAACGGTTAGGGTGCGGCCGGGCTTTCAGTTTGACTCGACGTCGAATGTCACGGTCCAAAGCGCCACGATCGGTTTCAACGGTTCGGGGTTGAATGTTGCAGCCGCGGTCGTGCCTGCTGGGACGGCCGACGAAGTGATTACGTTCAATTTGACCAGCGGCACAACAGGCGGCCAGGACATCATCCGCATCAACGGGATCAAGCTGAGGATCCTGAATGCGACGGGGGCTGCCGGGCCGGCACAGACGACGATGAGCATCACCACCAGCACGGCTGGCGGGGCGTTCACCAATCAGGGCATCGTCGCCGCGACCATACAGAAAGGCTCGCCGGATCGGCTTGAATTCGCCGTGCAACCCGGAACCAACCAGTCTGGCGCGGACCTGCTTCCGACCGTGAAGATTGTGGACTTCGGCGGCAACCTGCTCACCGACATTATTCGTCCGATCAATTTGTCCATTCAGACCAACCCCGGCGGCGCAACACTGAACGGCACGGTCACCCGCAATTCGGCGACCGGAATCGCAGCCTGGGTCGATGCGGATAATCTGAACATCACGACAGCAGCCGTGGGTTACACCCTGAGGGCCACGAACACCGGAGATGCGTTTCTGACCAGCAACACGGCTGACAGCCTGCCGTTCGATATTCTTGCCGGTGCGCCCAATCACCTGGTGATCTCGCTTCAGCCGGTCAACACGACCGCAGGCGGCGACATTCTCATCAACGTTTCCGTGTTCGACGCAATGGACAACCTGGTCACGATGACACCCGTCGATGTCACCATCGATTCGGCGATCAATCCGGGCGGTTGGCCGTTGCTTTCGACGAACGGCCTTACCAAAACCACGATGAGCGGTGTCGCCTCGTGGGGCGCAGCGGACGATCTTCGGATTACCAAGGCCATCAATGGTTACCGCCTGGCCGCATCGGGCGTGGGCAGTCCGGTCATCAGCGACTTATTTGACATCGCGCCGGGAACGGCCACCAGGCTCCAATTCATACAACAGCCGACGAATACTGCACAAGGCGCATTTATCGATCCCCCGGTGACGGTTGAAGCGACGGACGACTTTGCGAATCGGACTGATTCAGCCGTGGATATTCAGGTGGCGCTCTCGACCGCTCCATGCGGGGGCGTGCTGTTGGGCGGAGCAGCGACGTCGGCGGCCGGTCTTGCGACATTCGGCACCATCACCATCGACACGCCATGCGACGGAAATGGACTTGATGCAACATCCGCGGGGTTGATAGGGGCTGCGTCGGTGCTGTTCAACATTACGGCCGTCGTGGCACCCGGCGGCGCGGATGCGTGCGGAGCGGCGTGTGGTGCCGGGGCGGGCGGAGCGATGGTGCCGATGCTCGTGATCGGTTTGTTTCGTACCAGGCGACGCAGGTAGTTCCCGGGCTTGATTGACTTGCAGATCGCGCGTCTACTTATCGCCTCACTATGAGTAGACGGACGCACCAAGAAATCAATTCCAGTTCTTTGGAACGCAATGCGACGTGGCGTGCGTCGTCGATGTGGTACGGTCTTGTGATCGTTTTCGCGGGGGCGATCGCATACGCAAACAGCTTCCGTGGCGTCTTCCTCCTCGACGATTTCGGCCACATCGTCACGAGCGAGACGATCAAGTCGGTCGGGCCGCTTTCGGTTCATCTCGCGGACTTCCGGCCTCTGGTTCACTTCACGCTTGCACTGAATTACGCGATCAGTGGGCTGGAGGTGTGGAGTTACCACGTTGTCAATCTGCTCATACACCTCGCATCCGCGATGGTGCTCTACACGATTCTAAAGTCCACCCCCAAACTGTCGTCGCGCGAGGGCGGGTCGTTCCAAGACCGTTCACAGCCGCTCCTGTCAACGCAAATAGCGTTCGCCGTAGCCCTGCTCTGGGCCATCCATCCCATTCAGACTCAGGCAATCACCTACATCATCCAGCGTGGCGAATCGCTCATGGGCATGTGGTACTTGTTCGTGATTTACTGCGTACTTCGATGCCATCTCTCCGGCAACTGGGCGGCGTGGAAAATCATCGCGGTCGCGTGCTGCGCGGCGGGCATGTTCACAAAAGAGACAATGGTCACCGCTCCCTTTGCCGCGCTGATGTACGATGCGGTGTTTCTTTCCGGCACATGGCGGGGCGCTCTTCGACGACGTTGGCCGATGTACGTGGGCATGTCCCTGACGTGGGGCATCCTCGCATATCTTGGTCTTTTTCACGACATCCTCTACGGCTCCAAGAAGCACGGCGTCGATCTCGGATTCCAGGTCGAAACGATGACGCCCTGGACATACCTGCTCACGCAGCCGGAAGTCATACTGCACTACCTCCGTCTATGTGTCTGGCCGTATCCACAGTGCTTCGATTACGGCTGGCAGCCGGTGAAGTCGTGGATGGACGCCGCAGTACCGGGCATGATCGTACTGGCGATGTTGGGCGTCACGGCGTTGGGACTCATCAAACGGCCGAAACTCGGATTCCTCGGAGCCTGGGTGTTTGTGATCCTGTCGCCCACGTCGAGTTTCATCCCGATCAAGGACTTCGCGTTTGAGCATCGAATGTACCTGCCGCTGGCGACGATCCTGATCCTCGCGGTGGCGGGGGGACAGCGGATTGTTGAAGCGACCGGGAAGCGCATCGGCGTCGTGCTTTTCACTCTCGCGGCGGTGTTGCTTGGCGGGAGGACCATCCTTCGCAACGCGGACTATTCCAGCGCGTCGGTCATGTGGGCCGACGTGGTTGCCCAGCGGCCTATGCACGCGCGAGCGTGGAATTATTACGGCGTCGCTCTGGCGGTCGAAGGCAAGCATGAAGACGCCGTTCGAGCCTATCAGCAGGCCCTGGCGATCAAGCCCGACTCTGATGATGTCCAGATCAACTGCGGTAAGGCACTTTCAAAACTGGGTCGTTACCCTGAGGCGGTGACGCATTATCGAGAGGCACTGAAGGTGTCGGCCGATGATGCCATGCTGCATCACAGCCTGGCAATCGCGCTGGAAAAGTGCGGTCAACTAGACGCCGCACTGGCCGAGTACTCCGAGACGATTCGACTCGATCCGGGCCATCCATTCGCTCGGTTCAATCGCGGACTGGCCCTCAAGTCGGCCGGCAAATGGGCGGAGGCGGAAGTAGCGTTTGAACAAGCAGCAAAGTTCAATACAGGTGATGCCGACGCAAGATACCAGCGAGCGGTTTGCCTGGTGCAATTAGGAAAGGTGCAGGGGGCCGTGCAAGAATTGGAGTGGGTCGTACAAGGCAGGCCCGATCATGCGGCAGCACGAGAGTTGTTGGCCCAATTGCGACGCCCCGGATGATCGAAACGCCGTGGACCTATGTCTTGATTCCATCCAACAGCACCACGGCCAACGGCGCGAAGAAAATAACCGGCAGCCACGCGGGCAAGGCCGGATCCACACCGAGCACGCTGAGGTCCACACTCTGGGCCAGAAATGTGAATACGAAACATCCGGCGCAAACCGCCAGACACCGCGCCCCGACGATCAGCACCGACGGCCGTTCGCGGTTGAGGAAGAAGGGCAGGCCAAGGCACAGCAGGACCATGTTCATGATGATGGTCGTCAATCGGCGATGCTTGACCTTGATGAACTCACCCGTGCCGGACTCCGCGAATCGCTGATTGAGTTTTTCCAATTCCGGCAGACTTAGGAAATTGGTCCACTGCGTGGCCTGCTGAAGTTGCAGTTCCTTCGGAGTCAATTCAGACGTGTACTCACTGATGGGAATGCGACCCACGTCATCGGCCACCCCGGCGGCATTCGTCGCCCCGAAGGGAGTGGCAAACCCGCCTTCGAGCTTCCAATTCTGTCGT
>JBBTET010000057.1:0-9298 GCA_038042195.1 Planctomycetota bacterium | reverse complement strand
CCGCCTTCGAGCTTCCAATTCTGTCGTTCCTCATCCCAGCGGGCACGATCCGCGCGAACAACCTCCGTCATGCGTGCGTTCCCGTCGCGTTTCATGATGAGAAGATTACGCATCTCTTTCGCCCTGGGGTGGAACATGCCGGCGGAAACCAGCGCCCCATCCCGGTCAGGCTGAAACCAGACGGCGAACGAGTTACGCCCTTCAATGTCCGAGTGCTTACGGGCCAGTTTGTCGGCGAAGCGCGGTATGAGCACCTCCTGATCGACAAACCACAACACATTCATTCCCAACGCCGCAAGTATGACCGGCGCAGCCACGCGATACAGACTCGTCCCCGACGCCAGCATGGCCGTGATCTCGTTGGTGCGAAGAAAGCGGCCAAACGTGAAACACCCGGCGATCAGCAGGATGACCCCCGAGAGTTGCGCGAAGTAGAGCAGCAGGTTGTAGCCGTAATAATCAACGATCTTGAAGATGGTCTGCAATCGTGTGTCGGATTTGACGGATGTGAACTCGTCGAGGTTCACAAAAAGATCAAGAATGACATACAGCCCGATCATGACTGCCATGGCGATCAGGTAGTTCGTGAAGAAGGCTCGCAGGATGTATCGATCCAGTGTCTTAATCATGAAATCGCATCGCGTGCGGCGCGATCCTTACCTCCGTAGCACCTTCGTGGCAACGTATCCAAAGGCGATGTACATGAACCCCGTCGCACCCCACATCACGCCCATGCTCATGGCTGCGTATTGCGGTCGGTCCGCTAGATTACGTCCGACGATGCAGGCCACGACAACGATCAACACGGGCACGCAACTGATGCCGAACGCGGTAAGCACCTGCCCGCCGCGAACGACAATGCCCAGCGTCGCTCCGAGCAGGACCATCGCGACCACGCTGATGGCGTACGACGCCCGAAAGTGAATCTCGCTTCGGACTTCCCCTTCAAATTGGATGATGCGCTCGGCAAGCTTGGCAATTTGCCGAGATTGATCTGGGGGCAAGTCCATGTGTTGTTCGCCAGTCAGCAGCCCGGGAACACTGATGGAATCAAACTTGGCCTTGAGCGAAGGTTGGGCCATGAACTCGACTGGAAGCAGTTCTGATGTATCTTTTTTTACGATGCGCTCGCCTTCAACATGGGGAACACGCCGCGCGCCGACGTTTCCCTTTAGCAGGGGCATCACGATAAACGTGCCGGGCTTGATGCCGGATCGTAGTTCCAGTGTGGCCGTGTCGGCGGAGTAGATTCGGCGTGATCCGTCGGTGAGACTCTTTTCTTCCACCCGCACGCCGCCCAGCGTCGGTCGGCCGTCTTCCGGGTCGAGCTTGAACGCGTCGACCGCGATTTCGTAATGCACTGCTTCACTCTGTAGTACGTACTTGCCCTGGCCATGCCGATCCGGATCAAGCTGAGCGGCAATGTCGTCGTACAAAACGAAGGCCATGACAATTCGACGCATGTTGCCCATGCGACTGTCAATGTCCGGGATGGTCTCCGGATGCTCCTGGTATCTCAGCAGGGCCGGCAGATTCTCAAACTTGATCTTGCGCCGTACTGGGACGGGGATCGGATAAGGGCCGATGACTTGATGTTTCGTTTCGTACTGTTGCTTTCTGGTGGAGTCATAGGCCCGAACGCCCTCAAGGCTGGCTCGGACCCTCGGCGTAAGCTCCTCACGGTCAAAGTCCAGCGTCGTGGTGTCCGCAGTTCCGAACCTCGCAACTTCTTGATCGTCTAGCTCAATAAAGCTCACTCCGGTCAAAAGCAAAAATGTGTGATTCGGCGAGACGTCCGAGGGCAGTCGGTCCGGGGTCAGTGTTTCGCACCGATTGGCCATGATGCGGTACTTGCCAAAAGACAGGGGCTTGGCCTTCTGAAACTGGCTCTGGACGATGGTGTGCAACTCCTGCCGCGTCGTGTCCTCGATCTGCTGAAGCAGCCGGGGGATCAGGAAGTTCCACGAACAATAGGTAAACGCTGTCACCGACAGCCCCAGGACACCTGCGGAGAGCAGCAACCGGTGGATGTTGATCCCGGCGGCCCGACAGGCGATCACCTCATTGTCCGCCGCCGCCCGACCATAGCAAATCGTCGCCGAAAAAAGGGCAGCCACCGGCAGGATCAGGGTGATGGCCACTGGCGTCAGAAAGGCGAATACCTTGGCGACGTCCTCGGCCCCGATTCCCTCGCCCTTGAAGATGTTGGCCACGCCACCGCCCATGACAACCAGCAGCGTGAGGGCCAGCGAGGTCATCAAGAATGTCTTCAGAAGCTCGCGGGCGAAATAAAGGTGAAGGGTTCTCATGCCGAGACAAAGACCTGCTGTTGCGTCGGCTCCGGCCGGTGGGTGACAGTCTATGGCGGAGGTGGGGTGCGTCAAGCGCCGGGGCCGAAGCTGTGAAAACTGTTCCCGCACGGAAAAAAAACGACGAGAAACGCCTCGATATTCTTGACTCGCGTGGCAAACGATGCTCTCATTATGCGTTGCGGAATAAAGAAGCGAAGGGGCGACCGGTTGAAGCAATCATCGCCGCGTAGATTAGCGAAGGGTCATTGATGGCAAACGTGACAAAAACGGCTCCCGGACGGACGGACGTTCTGCATCGTTGGGGCGTCTCCGATGCCCTGGACACCTATAATGTACCGCAGTGGGGCGCGGGGTTCTTCGGAATCAATGAGCGAGGAAATGTCACCGTGTCGGCGCGAGGTCCGGATGGCCCGTCGCTCGACCTGAAGGATCTGGTCAACGAACTACTCCAGCGCGGTATCGAATCGCCGATGCTCATCCGCTTCAGCGACATCCTTCGCACCCGCATTCAGCAGCTCAACGAATCATTCCAAAAGGCCTTCGTCGAGCACGAGTACACCGGTGCCTATCGCGGCGTCTATCCGATCAAGGTTAACCAGCAACGTCACGTGGTCGAGGAAGTCGTCCAATACGGCGCGCCGTGGCACTTTGGCCTCGAAGCCGGCAGCAAGCCCGAACTGATGGCGATCCTGGCCATGCTCGAATCCCCCGAGCCGCTCATCATCTGCAACGGCTATAAAGACATCGAATACATCGACACGGCCCTGTGGGGAATCAAGCTCGGCAAAAAGGTCATCCTCGTCGTCGAAGAGTTTGGCGAGTTGCAGCGGATACTGGATCGTGCCTCCGTCATGAAGGTGCGGCCGTTTGTCGGCTTCCGCATGAAGCTCGCGGCCCGAGGGTCGGGTCGCTGGCAGGAGTCGGGTGGCTCCCGGTCGAAGTTCGGCCTCACCATTACGGAAATGCTCCGCGGTGTCGAACTGCTCAAGAGCGAGGGGATGCTGGAATCGCTCATCCTTACGCACTTCCACATCGGCAGCCAGATCACCAACATTCGATCCATCAAAGAGGCCCTCGCCGAGGGAACACGCATCTACCTCGAATTGGCCAAACTCGGGGCAAATCTACAGTATTTCGACGTCGGCGGCGGAATGGCCGTGGACTATGACGGCAGCTCCAGCAATTTCCCATCGAGCGCCAATTACACGATGCTTGAGTACGTCTCCGATGTCGTCGCGGCCATCACCGAGGCCTGCAATTCCGGCGAAATCCCGCATCCGACCATCGTCACCGAGTGCGGCCGAGCCATCACGGCCCACCACTCCGTGCTCATCTTCAATGTGCTCGGCGTCACGGAACTCAGCGAAGGCTCCGTGCCGACGACGCTGCCAGAAGAAGCGCACCAGGTGCTGCACAATCTTCTGGATATGCACAAGTCGATTAGCTCGAAGAACTTCCAAGAGGCCTATCACGATGCACTGCACCTTCGTGACGAAGCGCTGAGCCTCTTCAAACTCGGCTACATCAATTTGGCCGATTGCAGCACAATGGAAACAATCTTCTGGGATGCCTGTCGCAAGATTTTGAGAATCATGCGAGAAAAGGAATATGTCCCTGATGAGTTGCAAGGCTTGGAGTCGCAGTTGGCCGACACCTACGTCTGCAACTTCTCGGCGTTCCAATCCGTGCCGGACTGCTGGGCCGTCGGTCAGCTCTTTCCGATCATGCCGATCCACCGATTGCAGGAAGAGCCGACCCGCCGCGGCATCCTCGCCGACATCACCTGCGACAGCGACGGCAAGATCGACAAGTTCATCGACCTCCGCGATATCAAGAGCACTCTTGAGTTGCACCATTTCACGGGTGAAGAATACTACGTCGGCATCTTCATGACCGGTGCCTACCAGGAAATCCTCGGCGACATGCACAACCTCTTCGGCGACACCAACGCCGTCCACGTCACCCTCGGCGACAGCGGCCAGTATTTCGTCGAGCACGTCGTCGATGGCGACACGGTTCAGGAGGTGCTGGAGTATGTGCAATACAACTCCGACGGCCTCGTGGCCAAACTGCGGCGCACGGTCGAAGAGGCCGTCCGATCAAAGCACATCTCATTCCAGGAGTCAGCCGACCTGCTCCGCCGATTTGAGTCGGGCTTAAAGGGCTACACGTATCTGGGCGGGTAAAACCTCGATACGAGCCGCGGTGCGTGAGCAAGCAGTTTCGCGGCGATTGAGCAAAAGCCCGTGCCCGTGCTCGCGCGTGGGCCCTGTGGTGTGAATTGAAAGCAGCGGGGGACTACCGGGCCGTATTTTGCAGATGAACGATGGCATCCAGCGTAGGGGCAAGCAGAGGACTCTGTTCACGACCCCTTGCCGCATCGGACAATAATTTGTACGCCTTTTCTCGTGCAGCCGTACTCTCCTCCGGCTTGTCAGCCGAAAGCGTCGCCTGCATCAGATTCGCCGCGGCCTGAGCCACCTGCACCTGCCAAGCGTAATTCTTCCCCGTCACGGTGGAGTCGGTGAACTTCGCACTCGTCTTCCCGATCAACACCGCCGCCTTTTCATAGGATTTGATCGCCTCGGCGACTTGGCTCACCGCCTCGGTCCGTAACTTCTCAATCTCATCTTCGGCGGGGGAGGTCTTCTCCGTGCCGAGCGCGGCCGCAAGCGCGCTCTTCGTTGCAGCGTCGCTACGAATGGCGTCGATTCGAGCGTTGTTTAAGAGGGCGATCTGCACGCCGATCTCCGCGGCCAGGCAGTGCATCGACGCCTCCATGTCGCCGTCGCTACTGACACGCTGGAGCCGGTTGTCCTTGCCACCCGATTCCCTCAAGGCGCTGGAGGCCTCAGTGGTCCGCTTGTTTGCATCGCCGATGGCTGATTTGGCCAGTTTGGCGGCGGAGGAGTAGGCCTTTGCTGAATCATCCCATGCCTTCTTCGCGGCGGTTGAGCGAGCATCGGCGTCGGTGAGCAGGCCGCTGATCGCCTGAGTCATCGACTCAATTCCTTTGTCGATCTCGGCCTTCTGGGTCTCGAATTGCTCATTGGACTTGGTCAGCGTCTCCTGCTCGGCAAGCAGGTCTCTCTTCTGCGATGTAAGTAATTGCAACTGCCCGCCAAGCGTCTCTTGCTCTGATTTCATGTCGCGGATGCCACGGACCGGCTTGCCGCCCAGATAGGTCGGCACGGTCGGGTCCACGCTGTCACTGGGCTTCACCGTCGCGCCCTCCAGCGTGCCGTTCAGCAAGGCCGCCGATTCCGCCTCGGCCGTGCGGGCTTGCGATGAGAGGCCTTGGACTTCCTTCTCATAGGCGACCGGCGATTGCTTCGATGCAAGCAACTCCGCGATCTTGCCCCGCGCCTGCTGGGCCGTCGCATCCAGTTGATTCGATTGACTCTCTTTCTTGCTGATCTCCGAGGCAAGTTTCTTAGACGCACTCTCAGCGTCGGCCGCCGATGCCTCGCTCTCTTCAAGGCGCTTCGCAACGGCAGCAAGAGCGGTGGTCGGCCTCTGGCTTTCAACGGCGGCCGCCAGACGCTTCATTTGCAACAGGATGGGTGCCTGCGCTTCGGCCGCGGTGCGAATGAGTCCGGCCCGCCACTCCTCGAACTCTCCTCGGTTTTGGTGAATTCGTGCCTTGGAGAATTGCAGGATGGCGACTGCGCGATCCACCCATAGATGGCTGCTGGCGCGCTTGCCGCCTCGTTCAATGGAATTCACTTTGCTTATGGCCGCTTCCGTCTCGGACAGCATTTTGTCCTGTGCGGAGGCGAGCCTCATCATATCGGCATAGCCTCCCTTCAACGAGGGCGCGCCCGACGTGATTTTCAATGCCGGGTTGCCCTTCAGCCCTAGTTGTTTCATCCTGGCCTCGGCATCGCCTAGAAGCTTACTCGTGCCGGAAAGCGCCGGGAGATACTCTTTTAGAACATCCTTCTTCTCAAACAGCTCATCGCTCGGCTTGTCTTCTGGATCGCGCATCTGCTTCAGCGACGCGAGTTGTCCGTCGAGATGCAACACGGCTCGATGCACGGCCTCCACATCGTTGGCAATCGCGGCATCCAACTGACGATCTGGTGTCGAAACCATGCCGAGGTAATACGGCGTCGCGGCCAGACCTCCGGCGATCGGCAGGAAGAAAAGCAGAAAGAGGGCGGTGCTCTTCCCAGCGCTTGATTTCGGTTGCTCAGCCAATGGATCGCCCCTATTCGGTTGTGGATCTACTGTGTGGACGGCGGCGTTGGAAGGCGGACCGTACCCCAGGGAATGAAAACAACGCCTTACAGCTACTCTATTTAACAGCAATCCAGGCCGAAGTCAACGAACGACGGTGGGGGAGGGGGCTGGCGATTAGGTGTCAACGGCGTATGGGACGAAGATGTTATTAGTCCCAGTAAGCGATCCTCAATTCGACCGTTTCTCAATGTATTTCAGGGCGTCCCGCAGCGCCTCCGGCGACCAACTGATGACCAGAAACCGGTCCGTTACCTTCATGGCCGGACCGAGAATGCCTGCCTGAAGATACCAGATGCCATCGTCGGCTCGTTTCACCTTCATCCGCACCAGCGTCGTCTTGAGTCGTTCGGCGCGCTCATCGAGATAGCGACTCCAGGATTCGAGCAGGGCGTTTGTCGCCTCCGTCACGGCCTTGCGATCGTTGATCTCAATCGCAACGGTGAGTGCGAAGGGCACTTTGAGCGGGTGGGGGGGGTAATCAAACAGGACGACGTTATTCCCCAGATGAGCGATGAGATTCCCATCGATGTCGATGCCGGCGTCGCGCTCGATCTGTTCCCAGACGCGCTGCCAGAACTCGACCTTTCCCTCAGACTGTGCCGCGAGCCAGGCACGGGGAAGATTGTCCACCAGCCATTTCGTCGGCACCTGAATAATGGCGATGTTCTCAGCCTGGTCGGGGATGATGGCCCGCAGGTCGGAGGGGTATTTCGTGGGGTCGCTGTAGCTGCGCGTCACGTCCTCGCCGTCGGTGCGATAGCAGCGAAACCACGACAACGCCCGTCCTTCTCGGCCGATGGTCCACAGATCGGCGGAAACGTCTTCACACTCTAACGCCGTGGTGACATTGACGACGCGCTGCTGAGTGGCCGTGCCGAGGCGATCCTTGACCCGTGTATAGGCGATAAACCACTGTGCGATCGCCGTGTCCCCATGAGCTCGCTTGGACGCTCGCTTGAACCATTCGTCATCGGCGAGACTTTGCTTCTTTCGGGTGTGCGTCTCGGCAATCTTGATGAACGATCCTTCACCGAAGCAGATCACAAAGAAGTCGTCTATCCGGCCCCACTCCCACACCGCCCATCCAACGAGACGGCTATCGACCAGCCGTTGATATTTGAGGTTTCCGGAACGTTCCTCAGTCAGCCGTGCGACCTCCTGATTGGTATATCGCCCGATGACTCGGTTGAGTATTTCAAGCACGACGCGATGCTGCCCATTCGTACGGAGGAGAATGGCCGACTGCAATTGGCTCAATCGCAGGCTGGTGTCGGTGTCGCCTGGATCACTGGGTGTGACCACCCGACTGCTCGCGTCGAGCAGCACCAGGGCGTGTTCAAATTGCCCAAGTAGTGGTAGGGCGGCAGCAATGTCGGCAAAGACCTGCCCCTCATCCGGGATCAGGCCGCTGGCGTTGAGAAAACTGATGATCGTCGCAATGGATGAAACGCCCGCGCCACCGGTGGGCTGCGTGTCCGTCGGTCGGCTGGTGGTGGGGGCCAGCAATTGATAGGGCTTCGCGGAATAGACAACGAGGCAGTCGGCGGGAATGAGAGAGGTCAAGGGCCGCTGGTCCGGGATGGATTGCGCAAGAGAAGGCAGGGCGCATAGGAAAATCGTGAGAATGGGAGTCCGTCGCATCATGCCCTTTCGAGCTGGGTATTAAGCCAATAGGCCATGTTAGGAGTTGAACGACCGGATGGCAAAATGGTCACGGTTCGCGTCGTGGAATGGGGTCGTTTACGCGAGGAGACGCTTCGATCTAGAGATTTTCCTGCCCGCCGAATCGAATGAAGGTGTTTCGCCGTTCATGTAAAGTCAGACCCGTGAAAAGGGAATCACCGATATGCTCGGACACGCGGCATGGTCCGTCGACGGACTGAGGGCCTGCTGGACACTGCAATCCACCATTCAGAAACCGCTCGGATCATGTTACTACACTTTTATATTATTATGTAATATTGTAATATTTGCGTGTTGACTCCGACGAGAGTTGACGATAGCATGAGTGAGACGGTGAGACTATGGCCAAATCGAACAAGAAAACACGGCCCGCCAAGCCGACATCCCGCACGAACCCCCAAAGGCGCTCCGCCGTCAGAGCACGACCCGCCGAGAATTCTCGCGCGAATCCCAAGTACGAGGCTCGCAAGAAATCTAAAAACGCTCCGGCGGGGGGGTTCAAGGTCTTGTTTCCCAAGCTGGCCCGGTCCGGCAACCGGTTTGGTATTGGCGTGCTAGTTGCTCGCGCCGTCCGAGATGGGGGGGCACCGACCCTGAAGACCGTCCGACTCGAAGAGGCCTTTGCCAAACCCGGCCTAAGGCCCCGAACCGCGCTGATCGGCCGACTCAACCCAAAAAAGGCCTCGACGATCCTAACCGGCATGGCTCATCCCGATCGAATTCGAGTCGCCGCCGCAATCATGACCGGCTCTAACACGCACAAGCTCCTCAAGGAATCCCTGAAGCTTGCCGCCGGTCCGCTATACCATCATCTTCGCGCCCTCCAAATGGCGAATTTAGTCGCGCTTGCATCGCGTAATTTCTATGTACTGACGGAACTCGGCGAAACCATCTTGCTGATTGCTGTGTGCGTGACTCGTATTGCAGGAGGGGCGTGATCAAATGGCTACATGTCAAACAAAGAGGATACCAACACCGATTTCATCCCCCATGTTCAAGGTCTCATAATGTATAAACTGTGGTGGTCGGGCCGCGGGGCCTGATGGTCACAGAGAGGCCCC
>JBBTET010000056.1:0-39149 GCA_038042195.1 Planctomycetota bacterium | reverse complement strand
ATCAACGAATCGCCGCATGAACAGGAAAACGCTTAACTTTTTCAACAGCCCCAAACTGCCTGTTTTCACAGCCCCAGGAGCATCTTCATGAGCGCCACGCTTGCCCCCGGACCGACCAAGTCCCCGCCTGCCAAGGTCAAACTTTTTGTTCATGGCCGTCTGACGGATTCCATGGCCACCCGCCACGGCCCCGTCTTCAACCCTTCCACCGGCGATCAGATTGCGGAAGTCCCCTTCTGCTCCGCCGAGGAGACCGCGAGCGTCATCCAGGCCGCGCATGACGCATTCCCAGCCTGGCGCGACACGCCGGTCGTCGAGCGCGCCCGCGTGATGTTTCGCTTAGTGAGCCTGTTGGAGAAAAACGCCGACAGCCTCGCCCGCACGCTGTCACTTGAGCACGGCAAGACCCTCGCTGAATCGGTCGGCTCCGTCCGCCGTGGCATTGAGATGGTCGAGTACGCCTGCGGCATCCCGTCGCTGAGCATGGGCGAGACGATGCACAACATCGCGCAAGACGTGGACTGCGAGACGTACGCGCATCCGCTCGGCGTCTGCGTCGGCATCACGCCGTACAATTTTCCGCTGATGGTGCCGCTGTGGATGTTTCCCATCGCCATCACCTGTGGCAACACCTTCGTGCTCAAGCCCAGTGAGAAGGTGCCGCTCTCCGCGATGCGTCTCGCTGAATTGTGTGCGGAGGCGGGGCTTCCGGCTGGTGTGCTGAATGTCGTCCACGGCGACAAGGAGTGCGTCGACGTGCTCCTGCGGCATCCGCTGGTGCAGGCCGTCAGCTTCGTCGGTAGCACGCCGATTGCGAAGTATATCTACGAGACCGCGACCCAGCACGGCAAACGGTGTCAGGCCAATGGCGGCGCGAAGAATCATATTCTTGTGATGCCTGATGCAGACATGGACAAGACCGTCACAGCGCTTCAAACCAGCGCGTTCGGCTGCGCGGGGCAGCGTTGCATGGCGGGTAGTCTCGCCGTCGCGATTGGCAAGGCGGCGGACCCGCTGGTGAATTCGCTCGTCGCCAGTGCGAACAAGATGAAGGTGGGGCGGACCGACGTGGCCGGCGAGGTGGACATGGGGCCGGTGACGACGAGGCCGCACTTGGAAACGATTCTGGCGAATATCGAAAAGGGTGCGAAGGAAGGCGCGAAGCTGGCCCGCGATGGCCGTGGCGTGAAGGTGCCGGATGCACCAAATGGTTTCTACCTTGGCCCGACCATCTTCGACCACGTTGATCCGGGTATGCACGTGAGCAAGACCGAACTATTCGGCCCCGTGCTTAGCGTCTCACGCGTAGGCGATCTGGAAGAGGCCATCGCGCTCACCAACGGCAGCCTGTACGGAAACGGCGCGGTGATCTACACCCGCGACGGCCACGCCGCCCGCGAGTTCAAGCATCGCGCCGGCGCCGGCATGATCGGCATCAACGTCGGAGTCCCAGCCCCGATGGCGATGTTCCCCTTCACCGGTGCCAAGGGCAGCTTCTTCGGCGACCTGCACATCCAGGGTCGCGAGGGAATTCAGTTCTACACGCAGCACAAGATGATCCTGTCACGCTGGCACATGAACGGCGGTGCAGGGGAGTTTGTGACGACGCGGGGGTGATTACAAGCAATAGTCCGAGACTTTTGACCTGGAGTCCCTTTATGCAAGCGTATCAGATTGTCGTCATTCTTTACGGAATTCTAGTCGCACAGGAGACGTCACAATCCAGTGTAAACCAAGTTGAGTTCGACTCTCGATACGCTCGCTTTATGGCCGGGAGCACCTTGGACACCAAGCGGCAGCATATCATCCTCTATGGCGGCCGTGACCTTTCGAAGGCTAAGACCTGCGATGATCTGATCATTTTCAGCATATCGAACAACACCTGGAGTCGCATTGAAACAGATGGTGATACTCCTGGTGCCCTTTTTGGCCCTGCAATCACTTATGACGAAGGTACTGACTCAATATTTCTATTTGGCGGCTGGCCTGCGGAGCAGACGAAACCGACTGCGGATCTCTGGAAGCTAACTTTGAATTCACCTAAGCCCAAATGGACGAACCTATCGCCTGAGGGAAAGCGACCAAAAGGGCGTAATGGCCATGTGTTCGTGGCCGATTCCTCTAAGAACCGTCTCTTGCTTCACAGCGGAGATCGAGGCACCCATCCCAAATACGGATTTCTGCCGGGCAAAGACCTTTGGGAGTACGACGACCGCGATAACGAATGGCGCAAGCTAGAGCCAACGGGTGACGTGCCGGGCCCCCGCTGGAATCATTCGGGTGCTTTGGACGCTAGAGGAAGACGATTGTTCGTTTACGGTGGAGCGGGTTATGAAGATGATCGAGCAGTCATCGACCAGGATATATTCTGCTTGGACCTCGATAATTTGAGGTGGAAGAGACTTTCGACGAAGGGCAAAAAGCCTCCGCCGCTGCAAGGCGCTACGCTCACCCTGAATAACGATAGGAACAAACTGATGTTGGTTGGTGGATTGTCGTTGGCCCCTAACGGCGTCCCTGGCTTACAAGCCATCATGTGCTACGACATTGAAGCAGAGGCATGGGAACAAATCGGAAAGCTGGAGACTACTCGACACGGACACGCTGCAACGGCCGATTCCCAATTCAACCACATTCACATTCTTGGCGGAGAAACCACAAAGGAACGTGGTAATTTCCTGATTCGAGGAACGCCATTGGCAAACAGAGTGGTGATCGACTTTCCATAGGTTGTAAAGGTTCGTCCCACGATCCTCTTGCCTACCTCTTCAAAAACGCCTCAACCTCAATCCCCGCCTCGCGCAACACGGCCCTCAGCGTCCCTTCCGCCATGTCCTTCGCATGATGAGGCAGCGTCACCTTTCGCCCGGTCGATTCGTGTCGCCAGATTTCATGGCTACCCGCTCCTGTCCGGTCAAAGACGAAACCGAACTTTCGCAGCTTTTGCGCTACGCCACGATATTTGAATCCAGAGAGTCGGCCCACTAGCGAATGCCCACGGGCACGAGAAGATCGACATGGCTGCCCGAAACCAATTTCGACAGCGCTGCCGGAATCGGGTCGCCATGATCGAGGCATGATTCGACGATCTTCCGCGCCAAGTCCTGCGAGATTTCCATTGCCTCGGTGATGCTCCGACCCTCTGCGACCAAGCCGGGCACATCCTGGCTCGTCGCCACATAGCCCCCCTCGGCGAGCGGCTCGATGTGCAAGCGAATGGCGATTTCTTCCATGGCGATGCTCCACTACGGCTCTTGGTATTATACGGTTTGATCGACATGGAACAACGCACCGCCCATAATCGCCATGCCCCCGCTCCTTCACATCCACGAAACCTGCCTCTATGCCGATGATCTCGCCGCGATGGAGCGGTTCTACACCGTCGTTCTCGGCTTGCGGAAGGTCAGTGAGATGGCGACGCGTGGGCTGACGCTTCGCGTGGATGCGAAGAGCGTCCTGCTGATCTTCAATCCGAATGAAACGACCCAGCCGCATGCGCAGGTGCCGTCCCACGGCGCAATCGGTCCCGGCCACTGCGCCTTCTCCATTCCGCCAGAATCGCTCGCCGAGTGGCGCGCTCACCTTGCCAACGGTCGCGTCCCCATAGAGCGCGAAGTGACATGGGAATCCGGAGCGATTTCGATCTACTTCCGCGACCCCGCCGGCAACTCCATTGAATTGATCGCCGGGGAACTCTGGCCGACATAATCGCGATCTGAAATCGACAAGGGACCCATCGTCGAAGGCCTACTCGTCCTCGTCCTTTTTCGGCTTGTACTGGGCGATGATCGCCTGCGCCTCGTTGCTCGGGACCGCCTCGAAGTGTGATAGTTCCATGGCATAGCTGCCCTTGCCGCCGGTGATGCTGCTCAATCGTGAGTGGTAATCGGCCACGCGGGCCAGCGGCACCTGAGCCTTGATGACGGCGAGGTTGCCGGGAAGGATGTCCTGGCCACTGGGTCGACCGCGACGCTGGGCGAGGTCGCCGGTGATGTCGCCGACGTTGTCCGACGGGACCGTCACTTCGATGTTCACGATCGGCTCGAGCAGGACGGGCTTGGCCTTGAGCACGGCATCTCGGAACGCGAACTTGCCAGCCGTCTTAAACGCGACTTCCTTGGAATCGACGGGGTGATGCTTGCCGTCCGTAATGCTCACCTTGATGTCCTGCAACGGGAAGCCGGCGAGCGCACCTTGGCCGAGCAACTCGACGACGCCCTTCTTGATTGCGGATTCATATTGGCCGGGGATCGACCCGCCGAAGATGTCCCACGCCCATTCGAGGGACGGATCGCTGCCGCGCGGAAGCGGATCGATGCGGAGGAAGACTTCGCCGAACTGGCCCGCGCCGCCGGTCTGTTTCTTATGACGATGGTGGCCCTCCGCGCCGACGGAGATTGTCTCGCGATACGGAATCTTCGGCGGCTTTGTGTTCACGTCGATCTTGAAGAGGCGGTGCATCTTCGACAGGATCACGCGCAGGTGCATGTCGCCTACGCCGCTGACCACCAGTTCATGCGTCTGCGAATCGTGATGGGCCTTGAAGCAGGGATCAACATCGGAGAACCGTCGCACCGCGTCGCCGATCTTCGCCTCATCACCACGGGCCTTCGGCTCGACTGCGAGGGAGTACATCGGCGTCGGGAACTTGATCTTGGCGATCTCACCGTCGCCATGTCCGTCGAAGAGCGTCTCGCCAATGTGAAACTCAGTCTTGGAGACGGCAAAAATATCCCCGGCGATGGCCTGGTCTAGGTCTTTGTGGTCATGGCCCTGAAACCGCAGCAGGTGACCGGGCCGGGCACCCTTTTTCTCATGCGGATGGACGAGATTGCCGTCGGGCTTGAGGTGGCCGGCGAAGGTGCGAATGAAGCAGTATCGAATGCCGCTCTTGGGATCGTTGGCCACCTTGAAGGCCTGGCCGACGAATGGGCCGTCGACCTTCATCGGCAACTCCTTGTCGCCGAGCTTGAGCGTGCGCTGCTTGCCTTCGAGGGGCGACGGGCACTCCTTGGCGATGAAGGAGAGCAGTTCCTTGATGCCGACATTGGCGCGAGCGTTGGTGAAGAGGAGCGGCACGATGTTGCCGGCGGCGAGCGCCTTGGGAAGATTCTCCTGCACCTCTTCGGCGGAGAGTTCGCCCTGTTCGAAGTATTTGTTCAACAGTGCGTCGTCCACCTCGGCGACGCGCTCGACGATGTCCTTGTGCGCGGCGGCCACGCTGTAGAAGTCAGTCTCACCGCCGGCGTTGGTGATGCAGTTGACGACGGACTTGCCATTGCCGGCGGGGAGATTCACGGGCACGACCTCATTGCCGATCGTTTCACGCAGGACTCTGAGCAGGTCCTCCAGCGCAATCCCCTCGGCATCGATGCGATTCACAACGACAATGCGCGCCAATCCCTGCGCCAGTGCCATGCCGTTCAGCCGGCGCGTGTTGACCTGCACACCGGCGGCCGCGTTGATCACGATGGCGGCGGTCTCGACGGCCATGAGCGAGGCGATGGCGGTGCCGACAAAGTCGGGCGCGCCGGGCGTATCGATCATGTTGATCGTCCTGCCTTCGGCCTCAATGTGCAGGACATGCGAATCGACGGAACAGCCGCGCTCCTTGGCTTCCTCGTCTGTGTCGAGGTGGCTGGTCTTGTCGGCGACGCTGCCAAGCCGCGTGGTGACGCCGGTGCTATGGAGAAAGGCCTCGCACAGGGAGGTCTTCCCCGCGCCGCCGTGGCCGACGAGGGAGATATTACGAATGTCATTGGTGGTGTAGGAGGGCATAAGAACGTGTCTCCATGTCGCGCGTTATGTAGTGGGGCGCGAAAGTGCAAATGGTAACAATTTCGCGGACGAGCGGCAAAGGGGCGAGTACCAGGTAAGGCTAGGACTCGGATTCCAGCCCTCTTGACACGATTTGAATTCGGCGCTCAAAAATCGGTGGTTGCGGCCGGCCGTGTCGGCTACCGTGAACACATGGCGATCAAGCCAAGCCTGACGGCACTGTAAAAAATCATCGACTTTCCGAAAGCCAGTCTACATCCAGGTAGCACACTATGAGCGGAGAATGCAACATGGAACCAATATCGTCGTTTCGACCGGTGCTTGAACGCACTCTGATGCACGCGTTGGAGTACCTTGACGGCGTTGATCACACGTCTGTCGCGGCCACGTCCACGCTCGCGGAACTGCGAGCGCGCCTGTCGCTCCCCCTCAGCGATATGGGCATGGACGCGCAACAAGTCATTGATGAGTTGGTTGCTGGTACGGCAGGCGGTCTCTTGGGCAGCGCGGGAGGTCGCTTCTTCGGATGGGTGATCGGCGGATCGGTGCCTGCCGCTCTGGCTGCGGACTGGTTGACCTCGACCTGGGACCAGAATGCCGCGCTGTACGCGTGCGGCCCTGCGGAAGCGGTCATCGAGGAAGTATGTGGTCGTTGGTTGAAGGAATTGCTTGGATTGCCGGAACAGGCCGGCTTTGCCCTGGTGACTGGCACGCAAGCGGCGCACATTACTTGTCTCGCTGCGGCACGCCACGCGGTTCTCGCTGCGCGCGGCTGGGATGTCGAGAGACGAGGGCTGACAGGTGCGCTACGGATTCAAATACTGAGTGGTGGACAACGTCATGGTTCGATTGAACGAGCCGTTCGGCTGCTGGGGCTGGGGAGCGACTCGGTCGTCGACTTGCCGGTGGACGACCGGGGACGATTGCAAGGTGATACGCTGGGACAGGCATTACAGTCGGTTCCTGACGCGCCAACGATCGTCATGTTGCAGGCGGGCGATCTGAACATCGGCGCCTTCGATCCGTTTTCCGATTTGATACCGCTGGCCCATGCTCACAGGGCGTGGGTGCATGTGGACGGGGCGTTTGGCTTGTGGGCCGCCGTCAGCCCGTTGCATCGCCATTTGGTGAAGGACGTTCATCTGGCGGATTCATGGACGGTCGACGGCCACAAGTGGTTGAACGTGCCATATGACTGTGGATATGCCTTCGTCGCCGATGCCACGGCCCATCGGGCTTCCATGTCGCATCGGGCGAGCTATCTGGATCATGCCGAAACCGCGCGCGATCAGATTGATTGGAACCCGGAGTGGTCACGGCGCGGCCGAGGAGTTGCAACCTACGCCGCTATTCGGCAGCTCGGACGTGGTGGGATTGCCGACATCGTGGAGCGAACGAGTCGCCGTGCGCACGCGCTGGTCACCAGGATCGGCGCGCTGGCTGGTGCGGAAGTGATCTGGACGCCGCAGTTGAACCAGGGATTGGTGCGTTTTCTTGATCCGAGACGCGGCGCGACGGACGCGGATCACGATCTGCGAACCGACACGGTAACGGATGCGATTCTAAAGAGCGGCGAGGCGTTCTTTAGTAACACCACCTGGCGAGGCAAACGATGCATGCGCATTTCCGTGGTGAGTTGGCGAACGGATGACGCCGACGTTGATCGATCCGTGACTGCGGTGCAACGAGTGCTCGGTGCATGACGGCTGGTGCTTAATAGGTCGATTGCGGAATTAGGCGCGCGTGGCGATGCCGATCTGCGCCAGCGCGGGGATACGGAGGCAGTCTTTGTCGCGGAACTTCTCGACGGCGGTGATGACCTCGGCGCGGACGGCGGCGCGCTGGACGTCGGTCAGGCCGGCGACGACGGAGTGCAGGCTGCCGCCCATGTCGGTGGACATCCGCCAGAACTCGTCGCCGTCACGGGCGAAGATGGAGAGCGGGACGGGAGTGATGCGCACATCCGTGAAACCGGCACGCGTCAGAGCGGCGTCGAGTTGGCCGGGGTCGGCGAGTTGGAGGCGGCCGGGCTTCGTCGAGGAGAGCGGCGGCAAATCAATAACGTGATTGAGGGCGCGGTTGATCGCCTCAAAGCCGGGGCTGTGCTCTTGCGGTGTCCACACGGCAACGGCGATACGGCCGCCGGGTTTGAGCCACTCGCGGGCGCGGGCCAACTGGGCATGGACATCGACGCAAAAGATAAACGACCAGCGACCGGTGATGGCGTCAAGCGATCCGGTGGGGAAGTCAGCATCCTCGATAGCAGCCACGCGGAAGTTAATGTTTTTTAGATTGAACGAGGCAGCGCGGCTGCGGACGGTGTCGATCATTTCTTCGGTCGGGTCCATCGCATGGACAACGCCGGTCGGTCCGACCGCCTGTGCCAACGCAATGGCAGGATCGCCGATCCCGCAGCCGACGTCGAGGACGTGCGATCCTTCACGGAGTTGCAGGCCGGTGACGATGGCCTGCGTGACCGGCCAGGTAAAGGCGACGATGTGGGCCTCCCACGTGCGCCAGCCGGGTGCGGCAGCGGTCCATTCATTGAGGATGCGGGCGCGAAGATCGGCTGGAGTGGCAGGCATGGAACATCACCCCCCTGGCGAAGCCGGGGGCTAGAGAGTGAATCGATTACGCGGCTTCCTTTCGTTGGGGTGAAGCACTTTTCACTTTAATCGTAATCTTTTTCCCGCCGCGCAGGACAGTGACGGGGACTTCATCGCCGGCTTTGTATTTGCGAAGGGCGTCCATGTATTCGTACACGTTGGTGATCTTCTTGTCACCGATTTTGTAAATGCGATCGTCGTCCTTGATGCCGGCCTTCGCTGCGGGGCCGCCTTCGACGACACCGGAGATTTCGTAGCCTTCGCCCTCGCTCTCGCCATAGGTAGGCATGATGCCGAGTCGGACCGGCGGCATTTCAGCAGCGGCCGTGTCGTCGCTCGCTCCGGCGTGCGGATCGTCACTGCGAGGAGCCGAGGGGCGCTTCGGAGCGGCATCGGCGTTGCGATCGCTATTGCGACCGCGTCGAGGTGCTTCATCGCGCGGAGCCTGAGGTGCCTTCTCGACTTTGGCTTCCGTGGATTTCTTAAATCGCAGCGTGACTTCAAAGACATCCGGCTTGCTGGAATCCACCTTGATGGCGATTTCGGAGGAGCCATCCTTGAAGTCGAGGAGATTCCTGAGCATGGAGAGAATCTGCTTCATATCAGAGTTGTCGTCACTGCTACGCACTTCAGCGCGCGCGGGGCGGTCGGCGTTGGCGCGGCCGGCACCATCGGCGCGAGCCACCTGATCCTCGGGGGGTTTGTCAAACTTCACCTCGATCTTCAGTTTCTTGCCGCCGCGCTCAAGGGCGAACTTGGCTGTGTCGCCCCACTTGAACGACTGCATGACGTCGAAGAGATCGATCGCGGCCTTGACCTTCTTGCCGTTGATCTCGTTGATGCGGTCGCCTTCCTTGATACCGGCCTTACCGGCTGCACTGCCGTCCATGACTTCCCCGACCACGATGCCTTCGGCGTCGGCGTCCATGTCAGGTCGAATACCGAGGCGCGGGCGATTTCCCATTCCTTGACCACGTCCCGGTCCTCGCCCCTCTCCGCGGCCGGGCTGCGCGGCCGCAACGGCCGGTTCTTTATCGTCATCGTCCGTCTGGCGAGCGATGGCGGCGCGCGTCGTGTCTTTCGTGAAGACAGGTCGCTCCGAGCGTGCATCAATCTCATCGATCACATCGGCGGCAAACTTGGCGATGCGAATCGCGCCCTCGGTGTTGATCAGCGGCGTGTCGTCGGTGGGTTGATGATATTGCTTGTGGATGCCCGTGAAGAAGAAGAGAACTGGGATGTTCTTGTTGTAGAAGCTGGTGTGGTCGGATGGGCCGCGACCACCGCCGCCGTCCTTGATCTTGAGGCTGTACGGCTCGGCCAGCCGCATGACCATGTCCTCGAAGCCGCCGGTCTTCATGCCGCCGACCTCGAGTTTGTCGCTCTTCAATCGACCGACCATGTCAAAGTTGAGCATGGCGACGGCCTTGTCGAGGTCGATGGTGGGTTCGCCGGCGAAATGGGCCGAGCCGAGCAGGCCCAGTTCTTCACCGGTGTAGCACATGAGCAGGATGGAGCGGTTGGGCTTGCGACCCTGGGTAAAGACCTTGGCCATGTTCATCACCAACGCTGTGCCCGAGGCGTTGTCGTCGGCACCATTGCTGATGTCCTTGGTGGAGTCGAAGCCCTCCTCGCCCTTGTGACGAATGCCGAGATGGTCGTAGTGGCCGCCGAGGATGATGATCTCATCCTTCTGCGGGCCGGTGCCGGGGATCATGCCGACGATGTTGCGGACGGGCGTCTCGATGGGTTCGATCTCGACGCGCCCTTTGACGCTGACACCCTTCAACTCCGCGGAGCAGGGCTTCTCCTTGCGCTCAATCTTCTTTTCAAGGTCGTCAAGGCTGCTGAGTCCGCCCGCCTTGAGCATCCGGTCCGCCACGTCACGGCGAATCTGAAGCATGGGCACGCCATAGCCCGCGCGACCCACCGCCATCATGCCGCCCATTTGCTCATTGCCGAACTCGTAGAGTTTGTCGCCATCCTCATCAAACGAAGGATTCACAATGAGCACGGCCGCTGCGTCGTGCGAGTTGGCCTTGGACGCCTTCGCTCGGAAGGAGGACTCCATCATGCCGAACTCGCGGAACTTTGGCGCACGACGAAGAATCAGAACCACCTTGCCCGCGACATCAAGCCCTTCGTAGTCGTCGTACTCCTCCGTGGTAAGTCCGTAGCCGGCGAAGACAACCTCGCCCTTGAAGTCGCCGCGACCGGAGAATGGGAACGGGATGTAGTCCTTATTGAGCTTGGCCTTCTTGCGCGAGACGGCGTCATCGGTGCCGAAGGCAAGGCGCGTGCCGTCGCCGATTTTGTTCTTGAGTTTGAGGGTGAAGTTCTGGAAAAACGTGCCGTCGTCGCCGGCCGGCTTGACGCCGAGTTTCTTGAAGTGGTCGGTGATGTACTCGGCGGCCTTGTCGATGCCTTCCTGTCCCGTGCCGCGACCTTCGAGCTTGTCGTCAGCGAGATAGGCGATGTGGCCGAGGTATTCTTTGCCATTGAAAAGAGCTTCGTCAGCGGAGTGGGCACGCTTGTCGCCGCGGTCGATGGCTAGAGCGGGAGTAGGCCCACAACCGGCGAGAGCCACAAAGGCGACGAGGGCGAAACGGCGAAGTAACGTGATTCGAAGCGACGACATTGAATACTCCTGGAGCATTGGTAGACACCGAGGCAAGCCTGGCCAGGCCGACGGCCCCCAAGCGCGTTGGATTGTCCCTTGATTAACGGAATATGAACGCCGGCCATTCTATCAAACCCGCGTCCGCGTGACAAAAAACACGGTGCGAGGGGGATATCAGGGCTGGGATCGAGCGTGGGGTCCACACCGCAGACCCTACATCGTCGGCGAGGCTTGGCGCGGGACGGCCTGCCGCCTCTAATACCGTCTCGTTCGCCGGAGCCGATGTGCGAGGTCGGTCTTTTTTCCACGGGGAATCTCATCGGATGCATCAACCGCCCACGCGGATATTGCTTGCCAAAGTCGGCCTCGACGGACACGACCGGGGGGTCAAAGTCCTCGCCCGCGCCCTTCGGGATTCGGGCATGGAGGTCATTTACACCGGCCTGTGGCAGACACCTGCCACCGCGGCCAAGGCGGCGGTGGAAGAGGACGTGGATGTCCTCGGGGCGTCATTTCACAGTGCCGCACATACGACCCTCGTGCCGGTGATCCTGTCGGAGTTGGCCAAACAGGGGCGGGCCGATCTTCCCGTCGCCATCGGCGGCATCATTCCGTCGATGGACGTGCCCGCAATGAAACAGGCGGGCGTCGCGGCGATCCTCGAAACCGAAGCGTCGATGGAAACCATTGTCGCATCGCTTACCAGCCTCGCGGAAAAGACACGCGCCGCCCGAGCGACCCAGACGAAGAACGGCGCAGTGGAGACCTGGCTGTCCGGCGCGAAAAAGGGCGAGCGTGCGGCATTGGGTCGTGTGCTCACATGGGTGGAAAACGACGCCACTTCGGACCAACTGTCCAAAACTTTTAACGCGACCACCGGCCCAACCATCGTGGTCGGCATGACCGGCTCGCCCGGCGTCGGCAAGAGCACGCTCATCGGGCGCGTCATGCGCGAACTATGCACACGCGGTAAGCACGTCGGCGTCCTCGCCATCGACCCTGCCAGCCCCATCACCGGCGGCGCGCTGTTGGGTGATCGGGCGCGGATGACGCAATCGGCCAGCGATGAGGGCGTGTTCCTTCGGTCATCGGCGAGTCGTGGCGAATTGGGCGGACTGGCCCCGCGCACTGGCTACATGATCGACGCGATTCGCAGCGCGGGCGTTGATGTGCTGATTATCGAAACGGTCGGCGCGGGGCAGAACGACGTGACGGCTCGTAAGTTCGCCTCCCCTCTCGCGCTGCTGCTCATGCCCGGCGCGGGCGACGATCTGCAATTGGAAAAGGCCGGCATTACGGAGGTGGCGGATATCTTCGTCATCAACAAGGCCGACCTGCCGGGCGCGGATCGGCTGGAGGCCCAGATCATCGACACGCTGGGCAGCAAGCGACCGGTGGTGAAGACGGTCGCCTCGCAAGGCGACGGCGTGGCGAAATTGGTGGATGTGATTCTCGCCTACAAGAAGGCGTGACCAACTCAAGACGGGTGATTCATGAAAGTCCTTGTACTGGCACACTACGTTCCCGAATCTACGACCAACATCAAGGTCAAGGCCGACGGCAGCGGCATCGAGACGACCGGTGTGAAGTTCGTGATGAACCCCTTCTGCGAGTTCGCGGTCGAGGCAGCGCTTCAATTCAAGGAAAAGAACGCCGGAGCGGCGGCTGAGATCACCGTGCTCACGGTCGGCCCCACGGCGGCCGTTGAAGTGATTCGCACGGCCTTTGCGATGGGCGTCGACCACGGCATCCACCTCTGCGACGACGCGTTCAATGGGCTTGATGAGATGATGACCGCGCGGGTCATTGCCGCGGCGATCCGCGATCTGAAGTTCGAGTTGATCTTCGCGGGCAAGCACGCCATCGACTACGACAGCGGACAGATCGGCCCCGCGCTGGCCGAGTGCCTCGGCATCCCGCACGTCGGCGCGATCACAGCCATAGAGTGGGCCGCGAATTTCAAGTCGGCGACGGTGCGTCGGCGCATCGAAGGCGCGGAGGAAGTCGTCGAGGCCCACCTGCCGGCGTTGTTCACGATCGACAAGGGCCTGTGCGAGCCGCGCTATCCGTCGTTGCCGGGGTTGATGAAGGCGAAGAAGCGACCGGTGGACACGAAGAACGCCGCAGCGCTGGGATTCTCAGCCGGCGATTTCGGCAAGGAAAAGGTGGGGACATGGATGGGCGAGTTTGCCCCGCCACCGCCGCGCGCCGCGGGACGAATGCTGAAGGGCGAGCCGGCCGAAATGGCCCGGGAACTTGTCCGCATCCTTCATGAAGAAGAAAAGCTCATCTAACGAGCCGGGCGGTCTCCGGCCCGATGTCCAACCTCGCCGCATTCACACAATGTTACAGCCGAGAATCGACCCAAACGAGTCGGCCAGGTTCGGCACGGGCTGGCCGAGGATGGCGAAGAACACGTTATAGAACTGCTGCATGAAGTCGGCGAATGCATTCAATATGTCACAAAACGGCATGGGGGTCTCCCCGTTAGGGTGCGAGATCGTTCGCTCCCATAATCGGGGCCGATGGGACCATTGGTGAGTTCAAATCGGATAGCGTGGTCTGCCGCCGTGAGTCAATGCACTTTCTCGGACCGGCTCAGCCGTTGCCACGGTGTTCGCAGCGCGTAGCATTGATGCAAGTATCCGCCATACGCAACCGTGCGACGGGAACGTTCCCGACGAGGTGCGATGTCACGATTTCCTCCACGTCGGTAATCTTCACAAACCCATACCAGACGGCCTCGGGGTAAACGACGATCGTCACCCCATGTTCACACTGGTCAAGGCAGCCCGAGGCGTTCACACGGATCTGCTTTGAGAGGCCGCGCTGCTTGACGAGTTCCTTCAATTGATCACGGATGGCGGCGGAGTCCTTGCCGGCACAGCAGCCGCGCGGATGATCGGCGGCTCGCTCGTTGGTGCAGACAAACACGTGCTTCTCATTGGTTGGCATGGGCGTCGTCCTCTAATTGGCTCGGCGCATGATATTCAATCGGTCCCCTATTCGCACGGAACTGGTGATCCTCGCCCATCCACTTATGGGCCGGCTGCAACCTCTCGATACCGATCTCAAGCGCGACTCACAACCATGCGATGAAATGGTATTCGCAGCAGGTGGTGACCGCTCAATTCGGGCCGACGACCTGCCGTGCGACAGTGCTTTCCGGAGAGGAACCGTCATGTCCACCGCCACCCTGAAGCCCGTCAAAACGAACGTGAAGAAGCCCGCCGCGCCCGACGTCGGGCATCCTCACAAGCATATGGACTTCAACCGCATCACCGACGAGCAATTCCTCGTCGCCGCGGAACACATGAAGCTGGAGAAGGAAATCCAGATGCTCCTGCGCACCCCGTACCGCGAACTGATCGTGCAGATCCCCGTGCGCATGGATGACGGCCATCTCGAACTCTTCCACGGCTACCGCGTGCAGCACAACGCCGTGCGCGGTCCCTACAAAGGCGGGCTTAGATTTCATCACGAGGTGGACTTGAACGAAGTTCGATCGCTTGCGGCGTTGATGACCTGGAAGACGGCGCTGGTGGACATTCCATACGGCGGTGCAAAAGGCGGCGTGACCTGCGACCCGACGAAGATGTCGCGCAAAGAAATGCAGTCATTGACGCGCGGCCTGACGCAGAAGCTCGACATGGTCCTCGGTATCCATCGCGACATCGTGGCCCCCGACGTGGGCACCAATCCGCAGGTCATGGCCTGGATCATGGATGAATACGGCAAGAAGCACGGCTACACGCCGGCCATCGTGACCGGCAAACCCGTGAATCTCGGCGGCTCGCTGGGCCGTGAAGAAGCCACGGGGCGCGGAACGACCATCATCACGCGCGAGGCGTGCAAGGCATTCAAGATTGATTTGAAGAAGTCGACCGTTGCCGTCCAGGGTTTCGGCAATGTCGGTTCGTGGGCCAGTCGGTTCATCCATGAACTCGGCGCGACGATCACGGCCGTGTCGGACGTGAAGGGCGGCATCTTCAACGAGAAGGGACTGGACATTCCCAAGCTCGTCGAACATTGCAAGAAGACCGGCTCGGTCGTCGACTTCCCCGGTTCGCGCCCGATCAGTAATGACGAGTTGCTGACGCTTGACGTGGATATCCTCATCCCGGCGGCGCTCGGCGGAGTAATTGACCGGAATAACGTGGATGACGTCAAGGCGCGAATGATCGTGGAGGCGGGCAATTCGCCTATCACGCCGCGTGCCGATGAGTCGCTGTGCAAGCGAAATGTCATCGTCGTACCGGACATCCTGACCAACGCCGGCGGTGTCACGGTCTCGTACTTCGAGTGGGTTCAAAATCTCCAGCAGATCCGCTGGGAGCTGGACCACGTCAACGCGCAGCTTGAGAAGAAGATGGTCAGTGCATGGGAAAGCGTCTATCGCGTCCATGCGGAACAAAAGCTGCCGTTGCGAATCGCGGCGTATGTCGTGGCCCTGGGCCGCGTCGCCGAAGCCACGCGCCAGCGGTTCTAAGCAAGTAGGGTCCGCTGTGCGGACCATTGAAAGCGCGAAACGCTCCCGATACAGGAGTGGTCCGCACAGCGGACCCTACGCACTACGCGCGGCATCACCCTTGCAGCTTCTTCCAATCCGCAAGGAACTTTTCCAACCCGATGTCCGTCAGCGGGTGGTTCAAGAGCATCTTGAACACGCTGTACGGCATCGTGCCGACATCTGCGCCGGCCTTGGCGGCATCGACGACGTGCAGCGGATGGCGCAGGCTCGCCGCGAGGATTTCCGTCTTGAAGCCGTAGTTGTCGTAAATGTGGCGGATGTCGTGGATCAGGGCCATGCCGTCGTGGCCGATGTCATCCAGGCGACCGAGGAAGGGCGAACAATACGTCGCGCCGGACTTGGCGACGATGAGCGCCTGCAACGGTTGAAAGATCAGCGTCAGATTCGTCTTGATCCCCTCGGCACTGCAAATCTTCAACGCCTTCACGCCTTCGGCAATCGTCGGAAGCTTTACGATGATGTTCGGCGCGATCTTTGAGAGCGCCCGCGCCTCTTTCATCATTTCATCACACGTCGTGGACACCACCTCGGCCGACACGGGGCCGGGAATGATCTCGCAGATTTGCGCAACGAGCGTCTTGAAGTCCTTCCCCTCCTTGGCAACGAGGCTGGGATTCGTGGTGATGCCATCGACGATGCCAAGGGCCGCACCGGCCTTGATCTCGTCGAGGTTGGCGGTGTCGAGGAAAAATTTCATGGCGGGTGCTCCGGGTTCGCGACGGTAAATCGGTTGACGCGAAGCAATTCTAACAGCCGATTTGCAAAAGCGGAATCAGTCGTAAAAGATGGATCCGCGGTGCAGGACACAGGGACGGAGAAATACGGTCCGGAACGCGGACCCTACGGCTTTTTTGGCTGACTTGGGCCAGCGCGTTTCAGGGCGTCGACGAGTGATTGCGTGGTGATGATCTCCGGAAGTATCTCCGGCCTATTCGTGTCGCCCGGTCGGTACACGACGAAGACCGGCACGCCGCCGCGCTCGAAGCGGGCGAGGTCTTGCTTGATTTCCGGGACCGGCAGGGTGTAGTCGGCCGAGTAGGCGACGACGTTCAACTGCTTCATTGCTGCAATGGTGTCCGGCGTCTCAATCGCCGTCTTGAGCATGGTCTTGCAGTTGGCGCACCAATCTGCCGTGTAATCAATGAACACGGTGTAGCCCGCGTTGACCGTGGCATGGGCGCGGTCGCGTTTGTACCGCTTCCACTGAATCTTGTCCTTTGACCAGTCGGGCGTGTCAATAAGGTCGGCGATTCTCCCGCCATTTTTTGCTTGCTGGCCCATGTCAATTAGGTCCAGCCGCTCGATTTGCTCCATGATGAGGCCGTCGATGGTGGTGAAGACGCGAAAAGGCAGTGCCCATCCTGCGACAAGGATCAGAAAGGCGATGCTGTAAAGCTTCGCCTTGCGCGATGGGTCGTCGCCGAACTTGATCATGCCCTTGATCCACGCGGCCATTGAGACAGCCAGCAGGAAGATGAGGCTGAGCAGCAGGCCGTAGTCGCCGAGTTGCCCTCGCAAGGGGTTCAACAGCCAGACCACCGTGCCGAGCAGAACGAAACCCATGCCCGCCTCGAACGTGCCCATCCACGGACCGGGGCGCGGGACGAACTTCAACCAGGCCGGGTTCGCGGCGAGCATGACGAAGGGAAACGCCATGCCGACGCCGACCGCGAGGAAGATGCCAGCCCCTTGCGCTGCGCTGAATCGACTGGCCGCGCCGAGGGCTGCGCTGAGAAACGGCGCGGTGCAGGCCGTGCCGAGAAACGTGGCGAGCACGCCGGTGAAGAATGCTGACGAATACCCCTCGCCCTCGGCCTTCTCGCCGAGCTTGTTGATGACCTGCGGCGTGAAGAGCGCCCAGACGCCGAAGAGGCTCAAGGCGAACGCGGTGACGACGGCGGCCAGTCCAAGCACGACGCGGGGATTCTGAAACAGTTGCCCCCATCCCTGGCCGCCGAGCGTGAAGAAGGCCGCTAGCACGCTGAAAAAGACGAGAATGCCGGCGGAGTAGGTCAGACCTAATCGAAAGATGCGGCCGCGATCTTCGTGTGACTGACGAACAAAGGAGAGAATCTTCAGTGAAATCACCGGCAGCACACAGGGCATCACGTTGAGGATGAAGCCGCCCATGAGTGCCACGACGATGGCCCCGGCGTATCCGAAGGAGAGCAGCCAATTCTGAAGGCGGGTCAGCGATGACTCCGTGGTGTTGATTATCGTGTTGTCGGCGACATCGCGCGAAACGGCACGAGGACGCGCCGGCTCGCTTGTGTCGGTTGGTGCAGACCCGCCCACCATCTGTACGGGGATAGTGACCTCGACGTGTTGCGGCGGAAAGCACGTCCCCATGTCGGTGCAAATCTGGTATTGCAACACACCGCGAATCCAGCGCGGGGCGTTGTCGGCCTTTTCGTCGACGGTGATGGGGATTTTCAATTCGAGCTTGCCCGAGTATTCGCTGAGCTTGCCGAGCGCCTTGTCCACGCGGTCGTGGCCGGCGGGATATTCCACGTCGCCAATATCGAGTCCCTGCGTGTTTTCGAGATACAGGATCGCCGGGATCAGCTCTTCCTGATGCGGCTTGTGCGACTGCATGTGGTGCTTGGCTTCGATGTCGATGGTGAGTTTGGCGGCGGACTTTGCGCCGGGCTTGAGTGGGCCGTCGACCAACGAGCCAACGACCTTGATGTGCTCGGCCTTGTCGAGGGCGACGGGCAGCGAATCTCGCGCGCGGATGAACAGCTCGGCATTCGCCGGTTCCGACTTCGTACCTTTTGCGACGACGGGCAGCGACAGCGAAAGCTCCGCACTGCCGGGGATGCACTCCTTCTTGCACATCAGCCAGTTCACGTTCGCGGTGAGCGTGACCGTATCACCGGCCTTTGCGATGTCCGGCACCTTCACCGGCGTGAGGATGACCTGCCTGCCTTCGAGGATGTAGGTCGTCTCGTCGAGCAGCTTGTCGTACTTTGACTCGGGGATCGGAAACTGCGCCCGCCCCGGCTGCCACCCCTCGGGCAGCTTCCATGCGACCTCGGTTGGTGCTCCCGTCCCTGGCCCCGGGCTGGCCCAGTAGATGTGCCATGCCTCGTCCGTCTTCAACTCGACCGCCAGCGTCACCACCTCCCCCGGCACGGCCGCCTTCCGATCCGCGAATGTCCGTGCGGTGACGGCCCCGACCTTCTTCGGTTTCGACTCCGGTGGATCGGCGTGAACTCCATTGAAAGGGGTCGCCAGAAGACCCAATAGCAAAAAGCAGCGGATCAATTTCACAGGGGTGCTCATAGTCATCCAAGACGGGCCAGCCGGCCTTTTTTTGTACAAACCATCCATATTAACAACCAGTGTCGCGGTAGTGGTCGCCCTGATCGGCACGGTGTTAACCGCCCTCCGTGCCATCCCATTCCCTGCGGTAACCCAGGTTCCGGTAATATCCGTCGCCCAATTTTCTTGACGGGGCCGAACACAGGTTTATACTTCATCGTAACTAAGGGTGGGCTTTTCCGCCCTTTTAACATAAATCCGGGTCGTGGCGGCTTTCGGGCTGGCTGCTCGTATGGGCCGCCGCTGAACTCACTTCAGAAAGGAGTTCGACTTCCCGCGTGCGAATGCGGCTGAAGGCGAATTCGAGAGACTTGGTCTCTCACTATCTTGATCCTGACCTCGGTCGAATTGCGACCGAGGGTGAAACCCCCTCAGAGTGCCGCACGTCCACAGTGGCGACGGCTGGTTGACTGAAGAAGTGGAATCTTAACGAAGCGGAAGGACACGATTGACGTTTGTTTTGCAAATGATAGGGCCGGACCAACACGAGTCTTGGACTCGGCAAAAGCCCGTTCAATTGCGAAAGACGACGTATCAACGTCTCACCGCTGCATGATTCACTAACTCTGCTGCCGGGTTTATCAGGCTCATATCGCCTCGGGCCTCATTCCTAATTGACCGCGCGTGTTGCGGTCTCACGCGACGCTTACGTTCGGGATATCGCGCTGACGGTCCGCGACGGCATGACACATGCCGTTGGTATTGAACGACCTCCTGGGCAGACGCTCCTGGCGGAATCGACCGGCGCATTTTAATAAAGGTGTGAGATCATGGGCCTTGTACTGTTGGCTCAGGTCTCGTCGGGTATGGTCGCAGTGTGGATACTTCTTGGGTTGGTCATCGGCGGAGGCTTGGTCTTCGCCGTCTTGACGATGCAAGCCAGGGCCAAAACGGCCTCGGCCGAGCAGCAGGCCGCCCGCGTCATGGAAGATGCAAAAAGCCGCGCGCAGGGCATCCTGCGCTCGGCGGAAGTGGAAACCAAAGCGACGTTTCTGGCGAGACAGGAAGAGTTCGAGAAACAAACATCCGTCACGCGCAATGAGATCCGCGAGGCCGAGAAGCGGCTGGACAAACGCGAGGATCAGCTTGAGCGAAAGATGGATGCCCTGAACATCAAGGAAAAGAACGTCGAGCGCGGCGAGGGCCAGGTCCGTGAGAAGCAGGCCCTGATCGACAAGAAGGCTCAGCAGGCCGACGAGTTGCTCGTTCAGCAGAAGAACGAGCTGCTCAAGGTCACCAATCTCTCGCTCGACGACGCCAAGAAGCAACTCTTCACCAAGCTTGAACAGGAGCTGGAGCACGAGTGCGCCGAGATCATCGCCAACCGCGTCAACGAGGCCCAGGAAGAGGCCGAGTCGCGCTCGCGCGATGTCGTTATCACCGCCATCCAACGGTATGCCGCCGGCCATACATCCGCGTCAACCGTCAGCACGGTGGACATCCCCTCGGATGAGATGAAGGGCCGAATCATCGGCCGCGAGGGTCGGAATATCCGCGCCTTTGAAAAGGCCAGCGGCGTCGACATCATCGTCGATGACACGCCCGGTGTGATCCTCATCACCTGCTTCGACCCCGTGAAACGCGAAGTGGCTCGGCAGGCCCTGAGCAAACTCATCAGCGACGGCCGCATCCACCCGACGCGCATCGAAGAGGTCGTTGAGGAAGTTCGTCTGAACGTCGAAAAGGAAATCATCGAGCATGGCAAGAAGGCCGCGCTGGAGGCCAACGTGCAGGGCCTGCCCAAGAAGCTCCTCGAATTGCTGGGGCGCATGCACTACCGCACCAGCTACGGGCAAAACGTCCTGCGCCATTCCATCGAAGTGGCCTATCTCTGTCAGGTCATGGCCGATGAGTTGCGCCTCAATGGCACGCTCGCCCGGCGATGCGGATTGCTGCATGACATCGGCAAGGCCATCGACCACGAAATGGAAGGCGGCCACCCCGCGATCGGCGAAGAGCTTTGCCGCAAACTCGGCGAGTGCAAGGAAGTGCTCAACGCCGTCGCCGGCCACCACGGAGACGTCCCCGCGACAAGCCCGTACACGCCGCTCGTTGCAGCAGCCGACGCCATTAGTGCGGCCAGGCCGGGCAGCCGGCGCGAGTCTCTGGAGCGTTACATCAAACGCCTCGAAGAGTTGGAACGCATCGCCACCAGCATGAAGGGCGTTCGTGCGGCCCACGCGATCCAGGCCGGCCGCGAGGTGCGCGTCATCGTCGACCCCGAGGACATCGACGACGCCAACGCCATGCGAATCGCCCGCGAAATCGCCAAGCGGATCGAGGCCGAGATGACCTATCCCGGCGAGATCAAGGTGACGTGCCTGCGCGAGGTGCGGGCCGTGGAATACGCCAAGTAATCACCGCGTCGGTTTATTGTTTGAAGGTTACGCCAGCCCCGGACGCCGTCCGGGGCTTTTTTCTGATCCTCTGCTAAAATGATCCGATGATGAACCCATCCCCCAAAAACGTCCCCCCGCGTAGTCGCAACCCACTTGTCGCCGTGATTGATGCCTTCGACAGCATCTGGCTTGGCATTACTCTGGTCGCGCTGATCTTCTTGTATAGCGCCATCGGGTCGGCCGTCCCGACGTCGCGCCAGGTGTTCGAGCTGACGGAGTTCCAATATTTCAACCATCCCGTCTTCGTCACGCTGATCTCGCTCTTCTGCATCTGCCTGACGGTCACGACGCTCCGGCGCATCGCGTTCAATATGCGAAACGCCGGCGTGCTGATGGTGCATACCGGCTTGCTCACCCTCTGCGGTGCGTCGGTCGTCTACTTCGGCCTCAAGATCGAGGGCGATGTCTGGCTCGACGCCCCCAAGATACAAATCCTCTCCATCGACCGCATGCGCCGCGACCCCGAATCCGCCGTCATCGGCGAGGTCGTCGCGGTGAAAGGCGAGTCGTGGTCCACCGACATCCCCATGCTCGGCGGCAAGCACAGCCTCGACGTGCTCGACGTTCGCCACTCCGGCCTCACGACGGCCTACAGCGTGGACGTTCGTTTCAAGGCGGGACAGGCGACCGATGCGCCAACCACGATCACGCTGTCCTGCGAGTCCAAGGAGACGATGGTCGGAAAGTTGAACGACCGACTCGCCGTCTTGCTCAAGCCGTCCGAGGTAACCGACGCCTTTTATGACGAAACGTGCCCGCTCCTGGAAATCACCGCGGGCGGACATCGCGAGGGGTTTGAGATTCCCTCGCTGCCGTATTACTCGGAGCGATTCGTAGAAGGCTTGGAGCCGATCCTCGATTCAGAGGGTCGACGCGTTGAGTCCAATCGCACATCGCCGATCCGCCCGCTCGAACGATGGCGAATGCCGATTGCCCTGGGCGATGAAGAACGAGCCAGCAGTGCAGATTGGCCGTTCACGATTGCGATTGACGGGTATTTGCCCTACGCGCGGCTCGATCCCAAACCCATCGCCGGCAATGGACCGCTGATGCCGATTGCTCGAGTGCAGATTGCGTCGGGCGAGCAGCGTGAGGCCGACTGGCTGGTGGCGCAGATGCCCGAACGCTCGCTGATTGAATTGGAAGGCCGAGCCGTGGCCGAGTTCCGCTGGGTGGGCGAGCAGACGACGATCGATCCGGAGTGGACCCGCTCGGTCGAAGGCAGCCATGTGGTCGAGGTCTTCGTCAAGGATAAGAACGTTCGACGCGTGTACGACCTCACCGAAGGGCAGTCCGTCGCCGTCGAAGGCACGGACTACAAACTCACCGTGCAGGAGCTTCGCCCCAATTGGCCGCTCATGTCGCCGGGCTTTCAGAATGCCCGCACGCCGATCGCGCTGGTGTGGGTGGAAGGCGGCTCCAAAGGCGCGTTTCAACGCAGCGTCATGCAGCGATATCCGAAGTTGAATCAGGATCGCGACAAGGAAGGCAAGAAGATCAACGCCGACGGAAGCCTCGTCGATGACAACATCGAGTTGACCTACACCGACGCCTCGCGCGACTGGTTCACCGTCGTTGCCGGCGAGAGCCTGGCTCCGACCCTCATTTACACGGCCCCCGGCGGAAAGCGAACCATGCAAAAGCTGGAGGCGAATCAACCCTTCGCGCCGGCCCCGCGCGTGACGCTCACGCTCTCGGATTTCATCACGCGACCGGAGTTTGTGACGCAGCCGACGGTGATCCCGGAGCGAAGTCGGCGCAGCCTGCAAGGCGTGCGGCGCGGCGAGTCGCTGGTGCGTGTCCAGTTCAAGAGCAAGGACGGTAAGTGGAACAAGCATGTGTGGGTGCCCTATAGTCTGTACAACACCGATCACGACGGGACGCACGCCACCGTCGTCTCGGACGTGCCCGGCGTCGGCGACGTCCACCTCGTCTATGGCCGAACGAAACGGCTGCTCCCGGCGAAGCTGACGCTGGAACGGATGCACACCGAGTATTACCCCGGCCGCCAACAGGCCAGCATGTGGACGAGCTACTTCCGCCAGCAAGATCATGCGTCCAACGTCGTTCTACAAAGCAAGGCGTGGCTCAACAACACAGCCCGCGTCGGCGAGTGGACGCTGTTTCAATCGCAAGCCCCGGCCGACGGGAAAAGCTGGACCGTGCTTGGCGTCGGCAACCGCCAGGGCGTATATACGATGGGACTGGGCTGTCTGCTGATCTCGCTCGGCATGATCTACGCCTGGACCATCAAGCCCGTATTGGTTGCTCGACGCAAAAGAAAGTTCGCAGAAATGAACCTAAAAACGATGGACGAGACGCCCAACATTCCAAAGGAACCGTCGGCCCATGCTCGCCGACCCACCGCCACGACGACGGTCGCCCTGCTTCTGGCGTGGTTGATCGCCGCCGCTCCCTCAATGGCCGCGGACGACCCGAAGCCCGCCGCCGGTCTCGCGGCCATCGCCGGTCAAATCGACGTTCAACGGCTGCAATCGCTGGCGGTGCAGCACAGTTGGCGCTATGCGACCGTGGACTCCTGGGCACGCGACGCTGTCAAGAGCATCCATGGCTCGAAGCCATTCTACGATCTGGACCCGGCCCTTGCGGCGATGGAGTTGATGTTCAACGGCTCGTCCTATCACAAGGAGCCGGTGATCTACGTCAAGGACTTGGCCATTCGCAAAGACCTCGTTGCCCATCCCGTTTCCTTAAGCGAAGTCGAGCGTAAACGCATCCTCAATACCGGCATGGTGAGCTACGACTTTCTCCAATCGCCCATTGTCGCCGAGCGCATCAAGCAACTCTCCGGCGACACACTGCGCAAGACCGCGATGGATCGGCTTCAGAATGCGATCAACCTGTACGAGTCCATCGGGTTCACGCTGAACATCGTGCCAAACCCGAGTGGGCTGCACGACGCGCCGTGGTCGCCGCTCATGGCCGCCGCGGCCATGTCGTTGAAGCGCGACACGGGCCTCAGCGACGAACAGCAACTTCGTCTCGGCGATCTGGCAATGAGTTTGAGATTGGCGTGGACCAAGCGGGATGTCTCCGGCATCAACGCCGCGATTGGAGAACTTGAAAAAACCGTCCAGTCCATCGCCCCGGCCAGTGTCTACCCAAGCGTCGAGTCGCGTGAGAAGGAAGTGAAGTACCGCCGCATGAATCTGATGCGATGGGCCTGGGGCATCTACATCTTTGCATTCTTTGTGTCCATCTTTGTCGTAGCGACGGGTTATGGTTGGGTGCGCATCTTCGGCTTGGTCCTGCTCACCGCAGCGGTTGGTCTGCATGGATATGATATCGGCCTGCGCTGGTCGGTGATCGGTCGCATCCCCGTGGCCAACATGTACGAAGCCGTCACGTCGTCCACCTGGATCGGGGCGATGCTGGGGCTGCTACTGGAACTGGGCTTGAAGAAGCGAGTGTTCCTGCTTGGGTCGGCGCTGCTGGGTTTCTTTGCCCTGGCCCTGCCGGAGTTGTTGCCCGATCAGGTCGACAACAAGCTCTCTTCCATGATGCCGATCCTCGATGACATCATGCTGCGCATACACACCGTGTTGATCATCTCCAGCTACGCCGTCATCACGCTCGCGTTCGGCGTCGCGAATTGTTATCTCTTTGTCGCCGCCTTTAGAGATCGTGTCGCGCTGGCCCAGGGGACCATCGGGGCGCAGATCGGCGCGATCATCGTTCTGGCGTGCATTAAGATGGATTGGATTCACGGATCGGATCCGACGGTGTACCTTCTCTCCTTCGCGTCGGCGGGCCTCGGCGGGGCGCTGCTCTCCCGCGGCCTATGCGGCATGATGCTCAAGGGTGGACCGCGTGTCGCAACAGCCGGCTTCGACGCAGCCGATTTCCCGGTGAAGCGATCCGTGCTGGACGAGTTCGACTTCTCCCATCGCGTCTTGATATACACCGCGACGATCTCGCTCTTCGTTGGGCTAGTGCTTGGTGCCGTCTGGGCTGATTACTCTTGGGGCCGTCCGTGGGGGTGGGATCCGAAGGAAGTCTTCGCGCTCTGCACATGGCTGATCTACGCGATATTGATTCATGCAAAATTCGTCACGCGGCGCGGCCCACTGTGGACCAGCGTGCTCTCGGTCTTCGGCTTCGCGGTGATGCAATTCAACTGGTGGGTCGTTAATTTCTACATCGTGGGGCTGCACAGTTACGCATAACTTTCGGGTCAGGGGAATGAAGGGGTCGCATTCATGAATCGCTGGATGTTGGGTTTGCCGTTCATGGTGATGCTGTGCCTCGCTTGTGCCGCGTGGGCCGGCGATGACGAGGCGGGCAAGGCGAAAAAGCCCGACACCAAGAAGGCCCCGGACCTCACCGAGCTTCCCACCGATGACAAGGCCGTGGCCGAGGAATTGAAGAAACTCGGCAAGGACTTCAAGGCTTTTCACACGGCCCACTTCGCCGTCCTTCACAACGTCAACGACAAAGACGTGAGGGCGTTCAGTGCCGCGATTGAAAAGACCTACCGCTCGAACCTCAATTACACGCTCTCCCTCGACATCGACCCAAAGAAACCCAGCAAGAAACTCATCATCTACTACTTCGCTCAGCACCCCAACTACAGCGACTACTCCAAGACGCTGGGCAAGGGCGAACGCCCCCAGAGCCAGCCCGGCGTCTTCTTCCCCGACCTCAATCGCAGCATGTTCTATGACTTTCGCAATCAGGATTCCTTCAAGAAGGTCCGTGAGGAAGCAGAAGCGAAAATCGTGGAATTGAAAAAGCAGCTTCAGGGAAAGGTCACCCCTGAATCACGCAAGGGCATCAATCAACAAATCAAAGAAGCCCAGGCCCATGCTAATGCCTCCGGCGTGCAAGGCGGTGACCACACCGAGGAGACGGTGCAACACGAAGTGACGCACCACGTCCTCTGGAATGTCGGCCTGCACAACCCCAAGAGTTTCTTCGCAAATCCGCGCTGGTACGCCGAGGGCACGGCCATGATGTTTGAAACGGCGGGCACGGGAAAGGCCTCCAACATCGGCGCGGTTAACAAGAAGCGCCTCGCCGACTTCCGCGTGCTGGAGAAGGCGGGAAAGCTGAAAGACCTGAAGGAGTTCGTCTCGCATCCGGAGTTGTTCAACAATCCGGCGACGGTCGCCGACGCCTATTCGCAGGCCTGGGCATTGGCCCATTACCTCAACCGCACCAAGCGCCCACGCATCAAGGGCTTCGTCGAGGCGATCAATGCACGCCCCGAGGGCTTCGAGGCAGGCCCCGATAAGGACTTGGCCGTGTTTGAGAAGGCCTTCGGCAAGCTCGACGAGAAATGGACGCGCCAGTGGAAGGACTGGATGAAAAACGTGCGGTGAGCCGGCATCCCCTTGGTTAGCGGGCGTTTAGGCTCAAGGGGCACCCCTTCTATCTCTCAGTCCCATGTGTTAGAATAGGGAAGATGGCAGGGCCGACCATCAGGGATGGATTGGGAACCCTATGCCGTTCTTTCGGCAAAAAATGGCGTTGCGCGATGCGTTCACGCTGATTGAATTGCTCATCGTCACCGGCATCATCTCAGTGCTGGCGGCCATCTTGCTACCGGCGCTCAGCGCAGGCCGTCAGGCCGCGCTCGACTTAAAGTGCCGAAGTCAACTGCGCACCGTGACGCAGGCCTTCACCTCATTCGCAACCGAGACCAGCGGCACCAATCGCGGTGACAGTGAAAAACTCAGTGGCTTGTTTCGCATCGAAGATTTCCAGGAGTCGATCTATCGTATTCACGAATTCTGGGATGGGCCGGTCGCGTCTCGATCCGCTTACAATGTGGGTCCTCCTCCCCTGCTATGGCCTGGCAGCTCCGCACGCATGGAACGTCGAGCCGGCATTCCGTGCAGCTCCGGCGCGGTCACCCCACAGAGAAGCGTAAGCATCGGTTTCAACAAACGACTGGAGACCCGAACGCAGGTCATTAACGGCGTCACCTTTGGCGTGAAGGTCTATCTCGGTGAAAAGATTCTCCAATACCCCGATGTTCCGCTCCTGCTCGATATCGACGGCGAGACCGCCACCTCGCGCGGCGTCGTCCCGTATTACTCGGCCCCACCCTTACCGAAAGAGACCGGTCCCGACATCTACCTTAACGGCAAATACTGGTTCCCCTCCTTCCGACATCGAAAGAGTCTGAACGTCGGTTTCGTCGGCGGGCACGTCCTGTCCTCACGACAGCCTCTCAGCGAGCCGTGGTGGCGATGGAATTATCAACCGAATTAGGCCGTCTCCGTCTCACGCCTCTCGTAAAGGCGTGGGACTCACCTCGTTGTTGATACACCCCCTCGTGTGCGTAATCAACCACCTAGGCAGATTTCTAAAACCACGTTTCGCAGATACAGCGACTCCCGCCCTCAATTCGCCACTTATTGCAGTTTCCACAGTCTGGCACACCGATTGCTATTTGAAGCGTTACCTCGCTAGATACCGACCCACAAGGGAATCACTCTTTCAATGAATGGAGATCCGAAATGACAACAATGCACGTTAAAATCGTCACTCTGCTGATGCTATCGATGTCCGTGGGGCTGCTGGCCCAGACGCAGGGTTGCGACCTTGGCCCGCTTACCAATCTCCTAGCGTCGCTCTCGTCCAATCAATCCGGCTCCGGCAGTCAGGATGACAGCCCCGGCGACGACAACGGCAACGACGGGATGGATGACAATCAGTCGGACGACAATGGCGGTGACGATGGAAATGGCGGGCCAGCGGATGTCGAGCTGGTCGCCCCCCTGTCCGGCGCTCCGCCGATGAGCGGCCACGCGCGCTATCGGGTCATCGCAGCGCGCATCCGTCTCGATATCGAAGTGGAGGATGCCGTACCGAACACCGTGCTGGCCATCAGTGTGAACGGCATGGCGGCAGGCGACCTGACCATCGGTTCACTCGGCGAAGGTGAAATCGAGTTCGATACACAATCAGAACTGGAACCGGGCCACACGCCCTGGCCCGCAGGTGTCGACACCAACTTGGTGGTAGGCGCGTTGATTCAGGTCGGCACGCTGTCGGGAACGCTCGTAGTCGGCCCCTGACAGGATCCTCCTCTTGGCTCGGACCCTTACGAGTCCGGCCCAAAGGAAAGGCACGGTCGGGGACCAGCCGACCGTGCCTTCTCCATTTCATCTGATTCGCATGACGCGAAGACTTCTATCGTCGTCGACGACCGCGAGCACCGATCAAGCCGAGTGCTGCGCCGGCGACACCCAACCCGGTGCCCACGCCGCAGGGCTGCATGCCCTGGTCCAATGCGGACTGCTGCTTTCGGCCGGGTCGGGCCGGAGGGGGCGTTGAATCAGTCGCCAGAGGCGCAGAACTTGGTGCCGGCAGATCGCAGGCATCGCCGCGACCATTTCCATTCGAGTCGGTCTGATCCGGGTTGGGCCGGCCAGGGCAGTTGTCGCAGGCGTCGCCAACCTTGTCGAAATCCGTGTCAGCCTGATTGTTGTTGCTGACGGTCAAGCAGTTGTCAATGCAATCTGCCACGCCGTCCGTGTCGCGGTCGAAATCCGAAACACCGCAGCCGCAGGTGCCGGCACTGACCTTGAGCGGGTCGCTCGGGCAGCCATCATGACAATCCATGGTGCCGTCACTGTCGGAGTCCGTATCGGTGACCCCGCAACCGCAGATACCTGCTTCAGTCTTGTTGGGGTCGTTTGCACATCCATCACACGCGTCGCCGGTGCCGTCAAGGTCGGCGTCCACTTGGTCGGGGTTGGGTGTATTCGGGCAGTTATCAACCGCGTCTTCAATCCCATCACCGTCCGTGTCGATGAATCCCGAATCGCACGCATTGCCGACGCCATTGCCGTCAAGGTCTTCCTGCCCCGGGTTGAAGGTGGTCGGGCAGTTGTCAATGCAATCGGCCACACCGTCGGAATCGTTGTCCGTCGCGACAACGCCGCAGCCGCATGGTCCGGGGTTGTATTCGGCCGGATCGTCGGGGCAGCCGTCGCAGACATCGCCAACGCCGTCAAAGTCGCGGTCGCCGTTGTCCGGATCAAAATCGGCGGGACACAGGTCGCAATCGTCGCCGACACCATCGCTGTCGAGATCGGATTGCGCGGGATTTGTGTAATAGATGCAGTTGTCGCAGGCATCTCCAAAACCATCAGCGTCAGAGTTCTGCTGACCGGAGTTAGGGACGTTTGGACAATTATCAATTGAATCATCGACGCCGTCACCATCTTGATCACCCCCTCTGCAAAGCCCCGCCTTCGGAAACGCTGCGATGGACGTGATGCCACACAAAACCACCCAACCAAAACGTCGTAACGAGTTCATAAACTTTCCCTTTATGCTGGACCGAATTGCGAGAGATTCGGTATCGGTACCCCAAAAATGCCCCACCTCCCGGCCGACACATCATACAGGCAGAACGGCCGCGGACCCAACCCTTCCGGGGCACCAATTGTTGATTACAGAGGAGAATCGAAGGGGAAAGCGACCGTTTCTGTCGCGTTTTTGCCGCTGCTACGCCCCTTCGGCGATTCGAAGCGCCGGTCGTTCACTCGATTCGGGTTCGATGGACGTATCCAAATGAGGCGCAGCGGCTTCAGCGTGTGAGTCCCCCGAATTCGCCGATACAGTGCCGCGTGATGCCTCGGGGCTTTTCAACACTTCGACTTGCGGCAAATCCTCCAATGAGCCCAATCCGAATACTTCAAGAAAATGCTTCGTCGTTCCATACAATAAAGGTCGCCCCAAATCTTCCGCGCGGCCGACGATTTTCACGAGATTCAATTCACGAAGGCGATTGAGCATGTCGCCGGCCGCGACGCCGCGAATGGCTTCGATGTCGGCCCGAGTCGCCGGTTGTTTGTAGGCGACAATGGCAAGGGTCTCGAGCGATGCCGGTGAGAGCTTGGTCTCTTCGCGCGCCCGGAGTAGCTTGGTCAGCCATGTGTTGTACGCCGGAAGCGTCATCATTTGAAACCCGCCTGCGATCTCTTCAATGCGAAACGAGAACCCGATGGACTCGTACTGCTCGTTGAGGGCGGCCATGTGCTTCTTCACGTCGCGGGCATCCCCCACGCCGAGAATGGACGCCACCTTGCTCGCAGGCAGCGGACTGTCGGAGGCGAAGAGAATCGCCTCGACCACGCGAATTGGCTCGATGGAATGCTGGTGAGACGACTCATCGGAGGGACGTTGTTCGACAGCCGCCTCTTCAAGCGGTGTTTCAGACTCTGGTGAATCGCTCATAGGGTCGGCAGTTTGGCAAGCGCCATCCATGGCACGGGTCTCCTTCTACACTTGCAATTGTACACGAATACTGGAGCGGACAAAGTGCCTGCGGCCCGACCCACCCAGGCGGGTTTTCCCCCTACGCCACATTCTCGGATTTCAGACACGGATCGACCATTGAGAGGGGAACCGGATTGATCGGGTCGACTGGATACCAGTTGATCTTCTCTTGGTCGGAATTCTCGATTTCGACGCCTTCGCGAGGAGATCATTCCTTCGAAGCTCGGCATCACAACTTGTCGTGATGCCCGATTCGCTCAGGCATACCCCGTTTCCAGAATCCTCCGTGGCGAATTGAGCGGTCTTCATGACTTTCGTTCCGCTACTGGACACAGAATCCCCCAACCGGTTTTCTACCAAGCAAGCATGACAAACGTTGTCTAACTTGTTTAACCTTTTCTTTGCGAGTGACGATGTGCAACCTATCAAAAGAGGCGTAAGTCTTGAAATCAGCGAGTATTACGATTCGGGCGGACTTGTCCTTCATCGACTTGACAGGTTTTTGGGGGAAAACGCATTCGTGCATGGTAGAATGTGCATCCAGTCTGACGCCCGGCATCCGGGCGGCGACCGTTCTTGGAATGACTGGAGGCAATCGCGATGGGTACCGTCCGACTCGGTCGAGCAATCGTTCTTAACCAGATTCATTTTTATTATGCGTTGGCGTTTCTGCTTGGCGGCAATTTGCCGGCTTGGGGACAGCCGTCGAAGTCCGCAGTTGAGTTGGAGTCCGTCGATCCCGCCACGCGGATGACGTTCGTCTCTCCGATTGATCCGAGTCGGATCAAGCAGATTGATTATCCCAAGTATGAGGATCCATCGGTCGATGAGGCGATCCGCTCAGCGTTGCCGTGTCAGAATATCGCGTATCGCAATCTGCCGCCGAGTCAGATTTCGGTGTTTCTATTCGGGGGCGGTCCGGGTGCCGACAACGTTGTGGATGATTGCAGGCTGCCGCCCAACTCGCCGAACCGGTTCATCTGCGCGGCCCAAGTCAGGACGCTTGGATTCACGCAGGGCGGCCCCGCGACCTACAACCTTCTCGTTCAGGTGTGGACGGATTGTCCGGAAGACCCCGGGGCGACGCTGCTTTCGCAGGGCAACTTCTTCGCGATCCCCAACGACGGGATTCAGCGCGTACAGACACTGACCGTCGATCCGCCTCACTTGGAAGATGATGACGAGTTCTGGGTGCTGGTGCAGTCGGACAATCCAGACGCGGCGTGGGAGATTGCCCGCAACACGACGGAGCCGAATGACGTCGGGAGCACGCAAGATCGCTTTGCGATCATGAGCGGAAGTGGGACGTCTTGTCAGGTTTTCTTTTTCGGTAGCAATCCATGGGCCGGCTTCACCTGCACCCTGCTCGGTTCGGCGGGTCCAGTCGGGTCGTGCTGCGATCTGACCAATGGCATCTGCACGGACGGCGTTTTTCGAGGCGACTGCAACGACTCGTTGAGCCAGTCGTGGAGCAACCAGAGCTGCGCCACAGCGCCACCTTGCATCGCTTGCTCGATCTCGTGCGCCTTTCCTGGTCCCAATCCGCCGAATCGGGAGCAGGAGCCGGATTGCTTCACAAACTACTCCGATACGACGAACCGTGGTTGTCAAAACCTTGCGATCGGTGCGATAGCCACCAAGTGGACGCCGTTGAATTGCACCACTGCGGCCAGCGGCTGCGGTCGAAGTGGCACGTACACCTTCTTTAACCAGATTATCCTCAACGGTGTCGGAACTCAGGTCTCTGAGAATCGTCGTGACGACGATCATTACATGCTTGCGCTGACTCAGGACACCCGCGTGACGTGGACGGTCACAGGCAAGTTCCCGAGCCAGTCGATTATTTCATTCACCGTTCGCCAGACAAATGGTCTGTCCACTGGTGTTATTTGCCCGACGTACATGGCCACCGAGCCAGGCGACGTGAGTATGACACAGGCTGCGGCGTGCAATGAATCCGTGGCCACGGCCTGCCTGCCGGGCCGCAACGGTCCCGAAGGTCCGTTCCGATATTTTCTGCGCGCCCGCCCTTCGGTGACCAAGCTGGGCACCAATGCGCTGTGCGGTCTGCCCTATGAATACGCGCTTTCGTGCGAGCCATGCACGCGCGCTCCATCGGCGGCCGAGCTTGGTGCCTGTTGCACGACCACCGGCTGCGTTGATACGTCGCGATTGGCGTGCCTGATCCTGACCGGCAGCGATGCCCTGTTCTTCCAAGGCGAAGGAACTACGTGCCCACAATCGGCATGTACCGGTGCGCCGGCCAACGACACCTGCCCGAACAAGAAAACTCTGACCTGCACGACCTGCGTGGTGACCTTTGATACCACGTTTGCCGGTTCCGAAGGCCAATCGTTTGGCACTGGTGGCCAGGTCTTCAAGGATGTCTGGTACAAGTACACCTCGCAGCAGCCGGGTGGTTGCGCGAGTGGGCGTCTGGTGGTCAGCACCTTGGGCACCTGCTTCAACAGCAAGGTGCAGATGCTGCGTATCGCCAACTGCTTTGCGACCCAGACGGCGCAATGCACCGGTCTATTCCTGCACGGTGCGATCGTGCCGATTCCATTGGAAGCAGGTCCGCCCCTCGTCAACATCGGCCCCTTCATCTATGGACAAAGCACCGGCGTGGCCGTGGTTCCTAATCAGTGCCACAAGATTCGAGTGGGTGGTCTGACCGAGGGCGACTTTGGTGTCGGCACCATCCGTATCGATTTCATCTGCACCACGGCCCAGGCCGGCTTCAGTTGGTCGAGTGAGACGGGCCGCTGCTGCTTCCCCGATGGAACCTGCCTGATTACACCGCTGGCCACCGCGGCCAACGGTCCGACGTGCTGCGGTACGTTGGGCGGCTATATCCGTAACCGAACCGACTTCTATGAAGGGCGAACCCCGCCGCAAACCGGTGGCGAAGTTGTGGCGGTTGGTTGCTCAACCCTTCCGTGTCCGGCCGAGGGCGAGGCGTGTTTCAACGCCTGGGATCTCAATGCTCTGTACGGCGGAGGATTCGGCACGATCACTCGTTCGGCGACGAACCGCATCTATTACAAATACGTCGTCCCGTCGGCCACGCCGGTCGGCAGCGGTATTGTGATTAATACCTGCGGTTCGGAACGCGAGCCGCAGACACCTGGCATGAACCCGCTCGACACGGCCATGGCGGTGTATCGAGGCCAGTTCAACTCGGTCTCCGGTGAGTGCGACGGCACCACCTTTGGTGCGACGGCTTGCAACCCTGCGTATAACAACTCCGAAATCGCCCGCGTCGAGGAGTGCAACCAGACCGATGCCCGCGCAGGCGGCGCGTTCGGTTTGGCCCCTTGCTACGGACTGGGCGAGACCGATGCCTGCCTGTGCCTGAAGGTCATCTCGTCGTCGGGCACCCCCATCGCCGGCGAGGTCCGTCAGGGCGACACGATTTACATCGGCGTGGGTGCCCAGAAGAGTGCGGCCAATGGTGACAGCACTCGGCCGTTCTTCGATCCGATTCGCGCCGATGACTGCGTCAACCCCGTCGAGTATCGGTTGCAGGTGTCCAACGTTGCCGCGTGCTTCACATGCAACGTCGCCTGCCCCGGCGGTTCGACGCCGGACCCCGAGATGCTGCCCGTGCCCCCCTGTTTCAACTATGTGGACCAGGTCAACGCTGGATGTTCAGCCTTTTCGGTGGCCGATCAAGTTTTTATTCCCATTGCCTGCGGCCAGACGTATTGCGGAACCTCCGCGACCTATCAGGTCGGCGAACCGTGCGGGCCGACCACGTGCCCACCGGGAGAGACTTGCGTCAGTGGGATCTGCCAAGGTCCCCTCGGCAACATCAAACGCGACAACGACTGGTATCGTATCCAGATCACCCAGCCGATGCGATTGAGCTGGACCGTGAACTCGACGTTCCCGGCCACGCTCCAGATTATCCAGTCGCCATCGAACAACTGCCTCGACCAGGCGGTTATCGCAAACACGGTTAGTATCGCCCAGTGCGCCACGGTTTCGGCCTCCGCCGACCTGTGCGTGGGCTGGGCCTATCTGGTCGTCGTTCCGACGAACGAGTTGGGCGTCGCCTGCGGCAGCCTGTATTACGCCACGCTGACGTGCGGCCCGGCATCCAGTGCAGTGGCCTGCTGCAAGGGCGACATGAACAACGACGGCGGCATCAATGGCGCGGACATCGCCCCGTGGATCAACCAACTCCTGCCCATCGCCAACGGCGGACAACCGGCGACGCAGTTGGATCCCGTGTACGGTTGCTTTGACGCGTTCACCTGCCGGGGCGATATCGACGACGACTACGCCGTGACACTGTCCGACCTTGGCGGATTCGTGGCGTTGTTGCTGTCCGACGACCCGTGCCATACGACGGCCTGCGACGACTCGGCCGCCTGTCACCTTCCTTCCGAAAGCGACATCGGCGTGGTCAGCGACTTGTCCACGACCGCCTTCGGCGGCGGATTCCGCTGCGCCGACAACTTCAAGGTCGTCACCGGCACGAGCCTGACCAGCCTCTGCTGGTATGGCTATTACTTCAACTTCAATAGCTCGCTAGGCTGCGCTCCGCAAAGCGGCGACTCGGCGGACAACTTCTCCGTGACGATCTACGACGATGCCTCGGGACTGCCGGGCGCGGTTCTCTCCGGCCCGACATCGCTGACCACGATCACCAAGAGCGACACCGGCGTGGACCTGCCATATCTCCAATTCGCGGTCCGGCGGTTTAAGTACGAGGCGGAACTTCCTGCGGCGGTGGCAGTCACCCCCGATGGCTGCTACTGGATCGAGATCGTGAATCAGAGCACGGGCAATTGTCTGTGGCTGTGGGAGATGGCGAGCCTCGGCGGCGACGGTGCAAGTGTGCAAAAGCCCGGCGGCGTTGCGGGCGTGATGAATTGGTACTCATTCGACCTGACGACGAACGACTTCGCGTTTTGCCTGCCGGGCCTGCGAATCGACAGCCTCGACTGCGGCCTGCCGCTGGGCCGATGCTGTGTCTATCCGCCGATGAATCAGTACGGCGATTGCACGCCGCAAACGAGGCCTGTGTGCGAGGTGATCCTGGGAGGGTCTTGGACGCTCGGAGTCGATTGCAACAGCCCGTGCCCGATCAAACCGCTCAACGATTTCTGCGCGAATGCGCAGCTCATCACCAGCGGCCCGATCTCCAGCGGCTCTACGATTTACGCGACCACCGATGGTCCCGCGATTTCTTGCGAACAGAGTTGTGGCGCCGGCTGTAACTCGGCCAAGGATGTCTGGTACAAGTGGGTCGCAACCTCCTCTGGAGGAGCAACGTTCACGATGTGCGATACGTGGGGCCCCCCAGGTATTACCCTGAATGATGTGCCGATCGATAATGACATTTACCGATACGACGCCATCATGGTCGTATATGACAATTGTCCGGCCGCCGACGGCAGCCAGATTCCAGGTGGATGCAACGACGATGGCTGCAATACTGGTGCCTCGACCGTGTCGAGAGTCGTCGTAGCCACCATCGTGGCCAACCAGACCTACTGGATTCGCATCAGCGGCTGGCAGGGCGACGAGGGCAATTTCGTGATCCGCGTGAATCAGCCGTAGCTGCGGATGGTTGTCGCAACGTAATAAGTCAACTGCCGTCCGTTCCAAGCGATTAATGCACGCCGCGATCCGCCAACCAGCGTTCGGCGTCGATGGCGGCCTTGCATCCCATCCCGGCCGCGGTGACGGCCTGGCGGTAGACGCTGTCCGCACAATCCCCCGCGACGAACACGCCGTCTGAACTGGTCGTGGAGCGGTACGGGTCCTTCAGCTTGATATAGCCCTTGGCGTCGAGTTCGAGTTGGCCGTTGAGGAACTTTGTCGCGGGCGTGTGGCCGATGGCGACGAAGAGGCCGCCGACGGGCAGATCGGAGGTTGCCCCGGTCACCGTGTCTTTCATTCGCACAGCCGTGATGGCCTGATCGCCGAGCACATCCTCAACCGTCTTATTCCATTGGAACGTGATCTTGGGATTGTCGTGAGCGCGTTTGGCCATGATCTTGCTGGCCCGGAGCTGATCGCGGCGGTGGATCATGTGGACCTTGCTGGCGAATTTGGTTAAATACGACGCCTCCTCGACGGCTGAGTCGCCGCCGCCGACGACGGCGAGTTCCTTGTTGCGAAAGATAGGCATAGCCCCGTCGCACACGGCACAGGCCGACACGCCGCCACCCGTGCGGGCCAGGCGCATCTCATTCTCAAGTCCGATCCAGTTGGCCGTCGCGCCGGTGGCGACGATCACAGCATGCGCGAGATACACCTTGTCATCTTCGCCGATGACCTTGAACGGGCGCGCGGAGAAATCGACTGCCTTGACGTCATGGTATTTGGATGAATGGCCGTCGTCAGGGTTGGAGACGTCGGGCGTGAGACCGTCGTCGGTGACGATGCGCGTACCAAAGCGAACGGCCTGCTGCTCAAACTCAGCCATGAGCTTCGGTCCGGTGATGCCGTGTTTGAAGCCGGGGTAGTTCTCGACCTCGGTGGTGAGCATGAGTTGCCCGCCGGGTAGTACGAGCGACGGCTGGCTCTTGGGTCGGCCGGCAAAGACGAGTGGGGTCAGGTTGGCTCGCGCGGCGTAAATGGCGGCCGTCCAGCCTGCGGGGCCGGACCCGATGATGATGACATTTTCGACTGCGTCGGACATGGTGAGCTCCATTGCCAAATCATGAAACGTGCATGGGGTTTGGATTATTCCCAGTGGACGCGATTCAGGTTCCTAGATCATAGGGCAGGCGACGAAATCGCGTGGATTCAAGCGAACCGACGTAAAACGAGAGCGAGCGCACCAGACGATGCGCTCACACTCTGATCATTCAGTTGCCGAGATGCAATCGACTGATGTTACTTGCCAGTTGGCGGGGTGGTCGAAATCGGCTGCATGGTCACGGGCGTTTTCTGATTGGCTTGCGCGGCTCCCGGTGTCGCGTTTGTCGCCACTGCGGCCGGCGGTACTGTTGCGATCGCCACTGGAATAGTCATCTTTGCATAGGCCGGATTATTGGTCGAGAAGGTGATGCTCTCTCCATCCTTGGTGAGTTCCAAGTCCGGCGGAAACTCGGCCGTCACACGATAGGCCATGCCCGGCTGTGTTTCCTGCAAGTTCAGCTTCAATTTGGGGTTACTGGCGGCCAGGTCGGCGATGACAAGTGGCTTCGCGGCGTTGTTGCGAACGTAGAAATCGCGCTGCATTGGAACGGTCCGTGTGCCCGGAATCGCGATCTTGTTTGGCACCACGTCCACGTCGGACACAAGATAGGCGTTGCAAGCTACTTGAATCTTGGGAAGTTCGGTCAGGCCCGTCTCGATCTCAACATTTCCTGTCACGGCACCATTCGGCAGATCCTTGGCCAGCGAAACCGTCAATTCCCATTTTCGGCCCGGCTCAAGCGGATTCAGGCTCGCAGAGAATGCAGGAGTAGAGCACTTTGGCGTCGCCAGAGTGAGGGGGGATTCGGCATTATTGGTAATCGTAATCTTCCGTGTAAGAGTCGCATCCTTTGTCGAGGACGCGGAGACATTTCCGAAGAGCGCGCTGTTCGGAGCCGCCTGCACCATCTGCCACATCTCGCCTTTGATCTGTAACGTGACCATCGAGGCCGGCCCCGACTGATTGGTGACGATCGTAACGGACTTGCTGATCGGACCTGAGAAGTGACCGGTGGCTACCTTCAGGGGAATCTTGCCGGACTTGCCGGGGGGGACGATGCGATCGTACTCGCCGCTGGTCGTGCAGCCGCAGGACGGTTTGACTTGGATGATCTCCGCCGGGCCGGTGCCTGTGTTGTGGAACCAGAAGTCATGCACGATGTCCTTTCCGGATCGAATGCGACCTGCGTCGTACACTGGCGTATCGAATTCGATCTTCGGCTCCTCGCCCGGTTTGAGCTGTACGGTGGCTTGTGGGACTGGTGGTGCCTGGGGAATGTGCTTCGCACCCGCCGGTTGTGTGCCCTGGGCCGCCTTGATGTTGGGCGGCGTCTTCTTTGCGTTTTCCTGGCCACTCGGGGGTTTCGCCAGGATCGTGCCTGCGAAGAGGGCGACGAGGATCGCTGCGCCAAGCAGGCGTGCCGACAGCAGTCGATTGAACATCGTGTTAAACATGATTCGCTTCTCCGGGTGTCTGGTCATCGGCGTCATACCGGCGGACGCCATCGCCTGACCTCGCTCACTATATCGAGCGACGGGGGGTCAGCGGTGTAACGAGCCTGTAACTCGGGGATATTGCATACCCAAAGTCACTTGATTTATTTTGTTACAGTCCGCGTGCGGTCGAACGGCGCAGAGATATCGCTTCATTTTGCTGGGTTTCTCGGCATTTTTCAAGTGTCGCATTTCGATGAGATAAATCGTTGCATCCAACAATGCCGGCCCAACTTTTTTTCGTCGCGACTCTTTGACATCGTCAGCCAACCCACCCGCACCCGTTCTTGGCAACGATCACACGGTAGAAACCCCGGTCCCGTGTCGGTTGACGGTCTCCGACCGCCGGACTACATTCTTCTCCCCTCAGGTCAGGTACCACAAACCACTCGCCCGGGTGGCGGAATTGGCAGACGCGCTAGGTTGAGGGCCTAGTTCCGGTTATACGGAGTGCAGGTTCGATCCCTGTCCCGGGCAGT
>JBBTET010000055.1:0-26249 GCA_038042195.1 Planctomycetota bacterium | reverse complement strand
GCCGAGCCGTCAATAAGCTGGGCCGTCGCCTCGCGAGTCGCAGCACCGGTCATCACGATCACGAGTGTAGCGCGAACGAACTGGCTCATGGAGCGTGGAAACACGATTCCGCTATGTCGGTTTGTATTCATGTGAGAATCCACCCGTGTTGGTTTGCTCGATGTCGTTGCCGTGCCAGCCTCTTGCAAGGCGAGACCTCCCGTGCCGCAACTGGATGCCTGACCCCGATCGTCTAATCCAAATCAGGAACACCCCCTCTCCACACTAATCTACCAGAATGGAGCCAAGGTTACAACTCCTGCCTCACCAAACACTTAACGCCCCCTCCTCGAAAAATCTTAAACATCCCCTTGCTCCCGCCCACCCGCGTGCTATATTAGTTAGGTATAAGTTCGCAAAGCCCGTATAGCCGGACAGGCTTGCCCGCCGTGTTATTGCCGCAATACAGGAGGCCGCACCATGTCGAAGATCCACAGGGGCGGACCTGCGTTGCAAAGCAACCCCTCCCCTTCCGCAGTTTACCCGCCGCGACGGGTGCCTTCGTGCCTTCTCCCTCCAACCCAGTCTGCGCCCTCGGCAAAAAACTGCAAACCGTTTGTGCGATTTTGTGGCCGAAAACCAGCTTTTCGCACTTTTTTGTGGGCCTTTTTTTCGCCGGTCGGGCATTCGTCATGCCTCGAATCCTCATCCCGCACTCCCCATCGCGCTCCGCTAGAATGAAGCTGACGAAGCAGGACCAGCCAATGACCGCACACCAAGCCGAGCAAAACACCCTTCACGCCATCCAAGCCCTTCCGGCGTCCACCACCCCCAAGGAACTGCTCGACATTGTCATCACCCACTTCGCCTGCCCCGTCGGCACGATTCATCGCATGGACGACACGACCGGCCTCCTGCACCTCGTCGAGAAGCGCGGCATCCCCGATGCCATCCTCTCCGCCATCGAGCGAATCCCACTTGGAAAGGGAATGGCCGGTTTGGCTGCCGAGCGCCGTGCGCCGGTCACAGTGTGTAATCTCCAAACCGACCAATCCGGCCAGGCAAAACCGGCAGCCAAGCTCACCGGAATGGAAGGCTCCATCGCCGTCCCGATGCTCGTAGATGGCAGCCTTAGAGGAGTCCTCGGTATCGCCATGCCCACTGCCCACCAGTTCACCGAGTCGGAGACGACTCTGCTCTTGCAACTTGCAACCGAGATAGGCAAACGCATGATTGATTAACGCGTGCGACGATTCGCAATGGAGTATTCTCGCACACGCTATAATCAAACGAAATGTCCGTCATTTACCTCGACAATAATTCGACAACCCGCGTTGCGCCCGAAGTCGTCGACGCGATGGAGCCATATTGGCGCGAGCAATTCGGTAATCCGTCGAGCCTGCATCTGCTCGGGCAGGCGGCGCGCCATGCGATTGAAGTTGCACGGGAACACGTCGCCGCCCTGATTGGAGCGACGCCGCGCGAGATTATCTTCACCAGCGGCGGCACCGAAGCCGACAACCTCGCCATCCTGGGCACGCTCGCCGCCCATCCGACGAAGCGACGCGTCGTCACAACCGCCGTTGAGCATCCAGCGGTGCATTCATTGTGCGAGCGACTGGCGACGCAGGGCTATCGCGTGACGTTCGTCGGAGTGGACCAGATCGGGCGACTGAACCTCGACGAATTCGCGGCATCACTCACGGACGACACGGCGATTGCCAGCGTGATGTATGCCAACAATGAGACGGGCGTGCTCTTTCCCATTCAGGACATCGCAACCATCTGCAACGCCCGCGGCATCCCGCTTCATGTCGATGCCGTGCAGGCGGCGGGCAAGCTGCCGATGGATGTGAAGTCGCTCGGTGCAAAGTTGCTCAGTCTTTCGGCCCACAAGATTCATGCCCCCAAGGGCGCGGGGGCGTTGTTCGTCGGGCGCGGCGCACGGCTTCGCAGCCGGCAAGTTGGCGGACACCAGGAGCGCGACATCCGGCCCGGCACCGAGAATGTCGCGGCCATCGTCGGCTTCGGCGAAGCTGCGCGTTTGGCAAAGCAGCGACTGGCGAGCGACGGCATGGCGAGCGTCGCGATGATGCGCGATCGACTGGAGCGCGGACTGTGCGACCGCGTCGCATTTGCCTATGTGCTCGGCGACCAATCGCACCGCACGCCGAATACCACAAGCATCGGTTTTGAAGCGCTCGAAGCCGAGGCCATCCTCGTCGCCCTCAGCGAGCGCGGCGTCTGTGCGTCAAGCGGCTCGGCGTGCAGCAGCGGCTCGCTCGAACCATCGCACGTCCTCAAGGCGATGGGCGTGCCGCAGCCGCTCGCCCACGGAGCGATTCGATTCAGCCTGTCAGTGGAAACAACGGATGAGGAAATCGACGACGCACTGCGCATCGTGCCGGAGGTCGTGCATCGACTCGCATCGCTCACGGCGAAACGTGACTACGCAGCGAGACCTTGATCGAGCAGATACAACGCCGTGATGACGGCAGCAGCGGTAAGCAGCATGACCAACGAGACACGAAGGTCCGAGGTATCAATGAGCCATTGCTCAACACGGCGAACTTGCGAATGAATCTCAGGTGCGTGACCTGCCATGGGTCCGACTCCCGCACTCAATCCCCCAGTAATCTTATTATCGGCCGAATGATAGGGCTGCCACTAGGGAATCCCCTTGCTACCAGGCAGTTTTGTTCGCCGTCATAAACCCCCATCAACAGACAAGTTGCCTCGACACACACCATTCAAGATAATCCCTCCATGCCACCGACCCGCCACCGTCGCCTCCGAGACCTCATCGCCGCAAGGACCGTGCAGATGCCGGGTGCATTCAATGCACTCACGGCTCGGGCCATCGAAAAAGCCGGCTTCGAGGCGGTCTACCTCTCCGGCGCAGGCCTGGCGAACGCGGTCTATGGCCTGCCCGATGTGGGACTCATCACCTTGTCCGAGGCCGTCGCCCACGCCAAGGCGATCTGCGCATCGGTGATCATCCCAGTCGTCGTCGACGGCGATACGGGATTCGGTGAGGCCATCAACACAGCGCGCACCGTCTCCGAGATGGAGGCCGTGGGCGTGTCCGGCATCCACTTCGAGGATCAGGTGCTGCCCAAGAAGTGCGGTCACTTGGATGGCAAGGAACTGATCTCAGCGGCAGCGATGGCGGAAAAACTTCGTGCGGCGTGCGCAGCGCGGCGTGACAAGGACTTCCTCATCATCGCGCGGACCGATGCACGCGGTGTGACCAGCTTCGATGATGCCGTGGATCGAGCGAAGCGATACCTCGATGCCGGAGCCGATGCGATCTTTCCAGAGGCGATGCAGTCGGCGGAGGAATTGGCGGCGTTCGCGGACCAGGTGAAGGCCCCGCTGCTGGCCAACATGACGGAGTTCGGCAAGACGCCGCTTCTGCCGCTCGCGGATTTGGAGCGGATGGGCTATCGCATGGTGATCTATCCACAGACGGCCCTGCGCATAGCTTACGCGGGAATCGCGGCCATTCTGAAGGACTTGAAGAGCAAAGGCGATCAGATGGACTGGGTGCCGAGTATGCAAACGCGACAGGAATTATATGAGTTGCTCGACTACGACGGTCTGGACAAGATCGACAAAGCGGCAACGAAAAAGCAATGACGGCGAATCGACGGGAGTAGCACCATGAGTGAAACAAAACCCAAGGCCGGACTCGAAGGGATCGTGGCGGGCGACAGCGCCATCGCCGAGGTCACACAGCAAGGGCTTCGCTATCGCGGCTACGACATCGAAGACCTGGCCCGCAATGCGTGCTTTGAAGAGGCGGCTTTTCTGCTGTTGCATGGCGAGTTACCGACGAAGGCTCAGTTCGCGGCGTTTCGTTCCCGCGTGCAAGGCTCGATGGCGCTGCCGCCGCAGGTCGTGCGAGCGATTCAAGACATGCCGACCAGCATCCCGCCGATGGATATGTTGCGAAGCGCCGTCTCCCTGCTCGGCCACTACGACGCAGATGCACAGGACAACTCGCGCCCGGCCATGCTTCGCAAGAGTGAGCGGTTGCTTGGGCAACTCCCCGTGGCGGTGGCGCTCTGGTGCCAGAAGACGGCGAAAGTGGCGTCGATGCCGCCCGATCCAAACCTGACGCTGGGCGCGAATCTTCTCAACATGATGCTCGGAAAAAAGGCCAGCGCCCTGGCCGGCAAGATCATGGACGGCACGTTGATCCTCTACGCCGAACATGACTTCAACGCATCGACTTTTACGGCACGCGGCATCTCGTCCACGCTCTCGGACATGCACTCGTCGGTGACAGGGGCCATCGGTGCCCTCAAGGGGCCGCTGCACGGTGGCGCGAACGAGGCGGCGATGAACCAGTTTCTTGAGATCGACAAGACCGGCAACGCTGAAAAATGGTTCCGCGACCTGCAAGACCACAATGTCAAGAACCCCAACAACAAGAAGCTCATCATGGGTTTCGGCCATCGTGTCTATAAGAATGGCGACCACCGCGCCGCCTTGCTCCGCGAATGGTCGATTGAGTTGACGAAGGAGACGGGCCAGACCAAGTGGATTGAAATGGCCGACGCCCTACAGGCCCTGATGTTCAAGGAAAAGAACATCCATCCAAACCTCGACTACCCCGCCGCCCACGCCTATTACCAAATGGGAATCCCCATCGACCTCTTCACACCGATCTTCGTGTGCAGTCGAATCACCGGCTGGTGTGCCCACATCATGGAGCAACTGGAGCACAACCGAATCATCCGTCCGCTGTCGGAGTACGTGGGGCCGGCGTTGCGCAAGGTCGTACCGATGGCGCAGCGGGGATGATGTCAGTTCCCACTTGAATTAGGCACCTAAGCATCCTCGCATCACATGGACGTCCGCAGCGCCATCCTTCAACGCATCAACGACCGCTTCATGCGGTTTCGCGCGGCCTTTGAGCGGTTTGATGATTTCGCCGCCGAGCGGGAGATGGTCGGGCCAAAGTGGAACGTCCGGGATCTGGCCGGGCATCTGGCTCATTGGACGGCCGAGGCCGCCGTGCGAATCCCCGAACTCGCCGCCGGCAAACCCGCCATGCAAGTCGATTTCGACCAAGTCAATGACGAGGTGTATCGCAAGAATCGGCGGATGTCCTTCGTCATGCTCCTCCCCCAACTCCGCGCCGCGGAGGACCGGCTGCTTGCCGCCTTGAAGTCCGTGCCCGAGTCGCACTTCATCGGCGAAACCCCGATACGCGAATGGATCGACGACGGTGTCATCGGCCATTACGACCACCATTGGCTGGGGTTGAAAGCGGCGACGAGCCGGCTCGCGTAATACTGCATGTAGCCGATTTGCGACCGATATCACCCGACGCTTCCTCCGCTCAAAACGCTCAAAAAACGTGCGCCGGTCGTTGACTTCCCCGTTGATTCGCGGTTTCCTTCCCGGATGCTTGGCGACCTACTGCGACCGGAGATCGAGGAGCTGATTGAGGCTCGCGATTTCGCTGCGCTGCGCGAGGCCCTCGCCGATCTGCCGCCCGAGGACATTGCCGATCTTTTTTCTGATCTTCCGCCCGAACACGTCGCCGTCATCTTTCGCATCCTGCCGCGCGACAAGGCCACGCATGTATTCGCGCATCTGCCGGTTGAGTCACAGGAATCAGCGCTAAAAGCCCTCGGCCAGGAGCAGGTCGCCGCCGTGCTGAACGACATGGCCCCGGACGACCGGACCGCCCTGCTCGAAGAAATGCCCGGCGAGGCGTCGCAACGGCTCATCAACCTGCTCTCGCCCGAAGAGCGCAAGGTCGCCGTCAAGCTGTTGGGCTATCCCGAAGAATCCATCGGCCGTCGGATGACGCCCGATTATGTGGCGATGCGCTCGGACTGGACGATCTCACATGTCTTCAGTCATTTGCGCCAGGTCGGGAAAGAGAAAGAATCGCTCAATGTCATCTATGTCACCGATGAGAAGGGCCACTTGATCGACGACATCCGCCTCCGTGACATCGTTGTGGCGGATCTGAACAAGACCGTCACCGACATCATGGACGGCAACTACGTCTTTCTGCGGGCGCACGACGACCAGGAAGAAGCGGTGCGAGCGTTTAAGAAATATGACCGCAGCGTCCTGCCCGTCGTCGATTCCGACAACATACTTGTCGGCATCGTCACAGTCGATGACGTGCTGGACGTGGCTGAGCAGGAGGAAACCGAAGACGTTCACAAAATGGCGGCCGTCGCCGTGCTGGATGAGCCATACATAGATGCCACAACCCTGACCATGGTTCGGAAACGCGCACCCTGGCTGCTCCTGCTCTTTGGAGGCGAGATGCTCACCATTACCGCGATGCATCGCTTTGAAGCCACGCTGGAAAAAAGCGTCATCCTTGCCGCATTCATCCCGCTCATCATCAGCAGCGGAGGAAACTCCGGCTCACAAGCGGCCTCGCTCGTGATTCGCGCATTGGCCCTCGGAGAGTTGAAGCTGAGCGATTGGTGGCGAGTCATGAAGCGGGAATTGGCGTCCGGACTGATGTTCGGCTCGATTCTTGGTGTCACGGCTTTCATGGTCGCGTATGGATATGGTGTGTACCGAGGATCGCAGGGAGAAGTTCACAACAGCGGGCCGGCGATCCTGGCGTTCGTGGTCGGCACGAGCTTGGTGGGCGTCGTGCTGTTTGGAACGATTGTCGGATCGATGCTGCCGATTCTATTAAAACGCCTCGGCCTGGACCCCGCCGTCTCGTCGACGCCGTTTGTCGCGACGTTGGTGGACGTTACCGGACTGATTATTTATTTCACGATGGCGATTGTGATTCTACGAAACGTACTGGGTTAAGGACGAACCTCGTCACAGACTTGCCGCCAGAAATGCCAGCACCGCCGCGCGATAATTCTGCGTGAACTCCAATTGCCAGATCGCTCCGGGGACGTGGTCCATGCCCGGCACCTCGACGTACTCATGCGATTGGCCGATGCCGCTCAGCGCATCGACCATGCGCCGAGCCTGGTCCACCGGCACGAGCGTATCCGCGTCGCCGTGGACGATGAGGATGGGCGGGCCGTTGGTTCGGACATAGTTAATCGGACTCGCCTCCGCAAGCAGCGGCCCCGCATCAGCGAGCGACGCGCCCATAAAGCCTTCCACGCGCTCGATCTGATCCATGTCAGCCGTCGAAGGGTCGGCGGCCAAATCCGTCGGTCCGAACAGATCAACCACGCAGCGCACCATCGTCGATTCACCGATGGGTCGAGTGGGGTCAAACACGCTTACGTCATTCGACAATCCCGCCAACATCGCCAGGTGCCCGCCGGCCGACTGGCCAAACAACGCGACGCGATTCGGATCAATGCCGTACGTCACGGCGTTGTCACGAAAATATCGCACTGCCGCGAGCACATCCGACACTGGTTCCGGATAAGCCACGCCGTCGCCGGCTAGGCGATAGTCAATCGTCGCGGCGGCGTATCCCTGCGCCGCGAGGTCGTAACACCACTCGAGCATGTAAAACCGATCACCGCTCCGCCACGACCCGCCGTGAACGAGAATGACCAGCGGCTTGTTGCCAACGGCGAAGTCAGTCGGGCGATAGAGATCGAATTGCAGCGTCTGCCCGCCGCGCACGGCATACGTTTGGCCCTCGATGAAGTTGACGCTCGCTCCGCCGTTCTTCTGACGCGGACCGTCGAGGCGCAGCGGAACGAGGTCGATGTAGCAGCCGGCGACCGCGAGGGTGGTAAGTACGAGTGAAAACAGGAGATGGCGTCTGATCGGCATGGCAGGTTCGCGACATTGTACGCGATTCGCTCACCGGCTCACGGCGCAACAGTCCCCTCGCGCTTGCGCGCCGAGCGAGCCTTGTACAACTCAATGGCCATCGGCAGCACCGAAATGAAAATGATGGCGAGGATGACTAATTCAAAGTTCTTCTTCACGAAAGGCAGGTTCCCAAAGAAGTACCCCGCAAACAGGCAGATCGCCACCCAGGCGAGGCCGCCGATGACGTTGTAGGCAAAAAACGTTCGGTAGGTCATGGTGCCAACGCCCGCGACAAACGGGGCAAAGGTGCGAACGATGGGCACGAAGCGGGCAATGATGATCGTCTTGCCACCGTACTTTTCGTAGAAGGCGTGCGTCTTGTCGAGGTACTCCTTCTTGAAGATGCGGCTGTTGGGGTTCTTCAGCACCTTCGGCCCAAGGAACTTGCCGATTGCATAATTCACGCCATCCCCAATGACGGCCGACACGCTGAGCAACACAAAAAGCATCCACGGGTCGAGCGACCCTTTGGCCGACATCGCCCCGGCGGCAAAGAGCAGCGAGTCGCCGGGCAAGAACGGCGTCACGACGAGACCCGTCTCGCAAAAGATAATGACAAATAAAATGGCATAGGTCCACGTACCATAATTCCGGCACACATCGTCGAGATGCTTGTCGAGATGCAGGAAGATGTCGACGGCTTGGTGGAGGAGGTCCATTCGCGGGAGTCCCTTCGGGTTGATCGGGCTGGCATGGTAGAGGGGAACGGAAAACTGGTCGATATAGCGAAAAGATCGGATAATGGAATGAACTCATGGTCCGCGCAGCGGACCCTACGGACTACGGACAGCCCGTCGCCTCGTAGCACCCCATATCCACAATCGACGACTCGTTGCAATCGCCGTCCGTGATGCGCGCGTGGCCGTCGAGTTCGTCTGCCGGCAGCGGTTGCACGCCCATTGTCGCGATGTCGATGTCGGCGGCGTTATCGCCGTTGTCAATGCACGGCGAGGTGTTTTGCAGGTGATGATCACTCGCCCCATCAAACATTGGATCGAGGTCGAAATTGCCAATGCCGCCGAGGGTGGCGAAGCCTTGCACGCAGGAAAAATTCGCTGAGACGGTTCCGCCCGCGCCATAGACCTGCGAGGACTCCACCATGCCGCTGAGGTCACTGTTGCCCCACAGGATGCCGTTGGCCATGCTGACAGCTCCGCCGGAGACGTGCAATCCGCCGCCGTAGGCATCAGCCGAGTTCGCCGTGATCGTGCAGTTCGTGATGGTGACGATGCTCACGGAGCCGCTCACCGCCACGGCTCCGCCCAGATCGGCGTTGTTCCCAGAGAACAGGCAGTTCACCACGACGGCGTCGCTGTCGGTAATCTGCAACGCGCCGCCGGAGCCGGTCGGCGTGCCGATTCGATTGACCACATTGTCGCTGAAGGTGCATTGCTCAATCACCGCCGCGTTGCAATTCAGTAGCATCAGCCCCCCACCCTGGCGAACGCCCATGCCCTGTGCGAGGTTGCTCTCAAAACGGCACTGGAAAACTTGCGGTGAGCCGGCGGCAAAGCACGCGCCGCCGCCAAAAAATCCGAGGTTCTCCTTGAACACACATTGGATGATCACCGGGTTGCCGCTGTCGGCGAACAGCCCGCCTCCGAAGGAATTGTTGCCCCCGCGAATGGTGAATCCATCCAGTACCGCCGACGAATCGGTGTTGTCGGCATTGACGATGGAGAAGCTGTTGTCTGAATAGTTGGCAAAGTTCGGCCCGTCGTTGCCGGAAAGATCACCCGTCAGGATGGTCACGTTCGAGGCGGGGTCGCGCTGCGAGGCAAATGTCTCGTTGCCCGCGAATCCCCCAAGAATCAAAAGGCCGTTTCGCAGGATGAACGACGATGACTTGTTGCCCGGCGTGTGGCCAGTTCCAAAGTCCGGTGTGTACGAGCCGTCTGCAACCCATATCTGCGTGACAAGGCTGTTGCACTCGGCGATGTCGAGGGCGTCTTGCAGACTGTATAAAGCGGTGGCCCAAGTGACACCGTCGCCGCCTGAGGAAGCACTACGCTTCACCCGTATCACGCCATCAGCGAAGTCGCAACCATCCGGCACGCCGTTCATGTTGCAGTCGGCGCAGGCCGGTTCGCCCTTGCAATCGTAGAGAATACATGCGTCGCCGAGGTGATCCCCATCGCAATCGGCCTGATCGCTGTTGGAGAGAGTAGGACAGTTGTCACACTCGTCGGGCACACCGTCCTCATCGGAATCCCCGCCATCCGCGATGACGGTGATGATCGTCTCACAGACGGACTCGTTGTTCGCGGCGTCATACACGCGCACGGTGACGGGATGAACGCCCAGCGAAAGCAGCGTGCCGACCGCCGGCTCCTGTGTGATCGATGCGATGGATGAACAGCCATCCTCTGCGTTCACCGCGTCGCTCACGTCCGGCATCTCGGCTTCGCAGGCTTGTGACGTGGGAATCTGAAGCGGCCCGCACGAATACACCGTCGGCAGCGTCGTATCGACAAAGCTAATCTCCTGCGTACACGACGCGCTGTTGCCGCAGGCGTCGGTCGCGGTCCACAGTCGAGAAACTCCGCCGATGCCGCCCCGGTCGTAGGAATCGGAGTAATCGAGCAATGCTTCGCCGCACGCATCCAATGCCTTTGGCGAGCCGGTGAACTCCGGGTCCGTCGAGCTACCGCACTCAATCTCAACATCGCCCGGGCACGCAATCTGCGGAGGCGCGGTGTCCACGACATGAATCGTCTGCACGCACGTCGCCGTGTGCCCCGCCCAGTTCTCGGCGACCCACGTTCGCATCAGGTTTCCTGTGTTGTTGCAACCTTCGAGGCCGCTCGTGTTGTCTGAGTATGTAATCGAGATGTCGGGGTCGCAGGCATCCTCGGCTGTGAAAACACCTAGGAGCATTGGATCAATCGACTGTCCGCACTCCACCGTCACATCGGCCGGACACGAGGTCGGCACGGGGGTGGTCGCATACGCCGTCACCATCGTCTGGCACGACGACAAGTTGCCCGCGGCGTCGCGCGCCTCAAGCGTAATAATCGTCACCAATTCATAGCCCGCTCCCGGCTCCGGCAACTGCGTCACGACCAGCGACGGTTGCGTCGTGCAGTTGTCCGACGCGAGCAGCTGCCCGCGCAAATCAGGCACGACAGCGGGGCAGGATGGCCCGACCGGCTGCGACGTAGCCGGCGGACACGACACGATCGACGGCGGCGTAATGTCCTCAACGACAACATCCACCGTACACGTTGCACTCCGACCATCCGTGGTGGATGCGGTGATCGTTACTGGCACGCCGGGCGGCGATATCTGTGTGCCGGGCACGGGCGATTGAACGAGCGTCACGGGCACGGTGCGCGTGCAATCCGGCGCGACCACCACCAGCGGTCGCAGATCGCCAAGCGCCGCCGAGCAGCCTTCCGTCACGGCAAGTTTCACATCCGCCGGGCAACTACTGATCACGAGTTCTTTCTTGACGCACTCGTCGGGCACGCCGTCGGAGTCGCAATCATCACTCGTCCCGGAGCTAATGTCGGTTGCATCCGGCACGGCGTTGTCATTGCAATCGGCGGGCGGTGTACCAATAATCACATTCAGGATGCCGCCCGCGTCATAATCCGAGCCGCGCAGATACGTTTCCTGCAAGAGCACGAATCCGACGGGAAGTTTGCTTGCAGATTCCGCCGCGCCAATCGTCGCAGTGATCGTGACCTGGTCGGCAACAGTGCGAAGAATCACCTCGGTCGACTCCAGCCCGCTCGATGCAAGCTGCCGCGTGGTTCGACGAACCTCTTCGTTGGCGTTGGCAAAGATGGCCGTGACGGCGACGGGGACGCCGGAGTTGTTCTGCACCAGCACCAGCACGCTATCCGGCGGGATATCCGGCAGCGCTGGAATCGGGCTGCCGCCGGGGAGCTGCGAAAACAAATCCGCCAGCAGATTGCACCCCGACTGACTGACCAAAAGGCCAATTGCCAGCAGGCACAGTAGCCCTGTTTTTCGCGGCGCAGTGATCAAGCGTACCCCCTCGCGGACGGGCGGAAACTCCAACGGTTGACACCAAGTATACGCGAGCAATGATCCCCAACTCTCTCAGGTCGCCCGATAAGCCACGCTATCAAATGGCGCGGGTGGGCGGATTTGTCGGACCTGCGAGGGCATTTGAAATAACACATGGCGAGTTTGCCATGTTGTCGGATGTGTGGGCGGACTCTCGATCTATCTAGTCCGGAGTTTCGGGATCACGTGTCGCTTCGATGCGAAGTGTCACCATGCATTGAGTCGAGTTCCCCGAGCCATCGACGGCCGTGATGTCCATTGGCACCACACCGATCGGAAGCAACGCACCGGCGGGAATCGTCTGACTCAGCGTCGGCATCGAAACGGCCTGACAATTGTCGGATAGCTGGACCACCGTCAGCATATCAGGCACTTCGCCTCGAAGCCGGCCCGTCACGCGAATCACGAGTTCGCCCGGACAGATGAGCACTGGAGCCGTCACATCCACCATGACCACACCGGACGCACATTGCACAACATTGGCATCAGCATCCGTCACCGAGAGATTCACATTGACCGGATGCCCCAATTCCAACGGCGTCCCGGCCGGCACGTCCTGCGACAGCGTCAACTGCCCCGTCGGCGTACACGTGTCCACGGCGACCAACAGGCCCGTTAAGTTCGGCACAACACCCGCCCCATGCGCATCGGCCGGCACCACCAACTCGCCCGCACACTGAATCACCGTCGGCAGGCCGCTCTCACACTCATCGGGGATCGTGTTGCCGTCACAATCACGGCTGGCCGCGGCGGCGATGTCCGCAGAATCCGGCGAGCCGTTACCATTGCAGTCGGATGGTGGGCCTGGAATGATGAACGCGATCCCGCCCCGATCCTCAAAGTCAATTCCCTTATTAAACGCCCCAGCCGCGAGGACAAAGCCACCGAGGTATTTGGTTTCGATGGTGCCGCTCACCGGGCTGGCGATGCGAGCCGTGATGACCACCTGATCGGCGGTGGTGCGGATGATCTTGGCGACCGACTCGATGCCGGCGGCAGTGAGAAGTCGAGTCGTGCGACGAACCTCTTCACCACCCGCGAGGAACACAGCCTCAACCACGCTGGTCAACCCAGATTGATTCTCGATGGCCACGAGGATGCTGCCTTCCGGGGCGACCGGAATCGGTGACGGTGCAGGCGTGAAGAGTGCGGACGTGGGACACCCATCGTTCACGGCCTGACCCGATGCGACCGCGATCAGCGCGGAGACTACCCATATTTTTACGCGAGGCGTCATGTCGGGTTACCTGCGAATCTCGCTATCCACCCGTGGAGAAACAGGTGGGGAGAGGTCTTATCGCTCTCGGACCACTATCAGTATAAGAATCATCCAAGGGTGGGGCCAGTAAAAATCGGCGGGAAATATCCGAGCCAGCCGTTCTTGCCGGACCTGACGCCAAATGGTCCGGAGCACACTACTTATGGCAGAGTGCCGCAGTCGTTCATCAAGCTACACGCATCGAGCACGAGGGTTCGGATGGCTCCGGCGAGGTCGGTACCGGGGGCCGTGCTGCTGAAGGTCCGGCCGCTGGTACCTTGGGCGAGGGTTTGAGCCAGGTCCACCACGCAGCCCGATGACCCCGTTCCTGTAATGGGCGAGACAATGACGTGGTGAGTCGTTGCGACTTGAACCGCGTTTTGGATGCTCGCCAGATCGTCGCCGGGGTTGTCGCAGGGGTCGCCCTCGCGTGGCCCTTCGTCGCTGATGGGGATGATGATCCGAACGGTGCCGGTCGACCACGCGAATCGTTCGGCCACGATCGCCACGGCCGGTGCCCAGTCCTCGTTACCATTCAGTGTTGGACAGCAAGGCGGCGCGCCTGGGACGAGGGAGCCCAACAGATGCGCCACATCATCTGTCAAGCAGGAAAAGATTCCTTCAGGCGATTCACTGATTCCGAGCAGCGTGGCTTCCACGGTGATGCCCTGCCCCGTCAGGTCTTCGACTACCCCAGACAAGATAAACGTACACAGTGCCGACGCCTCGTCGTCCATGGACCCGGACGTATCCATGACAACCACAAGCTGCACCGTCGGGCACGACGTACACTCATCCGGCACACCATCCACCGGCGACACGTCGTGCAACACGCCGGCCACGATGTCGCATTCGTCTGGAATTGTGTTGCAGTTGCAGTCGCGACTCACCCCGCTGACAACGTCGATGGCGTCGGAGATGCCGTTGCTGTTGCAATCCAGGATGTCACCGGCCGGCGGCTTCGGACCCGGAATCACGATGAACAATTGCTCGCCTTCCTGGAAATCAACCTTCCAATGCAATTCGACCGCGAAAATCAAATCGCCCGGTTTCACGTCGGGTTGCGTCGTCGGTTGCGTCGTGGGTTGGCTGGTCGCGGGCTGCGAGGTCGGGTCTTTCTCCGTGACGTGGGCCGTGATCTTGAGCACCGACGTCACCGTCGCCAACACATCCGTCTCGGATTCGACGCCCTCGGACGGGAGGAATCGCTTGGTGATCCGCACGTCCTGATCGTCAATGTGATACGAGGCCTCCACCACCAGTGGGAAGCCGGACGCATTCGTGACGTGCAACGACACCGCCCCGGCCGGCGTCAAACTATCACCAAACGTGGGAAACCCCGGCGGGGACTGGCCGATCAATCGCCACAATAGTCCGCACCCCGCGCCGGACAGAAGTACCGCGACACAGAGGATCAGGCCGAGACAGCGATAAGGAAAACATCGTGGGATCATGTGTGGGAATCGCAACCGCGATCATTGGGATTGCACCATTGCAACCCCCAATGCGAGAATGCGAACCGTCTATATATGATATTCATTTCAGATCGCCGGGTAAACGACACTCACCGCGTTATTCAACAAACACGATGACAACCGCCTCCCTCGCCGTATAATCCCGCCATGCTTGGCGAATATGACCTCGACCCCCAGATTCAAGACCTCGTCAAACGAATCGTCGACAGCTACAACGGCGACCACCGTACGCGCCATATCGGTCGTGGCTACCTGCCGAGCCGAAGCGAATTGGTCCGCATCACTGAGATGCTCCTCGAAGTCTCCTACCCCGGTTACTACGGTCGGCAGGACCTCTCCGAGCGCAACGTCCATTACCACGTTGGCGAGATGCTCCCACGACTTGCGCAATCGCTGTACCTGCAAGTCTTCCGTTCACTCTGCCATCAAAATGAGATCGAAGGCAATTACGATCCCAACGGGTCGTCCGATCAGGCTCTGCCTATTGACGTCAAGGCTCGCGACATCGCCGCGAAGTTCCTTGATCGCATCGTAGACATCCGAGCCATGCTCGCCCTCGACGTGCAGGCCGCCTACGACGGCGACCCGGCCGCCGTGAACACCGACGAAGTCATCATGACGTATCCCGGCCTCTTGGCGATCACGGTGTATCGCTATGCCCACGAGTTGTATCGCATGAACGTCCCCGTAATGCCGCGCACGATGGCTGAGTGGGCGCATCAGCAGACCGGCATCGACATCCATCCCGGCGCGACGATTGGGCGCAGCTTCTTTATCGATCACGGTACCGGCGTCGTCATCGGTGAGACGGCGGAGATTGGCGACTTTGTAAAGGTGTACCAGGGCGTCACGCTTGGGGCGCTCTCCTTCCTCAAGGACGAGCGCGGCCGGATGGTCAAGGGCTACAAGCGCCACCCGACGGTCCGAAACAATGTCACCCTCTACGCCAACGCAATTATTCTCGGAGGCGATACGGTCCTTGGCGAAGGCACGACGATTGGCGGCTCGACCTTCCTGACGTCCAGCACGCCCGCTGGGTGTACCGTGACCACCAGCCCGCCGGAGTTGAACGTCCGCCCTCCGAAGACGCGATCCAGCGGCGAGCCGGCGGGGGATTTTGTGATTTGATGGGCTGATCATTGCCTGAAAGTCATCTGGGTGGCCTATGATCGGATAGCCCACCAGTGGATTCCAGGGACATCCCCGTTGACCGCGCCCTGCCGATACACTCTTTAGCCCACGGAGCCTGTTTTCGATGAGTCGTCGACGAAGCGTTTCTTTAATTCTCATACTCACCATTCTGCCGCTCGGTTGTGCCAAGGAGGAGTGGGACCGCTTCGCTGATAGCTTTCAGAAAGACGCAAAGACGCAACCCGATGCCACTCCGCGACCCAAGCTCAAAACCAAGGCACTGCAAGGCACCATTGCGCCACTCGTTACCATTGAAGGCACGCAGCTCATGTCCGTCCGCGGCTACGGTCTGGTCGTCGATCTCGTCGACACAGGTGGGGCGGACGGTCCCGAGGAAGTCAAGAAGTACCTCATCAAGCAGGTCCGCAAGCATCAGCAGATTGGTGAGCCGGGCATCCCCACGGAGGAAATCTTCAAAGGGCGTGATGCCGCGATGGTGGAGATCACCGGCCTTATTCCCTCCGCCGCGAGACGGGGCGACCGGTTCGATGTCGTCGTCAAGGCACTTGGCTCGCAGACCAAGTCGCTCGTCGGCGGTCGGCTCGTGCTGGGTGAGTTGAAGCTCTACGCCGAAACGCCGCAGGGAGTGATTGAAGGCAAGCCCCTTGCCACGGCCACCGGTCCCGTCTTCGTCAGCATCTTTGATCAGGAGGGCAACGCCACCAGCAACGTCGACCTCCGCACCGCGTTTGTACTCGGCGGCGGCACTGTGACCGAGCCGCGCCGAGTGCGATTTGTGCTGAACGATCCGCGCTATGCCGTCACGCAACAGGTCGTCGCCCGCATCAACGGTCGCTACGGCGGCGTTGATCCCATCGCTGTCGGCCAAAGCGCGAGCTATGTGGACCTGAACATCCCCGAGGAGTGCCGAGCGAGGAAGCGCCTGTTCCTGGAACAGGTGGCCCACACCACGCTCAACGACAACCCGGCCCTGCTGGAGAAGCGAGCCGTCGAACTGGTGCAGGAGATCGACGGGCCGGACGTCGACTTCGACGCCATCTCCCTCGCGTGGCAGGCCATCGGCAAGATTGCATTGCCGCACCTGAAGGAGACGTATCAGCACCCGTTGCCCGATGCAAGGTACTACGCGGCGCTGGCCGGCATCCGGCTGGGTGACAATGCAGCGGTGGAGGTGCTAAGCACGTTTGCACAGGAGGTCGACAACAAGTTTCGGTTGCAGTCCATTGATGAACTCGGCTACGCCACCAACATGTACGGCGCGGGCGAGACGCTGCGCAAGCTACTTGATGATCCCGATGATGAGGTGCGCATCCGAGCCTACCGTTCCCTGCGTCGCCGTCCGCACCCGGCCATCACCAGCAACGTCCTCGACCGTGACAATCTAATCCTCGACCTCGTCGACACCAGCGGCCCGTTCCTGATTTACGTCCAACGCTTGAACGAGCCGCGCATCGCGATCTTCGGCAAGCAATTGCAGTGTCGGGATGACGCGATTTTTCCCGGCGACCGTAAGGATGGTCGTCGTCTGCTGACGCAGATCAGCGCCAAGCCCGGCGAGAAATCCCTCACGGTGATCTACAAGACCAAACGCACCGGCAAGACGTCGGAGTCGCTGTCCGCCCCGTTAAACGTCGGTGAACTCATCGAGTTCCTCGGCGATACGCCGCACAAAGACGACGACGGCAAGATCCACGGATTGGCCGTGCCGTACTCGGAGATCGTGGACATTCTTTACGCGCTGACCAAGTCGCAGAGCATCCCATCCAAGTTGCAGACGGAAGGCCTGAAAGAAGGCGAGGAAGCCCCGGTGGAAGAGACGCGCGAGCGGCAGGAGAGTGAGTATTAACTTCGCCGAGAGAATGGTTTAATGTGTGGATTGAAGGTTGTTTCTCATGCGAGTCAGCTACGCAATTATTTTCGTTGGCGACATGAAACGCTCAGTGGCGTTCTATCGAGACGTAATCGGATTGCCGCTCAAGTTCGAGACGCCCGGTTGGACGGAATTCGCCACGGACGGAGCGACCCTCGCACTCCACGCCTGCGAAGCGCCCCCGGTCCAGCCCGATGATCCGCTTCGGACGCCGCCCGGTCGCTGCCGTACCGGTTTCAGCGTGCCCAATCTCGATGACTTCCACACACGTATGATTGAAAAGGGCGTGCCCTGCGTTCAGGAGCCGAAAGAAACCTTCGGCGTCCGCATCGCCCAGTACCTCGACCCCGACGGCCTGCCGATCTCGGTCAGCGATGAGCGGCGAGGCAAATAAGTTCGCGGTGTGATGGTCGCCGCGCCTCAGCGCCCTTGCGTTGCTCCTATCACTCCAACTTCAGCACTATTTCCTCAACCGTATCTCCACCCGTCACGGCGGCCGCCATGTCTCGGCCAAAGACCTTGAACCCGCACTTTTCCAGGACTCGGATTGACGCGACATTGTGCGTGACCACATGTGCGAAGAGCGGGCGGATGCGTTCGTAGCTAAGAAACTGTGACACCGCCACCGAGGCGATGCCTTGCCCCCAAAACTCCTTGCCAAGCCAGTAGCCGATTAGCCGTTCGCCGTCGCGGTGAAATCCCACGACATAGCCGACAACAGTTTCGTCAAAGAGGATGGTCTTCTTGGTGACAGCGTCATCGGCGAGCACCTCCGACCAATGTGCCGTGAACGCATCCCATTCGCGTGGCGGGAAAGCGGCCATCTCGATGGCATCCCGGTCCAAATGGTATTCGTGTAAGAGGGGCAAGTCGGCCACTTCCACGTCTCGCAGGCGAACAGGCCGCGTCACAGACTTGCCTTTCGCGGAGCCGACGGCTCCTCCGGCTTCGCACCACTGAATACACCACTGCGCGGTTCGGCGGCGTGCGGCGCGACAACGGGCAGCCCCGGCTTTCGATCCGACGCGGTGCGGCCGCCGGTGCGACGATGCCAGATTAGTACTTGCCACCCCGCGAGCAGGATCGTTGCGTCCACAATGATGAGCGCGGTGTCCACTGTGACAATCGCATAGGTCAGCCCCACGATCGCGCCGACCATGCCGAGTCCGACGGTTGACGACGGGATGACGATCTTGCCACCGCGAAGGAACGTGACAAACTGTCCGAGGAAGCACAGCGCGAGCAATCCGTGCGCCGAGAGTCCGATGATCAGCCAGGTGTTCGTCATGGGGCGACTCGCGACGGTGTCTGGGCCATCGTCGTGGCACTTGCAATTGGCTTGTACGACCTGATCTGATTCATCACCACGCCTTGATCCTCCTCATCAAACCCGAAGGAGCGCAATTCGTCGATGGCCCGTTCCAACGGCCAGCCTTGCCGGTCGATGCGATAGCGGGCGCAGAGGTAGCCGGTGCGATGACGGCCGGCGGAACAGTGAACGAGGATGGGATGTTGCGAAGGGTCGTCCACGGATCGAAAAAACTCGGCGATCTGAGGCTCAGGAATAGTCTGTCGGCTCTCGATGGGGATGTGAACGACCTTGAGGCCGCGAGACTGGGCGTATTCGATCTCGTCGGGCACGCGCGAACTCTTGCCGCTGCGCACGATGAGGATGGTCTTGAGGCCGAGCGTGTCGATCATGTGTTGAATCTGCCGCGTCGAAGGTTGGGACGAACGATACAAGTGACCTTCCTGCACGACAGCGAATCGCTTGGGCACCAGCGAGACTTGATATGCATAAACCCCGCCCGCGACAGTTGCGACGAGTGCCAGTACAACGAGTAGTCGTGACGGTCTTCTCTTCATGTCAAACGGTCCATCCATTGATTGTACCATTGCATTCGCCGTCCCCAAGCCTCACGTCGCCCGTCGATGCAGCAGCACGAGAAAGATCGGAACGCCCAGCACCGCCGTCACAACACCTATGGGCAGCACGATACCGCCGAGTTCGCGCCCGGTGAGCCAGCCCGCCCAGACCATCGTGAGTTGTGACAGCCAATCGCACACCGCGAGGAACACGCCACCGAGCATGGCGCACGAGGGCAAGAGCAGCCGGCAGTCCCGCCCAACGATTAACGCCGCGAGGTGGGGGACCACAAGCCCTACAAACCCAATCGGCCCGCAAAAGGCCACCACGACCGCCGTCGCCAGCGATGCAAACAGAATGCAGACCATCTGTAGTGCAGCAACGTTCACGCCGCGCGTCGCCGCCAACTCTTCACCGAGGACGTATTGATTGAGCGCCCGGGCCGACAGGACCAGGACGGCCCACGCCGGCACCAGAAGCGGCCAACTCAGCGACGCACCCATGTTCCCGATCGGATCGAGCGACCCCATCATCCACGCGATGATCTCGAACGTCTGTCGCGCATTCGAGAGATAGGTCACCAGCATCATCATCGCCGAGCAGAAGAGGCCCATCGTCACACCGGCGAGCAGGAGCTCGTTCGTAGTCAGCCGCCGAGTCCCGCGCGTGAAGAGAAACACAATCGCAACGACCGCCATCGCCCCGCCGAACGCGCAGAGAGAGACGCTGGAGATACCGAAGACGACGACCTCGAATCCGGCACGGATGGCGATCAATGCACCGAGCGAGCCGCCGCTGGAGATGCCAAGCGTGTAGGGCGTGGCCAAGGCGTTGCGAAAGAGCGTCTGAAAGACAGCCCCGCAGAGCGACAGCGTGATGCCGGCCTGTAAGGCGAGCACCGTGCGCGGCAGGCGGTGTCGAAAGGCTATCCAGTAGCTTGTCGAGGAATGATCACCGCTGAAGTAGGCCCGCCAGGCGTCACGCCAGCCGACCGTCTGGTATTGGCTGCCGATGCCGGGGCTGAGGATGAGCACGACAGCGATCAACGCGAGGCAGACGGCGAGTGTGCCGATGTAGCGCGCGGGCGTCAGCGTCATGGAGGGGCGCGGCGCGCTGGTCATCGGGATTCCTCCGTCGGCGAAAGCGGCAGAAGCCAGCGACTCTGATCGCCGGGTGCTGTGACGTGGGCGATCTTCACGCCATAGACCCGTTCCAACGTGGCCGTGGTGAGCACATCCCCCGGCGTTCCCGACGCGACGCTGCGTCCATCGTCGAGCAGCAACACATGCGTGCAAAACCGCGCCGCGAGATTCAGATCGTGCGTCACGACGACAATCGCCAACCCGTCGCGCTTGGCGAGCGAGCGAAGCAGTGTGAAGATCGTGAGCTGATGCCGCAGGTCGAGCGCTGCCGTCGGCTCGTCGAGCAGCAGGATCGACGGTGCCTGCGCTAATGAGGCCGCGAGATGCACGCGCTGCGCCTCGCCGCCCGAGAGCGTGGCCAGCGTCCGATCCGCGAACATCGCCGCATCGGTCAGCGTCAGTGAGCGTCGGGCGATATCGACATCCTCCGCCGATTCAAAGAGGCCGAGTCGCCGGTGTGGGAATCGACCCATGAGCACCACGTCGAGGGCGGTGTTGGCCAGATCGCGCGGCATGTGCTGGGGCAGAAATGCAATGCGTCGGGCGCGATCACGCGCCGACAGTGATGCGAGGGATGCCCCGTCGAGCAGAATGTTGCCCCCGCTCGGTTGAACGAGACCTGCCAGCAGACGCAACAGCGTGCTCTTACCCGCGCCGTTCGGGCCGACCAGCCCCCAGCATTCGCCGCCGCGAAGATCGAGTGTGACCGGCTTGAGAAAGTCCGGTCGCTCGGGAAACCCGAACGCGACATTCCGCGCAGCTAGCATGGGTCGATCAGCGGCGCTCAATGTCGGCCTCCGGATGAAGCAGCCGCGCGATTTTGGCGATCACCTCCACGATCCTTGGTGAAGGGATCAGACAGTTCTCGTCGTGCAGGATGTGGATGCGGTGATTCCGCACGGCGGGGATCGGCCCCACGCGCGCCCATTGCTCGTTCACAGATCGCAAAAGCTCGGTCGACTCCGGCGTCTCCGGCATCGCTTCCAGGATCACGTCAGGTTTTGCGGCCAGCACCGCCTCGGGACTGACACGCGGGTAGTCGAGCGACATCTCGGCGAAAACGTTTTCGCCACCGGCGTACGTGATCAGATCATTGATGAACGTCAGTTTGGAGCCGGTCATGATTTCGCCGAGCGCGTCAGGCCGTCGAGCCAGCGTCATCAGCACGCGCGGGCGCGACTTCCCGGCGACGGCACGTCCAATCTCGTCGAGTCGCTTTCGCATGGTAGCGCGGACCTCGGCCGACTTCTCGGGGCAACCGAGTATCCCCGCAAGTTCGTCGGCTGTGCGATAGATGTCGTCGAAACGCTCGGTATGATCGCGATAGAGCCGAATTCCGCCCTCACGACTAAGTTGCTCAACGGCGCGATTCGTCCCGCGAAGGACGATCAAATCCGGTTGCAGCTTTAGGATCGCCTCAGCGCTGGCATCGAAGAGGCCGCCGATGCGAGGGAGCGTCTTTATCTCCGGCGGCCACAGGCAGAACGAACTGACACCCACGAGCCGCTTTGCCGCGCCGAGCGATGCGATGATCTCCGTCGCGTTGGGGGCGATGCTGATGATCCGGGTGGGCACGGGCTGCGAGGTCGCCGGTGGGGCGGGGGTGCTCGGATTACACGCCGACACCACGAGGAGGCTTAGCGACGCAAGCGATCCGAGGGTGACACTCTTCAAATAATTCTTCACGGATCACTCGTTTGATTGGGGCCGAAGCGCGGTCTGGACGCTGGAAACGAAACATCTATCTTCGTGGAGTCGCCGGAGTGCGTCAAAGAAGGCCGACCACGTTTGACCCGAGTGCCGTCGCACGACTATGGTTGGATGGGAAGTAGGGGACTCGTCATTCCGAAATCACGTTACAACCTGATGATGGGGCCGGTCGTCCTGCTCGGCATGGCGTGCGTGGGCTGCGGCACCTTCTCCATTCAATTGCCGGGCATCGGAAACGTCCCCGCCGGCTACAACCTGCCGGGCGGCGAGGCCATCATCCCCTTCACGTCGATGGGGGGGTACGTCGTCGTGGATGTGTTGATCAACGACGCCGGTCCGTACAAGTTCATCCTCGACACCGGCGCGAGCATCAGCGTCGTGTCGCCTGCGGTGGCCGCCAAGCTGCCGCAGACGTTCACCGGCACGACCTCTATCGTCTCCAACGTCGATCCCAATTCAGTCAGCACGCGTTTCATCCTCATCGATCATCTCTCGGTCGGCCCGGCTCAGTTCGACCGCTTGCAGGCTGCCATCCTCCCGGCGATCCGGGCTACGTTCGAAGGTCAAACGATCTTCATCGACGGCATCCTCGGCATCCCGCTCTTTCAGAATCTGTTGCTCACCGTCGATTACCCGGCCAACGTCGTTCTTGTCAGTACGAGCGGCGCACCGACCCCGGATGGGTGCAGCGTCCTGCGCACGATGCGCGGCCCCGGTGATCTTCCATCGTTGGAATTGGACATTGATGGACGCATGGTGCTTGCTGTGATCGACACGGGTAACAACGAGTTCCTCTTGCTGCCGGAGAGTTTTTCGGATTTGAGCTTCGTCGGTCCGGTGCAGACTGGAATGGCCACGACCGTGACGGGTACGCTGGAGACGACGCGCGGCATCCTCGACGGAAACATCACCACCGGCTGCCAGACCTTCTCTCAACCGACGATTACCGTCGGCGGCGGCATCGCCAGCATCGGCGCGGGTCTGCTTAGTCAATACAAGGTCACCATCGATCAACTCTCACACGTCATCTGGTTCCACTCTGCGATTTGAGTTGCCTTGTTTAGCCATCAAGCTTGCTCGGCGATGAGCACATGGACTTTGTCGTTTCTCGAAATCCCATAGAATGTCGGTATGGCTGTGCGCGTATTGGTTTTGCGAGCCGCGGGGATTAACTGCGACGAGGAAACCGCATTTGCATGGGAACGGGCCGGCGCATTCGCGGAGCGCGTGCATGTTCGCCGCGTCATCGAATCGCCCGCTACCCTGTACGGCTATCAAATCCTCACCATCCCCGGCGGATTCTCCTATGGCGACGACATCGCCAGTGGGCGTATCCTCGGCAATCAGCTTGCCCATCATCTTGGCGAGGCCGTCTCGGCGTTTGTGGATCGAGGGGGCCTGGTGCTGGGGATTTGCAACGGCTTCCAAGTGTTGGTCCGTGCCGGGCTGCTGCCGGGGGACGATTGCCCGGTGCGCACGACGCTCACGATCAACGACTCCGGCCGGTATGTCGACCGATGGGTGCGCCTGCGGGCCGATGTGACGGACTGCCCATTTCTGGAGGCGGGCGAGACCTTCAACATGCCCGTCGCGCACGGAGAGGGGAAGGTCCTTATCGAAGGAGGTGCCGCCCATCTTCCCGCATTTGAGAAGACCGGCCGAATCGCGCTGAGATACGTTGCCTCCGATGGCGGTGAGCCGGTCTTCCCAGAAAACCCCAACGGCAGTATTGGAAACGCGGCCGGACTGATTGACGACACTGGTCGCATCCTCGGTTTGATGCCGCACCCTGAGCGCGCGATGGATGCATGCCTGTTCCCCGACCACATCCGCGATAGCAGTGCTGAGACGAATGGTCTGAAGCTTTTCCAACGCGCTGTTCGTCACTTCAAGTAGCCGCGTTGTCCCACATCATCGATTGCAATCAAGCGGCAGATTCAGCGGGGTCGATATGCGTGGGACCGATTCGGGCGCATGGGTCGCGCTGTGGATGGCGAGACGCCTTCACACCGGGACGCGAACTTAGTAGAATGCCCCGACAGTACGAACATTCAGCAAGGAAGCGAACAATGTTCTCACCCGCACGGAAGTGGTCCCTTCTACTCCTCGTCATGGCCTTCATCACGGCAGGCTGCGAAAAGCCCGCCCCCTTCAAGGTGAAGGACCGCTCTCCGCGTGCCGACTCCGATGCACCGTTTGATCCGCCCGAGACGTATCCCGAGTGGGCGTTTGATCAGCCGCAGTACGCGCGACCGGTGGCCGAGTTGACGCCCGAGCCGAAGGCCAAGGCCGGCGATCCGCTGCACTACTTCACCAAGGAGAAGGTCGTTCTCATTCGTCAACCGTCGGGTTACACGCCCGAGGAGATCCCGCGAATCGCCGTGTGGTGGAGCGACAACAACGGCTTCCACTGGCAGAAGGCCGGGTTCTTTGGTCGCCAACAGGCCTACTTCGCCTTCGAGGCCGCCGAGGACGGCGACTATGGCATTCGCTTCGTCGGCCCCGGTCAGGAACAGGCCATTCACGCGACCGCTTATCCCGAGCGCGTCTATCACGTTGACACGACCTTCCCCGAAGTGGAAGTGACCATTGACCCGGAGCAGACCTGGTACAACGCAGGCCAGAGCATCACGATTTCGTGGGCGGCCGAGGACTATCACCTGATTGAGACGCCGGTGAACGTGACAGCGCTGCTCGATTTCTCCGCCGAGGAGAGCAAGCCCATCGAGGTTCAGAAGAACCTCGCGAAGGAAGGCTCGATCACCTACAAGATTCCGCAGGAGGCACTCAATCACGAGATTCGCTTCCGCGTGGATGCCATGGATCGCGGCACCAATCTGGGCATCGCTTATTCGCACGCGTTGCAGATCGTCTCCGAGCCGGTTGAACCCGGTGAGGCCAAGCCGAAGGAGGCGAGTTTGCCGGAGCAAGTGTCGCTGAAGAAGGACGACATCTCCAGGGCCTTCGCCCAGACCAAGCCGCAACCCATTGCGACACAACAGCCGGAGCCGGTCGTGATCGAGCAGGTTGCCTCGAACGGGCCGGCCAAGCCGCTCGGCGCGGAGGAGATCATCGAAGAAGACATCGCACCATCCGCACCGAAGGCCGGTGAATCGAAGCTCGCCGTCGACACCGCGCCACGTAGCGCCAAGCCGCATTCACTGCCCTATGCCACTGACATGGCACGAAGCCCCACGAAGCGCCCGACGCAGACCGTCGTGGCCATCAGCCCTGATTCCCCGGAGGACACCACGGCCGCCGAGTACAACCTGGCTGAGCCGTTGCCGGCAGGCGACATCCGCGAAGTGACGCCGCAGGAGAGCGGCGGCTACACGCCGATCGAGCCGATCGACAGCAATGCCAAATCGACTGGGCAGCCGCTTTCGATGAATCGATCTGCCACACCGAATTGCGAGGACGAAGAGCTGGCGATCATGACGTTGCGCGACGGCTCGCCGGATGACGTAACGCATGGCAACCGACTGCTCATCCCGATGCCCGCGACTGTGTCGGTGCAGAACGCTGCGCCGCGCGTGGCCATGGCGCACCCGTGGCGACTGCTGGGTCGCGCCGCCGACACTACGATCCGCACCGTGTGGATGCTTCCACAGGCGCGGTTCATGGAGTTGAACCCGGTGCTGCGTAACCTGTTCCTCGCGGATCGGCAGTCGCGCCCCGTCGGCGAACCCGCCAAGGGCGAGAGCAGCCTTGCGGGGCTGCCGTCGGACTCGGCGAACGTAGATCCGACCCCGTAGGGCGCGCACGAGGTCCACGGCGGTTGCGCCCGGGCAAACCACCCTCCATCTGAATGAGTTGTTTAGAGCGCGCTCTCGTACGAGTCGGGCATGCTTTGTCGCGCATCATGTCTGCGCCCGTGCTCGCTCCTGTGAATGCATGACTTGCTCTAGCGGTTTGTTGGGGGAATTGCGGCAGTTTGTCTGAATAGGGCGCAAGTGGTTGGTGGGGCGTGGGT
>JBBTET010000054.1:0-12014 GCA_038042195.1 Planctomycetota bacterium | reverse complement strand
GCCCAGGTCGTGCTCGCGGCCCTTGTGCGTCTTGGGGATGTGCGGATCGTTGTAATCCACCTTGGCCCCACGCTCGCGCAGCAGATGGATCAACTCGATGCTCGGGCTTTCACGAAGATCGTCCACGTCTTTCTTGTATGCCAGCCCCAGCACCAGAATCCGTGACCCCGCGACCGGCTTCTTCCGCTCGTTCAGCGCGATGGCCAGCCGGTTGATGACGTACTCCGGCATTCGCGTGTTGATTTCGCCGGCCAACTCGATGAACCGCGTGGTCTCGCCATACTGCCGAGCCTTCCACGTCAGGTAAAAGGGATCAATCGGAATGCAGTGCCCGCCCAACCCCGGCCCCGGATAGAACGCCGAAAAGCCGAACGGCTTCGTCTTGGCCGCGTTGATCACGTCCCACACGTCGATGCCCATCTTGTCGAAGAGCATCTTCAACTCATTGACCATCGCGATATTCACGCAGCGATAGACGTTTTCCACGATCTTCGCCGCCTCGGCCACTTCGCAATTCGCCACCGGCACGACCTTGGCAATCGCCGCGCTGTACAACGCCGTCGCCACGCGCAGGCTGCCCGCGTCATACCCGCCGACCACCTTCGGAATGGTCTCGGTGCTGTAATCCTTGCGACCCGGATCCTCGCGCTCGGGGCTGAAGGCCAGGAAAAAGTCCTTGCCCGCCCTGAGCTTGCTCCCCTTTTCAAGAATCGGCTTCACCAGATCGCGCGTGGTCCCTGGATAGGTCGTCGACTCCAGCACGACAAGTTGCCCGGGACGAAGGCTCGCCGCGATGGCCGCCGACGTGGACTCGATGTAGCTCATGTCCGGGTCGCGCGTCTTGGAGAGCGGCGTCGGCACGCAAATGATGATCGCGTCGGGCTTGCTCAGTTCCTTGAAGTTAGCCGTCGCGCGAAACTGCTTCTTCTTCGCCAGGGCCGAGATCATCGAATCGGGGATATGCTTGATGTAGCTCTTGCCCGCGTTCAACATCTTGACCTTTGACGGATCAATGTCGAAGCCCAGCACCGGAAATCCCACGCTCCCAAAAGTCCGCACCAACGGCAGGCCGACATAGCCCATGCCCATGATGCCGACCAGGGCCTTGCGATTCTGAATCTTCAATTCGAGGCTCTTGGTGTCCAATGCCTATCTCCTGAAACAGCGGGAATCCCCGCTGGATGGTGTCGAAAACGAGCCATTAGACCGGCAATTCCAGAGCCTGACAAGGCTTACGCATCGCACGATCCAATTGGATTCCCGCAATGACTGGACCTTTGGAAGTACCTGAAAACAGGGGCGACACCGCGATTTCATACTGATAACGCAGGTCTCCAACAATCACGTTACCAGCCTAATCCAACCCGGCTTTCAATTGTCCGTCATGGCATCATCAATTCCTCAACCTCGGTTGTCCCTGCGCCGCAGTTCTCGCCGATGTGAAATGGTGATCAGGACAAGCCCTGACTCAAGACCCCTCTTCATCGAGGACCGACATGCCAAGGTATCACAACGCCGATTCGTCTGAATCCTGGAAACGAATGCAGCTCGCAAGCCGCATTCTGCTGGCCCTCATCGGAGGCGCAGTGTTCGCCATCGTGGCCTGGGAGCCGATGACTCCCACCAAACCTGATGGCGATTCGTTGCCGCGCAATCGCGCCGACGATTTGTTTGCGTCTGAACACCTTTCGCCATCAACCATCACCGCCAACTATGGCGAAGGCGAGAATCCTGAACCACTCCCGGCGTGGAACTCCACACGCAAGAAACCGGACACCATTGCCTGGGGCACCACCCCGGACGAACCGGCAAACGAAAATGCGGTAGGCTCTCAACGTGTCGCACAATCAGATCATGACGAGGGCGAACCCACGGTGCGCCCCAACTCCCGCGCCCCTCCGAATTGATCGTCGATTCACAATTCCCCAGCCGAACCCGTCGCTCTTGACGGGTTTTTTCGTGCCCCACGATTCAGCCGCGCGTCGCCGCCCCCTGTCGATCGCGGACCTGCTCATGGGCTTCCACCCTGCGCAAATTGAGGATCAACTCCACCTCCCCCACGGGCTGCTCCATCTGCCGCGCAATCTCCAGTGTTGTCAGCCCCGTCCCAGCCAACTCGTAAATCCGCGCCTTGCGAGACTCCTCGCGCGACGGAATCGACGAAGGACTGCTTTGACTCGCATCCGGCTGCCGCGTCGCCTGCACCAGCGCCCGCAATGCGAACACGCGCTGATCCGCATCCCGAATCGTTTCTTGCAACTGCGCGTTCTTCTCATCGAGCTGTGCATTCATTTTGGCTGACAGCGTCTCCAGTTCGCCCAGCAGCCGCTCCATGTCATCCCGAATCTCGCCCGTCTCTCGATTTGCCGAGTCAATCTCCCGCCGATACTGCACCGGCGACCCATCCAGCGGCCGCGAGCGTCGTCGTGCCAGGAAGATTGCCAACCCCACGAACACCAACAGCCCCAGCACGGCCCATTGTTGTGGCGAAGGTGAAATGCTCTCAGCAAGAATGCGCATCACGGTGGCGTCCTGTCAAACCTGATTCCGCCCGAAACCGTACTTGAATCGTCCCGCGTTGACAAGGAAAAACATCCCTACGATTTCCCTTCGAGGTTGCCCACTGCCCCTCACAATCCTATCATGTGCTTGAAACACAACGACTCTCACAGAAAGGTGCGCTCATGCCAGTCTCAACAAAAATGAACAACGCCCTGAATCAACAGGTCTCCAACGAGTTCAATGCGGCCTACAAATATCGAGCCATGGCCTTCTCGTTCGCCGACATGGGCCTGAAAATCTTCGCCAAGCGTTTTGAAGCGCAGGCCGACGAAGAGCGAGGCCACGCCCTGAAGATCGCCAAGTACATCCAGGACGTCGACGCCAAAGTCGTTTTAGAGGCCGTCGCCAAGCCCAAGAATGATTACAAATCCGCCAAGGAGATCGTCGAGGCCGCCCTCAAGAGCGAGATCACCGTCACCAATCAAATAAACGATCTCGTCGCATTGGCCATCAAGGAAAATGACTATGCCACCCGCAACTTCCTTGAGTGGTTCGTCGAGGAACAGGTCGAGGAAGTCGCCTCCATGCGCGAGCTGCTCCAGTGGGTGAAAATGGCCGGCGAAGCCAATCTTTTCCAGTTGGAAAACCGCATCGCCCAATCCATGTCATAATGTCGGCATGACGCCCGGTCGAAAAATCCGCCTCACGGCCTACGCGAACTGCGCCGGCTGAGCGGGGAAGCTCCCTCGTGGAGCGCTCGCGCACGTGTTGTGCGATCTACCCGCCTTCCACAATCCCAACCTGCTCGTCGGATCCGATCACTTCTCCGACGCCGGCGTGTTCAAGCTGCGCGACGACCTCGCCATCGTGCAGACCACCGACTTCTTCCCGCCTCTCGTCGACGACCCCTACACCTTCGGCCAGATCGCCGCCGCCAACAGCCTCTCCGACTGCTACGCGATGGGTGCCAATCCCATCACCTGTCTCAACATCGTCGGCTTCCCGGACAAAGACCTGCCCATCGAAATCCTCAGCGCCATCCTCGCCGGTGGCGCGAACAAAGTCCTCGAATCCGGTGCGGTCATCCTCGGCGGCCACTCCGTACGCGACTCAGAAATCAAGTACGGCCTCGCCGTCACCGGCGTCGTGCATCCCGATGAGTTCTTCAACAACGATCGCGCCCGCCCCGGTGATCGCCTGCTACTCACGAAGCCCATTGGCTCCGGCATCATGGCCAGTGCCGCCAAGAACGACAGAATCTCCGAGGAGGTCTTCGCCGAGGCCGTCGCCATCATGACGCAACTCAATGCCGGCGCAGCCAAACTGGCCCGCGCCGCGGGTGCTCGCGCCGTTACCGACATCACAGGTTTCGGCCTCATCGGCCATGCTTTCCAAATGGCCGAAGCATCGGGCGTATCGATCACCCTTCGCGCCTCAACCGTCCCGCTCATCGGTCCCACGCGCGAACTCGCAGATCAAGGAATCGTCACCCGCACCTGGAAAAGCACGCTGGAAAGCATCGGCTCGGCGTTCCAAAACGACGGCGTCGATGAGACGCTGGTCAAGATTCTCGCCGACGCCCAAACCTCCGGCGGCCTCCTGATCGCCGTCGCCCCGGATCGCCTCGATGCCGCCATGCGAGAAGCCAAGTTACTCGGTGTCATGGCATGGGAAATCGGTGAGATCGTCGCCCGATCAGACGCCGCGCTGCGCCTTGTCCCGTAAGCCCTTTCCGCCGCGCCCCCCGCGCTCCATCTTCATCACCATCTTTTCACGCCGCCCCGGCTTCCTAGAATCCAACAACTGCATCGCCTTCTTTACGTTGTCCACCTTAAAGATGCCGATGGTCCGCCCCCCCGCCGCCCCGCTGGTCACATACGCATACTTGATGCTGATGTGATTCCCATTCAGTCGGGAGCACACGTCCGCCATCGCCCCCGGTCGGTTCGGCATCTCCACCACCAACACCTCCGTCTCGGTCATCGGCAGGTTCAGCGACCCCAGCACCAGCCGTGTCTTCATCACGTCCTCGGCCACGATCCGAAACACACCATGCTCCACCGAGTCCATCAGCGTGAGCGCCGACAGGTTGATCTTCCGATCCGCGAGTGCGTCGCACACCGTCGTCAGAATCCCCGGTTTGTTCACCAGAAAGATCGAAAACTGAGTCGCCGTCTTTAACATGGTTGGCTCCTGCGAATGTGTATTGGTGGCTCGGTGCAATCATGGTTGAACCGCAGCCGCCCTGTGATAGTATAGAATCCGCTGGCCGCGCCAAGATTAGCCGCAAACCGCGCGCCGCATTGGACACGGAGGTCCACATGTCACCAACGCGCCTGGCCTTCATCGGTGCCGCCAAAGATACCTCGCCCTGGCTCTTCCAGGCCATCACTCGTACCGCGCGCTTCGAGGCCCTTTGTGGAAACGACGCCGACCTCGACGCAGCCAGAATCCACGCCCGCTGGCCCTTCACCGACCTCACCAAGATGCTCGACGAGGCCGAACCCGACGGCGTCATCATCACCGGCCCCGTCGCGCGCCGCGCAGCGCTGGCCAAGCAATGCCTCTCCGCCGGCGTCGGTGTTCTCGTCGTTGGCTACCCCGGCTCATCGCGCGATCTGACGCGCATCCAAACGCTCGCCCAACTCGCATCTCGCCCCGCCCTAGTTGCCTCGCCCTCCCGCTACAGCCCTACCGTTCTGCTCGCGCGCCGGCTTATCGAATCCGGAAAACTCGGACGCCCGATCTCCATGCAAATCGCCTCCACCTGGCGTCGTTCCTCGAATGACTCCGCCCTCATCCACGCCGATCAGGTCTTTGAAGCCGTCGATCTTGTGCGCCTCCTCCTTGGACCACTCGCTCGAATCCACGGCGTCATGCATGGCGACGGCGTCATGCTCGCCGTCGGCGTCACCAGCGACCATGTCCCCGTCTCGCTCGCTTTCCACTCCGGCGGCCCCGTCGAATCTCTCGGTATCGACTGGGAAGTCCGCGCCGCCGATGGCACACACCTGCGAGTCACGCGCGACTGCCGCCTCACCTGCGGCAACGGTTCGCGCACCGATGCCGCGCACACTCCCAGCCTCACCGCCTCCGACCCCGTCATCGAACTCGGCTACGACGCGCTTCTAAAGTCCTTCATTCACTACCTCACCTCCGACCACTGCACTGGTCTCATCGGCACCGGAGACGACACCGTCCTCGCCACCGAAGCCCTCCTTCGCCCCGGCAAGCCCCGACCCCTCCGTCGGTACCTCCGCACCGACCCCCTCATGGCCCCCAATCGCCCATCGCACTCCCTCTCATAAATCCTAGTCTCGCCTTATTTTACGGCAGCCGGCACACCCCATTGACGCCCCGACCGCAGCCGCTATCATGGGGGATTCTCGACACCAAACGAACCGAACCAACCGGCCAGGAATCATTGCAATGTCATTTGCGACGGACAAGTGTTATCAAGCGAAGCCCGGGGAAGTGACCCGCGACTGGTACAGCGTCGATGCCGATGGTCAAATCCTCGGCCGACTCGCCGCCAAGATCGCCACCGTCCTCATGGGCAAGAACAAACCGACCTTTACCCCGCATGTGGACACCGGCGACTTCGTCGTCATCACCAACGCGGAGAAGATCAAGGTCACCGGCCGCAAGGCCGAGGCGATGGAGTACGACTCGTATTCCTACTATCCCGGCGGTCGCCATGTCGTTTCGTATAACGAGATGAAGGCCAAGCACCCCGAGCGAATTATCGAATCCGCCGTCAAACGCATGCTCCCCAAGAATGCCATGGGCAAGCGCATGATGACCAAGTTGAAGATATACAAGGGCACCGAGCATCCGCATGTGGCCCAGAAGTGCCAAACCCTCGACCTCACCAAAGTCTGATTGAACAGGGAGTAAGTCTTGTCAGATCAAGCCGCCAACGTCACCGGCCCCGCCCCCGCGGCTGAGGCCAAGCCCGTCAAGGGACGAACCTATTTCTGGGGCACCGGCCGTCGAAAGACCGCCGTGGCCCGCGTCCGCATCGCCCCGGGCAATGGCAAGTTCCTCATCTCCAACCGTGAGATCAAGGACTACTTCTATGACATTCGCACCCGCAACGTCATCGTCACCCCGCTCAAGGCCACCAACACCTTCGGCAAGTGGGATGTGTTTGTGAACGTGGACGGCGGCGGCCAGACCGGCCAAAGCGGTGCCATCGTCATGGGTGTCGCCCGCGCCCTCATGAAGGCCGACCCCTCGCTCGAACAAACCCTCCGCGACGGCAACTTCCTCACGCGAGACTCTCGCAAGGTCGAACGCAAGAAGCCCGGCCAGCCCGGCGCTCGCAAGCGATTCCAGTTCTCCAAGCGATAATCGACGTCCTCACATCACGAGCCATTCCAGCCCGATGTCTCTTTGTCGAGCGTCGATGGTCCCGCTATGATGTTTGCAGGTATCTGAATGCAATGGTCCTGTCTTAGTGTGCGTCGACTCGGCTTCTCCCTCATTGAACTCCTGGTCAGCATCGCCATTATTTCCGCACTCGTCGGAATCATTGTTCCATCGCTCGCGGCGGCTCGAGGCATGGGCCATCGAACGGCCTGCCTGGCCAATCTACACTCAATCGGCGTGGCGGCGCTGGACTATTTGCAATCCAACAGCTTTCCCGCCTATTTCAACGACGCACTCACGCTCCAAAATGCGAACTACTCCTATTCATGGAGTGACTTCCTGGTGAAAGGAAAGCACCTGGCGACGGACGTCAACGTCGATGCAATCCCAAATCCCAACGGCACCGGCGGGCTGACCGGCGTCTATTTGGCGGGAATGGTCTCTCAACGGTCAAAAGTGTTCCAATGCCCTTCGCAGGGATTGCGCATTTGGGGGGATCCGTTCGGAATTCCGGTTTCCTATCGCGCGGATTTCGTCGCCACAGGCCACAACCTTTCAATGCCCACGGGCGGCATCTACAAGGACCGCAAGTATTACAGCGCGGCCAACCTGATCTGGCTGGGCGAGTCCTTCACCACGCTGGGCGGCATCGGGTGCCGGGAGTATGTCCGCGAGTCACAGTTGCAGATCGACGCCAACGAGGCCAATCCCTTGCGCCACGCCAAAGGGGGCAATTACCTCTTTGGAGACGGTCACGCCGAATGGAGCGTGGTCTTCCACAAGGCGGACTACAATAAACTCGGTCCGCCCTGGGAATTACCATGAACCTGAAGCGAGTCTTGTCCATGGTCGTCGTCGGCCTGATTCTCGGCGGCGCTGGGTGGTATTGGTGGAACGCGCGTCGTGTGGAGCTGTACGGTGGTGTGAAGCCTTTCATGAAGAGGCTCGTGGATTTGCATGGCGCATCCGCAAAGGAGCTCGCTAAAAACGCCCCCGAGTTGCCTCTGGACTTCGTCAGCATGGAGCAGTTGGCTCAGTCCGCGCAAGACATCTTCGCCGTATTCGCCAAAGACGAGCGATTTGCCAACAGTCGATTCAATCCCAATGCCGTCGAACTGGCCCGCCGTGCGATCCAATTTGAACAGGCCTGGGACGACGGCAGGCCCGACGACGCCCGCGAGGCGTTCCGGTTACTCACCGCCGCCTGCAACAAATGCCATGCCGAGCTATCCGTCGAATCACCCCCAAAACTCCAATCTCCCTGAGTGAGGGGATTCGTATCACACTGCAATGCTCAGTGGGCTCGAATCATCACTCCCCATTCAAGGCTCCTCAAACCACACCTAACATCCAAACGGATGCCCACTGCTTGCCTCCTCGCAGCCCCGCTATAGTCTCACACCAATGACCGCTCCCTCCATCGAAATCTTCCGCCTCAGCGACGGCTACTCCGCGAATGCCCGATGGTGGCGTCCACCGAACCCGCGCGGAGCGGTCCTCTACTTCCACGGCATCCAATCCCACGGCGGATGGTACGAGGCCTCTGCCGCCCGACTCGCCGACGCCGGCCTCACCGTCCTCCTCCCCGACCGCCGGGGCAGCGGCCTCAATCAGCTCCAACGCGGCCACGTCGATTCTGTCGACCGCGCCATCGACGACGCCGCAGATGCCTTGCACGCCTTGCTGCGTGAAACAAACCAACCCGCCGCCCACGTCGTCGGCATCAGTTGGGGCGGCAAGCTCGCCGTCTGCCTCGCCGCGAGGCATCCCGCGCAAGTCGCCTCCCTCTCCCTCGTCGCCCCCGGCCTCTTTCCGCGCGTCGACCTCACCACTGCCGAAAAGTTCCGCGTTGGTCTCTCCCTCATCAACAACCCCGACCACGTCTTCGACATCCCGCTAAACGACCCCACGTTTTTCACCGCCAACCCCGACCGCATCCGCTACGTCAACAACGACCCACTCATGCTCCGCCAAGTCACCGCTCGCTTTCTCCTCGCCACGCGCCGCATGGATCGCATCGTCGCCCGCTTCAACCGCTCCGGCTTCACCCGCTCCATCCATCTCCTCCTCGCCGGCCATGATCGCGTCATCCACAACGACCCCACGCGCGATTGGCTCCGCGCCTTCCCCAATTCCAAACTCACCGACTACCCCGACGCCCACCACACCCTCGAATTCGAACCTGACCCCGCCCCCTTCTTCCACGACCTCACCGAGTGGATCAACGCGATGTAGGGTCCGCTGTACGGACCATTTAACGCGCACTCCCTTCCGCTCTCGTATAAACTCCATCTCCCATGAACCGGAAGTTCCTCGTCACCGCCGCCCTGCCCTACTCCAACGGCCGACTCCACGTCGGACACGTTGCCGGGGCCTATCTCCCAGCCGACATCTTCGCCCGTTACCTCCGCTCCAACGGCGACGACGTTCGCTTCATCTGCGGCAGCGACGACAACGGCGTCGCCATCGAGATTTCCTCGCGCAAGGAAAACACCACCCCCGCCGAACTCTCCGCCCGCTACAACGCCCGCCAGTCCGCCGACTTCGACGGCCTCGGCATCCGCTTCGACATCTTCGGCGGGACGCACCAGCCCGCCTTCGTCGAGACCCACAACCGCATCAGCCAGGACTTCTTCAAAACGATTCACGCCAACGGCCACTTCGTGAAGCGAACCACCGACCAGCTCTACGATGCCCAGGCCGCCAAGTTTCTCCCCGACCGCTACGTCAGCGGCCGCTGCTATCACAAACTCCCCAACGGCTTGCCGTGCAACAACCCAACCGCCCTCGGCGATCAGTGCGAGCAGTGTGGCAACAGCATCGACGCCCTGAAACTCATCGACCCCGTCAGCACCATCACCGGCTCGCGCCCCGAGACGCGAACCACGACCCACTGGTACCTTCAACTCGACAAGTTCCAGGGCATGCTCGCCGACTGGTTCAGCCTCACCTCGCTCGACTGGCGGCCCATCGTCACCAACTTCTCCCTCGGCTCCATCAAGTCAGGCCTCCCCGAGCGGGCCATGACCCGCGACCTCACCTGGGGCGTGCCCGTCCCGCTCGACGACCCCGACGCCGCCGGAAAGGTGCTGTATGTCTGGTTCGACGCCCCCATAGGCTACGTCAGCTTCACCGCCGAACTCTGCAAACAGCGCGACGGCGACCCCGAAAAATACAAAGACTGGTGGCAGAATCCCGACTGCAAAATCGTCCACTTCATCGGCGAGGATAACATCGTCTTCCACGCACTCATCTGGCCCGCCATGCTCATGGGCACGCAGTTCTCCGCTGAGGAAATGCAAAAGCGCGGCAGCATCTACACCGGCCCGAAGGGCGCGGGCCACTTCCAACTGCCCTACAACGTTGTTGCCAACGCCTTCCTAAATATCAGATTCCCCGGCAAGGAAGAAGAGAAGATCAGCAAGTCCCGCGGCACGGCCGTCTGGATCGAGGATTACCTGCGCAGCTTCGACCCCGACCCGCTTCGATACTACCTCACGATAAACGCCCCCGAAGCGCAGCGAACGAGCTGGAGCTTTGACGACTTCGTCGAGCGGAACAATTCCGAACTCATCGCCACGCTCGGCAACTTCGTCAACCGCTGGCAAAAAATCGTCACCGATGACTTCGCCCGCAAAGTCCCCGCCGCAACGAACCCAGAAACTCTCGAGACCGATCTGCTCGCGAAGATTCACAAACTCCCAGTCGAAGTCGCCGCCGACCTCGAAGCCGCCCGCTTCAAGGCAGGCCTCGGCCGAATCATGGAGGCCTTCCGCGAGTGCAACCGCTACATCGACACCCGCGCTCCGTGGACCAGCCGCAAGACCGACATGGCACGCACCGCGACGACCATCCATACCTGCATCCAGGCGGTTCGCACACTCGGCGTCTTGCTGGAACCGTTCCTTCCCTTCGCCGCGGAAAAGATTCGCGCCTCGCTCAACGTCACGCAAAACGCATGGACCTGGCCCCGCGCGACGGAGCCGCTCCCCGACGGCCACTCCCTCGGCCCCATCCCTGAAGTCCTCTTCAAGAAGCTCGACCCCAAAGATTTCGCGCTTACGGGCCAACAGTAAAGAGCGCCCCATAGTACGACTTCCCCTCGTCAAACGAGTAATTGTCAACCACCTGCAATCCCGCCTCGTTCATTCGCCTGAACAACTCCACATCCACCGGCTTCCAAAACCCATACCGCGAACCCCGAAGCCGCGCCATCTCGCTCCAGTTTACGAAAAGGTGCGAGTACCCCCGCTCGCGCAGCCACGCCATCAACTCCTTCGCAGGCATCCGCTCCGCCGCCTCCGCAAACGGATTCCGATTGAACACCACGCAATAGTCCACGCCCCGATCCAAATAAAACCGCCTCGCATCCGCGACCATCAGCACCTTGCCGCCAGCCCTCACAATCTCGTTGAGCTTCGGCACATGCTGATGCGTGGGCCATTCGCCCTCGGTGAACCACGCGATACCGACCGAGTCGCGGACTGTCAGAAGTTTGTTCGTCGATGTGCTCAAAACCAAATGCAGGATTAACCCTGCATTCACCACAATAATGATCGATGCAATCCCGAACCGAGCCAGTGGATATGCGACGGAGCCGCACACCACGGCAACCAAGATCGCCGCCGGCACCAGCACCACCATCGCAAACCGATCCACCAGATGCGTAAAACCGATCCATGTCCCCAGTGTGCATACAAACAGGATGACACAAGGCACGAGGGTCTCAAACCTACGAATCCGCATCAGCACAATCACCGCGGCCGCCGCCCCCACAAGCATGATCGGCCCGTACAACGGATTCCAAAACACCTGATCCCACAACCGCTCCAACCGCCCACCGGCCGACCGATGCTTCGGCCCGGGCAGATGCCCCTCCGTCCACCGCGCCGCCCCATCATCATTCCAAACTCCCGCCTTCTCCGGAAACACCGAACGCGCCAGCGGAAACACCGGGTTGCCTGTGTTCAAAACGTTTCGAATCAACCACGGAGACATCGTCACCGCCGCACCGAGACCATACGCCACTACGGACTTCATCAGCTGCTCGCGCTTCCTCCGCACCACCCACGCCACCGCCAACCCCAACGGAATCACCACCTGCACCGCCGCGATGTATTTGCACCCAAACACAAACCCCG
>JBBTET010000053.1:0-49406 GCA_038042195.1 Planctomycetota bacterium | reverse complement strand
CGCCTTCCCCTTGGGAAGCTTGATCTTGCTGGAGATCATCTCGATCAACTCGGACGACTTGCCCACGCCGTACGGTATCACGCCCGCCCCGCTTCGCTCAAGTGCTTCGTGGTCGGTGAGGCCGCCGGACCACATGCAATAGTTCAGGCAATGCACGATCAGGTCGCCGGGCTTTGCGCCGGCGGCGCGGAAGCATTCGGCCCCGACGGCGACGCTGTGTTCGATGTCGGAGCGTGACAAGGCGATGAGCAAGGCTCGCCCGCTGGAGCCGGAGGTTTTGTGGACGCGTGCGATGTGGTCGTTTGGCGCGGCGAGATAGGAGCCAAAGGGTGGATGTGTCTCTTGATCGATTTGCAATTCGGCTCGGGTCGTGAAGGGGAGCGAGGTGAGATCATCGGAAGTTAGTAAATTGGTACGTTGTGAAAGTCCGAGGAGGTGGTGATAGAAATCACTACGCTGTGCAACGTCAGTCAACTGTTGCGATAGCGCGTTTTGATTGGGAGATCGATGCGCCGGCTGGGCATCACCGGGGCGTCGTCGGGCGGGGCGTTGTTTGAGTTCCATGACTTTCGGCATCATTTCCCTATCGACAGGGCGGTCAATATTCCCGCATGATCTCACTGATTCGCCATTGGCTCATATCTAGAAAGTGATCCGCTTCCGGCATCAACGGGCGGATGAGGAACGTGGAGGCCAACGCTCGGGGTTGTTCGACGAAACCAAGGTCTTTCAAGAGTGACCGCACCCGTTGATTGAACGGATGCATCCCTGAGGGACGTGCTTCCACGCGATGGTAACCTTCGTTTTGGAAGATCAATAAGCCCTGTCGCAGTAGCGCCTGAAGTACTATTGATTCCGAGTGTCGCGCGGTTGGCATTGCGACCAACTCCGAAATGAAGCCGGTCTCTCGCCTGTCATGGAGCTTAAACACGGCCAGGCCCGTGAGCTTTCCAGCGACATACGCGGCTAACATCCGATAGGCTCGGAAGGGGTTTTCCACGATTCGCCATCGCAGGAAGCGTTGGGTCAGATGCGGCATGATCCCCGTGACTCGGCGCGAGAACTCCAACGAGAATGAATCGCATTGTTCGTCCGGATCGATCCATTCTCGCACGTCCAATCCCCCCCCTTGATCGTCGGGGATCGACCATCGCGAACTGGCCATGCTGTCATTCAAGCCCACGTCCACATAGTCATTGCGTTTCAACGGCTCCACCGCCGTGCGGGTGAATCCCCAGAGCAGGGCAACACCGTCCGACTCGGCTCGCTGAGCCAGCGGTCGATACATCGCATCGAGTAGGCCGCGGCCACGGTGATCGGGGTGAACCAGGGTGTCCTCGTCCTTGCCGGTGGATATCAATCGACCATCGCGCACGAATGCGATTGGGATGTAGCCCTGCGTACCGACGATTCGATTCTCCAACTCCGCTACGAGGTAGGCGGGGTTGGCGTTGGCCTGCTCAATGAACTCCCATCGCCATTGTGCCGAGGATCGGGGTGCAATGCCTGCCGCGTCCGGGCGAGCCAACGGATCGTTGTAAAGCGTGTTGATTGCCTCCGCGTCGGTTTCGTGAGCAAAGCGAATCGTTGCCGAAGAGGGAGGCCTGGAGGCACGTCCGGTCGTTCGGTGCGCCAGTGATTTTAAGGTTTTGAGCACAACGGGACTTTCTGAAGACTAGGCCGCGCCGACGACTTGCAGGCTTGATTCGACTGGCTCGATCTCGAGCAGCTCAAACGACGGATTGACGTGAACCACGCCTCCGGACGGCGAGGTGCTGTCCACCAGAATCTGTGCCGCGTACGCCATCTCAACGGCGTATTTGAGGGAATCCCGGTCGCGCACGTGCAGGCCGATTGCATACTGGCCGGGCGTAACATTCAGATCGAACTCATAGGCCACATGGCGACGATCTCCCGCGACCACGGATTCCGACTCCCAGCCCAGTCGCGTGCTGCTGGATTCGAAGATCGTCAAGTGGTCGTCCGAGCGGATCAGTGACAAACCGTACGACGGAGCGTGGACCGGGGCGCTAAAATGAAGATCGAATTGAAACCGGACTCGCTCACCGGACTTGGCGGTCGTTCGGAGACGATCGGCGCAGTCGGTGACGCATATATTGGACACGTCCACGAGGGGTGAACCGTCATCCCGCTTGGTGACCAAGGACTGCACACAGGCGTCGTAATAGAGGCCAATGGCGTTCGAGGATGGGCCGATGAATAGCGGTTTGCCACGTTCAAGCACCATGGTGCGGTCGCAGAAACGGTTGACGGTGCTGAGATCGTGGGAGACGAACACGACGGCCGTCCCGTCTTTTAAGAAGCATTGCATTTTGTCGAGGCACTTGGCACGGAAGACGCGATCCCCGACGGATAAGACTTCGTCGACGAGCAGAACCTGTGGGTTGGCGTGCGCGGCAATGGCGAAGCCGAGGCGTGCGTGCATGCCGCTGCTGTATCTCTTGAGCGGGGTGTCCAGGAAATCTCCGATGTCCGCGAATTCGGCGATGTCATTGAACTTACGACGAACCTCAGTTCGAGGGATGCCCAGGATGCTTGCGTTGAGGTAAATATTCTCACGGCCGGTGAGGTCACCGTGGAAGCCGGCACCCAGTTCGATGAGGGCGGAGACTCGGCCGTTGACTTCGATGACGCCGGAGGTCGGTCGGATGATACCGGCCAGTAATTTGAGCATGGTGCTCTTGCCTGCGCCGTTGGGGCCGACGATACCGAATGCTTCACCTGGCTGAACGTCGAAGCTGACATCGGACAATGCGAAGAAATCATTCGTGGTGGTGGGCGTCCGTCCGGAGCCGCGCATCCACGAGGCGACCAGATCGCGCAGGGAGTCTTTTTGTTCCCCTCGGCGAAACCGTTTGAAGACGTTGCGAATATTAATTGCTGCCTGCTTCATGTCGTATTGACCACATTCCCTGTGCCCGTCTAGGCGCTTTCCATAAACCAGTTGTGTACTATTTTGACATCACCGCTGTGTGGCACTCTCCCGGCCGACAATTCATTGCTGAATGGTGGAGCGGCAGCTCGCAGTCGTCCCGGCCACATCAAATCCACTTCCTCGACCTGTGTTGTGGTGAAATCCGTCGCCGCACGATCCAATTCGGCCGTACGGTGAATCCACCAGTCGGCCATCTCGGTTGGGGTGGGGGTCCAGACGGTCGGGTCTCTCCGCAAGACTTCGCAGGCCTCGATGTAACCTGCTCGCCATCCGGGGTGCGTCTGGGAATGACCGACGTGCCAGTTCAGGACGGCCAAGCCGCCAAGCGCCCGAGCGCACTCCAGATGTGACCGGACGGAATCCATGGCAACGGCTGTGTCATGGTGCGGCAGGTGCATGTCGGCGAGGGTCATCGGAAGCTCGATGAATCCATTCATGGCCGCAGTGCCAGAATGAAACGGATGAAATGGGAGATTGATTCCAGCGCGAAAGCCGGGGGCGTCGTTGAATCCAATGGTTGAATCGTAGGTCAAGCCCGCGGCGGCATGGTCCCGGAGTGTGCGCATCGGATCATCATGATCCAATTGGAGATAATGGTGCCTGATGCCGCGGACATTCTGTCGGGTTGGAGAAGTCAATCGATTCAGTTGGTCAACGACATTCGGCTGATTAGAGATGGTCGAGTAAGCGGCATGGAGGCCGATCTCAAAACCGTTGTCCCTGAGAGAGTCCAGCAGGTGTTGATACCGTGGGAGTCGGATGTCGTAATCCACATCGCAGTCGTGGCCGATGCGGCGATTAATCGTTGCAAAATAGTATGCGGAACGTATGCCCGATCGGCGTTCTTGTTCGCAGAGTCGGCCGAAGTCCCATTCGCGGCGTTTTGTCGGTCCGGCGAGCAGACATTCGAACAGGCCATGGCGCATGATCTCGGCGCGGAGGGCATAGAATGCGTCACGTCGACACAAGGAGCGGGGGCGTATTAGTTCTTTCAGAAGCGACCGTGAAATGGGGGCACGCTCCGGTAGGTCCACGTCGTGCGTTAGTAGGGCTGCCCATTTGTGGCCATTGGGCCAGCGTGGGAGGAGCGTGCTCGGCGCGCCCGATGGCCAGAGAAGGCGCGACAGCAGATTGCAATACGAATGCAACGGGGGACGATGCAACAAGTCATTCGCACCAAGGAGGCTCGCGTTTGCAGGCACGCGACGATGGGAATCACGATGGGTGGCCTGCTGTTCACTTGCCAGTGTGGTCCAGTATGCGGAGGCGAGGAGCATGTCGAATTCAATTCGATTTCGATCCACGAGGGTGAGCGGTGCGTCGCCTTGATGCAGGACCGGTACGTCATTCATCAGGGTCAGTTGTGGAGGGTGGCGCGATGTGAACGCTTCCCATTCCGGACGAATCCAGACGCGCGCCGTCCGACCGATCAATGGATCGAAGCCGTAATAGAGATCGGGGCTTGCTGACGGATGAACGACGACCGGGACGCCAATGGATTGGGTGAGCAACCGGAGTCCGTATCGTCTTAATGGATCATCAATGGCCGCATCCATTCGGGCGACGAGGACGGGACGCTCAATCACGCTCTGCGGAGGGTCGGCTCGATAGGTTCCCATCGTAGACGGAATGCCGCTGCGTACTCGCTGGTTGAACATTCGATCACGAGCACTCATACCGTCCCACCATTCGCTTCGACCCCAGCCCGGCGCGCGGATCGGCAAAAACTGCCGGTGGCGTCGGCCGGGTGTGGAAAACACTGCAAATGTATCGGTAGGAGTTGTGCCGCCATCGGAACGAGTCCCCTGGAAAAAGCCGCGATTCGAGGGGGGTTGACGGGTCATGTATAGTAGTGAGTCGCCCCATGATCACGGGGCCGGGCAGGGACGCCATCGGGAGCCGAGCATGAACCCACAGAATGTGCTTTCCACGTTGTCGCACGTTTCGGACGAGACTGAGTACTACACGCCGATGCCGTCAGGCTACAAACCGGGGAAGACGAAGTACGTCGGGGTGTTCGGTACCGTCATGTCGGGGCTGGGCAAGGGCATCTTTGCGAGCAGCCTTGCGAAGGTGCTGAAGGACAAGGGGTTGACCGTTGCCCCGATCAAATTGGAGGGCTATCTCAATCTCGACTCCGGTACGCTGAACCCGTATCGGCATGGCGAGGTGTTCGTGCTGGACGACGGGATGGAATGTGACATGGACCTGGGGACGTATGAGCGGATGCTCGACCAGGACATGTGCCGCGCAAATTTTGCGACCAGTGGGCAGATTTTTTCCACCGTGTTGGAGAAGGAACGGCGCGGCGGGTACCTCGGTCGCGACGTGCAGATGATCCCGCACGTTACCGGCGAGGTGAAGTCAAAGCTGCGGCATTTGGCCGTGCAGTCCGACGCCGACGTGATCTTTATCGAGATCGGTGGCACGGTCGGTGACGTGGAGAATGCTTATTACATTGAATCGCTCCGGCAACTTGCGTTTGAGGAGGGGCCGGGCGGAGTTTGCTTCGTGGCGCTGACGTACGTTCTACAGCCGCCGGCGTTGGGGGAGCAGAAGTCCAAGGCGGCGCAGCTGGGCATCAAGCAATTGTTGGAGTGCGGGATACAGCCGCACATCATTGCGTGCCGGGCGATCCTGCCGGTCACATCGAAGGTGCGCGAGAAGATTGCGATGTATTCGAGCGTGCCGTTTGATCGGGTGTTTTCGATGCATGACAGCGAGTCGATCTACATCGTGCCGGAGATGGTACGGGGAGCAGGGCTGGATCAGGCGGTGGTTGACATACTGGGATTGAAGGATCGCGTGCAGCCGGGGCTTGAGGAGAGGAACCGTACCATTTGGACGGACTATCTTGGATCGCTGCGCAGCGCGACGGAACAGGTTCGCATTGGCATTGCCGGAAAGTACACGTCGGTGCGCGACAGCTATGCGTCGGTCATCAAGGCGTTGGAACACAGCGGAACGCGTTGCGGTGTGAAGGTGGAGATCGATTGGATCGACGTGACGGAGTTGAAGGAGTCGGAGGTTGCGGGGCGTCTTGAGCCGTTGCATGGAATCATCGTGCCGGCGGGCTTCGGCGCGCGCGGGGGCGAGGGCAAGATTGCCTGTATCCGACATGCTCGTACCAACGGACTGCCTTATCTGGGGATTTGTCTTGGATTCCAGATGGCGGTGATTGAGTTTGCAAGGAACGTATGCGGTCTGAGCGAAGGCAACTCGACCGAGTTCGACCCGGAGGCGCGTGAGCCGATCATCAGTATTCTGCCGGAGCAGAAGCAGATCGAGGGCCTGGGCGGGAATATGCGTTTGGGCGGGCAGGATGTGATGCTGACGCCTGGCTCTCTCGCTTCGCGTCTGTATAACGGGGCGTTGGAGGTGCGGCTGCGGTTTCGGCATCGGTACGAAGTGGACCCGCGCTACATTCCGCAACTGGAGGCATCGGGGTTGGTGTTCAGCGGGCGTGCGCCGCACTTTCCGATCATGCAGGTATTGGAATTGCCTTCCACGATGCACCCATATTTCATCGGCACTCAGGCGCATCCAGAGTTGACCAGTCGACCGCTGCGACCTGACCCGTTTTTCCTGGGATTGGTTCGGGCGGCGATGAACGTGGCGGGGGTCAGCGGCTCGGTTAAGCTACCGGTAACAGGATCGTCGGTATGGAGTCCTGCGGGGGGCACCGGAGCGACGAGTTAGAGTGCATAAAACCAGGAAATGCACCGACTAATAGTTGGTGCCATAAGGGTCTTTAGGACGCACACTTAATCGACACGGAGATCGGTGATGAGCATTTTTGCGGGGCTATGCAGTTTTCTGAGTGAACTGGCGACGGCGCTAGGGGGCATTCCGCTTCTCGGTGGGTTTTATGCGTTTGTCGTGAACGCGGTGCGCGGGTTTCCACTATTGGGATGTCAGTAGCGCATTGTGTCGGGCCAGCCTGCCGGCGAAATAATCAGGACCGCCGTCACACCACTCACTTTTGATCTGCGAGAGTTTTGGCAACACCAACTTCGAGCGCGGTGGGCGGCTGATTGAACCCTGCATCGCGAAGCCGGCTCATATCGGCCTGCGTAAAGTTCTGGTATTGCCCGGCGACATCGGCGGGCATGTCGATGAATACGATTCGCGGCTCACGATTGAGCGCGGTGAATACGGCTCGTGTCAAATCGAGGAAGGTGCAGGCCGTGCCGGTGCCGGAGTTGTAGAGGCCGTTGGGCGCGGGATTCTTCCAGAGCCAGACCATGTGGGCGATGCAATCGTCGACGAAGACGAAGTCGCGCCGCTGCTCGCCGTCGGCGATCTTTGGATCGTTGGAGCGGAAGAGACGCATCTCACCGATCTCAAGAATCTGGCGTCGGGCGTGCCAGACGACGCTGGCCATGCGATGTTTGTGGGCCTCACGCGGGCCATAGACGTTGAAGAACTTCAGGCCGGCCCAACGCGGGGGAGCGGGCAGGTGTTTGGCGACCAGATCCAATGCCCAGGCGTCGAAGTCGTTCTTGCTTTTTCCGTAGAGATTCAGCGGGTGCAGCGACGTGGGGGGTGTTCGATCATCGTAGCCTTGCTTACCGTCGCCGTAGGTGGCGGCGCTGGAGGCGTAGATGAGGGGGCGTTGATTCGCGGCGCACCAAGCCCAGAGGCGTTGGGAGTATCGGATGTTGGTGTCGGTGAGGAAGTCCCAGTTCGTCTCGGTGGTGCTGCTGCATGCGCCGAGGTGGAAGAGGGCTTCGGGGGAGAGGCGGTTTGATTCGAGTAGGTCGAGGAAGGCGTCGTGACGGAGGACGGTCGCGTCCTTCAGACCCGCGAGGTTTGGGGATTTCTCCGGCGTCGGCTCGCGATCGACGAGCAGTAATTCATTCCCGTCTCGCGCAAGACGATGGGCCAGGTTGGATCCGATGAAGCCTGCCGCACCGGTGATTGCAATCATGTTGCGCCACACTTAGAAGAAAACTTTTGCAAAGCGCAGCACGCCCTGCTTCCAGGGGACGCGATGGGAGACGCCGCTGGCGTTGGCGAACTTGGGCAGATTGGTCAGGTACCACTCGTAGTTCCGAACGAGGGCGTCTTTGTTGCTGAACTTTGGCTTGTACCCCAGCACCTGTTCGGCTCGCTCGATGGAGACGAACGAGTCCTTTGAGGCTGTTTCGTAGACCCATTTGTACAGCGGGCTTAGCTTTAGCAATTCGAGGAATCGGAGTGTCCAGATCATCGGGGCGGCGGGAAAGCCCTTGATCTTTTTCCCGAAGCCGGCGCGGTCGAGGACGGCCTGGTAATCCTCGCGCATGGTGAGGTAGTCCTTCGCGCCGATGTTGAAGACGTTGTTGACGCGGTCGCGGTCGAGCGTGCAACACAGATAGATCGCGTCGCAGAGGTCTTCGACGTCGAGCAGTTGATAACGATTATGCCCTGAGCCGATCATGGGGAAGCCGTGACCATCTTTGGCCCAGTCGTAGAACAAGGCGAAGACGCCGAGGCGTTCGGGGCCGACGAAGCTTTTGGGTCGAATCATCGGAATGCACATGTCGTGTTTATTGCGCAATTCGAGACAGACGGACTCTGCATCGACTTTGGCCTGACCATAGGGGCCGACGCCGTGTAAACGATCATCCTCCAGGAGCGGATGGTGGTCGGGGATTCCGTAGACGGCGGTGGAGGAGATGTGGATGGCTCGCTCGCAGCCGGTCTCGTGGGCGCCTTCGAGGACGTTGCGCGTTCCGTCGAGGTCGGTGGAGCGGATGTCATCGGGGGTGTAGAGCGGGAGGGCCGCAGCGCAATGCACGACGATTTGCACGCCCTTGGCCGCTTCACGCACGGCATTTTTGTCGCGGATGTCGCCGCGCACTTCGCGGATGCGCGAGCGGCAGTCCTCGTAATCAAAGGGGGCCAGATCGTAGGACGTGACACGATGGCCGCGCGAGAGCAGGTAGCGGATCAGATTGATTCCGAGGAAGCCCGCGCCGCCGGTGACCATGTAGTGCTTGGGGGATTCATCCGCCGGTAGCGCGAGAGCGGAGACTGTTGAGTTTGCTGTCGTTGCCAATGGAGACAATCCTCATCTCATCAAGGACGATTATTAAGCGACGGGTTGCGGCGACTTCTCAAAGAATCGGTGCCAGCGACGGGCTTCGCGATTCTTCCATGCGCCCTTGTGGTATCCGTAGCCGACGATGGCCGGGACGGCGAGGGTTGCTTCGCTGAAGACCATTTGCTCGAAGGCGGTGTCCACTTTGCCCCAGCTTGAGGCTTCTTTGAGTGTGCTGCTGGAGAGGGCACCGTCGCGGACGTCTGCGACGGTGACCTGGACGGCGTAGCGGTGCATCTCGACGTCCTGGCCGAGGATTTCGGCGGCGACGACGATGTCCTGCGTGAAGTTTTTCGGGACGCCGCCGCCGATCATGAAGATGCCGGTACGGGGGCACTCGATCTTTAACTGCGTCAATTCGTAGAAGTCGCGGCCGCCGTCCCAGATGACGTGGTTCTCGCCGTTGCGGCCGGCGATGTGGGCGACGAGTCCGAAGCCGGCGGAGCAATCGGAGAAGGCCGGTGCGAAGACGGGGACGTCCATTTCGTACGCGGCGTGGAGGATGGAGTCCTTGTTCTTGCCATTCTTATGGAGGTAGCGGCCGAACTCACGGAGCATTTCGCGCGAGGAATAGGCACGCGGTTCGAGGCTGTCGAAGATTTGTTTGGTGACGTCGTCGCAGATTCGCAACTCGTCTTCGTCGATGAAGGTGTCGTAAATCCGGTCGATGTGCAGCTCGCGGAGCGCATCGTCCTCCATGCCGGACTTGTATCGCTCGGGGGCAATGTAATGTCTGAATCCCAGTCCCTCGAAGAAATCCTGATCGATGAGGTTCGCGCCGGTGCTAACGATGGCGTCGACCATTTTGTTGCGGACCATGTCGGCGAAGACCTTTTTCAAGCCCGCCGAGACGAGTGAGCCGGCCAGGCAGAGGATGATGCCGCACTGCTGGTCGTTGAGCATCATGTTGTAGATTTGCGCCGCGCGATTGAGGTCGCGACTGCTGTAGGCCATGTGCTCCATCGCGTCGACCTGTTTGGCATAGTCGAACTTGGAGATGTCGATGTGTTGGATGGGGTTGCTGAGCAGTTCCTTTTTCGTCGCCATGATGACTCCTGGTCTTTCCCTCGGCGGGAACTTATTGAAAACCAATAGAATAACCGTCCTCGTGCCAGTTGACGAGCGTTGCGGCTGTTGTGGTTAATCATCTGCCGTCGCAGGCTCTTCCTTTTGTTCGGGGGGGGGCGTGACCTGATTGATGACGGTGACGGGGGCGATTTTTTCCAGGTCGGCCTGGATGGCCTTGGCTTCGCCGACGACGATGATGTTCAATTTCTTGGGGTCGATCATGGATTTTGCGGATTCGAGAACAGCCTCTGGCGTCGCATGGCGCACGCCGTCGAGGTACGTCTCGAAATAGTCCTTAGGCAGTCCTTCCGTCTCGATCATCCATAGGTCGCCGACCGTGGCCTCGGGTGTCTCCCTTGCGCCGGGGAATGAACCGACAATGTAGGACTGGGTGTCAGCAAGTTCTTCCGTGGTGGGCGGCGCGGTGCGCAGACGGTCGATTTCCGTGAGGATGGTCGTAAGGGTTTCGCCGGTCTTGGGCGTTTTTGTAAACGTGCTGATTCGCACGTCGCCCGCGAATCGCTGCGCGCTGAGGGAGCCGCGTGCGCCATAGGTCAGTCCCTTGTCCACGCGGATGGCCTTGTTCAGGCGACTGTTGAAGCCGCCGCCGAAGATCGTGGCCATGACGCGGGCAACGGGGTAATCGGGATCGCGACGGGTGATTCCCTGAAGGCCGATGCGAATCTGGCTTTGCACGGAGCCGGGCCGATCCATCAGGAAAATGTGAGTGCCCTTGGTTGGAGGAATCTCCGGCATCTTCATTGGGTTGAACGAGCCATTCACCTTCCACGAGGCGAGGTGCTTCTCGGCGAGTTTCATGCCGTCGGTCGGTTTGATGTCGCCGGCGAGATACAGCACACAATTCTCTGGTCGGATGTGCTCGCCCCACCACGCGCGCAGGTCTTCGAGCTTGACCTTGTCGAGGTCGTTCAACTCGCCCGTCTCGGTGCGGGCGTAGGGATGGTCGCCGTAGATTCGGCGGCGAAGCTCGCGGTCGGCCAGGTATTCGGGCGTGTTGCTGGAGATGAGCAGACCCATCTTGGTCTGCTTGGAGAGGATGTCGAACTCGTCCTTTGGGAATGTTGGGTTTTCGATGACGTCGCGGAGCAGTTCGGCAGCGAGGTCGAGCTGCGGCACGACGGCGGAGGCCGTGACGCGGGCGGCGTCGATGGTGGTGCTGCCGGCGAGGTTGATGGCGTTGGACTCCAACACCTCGGCGAGCTTCTTTGCGTTGCACGTCTTGGTGCCCTTGGTGAGCATGTCCATGGTGAAGTTAGCGATGCCGGGCTTGCTCTCGGACCATGAGCCGCTCTTGATGCCGAGGACCATGGTGACCATCGGGACTTCGTGATTGGGCACGACGACGACGGAGAGACCGTTCGAGAGCTTCTTTGACGATGACTCGGCTGCCATTGCCGCGTCGATGAGCTTGCCGGCCGGGGGAGTCGACGGGAAGTCCTTGGGTCGCACGGCCTTGGCCTTCGGCCCGGCGCGCTCGACCACGTGATTGTCCTTGTCGCTAACGATGGGTTGATCGGCCTGTGCGTCCTTATCTTCCTTGGAGAGAAGCGAGCCGAGCATTCCGGCTGCATTTGGTTCGACGAGGATGCTAACGCGGCGTTCATCGGTGAGATACTTTTTCGCCACACGAAGGACGTCATCGGCCGTGACGGCGTCGATCTCGGCGAGGTGGCGGTTGATCATTTCTGCGTCGCCGCGCAGGACGGCGTACTGGCCGAGCAGGCGAGCCTTGCTCTCGATGGACAACGCGCCTTCGACTTCTTGTCGGCGCAGTTGGTTTTTCATTTTTTCTAGTTCGGCGGATGTGATCGGCGCTTCGCGAAGCTGTTTGATGTGCTTCTTGACGGTCTGCATCAACTCTTTCTTCTTGCCGAAGGGAAGCAACACGCCGCCCGCGCCGGCCAGACCATCGCTTTCGAGGCTGAACGCCGCCCCGAGGGCCACTTGGGCGATTTTTTGATCCTTCACGGCATCGACATAGAGCCGGCTCGATTCGCCGCCGCCGAGCACTCCCATGAGCACCTGCAAGGGTAGATGATCGGGGTGAGAATCGGGCGCGACACGAAAGAGGGCACCGACCACGGGGAGCGGGCCTTTGTCTTCCTTCAGCGTGATCGTTCTTGTTTTCTCTTGGGGCGGGAGCGTCAAGGGCGGCTGCATGACATCGGGGCAACGCGGGATCCATTCAAAGTACGTCTTCGCGAGGGCTTGAATGTCGGCGTGCTTTACCGCACCGACCACCACGAGCGTCGCGTTGTTGGGGACGTAGTACTTGTTCCAGAATGCGGCGAGTTCCTCGATCTTCGCGGCTCTTAGATCGGCGATCTGACCGCCCGGCGTCCAACCGTAGCATTGGTCGCCGTACAACTCGGCCAGCACCTTTTCCGGCACTCGACCGTAGGGCCGATTGTGGCCCTGGCGAAGCTCCTCTTCGACGACGCGGCGTTCGGTGTCGAAGCCCTTCTGATCGATCTTGAGGAAGACCATTCGCTCGGACTCGAGCCAGAGGACCATCTCCAGTTGGTTGGCTGGGACTTTCTGTATGTACGTCGTGTTGTCGAACGATGTGTAAGCGTTGCAATCGCCACCCCAGCGACGAACGTTGTCGAAGTGAGCAGTCTCATTCAGGCGATCAGTGCCGCGAAACATCATGTGCTCGAACATGTGGGCGAAGCCCTGCCGGCGCGGTTCCTCGTTCTTGGAGCCGACGTGATACCAGAGTTGCACGGCGACGATGGGGCAGGAGAAGTCTTCCAACGAGATGACCCTGAGGCCGTTCGAGAGTTCGGTCTGCTCGAAGGCGTAGCGTCGCTCGGAGCGAGCCGGGTCGTCCTCGACCCGTATCTCGGAGGCGTGGCTGGCGAGGGCGGTAGCGAGAATGAGACAGGCGGAAAGCACCGTACGTTGCATGGGGGGTTCCTTGTGTGGGAGGCTAGAAGCTGCCGATTTGAGTGGAGTATCCCGGTTTCAGATCGGCTCGGCAACCTGCATTACCGGAACAATGGTGATGCAATCGGATACTCACTCGCGAGTATAAGTCGGGTCAGGTGCGAGAGTTGACACCATTCATGCGGATGATTAGAACCCTGTGAACTACCATCGCAGGGAGGCGATGCATGACCCAAGCCAAAGTCGGAACCGTCGGGAACCTCGGAGCTGCGGTGTTCAGAGCCGTGGAGGACTTTGGCGATTTCTGCGTTTTTGCCTGGATGACGTTGCTCTGGACGGCCAGGACCATATTCAGCCGTCGGATGTGGCGTTTGTTGATCCCCCAACTCTATGAAGTCGGCTTTCGCTCCCTGCCCGTTATTTTGATCACTGGTGCATTTGTCGGCATGGTGCTTGCCGTTCAGGCCATCGAGCAGTTTCGTGCGATCGGACTTGAAGATCGGCTCGGAGCGGTGGTGAACATTTCCGTCGTGCGAGAACTGGGGCCGGTGCTTGCGGGCATCATGTTGGCCGGGCGCGTCGGCGGGGCGCTGACGGCGGAGCTTGGCACGATGCACGTTACGGAACAGATCGACGCATTGCGCTGCATGGGCGTCGATCCGATTCGGTATTTGTCGGTTCCACGTTTTCTCGCGTGCTTCTTGTTGACTCCAATTCTTACGCTCTATGCGAACATGACCGGGTCGCTCGGTGGTTGGTTCATCGCCGTGGTGCAGCGTGGTGTGGATAACGGCCCGTATTGGGAATTCACCGAGCAGGTCGTGGGCAATTTTGATCTCTTCAGCGGCGTCCTCAAGGCGTACTTTTTCGGCGCGGCGCTTGGGTTGATCTCGTGCTACAAGGGGTTTTACTGTCGTGCCGGGGCCGAGGGCGTGGGTCGGGCCTGCACCGAGGCATTTGTAGCCAGCTTCATCGCCATCCTCGCGCTGGACTACTTCCTTGCTGAATTGTTGCAGACCATCAGCATCAAGCTCTATGGGTTTCGGTCGTTTCTCTAGGGATGCGCGTGGGCGAACACACCGACAACGACATCATCATCGAGCTTCGGCAGGTGTCGAAACGATTTGGCGCGCTTGTCGTATTGGACAAGCTTGATCTCGCGCTGCAGAAGGGCATGACCACGGTCGTCATCGGCGAATCCGGCACCGGAAAGAGCGTGCTACTCAAACACCTGGTGGCGCTATTACGGCCTGACAGCGGTGAGGTCTATTTTCACGGTCGGCGCATCGACACCCTTGGCGAGCGGCAACTGGTGGAGGTCCGCCGACGCTTCGGCATGCTTTTTCAGTTGGGGGCGTTGTTTGATTCGATGACGGTCGAGGAGAACGTGGGGTTCCCGCTGACCGAGCACTCGGACCACACGCCGGAGGAGATCAAGGAGATCGCCGCTCAAAAGTTGAAGCTCGTCGGTCTCGATGGATTGCAACATCGGCACCCCGGCGAAATCTCGGGCGGCCAGAAAAAGCGAGTCGCCTTGGCCCGAGCCATCTCGCTGAACCCCGAAGTCATGTTGTATGACGAGCCGACCACGGGGCTGGACCCGGTCCGCGCCGATGTGATTAACGAACTCATCCTGAAGCTCAAACAGGAACTCGATGTGTCAAGCGTGGTCGTGACGCACGACATGATCAGCGCGTTCAAGGTCGGCGACCGGATCGTGATGCTGCATCACGGCAAGATCATCGCCGACGGCACGCCCGAATTTTACAAAACCAGCGACGACCCGCGCGTGCGGCGTTTCGTGGACGGAAAAGCGGACGCCCGCGATCTCGCGGCGCTTGAAGGCGTTGAAAACTAGGAGACCTCAGATGCCCAGCCGGCACCAGAATATTATCGTCGGATCATTCGTTATTCTCGGTTTGGTTGTCCTCGGCGGCCTCATTGTCGTCTATGGCGGCGGGCGAACCCTGATGACCAAGACTTATCTACTCAACGTCGAATTCGCCGACGGCGTCACCGGCGTGCAGGGTGGGCAGGCGGTTACGCTCAACGGGAAGCGCGTCGGCGAAACAACGGATATCGTCTTTGTGGATAACGCCCGCCTGGAAAAGGGTGTCAGGGTGTTGGTGACGATTGAGGAATTTGAGATTCCGGTCGCGAGCGAGATGATCGTGTCGCCGCCGACCATGGGACTGGGAAAGCCGCTCATTGAGATCAACGTGCTGGATACCAAAGATACGAAAAAGCTGCCGATGGATGGGACGGCTACCATTCGCGGCCGGACGCTCCCCGCGATTGACCAACTCGTTCCGAAGGATATGCAACACTCCCTTGTAAACGCAGCAACGCACATCGGCGAACTGGCCTCCGCCCTGACGCCGGCGGCGAAGAACCTGACACTGCTGCTGGAGCAGCGCGATATCAAAGAAGTTGACGCGAAGGGATTGACCGCGACGATGGCCACAATGATTCAGCGGCTGGATGGTGCGTTGAAGTCGTTTAATGAGGTGTTCGGCAACGCGGAAAATCAGCAGAATCTTGGGGGCATGCTGGCCAACGGGAAAAAGATGTCGGAGTCGGGGACGACCGCCATGCAGAACTTCGCCGAAATGACCGGCGACGGCAAGACACTCGCCAAGGATATGGCGGCGCTGATGCGGCGGCTCGTGGGACTTTCGGATGACATGTCGAGTGTGATGAAGCGGTTGGACACCGCCGTGGCGACCATGAACACCACCAAAGGCACGATGGGGCTGATGCTCAACGACAATCGGCTGTATGAGGAGATGGTGCTCACGATGCGGCGGATGCAGGAACTGGCCAAGGATTTCCAGGAAGTCGCCCAGTTGTGGAAGAAGGGGAAGATTCGGGTCGCACTGTAAGAACGGACCACACCTAACGAAGAAAAAACGGGCGGATGAGACTCGCGTCGCATCCGCCCGTTTTAATTGTTCTTACCTTCTTGACCGGCTGACTATCGCTTGCGGCGAATCAGTGCCATCGCGCTATGGTTCTATCCTGGTTTGACTGTCGGAATGTTCGTCCAGATTGCGAAGCAATTGCTGATACATGTCTGCCATGGGATCGTTTGACTTGATCATGTCCAAGAGAAACTGACGCGCCTTGGCTGTTTGCCTTGTCTGCACGTAAGAGACCACCAGCGCCTGATCCGCTGCAAGCCGGTCTTTGCCCTTCAACTTGGAATGGGCTTCCAGTAGAAACGGTATCGCCTCATTGAACTCGTGGCGCAGTTGATAGAGTCGCCCGACAAAGCGCTCGCTTATTCCGCTCCCAGCGAAGCCATGTGAAAGCAGGAACTTGCCACGCTCGATCGCCCGCTGTGCTTCCTGCCGCGCATTTTCGCCGAGCGTGCCGCTTGCCCGCTCCAAGGCGGCGAGCCGAAAATAGGAGTAGTCCAGGTTTAACGATGAATATGGCGGAACATTGCGAATGGCGCAGGCGTACAGCGGTTCGGCGAGCGCATGCTTGCCCTCGGTCACCAGTACATTGGCCATCAGGGCGCTGATGGGCCGCTGAATGTTGCCGGTATGCGTTTTGGGATCCTGCCAGCGCCTGGCCTGCTCCAGCATTTGTGGAGGCAGGGTGGCCTCAAAGTCTTTGCAGTACTTATCAAATCTGTCAAAGAAATCCGGATTGGTAGAGCGGATAAACGGTACGTTGCAGAGCACGCGAAGCGTATGCGCGACACCGTATCGCTCATAAGGGTTGTCACCAAGTTGCTTCGCATAACCCTCCCAGCTACCCAGCTTCGATTCGGACCCGGGAGAGATTCTCGTTACGTCGCTTAGTTCACTAATACATTTGATCAGCGAGCGCGCCACGATTGCCTGACCGCGAAGCGATGGATGGACATGGTCGTCCATGAGGTCTGAGCCACAGCAGCCGCCCTCGCTGGCCGCTCGAAAGGACCCTGTCAGATCGCACAATATCGCGCCGTTTTCAGTTGCGGCAGTGCGAATGGCTTCGACACTTGCGGCAGGAGGCCTCCATGGCATCGAATCGCAGTCTACTGCCTGCTGAAATTCCCGAAGCGCTTCCGCATATTTTTGCCGCGCGTACATCAGCCGGCCGAGTTGATAGTGAGCAAGGGCGCTGGTCGGATACGTTTTGATTGCAGAGGCTAACAACGCGGCGCGCTTTTCGAACGGCGTCTCCTTGTTGATGCCTTCTTTGAACGCGTTGGTAAATAGAGCATGGGAGTCGGTACTTAGCCCGCGCAGATCGTCACCCCCCAGCGGGGCCATGTCGCGCTCGTTGCAAGGCGGCGTGCATACGATGCAGGGAACTCCGGCGCTGCGGCACAATTTGACCATCTCCGCGATGTTTTCATGCAGATTGCGGGCCGCATCCAGCCTGAGCGGATCGTTGGGGGCGATATAAGCCTTCCCCATCACTGCTTCCATGAGTGTTCTGCTGTCGGTCGAAGCCGCGCCCTGGGTGAACTGCTCGATGAACTGCGCCACCGCAGTGGAACGAAACGCACGCTGAATGCGCATGCCGAGGGGCGAACGACCGGCACTGTGCAGCGACGCCACCCCATAGGCGCCAAAGAATTCGTTGTTTCCGCAATAAATGACAACTACGTCCGGCTGACAGGGCAGCACATCCCTGAGCATGCCCAGAATCGGAAAGCTCGCCACGGCGGTTGTCGCGATGTTGATGACTTCGACTTTTCGCCCCGGCAGCAGATCTGTCAGCATCAACTCAAGGAAAGCCGACGCAGCAAAGGCACGGGGCTGGGGAAATCCTTTGGCCGCCGATTCACCGCAAACGAGAATTCGCAGAGTGCCGGGCGGCTTGGGAATGAAAAAATCGTTTTCATACATGGTGCCCGGGCGGCTCTTGTTCGCGATGAAATAGCTGCTGGCTGCCTTGGTTTCAGTAATGTAGAGGGAAGCATTGTCAATTGTCCCCACCGATCGCAATACGCCGGGGTAACCGCCAAACTCGATGCAACGCAATATCAACTCCAGAATACCCAACAGGAAAACCGGGCTGAGCACGCATACCCCGATGTATATCAGCCGGCGTCGTCGACTGATTGCTCGAACGGGTGAATTGGGAGTTGATTGTTGGGGTCCTGGCAACATGGTTTACCGCGTTCGCCGCTGTCCCGTGTAGATGTATCTCAGTCGGCGTTAATCGTCCACGCCCCCCACCAAAAAAAAGCCGGCCCGCGCTCATAAAAGCACGGGCCGGCAATAACGATCAATAGTGACGCTATTCTTAGCGTCGGCGGCGGATCAAGGCCAAGCCACCGATACACAGCAGACCCAGTGATCCAGGTTCCGGTGTCGTCGTATAGCAAACGGGGAACGCGTTGGACTGCTGTCCCCAATCTCCAACATGCACACCGGGGTCACCCAGTGAATCAATCGCGCCATCGGTGCCGCCACCACCGCTGGTGAAGGCGTCGAAGCAGAACGACTGGTTTTCACCGAGTCCCAATCGACTCAGGGCCGTGGAAATCGTCACAGTGCTGCCGGCCTTGGCAATGCTGATCAGGCCATTGCTGTAGGTTGCATCCTGGAGCGCCCAGGAGCCGGAATAGTTATAGTTTTCCGCCCCATTACCACTGTCAACCCAGGAACCAATCCAGTAATCAGCACCAGCTCCGATTCCAGGCTGACCCCAACTGATTGGACGAGCCCAACCATTTCCGCCATTGTCGCCACCCGCAACAGTATCAATCATAACCATGTATTTTCCCCAGTCGGTGGCCACAACATCGCCCGCCAGCGTGAACTTGAATGACAGCGAGCTGGTGTCGTCGCTTACCTCAAGACTGAGAATGTCGAGGATGCCTCCGCCCGCGCCAGTGAAAACGTCACCTGCGGTGTCGTTTATAATCGGCCTTGCGTTGGCAGCCTGTGCAGCGCACACCACAACTAAAGCAGCTAGTACCTTCTTCATTTCTCTCTCCTTCATTACTTCCTGATTGAGCACCAAGTAATAGCGCGAGCCAATCGCGCTGCACCAATCTGCTCAATACAATTTCGTTGGACGCTTCTTGTCCTACCGGTAAAACATTTTACCAGAGCCTAGGGGGTCATTTCAAGCGTTTTTGACCGCCAGTTTCAGTAATCTCATGAGAATATCTCTGCGCGAACCAAATGTTAATATGGGCAATTTGATGAGTTGCGGTGTGCATCCCCCGTTGTATCAACGGGTTAGGAACTCTGATTATGGGATTGGCTGGTCAAGTGATGGAAGCCGGCCCTTAGGTTGAATAGACCCAGCGCCCCAAGAGGCCCGCAGGGATCAATAACAAAAGCAAGACAACTGCCGCCAGCCAGCCATGTGACGCGGAGGCGATGATTGCATCGAAGGCGATGATTCCGAGGATGAACGTCTTCATGGCGTATTGCACAAATCTCGGCTGCGGATGGCGAATCGTTCGCAACGCCACGCGGCCCATGTGAATCAGAAACGCCAGCCAGAGTACGAGGGTAAACGTTTCCTCGGCGATACGATGGGCGGCGAGGACTCCCAAGACGAGCAGTCCCGCGATGACTCCGGCGGTACCGATGGTGAGTGAACGGCGAGGAGTGGACTGAGTTTCCGTTCGCCCGAAGGCCGTGAACGAGGCGACGTAGATGAACATTGCCAGGGGCGCGGCCATGCGGATGTCCCACGCCAGACTCCCCGCGACCGACATGCCTAGTAGTACGTTTAACCCACGACATGCGCCCATCGCGGCGGGGCCGAGCCACGTTTCCTTCAACAGGCAGTCATAGGCCGCGATGCAAAATGCGATGGCCAGCGCCACCAGCGTTGGGGCCAATCGCATGTCGATATGGTCGGGGTTCTCAAGACTCACGCCCGCGCCTAGCGCGAGCAGGATTCCGAACGCCAACGATGCAGCACAGATCGTTCTCGCTGTTAGGGTGTTGATTCGTCCCGAGGGCAACGGACGCGATGGGCGTTCTTGTCGATCCGTTTCGTCGTCCATGAGATCGTTGAGCACGATTCCGTAGGCGTAGAGACACGCCGACGATGCAAGGATGAGGCCCGTTCGCCAGGTGAAATTAATGGCACCGGTGCAGAGCCAGTAGCCGGCGAGCGAATCCGCGATCGCCGTGAAGAGGTTCGGCGCTCGCACCAACTCCAGATAGGCACGCACTCGACTCATAGAGTTGCCGCAATGGATTCCAGATGGTGTTTTGCAGTACGGCCGGCGCTGTCTGGATCATCGACGTAGGGATACAGCTCGACGGTCATCCAGCCGTGGCATTCTTTGAAGTAGCTTTCGCCGAGGGCATTCAGCGCGGCCTTGAAATCAATTGCGCCTTCGCCGGGCACGAGATGGCGATGGATGCGCGACGCGGCGATGTCTTCGACGTGGTAGTGGGCTGTGTATTGTCTCATGCGCGGAATCCATTCCTTTGGCTCCTCGCTCACACAATAGGCGTGACCGATGTCGAAGTTTAGCCGCATGTAGGGCGAGTCGATCCGCTCTGATAGCTCAACAAATTGATCGAATCGCTCGATGAGCAGGCCCGGCTCCGGTTCGACGAGCAGTCGCACGCCCTCATTCTCGGCGTGGGCCACGACTGGCTTGAGCACTTCGACGAATCGGGTCATGGCTGCCGCGTAGGTGTCGCCCCCTTCGATGGGGCCGCCCGGTTCGGTGGTGATGCAAGGCGCGCCGAGGTGCTTGGCCATCGTGAGGGCCGCGATGGTGTGATCGATGCGAATCCGGCGATAGGCCATGTCGGCCTCGATCCAACTTGGGTGCCAGTAGGGCTGCCGTTTGTCGCCGATGCGATTCATCATGAAGGCGTTGACGTTGGAGATGGTGAGGCCGAGTTGATCGAGGAGCGACCGGACGGCATCGAGTGTCTCGCGCGATGTTTCCCGCGGCCACAGGTGCGGGGCATCGGCCATGAGTTCGATGCCACGATAGCCTAGCTCGGCCACTCGTCGGATGGCCTCGAAGACGTCGACTCGCATGTAGGCGTTGGTGCTGTAGGCGAGCCGCAGTTCCATCAGCGGCCCCTCGCGCGATCCATTGCATAGCGTTGCAGCATTTCGATCTGTCGTGAGAAACGGTGTTCGGTGACATCCATTGGCGCTTTGAAGAAGCACGATAGGTGCGTCATGACTCCTGAGCCGCCGGACGATGCGTGGTATTCCGCGAGGCGGGCGAGATCGAGAATCAATGGCGCGGCGAGGACCGAGTCGCAACCCTGCCAGATGAATTGCAGGCTCATCTTCGTGCCGAGGAAGCCTTCAAAGTGGATGTGATCCCAGGCCGTTTTCCAGTCGTCGAGCGATTCGACAAACTCAATCGCCGTATGCGTCTGGGTCGAGACACCGAGCATCGAACGGAGCAGACCGTCCTTGGTTTTTAGCTTCGACGCTTTGTTTCCCGGCGTGACCAGCACGCGACCGTCACGATTGCCGAGGATGTTGTGTCCGGCCCAACTTAGGACGCGCAGGCATCGATCCCGGAACATCGGGGCAAGGACGCTTTTCAGCAAGGTCTCGCCGGTCTTTCCGTCGGCACCCATGATGCAGGCACCGAGTGTCGCGGCGCGTTCACGCAGTGCGGGGACATCGGCACCGAGCGACGGCGTGAAGTTGACATAGGGCATCGACTCTTCGATGGCGGCGAGGGCGTACAGGCTGCTCGATGGTAACACCGGCTTTGGCCCGCGAAGGGCCGACTCCAAGCGGGTCCATGATTTGTGTACGGCCCCCAGCGCGAACGGCGGCTCGGTGGAGGCCACGTTGATCACGACCACGTTTGCGAGGCGATTTTGTTTGGCGAAACTCCGCAGGTCTCGGCGGATACGGTCCACTGCTTGCTGGGCGGTTCCCGAGTTCCAAACGCCGGGTCGCGACTTGAGGCGGCGGATGGCCTCGCCGGAGTGCATGAGTGCGCCGGGACGAATGTTTCGCTCGAAGGCTTTGATGTCGGTCGCCGTCGTGCGAATCAGAGGGTCGGTGAATAGCCCGCTGCGTTCGTGGAGTTGTTGCAGGGTCTCGTTGACTGTTTGTTTGCTGACCTCGTGTCCGCCGAGCACGATGTTGGAGAGTTTCGCCAGCGGCAGGTCGCCGACGGGAGGCTCCTCGGTTGTCATGCCAATCGGTTTCGCAAGCCCGTGTCGAATCGCGGCCAGTCCGATGGCCACCGTCGCGGCCACGTTTCCGCCGGCACCGATGAGCCAGAGGCCGATTCGTCGATTGGGAGTGGGCTTGTTGCGCGAAACACCGATTACGCTGTCGCGCTGGATGTTGGTTTTCGTGGATTGAGAAGTTGGAAGCGTGCGACGACGCCGAGGCCGCGTTGGCGGATTTCGTTGACTGCGGCGTGTCACAAATTGCGCGACCAGGGACTTGAACCCCGAACCCGCTGATTAAGAGTCAGCTGCTCTGCCAATTGAGCTAGTCGCGCGCGAATCGCCTCCCTGCGAGTGAGTGTATATACGGTCGCATCTGGAGGGCGTCAAGTCGGCAGCTACTTGGGCATCCGGCCGAATCGCTCAAGCTGGTGGAGCGTTGCTTTGAAGTCTTTGGGCAACACACTCTCGTATCGGCAGGCCTCGCCGGATTGCGGATGGCGAAACTCGACGGATGCGACGTGCAGGCTCACGCGGTCGATCAGTGGCCTCTCCGGGCGTCGATGACTCCGTTGATAACCGGCCTTGAAGGACGACAGGAGCAGCTTGGTCGCGCCGCTGTACAACGGATCCACGGCGAGCGGGATGCCGGCGGCTTCGAGGTGGACACGGAATTGATGCGGCATCACCGGCTGAGTGCGGCATTCGAGGAGTGCGAAACCGACAAACTGATCGCGGACGGTCCATGTCGTGACAGCGTCGTGGCCTCGGATCGCGTCGACTTTCATCTTCCCCTTTGGCCCCGCAGCGAGGTCGGTGAGTTTGAAGTCAATCGTCCCCTCGTTTTTCATCACGGGGCCGCGAACGATGGCGAGGGCGGTCAATTGAATCCCGACGGCCTTCACCTGGTCGGCGAGGTTCCTCGCGGCCACTTCCGACTTCGCTAGTATTAGGATTCCGCTCACCGGCGGGTCCAGCGGATACACGAACATCGGGTCGGGGCCATCGGCAAGCAGTCCCTGTTTGATCAATTGCTCGGTGACGCTGGTCGCCTCACCCGCGGCCACGTCGAGCCACAGGCTCGGCGGCTTGGCGAGGACGATCACGTCCTCGTCGTGGTGAATTACTTCGATGAGCGGCCGGCGCGGACGATGCTCCTCTTTGGGCATCGGTTCCGTCGACTCTTTATATTCGCTGTCTTTGTCGTCTCGGTGCATGGAATTCAAACGCTCATTGCTCAATGGTCGCGGGTCGGGATCGGCATGATCGGCACCAGCGGTATCACGAATACGTCACGCAGATCGTCGGTCGCCTTGATCGGCTCCACCTCGATGTTGTACACCAGCCGCTTCCGCGCGTCCTCTGACATTTTTGAGACGCGACCGATGAGCAATGGTTGCGGCAGGCCAAGCTGACCAGGGGCACAAAACACGAGGTCGCCGACGCTGATTCTCCGTTTGGTGCCCTTGGCGTCGTCGCCGTCCACGTTGACGACGCGATAGTCGACGCCGTCGATCAGCATCGACTGCTTGCCCGCGCCGCGCAGGCTGCAAGGATAGTCAACAAAGCGAAAGGACTTGCCATCCATCACGCCGACTCGCACTTCGATGCGCGGGCTGTCGAGGTCGGAGAAGAGCTGCACGCGGGCCATGTACGGGCTGACCTGTTCCACTCGGCCAAGCAGGCAGTGCTCCGTCAAGACGGCCTGTCCTTCCTCCACGCCTGCGCGAAGGCCCTTGTCGATGAAGAATCTGGCTGTGACCCAGTCGCCGGCGCTGACGCCGCGCTGCGACCCGCGGGCGATCAGGGCTGAGTCTCGCGTCGCAACCACATCACGGGCCACGATCCGCGCCGGCAGCACCGGCACCTGCTGCGGCACCTGATCCCGCCGAAGCGCTCGCAGCCGGTCGTTCTCGGTGTGGGCTTGTTCGAGCGCCGCCGCGACAGAGGCCAGTTCGAGGGTCAGTGAGTCGAGTTGCGCCCCGGTGTCGCTGTCGGTCTGGCCCACACGTTCCACGGATTGGCTGGCCTTGTACGCTGCCGACCGGGTGACGTCCTGCGCGGGGACGAGTAGCTGTGCGACGCTCTTGAGTGGGGTGGTCCATCGCGGGGGTAGGAGCAACGCCACTACTGAGACGGTCATGAGGATGCCGAAGAGGGCCGGCCGGGAGATTCGCACGTCGCCATACGCCATGCCGGGATGATACTGCCAGTCGGCGCGATTGGTGGATAGAATCGCCGCGGATGAAGCGACGCAGCATCTTTGTGGATTACCTTGTCTATGTCGCGGTGCGCTTCCTCACCACGGCCCTGAGTATCTTTCACGTCGAGACGAATCTGCGGCTGATGCGCGGGTTTGGGGCGGCCTGGTTTCACCTGCCCCATGCGATCCCGGAGACGCGCGTGCCCGCGTGGCTGGGCCGGTTGGGATTCATGCGCTGGCTGGTGAAGCTGAGCAACTCCGGCAACAAGCTGCTCAGCCGTTTCCGTGAGCATCGCAACCGCGCCGAGGGGCACATCCGCATGGCGTTCCCCGAGATGTCGCCCGCGCAGGTCTCCGCGACGGCCAAGGCATCCATGCAGCAACTCACCATGCTGGCCATTGAAGTGCTGTTCGGGCCGAAGCTGATCACGGTGTGGACGTTGACCAATTACATTCACCTGCGAAAGCTCGACGAGGCGTTGCGCGTTCTGCTTCGACGCAAGGGCTGCATCATGCTGACCGGGCATTATGGCAACTGGGAATTGCTGGGGTATGCCCTCGCCGTGCTGGGGTTCGACATCGTCGCAGTCATGCGGCCGTTGGATAATGAGTATCTAAATCGGTTCCTGTTGGATCAGCGCGAGCGGAGCGGTTTGAAGCTGCTCTATAAGAAGGGCGCGACGCGGGCGGCCGGCGATGTGATTGAGTCGGGCGGGGCGCTGTGCTTCATCGCCGACCAGAACGCGGGGAGCAAGGGGATGTTCGTCGATTTCTTCGGCAAGAAGGCATCGACGTACAAATCCATCGGGCTACTGGCGATGGAGCATCGCGTGCCCATCGTCGTCGGCTGCGCCCGGCGGCTGTCGCTGGAGAAGTTTGAGTATGAACTCTGCGCCGACCGCGTGATTCAGCCGGAGGAATGGGACCGTCAAGAGGATCCGTTGCTCTGGATCACGCAGGAGTTCTCGAACGCGTTGGAGGATTTGGTTCGCAAGGCACCGGAGCAGTATTTGTGGATACATCGGCGGTGGAAGAGTCGGCCGAAGGATGAGGTTGAGGCTGCGGGAAACCAGTCGGTGCCCCACTGACTCGAATCTCGGGGTCGGTTACGGTGATCATTTCGTAACGAGAGAAAACTGTGTGACGCCAAGAGTGCCGCTACAAACCCACAAGCGTATTCACGAATCCCGCGACATCCTGAATGGTCACCAAACAGTCGCCGTTGAAATCCGCGCTCGGGCGCCCATTCAGGTCTACGGGTGTTCCCGCCGACGTATTCGGACAATCGTCGTTCGCATTGGCCACGCCGTCGACATCAGAGTCCGCAAGATTGAACAAATAGGCTGCTCCGGCATCAATCGGGATGGGTGGAGGATTATCGAACAAGCCCGACACCAACACATCTCCGCGACCGTCGCCCGACGCATCCGGCACACCGGCCACGGCAAAGCCGAATGCGCCACCCGCATCTTGATTAGGCGAGGCCATCGCTTGTATCAGTGCCCCGGTCGCGCCGGAAAAAGCGTACGCGCGTCCACATCCTTCGGGGCTGCCACCGGGATTCTCGTTGCTCGCGCCGACGACGACGTCGCCCCGGCCGTCGCCGTCGATATCCGTGACACCGGCCACCGAGTTACCAAAGGTACCGATCTCCTCCTCATTCGGCGAATTGAGTGCATAGAGAATTTGACCCGTGGCTCCGGAGAGAACATACACTCGCCCGGAGAAATCCGGGCTACCGCCGGAATTCTCCTGCGATCCACCGACGATCATGTCTCCAAGCCCGTCTCCATTCACATCGGGCACGCCGCCAACTGAAACCCCGAAATTACCCAACGCCTGCTGGTTCCCGGACACTAGCGACCACAACAGGGAGCCGTCCGCTCCTGAATAAACGTAGGCGCGACCTGCAGCAATGGGGCCCATGGGTGATTCGCCGGGAGCACCGACCACGATGTCTTCGAGACCATCCCCGTTGATGTCCGGTACAGCGGCCACGGACACTCCAAAATACCCCGCAACCGTCTGATTCGGTGATACGAGAGTATGGAGTACAATGCCGGTCGCTCCCGAATAAACATAGGCTCGGCCGGAGTCACTCGGATTGCCGGGGGTGCTTTCGTGCCAGGCCCCGATGACCACATCTCCGAAGCCATCACCATTGAGGTCTTTCAATCCCGCCGCGCTAAAGCCGAACAAGGCTCCCTGATGCGCATTCGGAGAGACCAGCGTTAGCAAGAGCGCCCCTGTCGCGCCGGAAAAGATGAATGCGCGGCCGGAGTCCGGAGGAACGCCGGCGGGGTCTTCGAGCGGGGCACCGATTATCACGTCTCCACGGCCATCGCCGTCCACGTCCGGAATCGCGCCAACTCCCCAACCAAATCGACCGTCCGACTGTTCGTTCGGTGACGCGAAGCTTCGCAGCAACGCCCCGGTCTTTCCCGAGTACAGATGTGCGCGACCGCAGTCGTTTGGTGTTCCCACAGGGTTTTCCAGCTTTGCACCGACAAGCGCATCCCCAAACCCATCGCCATCGACATCCGGCACACCCGCCACAGCAATCCCAAAATATCCGGAGGATTCCGGTGTCACGGAGACCAGTTGATGTATCGTTGGTGCGACGCCGCCGGACGGGGTAAACAACTGACGAACAAAGCCGCTGATGTCCAAGCCATCCATCGCACAATCGAGGTTGAAATCGGCGGCTGGCCGGCCGTGAGGATCAACTAGAATACCTGGCATCGTGTTTGGGCACACATCGATTGTGTCTGGAACGCCGTCGCCGTCGGAATCTGTCGCAAACGTACTAGAGCCGAAAAGCAACCACCAGACCGCCGTGCTATGGAGCAGCATGCGCATTAATACCCCTCCATCATGCCTCATCCCCAAAAATGGGCGTCATCAACAAGAAAGATGACATGATTATACGACTTTCAAGCGATGCGATGCAAGGGCCGCTGCTCTGAAGCAGATTGACTCATGCGAATGGCTACACACAACGCGCCCGGTCCGACAGAAGTCAATCCTGTTTTCCAATGCTCCCAGCGTTGATTGCACGGCTTCGATGGGTTACAATTCACCCAATCGTTTGGCCGTTGGGGCGGTGTAAGATGGCTCGCAACAAGCACTCTAAAGCTCGGACAAATCGCGGTATCGTCGGCAAACCGGCGGACAGCGAACCACCGAAGAACGGCACGCGTGAACATGGGTTGGACAGTAGCAGTGAAGTCACTCGACGTGCTTTTCTAGCCACGACAGGCGCCGCGCTTCTATCCACCCAGATTGACTCTTCGCATTCGGCCGAACCCGCGCCGGGAATCGATACTACGCATCGAGGCGGCAGCTTAGGGGAAGCGCCGGTGTGGTCGGTTGAAACAAGTCTTGACCCTGTACAGCGCGCTGATCTGGCATACACCATCCGCGTCAAGGCAGCTTCGCAGGAGCGAGATTTTCCATTACCCGACCACAGTACGAATGGCGACGAATCACTGTATTCGAACAAAATCGCAAATTACTCGAAGGGGCTGCCTCACAACGTCCGGGGCGAAGTAAGCCTCTCGGCCTATAACGCATTTATTAACGCGCTCAATACCGGCAAACCGTCGGACTTCGATGCCATCCCGTTGGGGTGTTCGACGCCGAGCTTCCGCCGCAAGCTGGTCAACCCGCAGGCCGGGCTCGCGCTCGACTTGCAAGGAGCCGATTCACATCATTTGTCTCAACCGCCAGCACCCGCCTTTGCTGGTCCCGAACAGGCTGGTGAGATGGTCGAGAATTACTGGATGGCATTGTGTCGCGATGTGCCATTCAACCAGTACGACAGCCATCCACTCACGCTTGAGGCCTGCGCCGAGTTGTCGAGTTTGAGCGACTTTCGAGGGCCTAAGATCGTGGGCCAAGTCACACCGCAATCCTTGTTCCGCGGCCTGACACCGGGCGATTTGACGGGGCCGTACATCTCCCAGTTTCTGTACAAACCCTGTCCCTTCGGAGCGAACTACATCGAGCAGCGCATGCGAACGCATGTGGCTGGACTTAAGTTCATGACGCAATACGCCCAATGGCTGAGTGTCCAGAATGGGTGTGTGCCTTCGCAAGCCGAGCCGTTCGAATCCGTGAGACGATTCATCTCCAATGGGCGCGACCTTGGGCAATGGGTGCATATCGATGTCTTGTTCCAAGCCTATTTTCATGCGTGCCTTATTCTTGGCGCGCCGGTTGGGACCGGCACCGATCCGAATTCCAGCGGAATCGGTGCCCCCCTCAACCTCGGCAATCCGTATTTGATATCGCAAAACCAGGAAGGGTTCGCCACCTTTGGTCCGCCTTACTCTAAGACACTCATGTGCGAGGTCTCGACTCGAGCCCTGAAGTCAGTCTGGTATCAAAAGTGGTTTGTCCACCGACGGCTACGGCCGGAGGTCTTCGCGGGCCGCATCCACAATCATATCACGGGCTCGGCGAGTTACCCAATTCACGCCGATGTGCTTAATTCGCAAGCTGTTCAACACCTATTCAGTCAAAACGGGAGCTATCTACTCCCTATGGAGTATTCGGAAGGATCGCCGCTGCATCCGTCCTACGGCGCGGGTCACGCAACGGTCGCCGGCGCGTGCGTCACGATTCTCAAGGCAATGTTCGATGAGAACTTTGTCATCCCAAATCCGGTGGTATTCAATCCGAACGATCCCACACAGCTCATTTCCTATGGTGGTCCGGCGCTCACTGTTGGCGGTGAACTCAACAAGCTGGCCAACAACATTGCCATCGGCCGCAACATCGCGGGGGTCCACTGGCGATCCGACGCCACCGAATCACTCAAGCTCGGCGAACTGGTGGCGATCCGTCTGCTTCTGGATCAACGAAGTTGCTACAACGAGAAGTTTGAAGGCTTCAGATTCACGCAATTCGATGGGACGTTGATGACTATTTGATCGGCGGAAACGGTTCGCCGGTGAAGTCATGCGCGCTGGATTGTGATAAAGGTCTTTTCGCTTCCACTACAGCAAAAACGCCATCACGTCGTAAATCACATGACAGCCGACAGCCAATCCGAAGCCGCGCAGGACGAAAACCGCCGCGAGATAGGCGCCGGCGGCAGTGCGAAAAGTAAACTCTTGGAGCGACCAGGCGTCGGCCCCGATGGGTTGGTAGTGGTGGGCGGAGAAGAGCAGCGATGAAAGGACGACGGCCGCCGCGACGGACCAGACTTCGCGGATGCGCAAGACGTCGATGAAGAGCATCATCAGCAGCGAGATGATGATGAGGCGGAATACGAGTTCTTCGTACAGACCCGCGCCGACGCTGAGCAGCAGATTGTCGACTTGGCCGGTCAGTCCGACCGACACGCCGCCTTGCAACGCCGACATGCTCTTGAGCGACGGCAGCCAGTGATTGAGCATCAACAGTGGTATCGCCAACCCCACGCTTTCGCCGGCCATGCCAATGAGCGATTGGCCGGAGAACTTCCAGGGTTGGCGCGAGGCAAGGTGCCAAGCGAGCAACACGGCGATCAACGCGGCCCCGGGCAGGAAGTACCCCGTCGCGCCGAAGAGGCTGAAGAACCACTTGAGAATCTGCTGCGCGGCAAGCGTCGGCCACTCATTCTCCGGCAGCCGACCGTGAATCAGGATCATGCCGACTTCATAAGCAAGGATCATCGGCAGAAGAAAGACCAGGCACTGCAACGGCCGATGGGTGATGTCCCAATAGTTGTTTGAGAGGGCGGCGGCCTTCGCGCCGGTGCGGCGCACCTGCGTGGCGGGGGGCTTTCGTCGGGTGCTGCGCTTGGCCATGGCGGTATGATTACCACCACGCTTTTTCGCACGCAATGCTCCGGATGCCGCCATCGCCATGTCATCGACCAACCGCCGCCGCATCCGAGAGTTCTACGACGCGCTTCTGGCCACCTATGGGCCACAGGGATGGTGGCCGGGCGACTCGCCGACGGAGGTCATCATCGGGGCCATCCTGACGCAGAATACGAACTGGAAAAACGTTGAGAAGGCCATCGAACGTTTGCGGGCGGCGAAGATGATCGACTGGGCCGCGCTGCGCGATGTGAAGGAATCGGACCTAGCGGAGCTGATTCGACCATCGGGCTACTTCAACATCAAGGCAAAGCGGCTGAAGGCGTTTACGGCCTGGATTTGGAGGCACCATGAGGGCGACATCGAGTCGTTACGAAAAGTGCCGCTGCCTCAGTTACGGCCGGAGTTGCTTTCCATCCATGGAATCGGTCATGAGACCGCCGATTCCATTCTGCTGTATGCGTTGGGGAGAACGACGTTTGTCGTGGATGCGTACACGCGGCGCGTGGCCGTGCGCCATCGACTCGCACGCGAGGGCTGGACATACGATCAGATTAAGAGGCTGTTTGAAGCGAATGTGACTGCTGATGAAGCGACGTACAACGAGTATCACGCGCTGATCGTTGCCGTGGGGAAACGACACTGCGGACCGACGGCCAAATGCGACGAATGCCCTCTGGACCGTTTCGATCATAGCTAGGCGGAGCGCGCAAAGGCCAATGCCCAGCGGGCGTGTTTCACACTCGCGACGCACTTGATTACCGCATCAGTGCCGATCAACCCATCATCTTTTTCTGGTACATCTTGTACCCAACGATGACGGCGATCAACAGGACGATGGCCACCCAACTGTACCAAGGAAGAATGTCCATGACAACGGACCTCCAAAGATGAGAGTCTGACGATTTGTTTAACGACCGATCGCAACCAGATTCCGCGTCGACCGTTCCATAAGTGTATTTTCTAACTCAGGAAGCAAACCTCTGTCAAGACGAGCGAAGTTCGACCGCCGACTCAATTCAAGCGCCACCGTCGCTTCGAACCGACGGCCCCTTTGGCCTTCCGCAGCAATAGACGCCGCCCGGCGGGATGTTCAGCCAGACCATTCGGTAATCCACGGCCTCAAAGATCCGGCGATAGAACCCGCGATACAGTAGCGGGACCACCGTCAACTGAATAAAGAGGCCTTCCGGCGCGAGCGATCGCCGCAACCAACGGAGTATTCCCGCCTGGGCACGACGCGGGAGATTCGGCGTTGGCAGGCCGCTGAGGACATAATCGACCTTGTGAATGCCCAGGTTGGCGAGCGGCTCGGTGATGCGTCCGGCATCGGCTTGCAAAAGCGTCGTTTCTGGAAACCGCCGGCGGAGGATTTCGCAAAAATCCGGGTCGTTCTCCACGACCACGAATCGATGAAACGGCTTCAGGTTTTCAAGGATCTGCTCCGTGACTGGTCCGGTCCCCGCGCCCAATTCCACGATCGTTCCAGGCTTGGTGAAATCAATGTAACTCACCATGTTTGCCACCATGACAGGACTGGATGGCACTGCCGATGATATTTGTTTGCCTTTTGCAAGGAACTTCTTAAAGAACAGTCCGGCATCCGCAATGCGTGCCTTGCGCTCTCCAAAAGTGGATTCGACCATGTCGGACGGGGCGACATTGGCGTTCGATGATTCTCTGCTCACAGTTGCTCCAGGGGGCTTGCGGGGAAAGTTATGCGAGGGACCGGCGCGTGGATCAAACTAGAGAGGGAACGGCAATCGCGACCAACAGCCTCTTGCACCGCGCACCACCGTGTGATTCGTCTTGGGCCGGTTCCATTCCGACCGCGCAGCGACCACGATCCTTGGGGAGCGTCCCCCTTCCACTGGGTCGTGCCGCGCCGCCGACCGTGGTGGGAATCATACCGACTTGTCCGCTGCCGCCAACAGTAAATTAGCGGAATCGGTTCACGACTGGGCGTTACAGGACTCGAACCTGTGACTTCCTGCATGTCGAGCAGGCGCTCTAGCCAACTGAGCTAAACGCCCCAAGGCGTCGGGCGCTTGCGGAGACATTTGCATGCCGTCGCATCTGCCCAAGCCCATTATAGTCCGACGGATTCAATGCCACGTCAAGCCGGGACACACCAATCTCGCATATTGACTCGGATTTGCCCGCCGCGCTTTGAATATTCGCTTATCGTGCGACAATTCCACTTACCATGCGGAAAGATCGCGACCGCAATCCCGTTTCAAAGACTCTGGGGAGCGTGCCGGCGTGACCGTCGAACCTCGATCCCTACCAACCCCATCCTGAGAGGACATCGAATGTTGCATCGAACCAGAATCGCCGTGTGTTTGCTTGCTGGAGCGTGGCTGTTGTCGCCTGTGCGACAGGCCGCCGCCGAACCGAAAGGGACGCCACTGATCCCGCGAAGTGTCTTGTTCGGCAACCCCGACAAGGCCGGCCCGCAGATCAGCCCCGATGGAAAGCACCTCGCCTATCTCGCGGAGGTCAATGGCGTCATGAACGTCTGGGTCGGCCCGGTGGACAAGCCCGAGTCGGCCAAGGCCGTGACCGAGGACAAGAAGCGCGGCATCCGCCAGTACTTCTGGGCCTTTAACAGCGACATGATTCTCTACGTCCAGGACAAGGGCGGCGACGAGAACTGGCACGTCTATGCCACGAACCTCAGGGATAATAAGACCACCGACCTCACGCCGATGGACGGCATTGCCGCGCGGATTCAGCAGGTCAGCCACAAGTTCCCCGATGAAGTCCTCATCGCCGCGAACGACCGCGACAAGACCCTTCACGACATTCATCGCGTCAATCTACGCACCGCCGAGCGAAAGCTGATCGAGAAAAACACCGGCTACGTCGGCTACCTCAGTGATGACGACTTCAACGTTCGCGTGGCACTCAAGATGACGCCGGACGGCTCGCAGGAGATGCACAAGAACGAAGGCGGGGCGTGGACCCTTTTCACCACGATTCCCTCCGAAGACAACTTGACTACCAGCCCAGGCGGCTTCGACAAGACCGGCAAGACGCTTTACATGATGGATAGCCGCGGCCGAAATACGTCGGCCCTGTTCGCCATGGACTTCGCCACCGGTGAGAAGAAGCAAATCGCCGAGGACGCGAAGGCCGACGTTGATGACCTGATGATGCACCCGACCGAGAACACCATTCAGGCCGTGTCATTCAACTACGATCGAACACGCTGGGAGATTCTGGACCCTTCGATCAAGGGCGACATCGATTATCTCGAAAAGGCCTGCAACGGCGAGTTGAACATCACCAGCCGCACGCTCGACGACAAGCATTGGATCGCCACTTATGTCACCGATGACGGCCCGGTGAAGTATTACGCCTACGACCGCACTGCGAAGAAGGCGAAGTTCCTCTTCAGCAATCGCAGCAAGCTGGAGGGTCTGCCGCTCGCCAAGATGCACCCCGTGGTCATCAAGGCCCGCGACAATCTGAACCTCGTCAGCTACCTGACGCTCCCCGTGGACAGCGATCCGAAGAATTCCGGCACGCCGAACAAGGCCCTGCCGATGGTGTTGAATGTTCACGGCGGCCCGTGGGCGCGCGACCAGTGGGGCTTCAACGGCAGCCACCAGTGGCTCGCCAATCGCGGCTATGCCGTCCTCAGCGTGAACTATCGCGGCTCCACTGGCTTCGGAAAGAACTTCATCAACGCAGCCAACAAGGAGTGGTCGGGCAAGATGCACGACGACCTCATCGACGCCGTGAAATGGGCCATCGATAAGAAGATCGCCGACCCGAAAAAGATCGCCATCATGGGCGGCAGCTACGGCGGTTATGCCACGCTGGTCGGACTCACCTTCACACCAGACACGTTTGCCTGCGGCGTCGATATCGTCGGCCCCTCGAACATCAACACGCTGCTCGCGACGATCCCACCATACTGGAAGCCGATGATCGACATGTTTCGCACGCGCGTTGGTGATAATCAATCCGACGAGGGCAGGAAGTTTCTGGACTCGTGCAGCCCCCTGACCAAAGTCGATCAGATCAAGAAGCCGCTGCTTATTGGGCAGGGAGCCAACGACCCGCGCGTGAAGCAGTCCGAGGCCGACCAGATCGTCAAGTCGATGAAGGACAAGAACATCCCCGTCGCCTACGTGCTCTACCCCGACGAAGGCCACGGATTCGCCCGACCGGAGAATCGCACGTCGTTCAACGCGTTGACCGAGGGCTTCCTCTCGAAGCACCTCGGCGGCCGTGCCGAACCGATCGGCAATGATCTCAAGGGTTCCAGCGTCACGGTCCCCGAAGGCGCGGATCAGATTCCGGGCCTGACGGAGGCGATGCCGAAGGGCGGATCGACGTCAAACTGATTTAAGTCCCCGAAACACAATGACGAAGAGGCCCGGCGTCGCAACGATGCCGGGCCTCTTTCATATGTATGATCGATAAGGGTTCGGGTTTGGTTGGATTCCCGCACATCTCCAGCATCATTCAGTAACACTCACGGCAATCGACCTCTTGAAAAACAAAACAGCCGCGATCAAACCGGTTGCCCGATGTTGATCGCAGCTGTCGCGCCGCATTCTCATGCGGCGGTCGCTGCGGGGTGTTGCGAGCACGGTGTCCGCAGCGTGGGCGGAGCGGGAGCAGAGAATTAATTCTTCGGCGTGCTGCCTTGTGAATCCTGCAAACGCAGGTACTTCTTGTGCAGCTCGGGCTGGGCCGCTCGAAGGGCGTCGGCGTTGTCGTACACCGTCACCAGCTCCTCGCCGCCATTTCGCGTGGTCACGCGGACCTTGCCGTCCTGCGTTGTCTCGAAGCTCGTGCGGGCCTTGTGCCCAAACGCGAACGCCGATGCAGTGCCGGGGGCACCCGGCGCGCCGTCTTGCTTCTTCAAGAACATACTGGCCTTACCCATCGCGCCGTGGGCGTCCTTCATGGCCTCGTGAATCTTCAGTTTGATGTCGTCATCAAGGCCCTGAATGTGAATGTCGGCATCACCGAAAAGCGGAAAGCCTTGCACCTCATGGCACATCATCTTGGCCACCTCCGGTTCAGCAGCCTTCAACTCGTCCTCGGAGTTGTACGTCTTTGTCGTGGACGATTCCTTGCCGTTCTCATTGGTTGTGGTGATGACGGTGATCTTTCCGTCGTCGCCCTTTTCGATGCGCGTCGACTGGCCATCGCCCTTTTGCATGAAAAGCTGCATGTGCGATCCGGCACTGCCGAACGGCACGCGGAAGTTGAAGTCGCCATCCTTCGGATCCGGGATCATCTTCCAGAAGTCGGGCAGGCCCGGCTGATTCAGACCCTTGAAGACCCAGTTGCCTTTGTCATCCTTTTGCAACATGCCGCCCCGGCTGAAGGTGCGGTCTCCGAGAATCTCCTCGTCCTCGTTCTTATACTTGGATGCGCCAATCTCCTCGGGCCGAGCGCCGATGGTGATAGTCGTTGTCACGCGCTGTCCGCCGCGAAGCAGCGAGATGGAATGCGCGTCGCCGGGCTTGTAGCCACGGATGATCGTCATGAAGTCGTCGATCTTGCTGGAGACGCTCTGGCCATCGACGGTGGTGATGATGTCATACTGCTGCAATCCCGCCGTGTCGGCTGGTGAGCCTTCGACGACATTGACCACGACCTGCCCCGTGCCCGCGTCCAGTCGCAACTGGGATGCAAGTGGCTTGGCCACCGGGCCGAAGGAGATGCCCAGCCACGGGCCGCCGGCAGGTTGCGGTTGTCCACCGGCGATAAAGTGAATCGCGTGAGCGCCATCTTCGCCGTCGAGATCATGCGCGCCGGATTGCGTATCGACCCACATCCCCTGGGCCTTCGCACCGGCGGCCGGCGGATCAATCACGCCGACGTTCAACTGCGTCCATAACGGCGTCATGGACCACACGATCAATGCTGGAACACTAAACATAACCTGCTACTCCTTTGTTGTGTCCCTCGCCGCACCCGCGAGCGAAGAGACAGTTCGTGGCAGACTCGCACTTGAAGTTCGTTACAACTCGCCGGAGATCGGGGTCATCCGGGTTGATTGCTTGCCTCGTTCGAAAATATAAATCTCGTTGTTCGGTCCACGAATGCCGATCACGTCGCGAAGAAGGTCGCGCTGCCGCCGTCGCGGGAGCGTATCGATTTCGTTGTAATCCACATACGTCGGTTCGCCGATCTGCGGCGTCACTGGTGCGATACGATTCTGATTCGACCGACTGCTCGGGCCTCTCGAATCCGTCAACCGTTCATTCCACAGCCCCGGCACAAACGAAAACGCCAGGACGGCGGCCGCAGTCAGCACCGCGCCCGCGGTGGCGAGCCACAAACCGCGCCGCACAGACCCCGCGACCGCCGTCGTGGCGCTCTCGAACTCCAGCCGAAGCGCGTGGGCGGCCAGCGCATCTTGGGCGCGATATGCGTCATACAGCGCGCGAGCGGCATCGTTACGAAGCAGCAGGTTCGCCAGCTCGACTTGCTCCGCCGACGTGGCCTCGCCGTCCAGCGACCGGCAGATCAACCGCTCGGCTGCCTCATCGACGTCGGGTAGTGGTGATTCAAAGTCTGTCATCACACTCACTCGTTCTTCTGCAACGCCCCTCGTAGAAGGCGTCTGGCCCGAACCAATCTCGTTTCCACCGTATCGACCGGCAGGCCCATCGCCTCGCCGATTTGAGCGTAGCTCCAATCCTCCAGATGCCGGAGAATGAAAGGTTCCCTGTAGATCGGCGGCAGCGCGTCAATCGCCGCCAAGACCCGCCGATGCTCCTCCGCGATGATTAATCGCTTCGCCGGATCGGTGCCGCGGCCGACGGTGTCCTCGCTAAACGCCCGCCGCACCTTTCGCTCGCGGGCGTGCTTCAGGCCCACGTCGATGGCCGCATTTTTGGCCATCCGATAGAGCCAGCCCCGCCACCGCAAAGGATCGACCAGAGTGCCGATCTGCTGCCAGACCGTCGCCCAGACTCGCTGAACGATGTCGTCCACGCTGCCGGGGTCGCCGAGGGTGGCATACACCACGTTGCGAACCCAGCGATCATGCCGGCGCACGAAGGCGTCAAGGGCGTTTCTCTCGCCCCTCTGCGCCGCGACGATCAACTCGTGATCGCCGTCGTCCGTGCCCAGGACCATCATCGCGTCCACACACCCTTTCAAGACGAGAGGATAGCTGTCCTCCTGTCACTTATTATGGTCCGATCATGAATTGACCGGCTACTCTAATCCTGATCCGGATTCTCATGAGAGCCTTGGCTGCCCGGCTGGGCAAGGAGATACTCAATAAACCGCATGTGACACGGCATTGGAGGTCATTTCCAACCTGCGTGCATCACCTCGGTCAGATAGGATTCAAGCCTTCAAATGGAAGACCGTGTAACCTCTCGTGTCATTCTCTCGCGTTTTGTAACGAAAAACGCCAACAAGCGCCGGTAATGTGGAACGTTAGGCGGATTCGGATAACCTTCCTCCGAAGCCTACGAAACTGAGGAGCGCAGAATGAGCTACGTCATGAAGCCAATAGGCGTATATGCCATAGACATCATGAACCGTCCGGGGATGCTGGCGCGGATTCTGGAGGCGCTTTCGAATGCGGGGGCCGATCTGGAGTTTGTAATTGCCCGACGGGTGACGCAAAATACGACGCGCGTGTTTGTCGCGCCGCTCAAGGGGGCAAAAGTGCTGCGTGCGGCGAAAGACGTTGGGTTGCAGATAGCGGAAGGAATGCACGCACTTCGAATCGAGGGGCCGGATCGGCCGGGGTTGGGGGCAATGATGACGCGCGGACTGGCGTCGGCGGGGTTGAGCATTCGGGGGCTGTCGGCTGCATCGATCAAGAAGCGGAGTGTTTGTTACATTGCGTTGGCCACGGAGGCGGAGATGGTCACGGCGCAGAAAGTATTGAAGAAGGTCTTGAAGAAATAGGCGCGTGATCTCATCCAAAATGAAAGGAACGCGCCTTGGCCGTTTTTTACCCAACGCTGAACGAGATACGTACTGCACCGCGCGGGCTGATTCCGGTGTTTCGACGGTTGCTCGCAGACCGGATGACGCCGGTGAGCGCGTTTGCGGCGTTTTCGCGGGGGACTGACCGGGCATTTCTTTTGGAGAGCGTGGTCGGTGGGGAGCAGATTGCCCGCTACAGCATTGTCGGGGCTGCGCCGTCCACGGTCTTCACCGCCCGGGGTGACACGGCGTCTATCGCCCGACCCGACGGCACTGTTGAAATGCTGAGCCAAGTGGCCGATCCACTCAACGAGTTGCAGCGTCTGCTCAACGAGCGTGGTTCATCGAACGCGATTGGTTCGCCGGGCTTTCCGCTGCCGCGCTTTCGCGGAGGGGCGGTCGGCTTCGCCGGGTATGACACGATTCGATACTACGAAGACCTGCCGAATGCGCCGCGCGATGATCGGCACCTCGACGACATGGACTTCGGCATCTACGACTCATTGGTGATCTTCGATCATGTCAACAAGACGATTCTCGTCGTGTCTCATGCCGATTTATCTCGCGGAAATGCCGACGCGGCCTATGCTCGAGCGTGCCACGACATCGAATCCACCGTCGCCAAACTCAAACAGCCCATTGACTCACTGACTGACGAATTGGCTCTCGACGCTCGCCCCGACATCGCGTTTGACAGCACAATGACCCAGTCCGACTACGAAGCAGCCGTGAGCAAGGCAAAGGAGTACATCGTCGCGGGGGATATCTTTCAGGTCGTGTTGAGCCAACGTTTGCGCGTCGAAACGCAGGCCGATCCGTTCAACATCTATCGGGCGCTCCGCGTGGTGAATCCGTCGCCGTTCATGTTCTACTTGAAGGGTCCGACGTGCATCCTCGTGGGGGCCAGTCCGGAGATTCTCTGCCGCGTGGAGGATGGTGCGATCACCAATCGACCGTTGGCGGGAACGCGGCGGCGCGGTGCGACGATGGAGGAAGATGTGACGTTGGAGAAGGAGTTGCTCGCCGACCCCAAGGATCGGGCCGAGCACATCATGCTGGTCGATCTCGGTCGGAATGACGTTGGGCGCGTGGCGCGACCGGGCACTGTGACGCTCTCCGAGTTGATGACCATCGAGCGATACAGCCACGTCATGCACATCAGCAGCAATGTCGGCGGGCGACTGGCCGACGGCTGTACTGCGATGGACGCGCTCAAGGCGTGTCTGCCGGTCGGCACGGTAAGCGGCGCGCCGAAGATTCGGGCGATGGAGATCATCGACGAGTTGGAACCGGTGAGGCGAGGGCCGTATGGCGGGGCCGTCGGCTACTTTGATTTTTCGGGGAACATGGATACCTGCATTGCACTGCGAACGATGGTCATTACGCCGGGAGACGGTGGGCGGTGGACCGTGGACATCCAGGCAGGCGCGGGGATCGTCGCGGACAGTGATCCGCGGGCGGAGTATGAGGAGACGCTGAACAAGGCGAAGGCGCTGCTGGCAGCGGTGGCGATGGCTCAGGCTGGGGCGTGAACCTGTTCGGGGCTGCGGAACGCATATGACATTTGTCTAGCAAGACTGCAATGCTTGGGCGAAAGAAAAACGGGAGAAACAACCGAATCTGCGTACTATCCAAAGGAGGTGGAGGATGCGAATCTGGTCATCCATAGGGCGCCAGACTATCAAGGCCCGCAATATCCTGTCGAGGAGATGGATTGCCGCCGGCATTATCACTTCGGTACTTGCCCTTGTTGCCGTGTACGCGTTTGCGTATTGGTCTATGGGTCAGTGCCCCGCCGCAGAGTCGGGTCTGGAGGTCAATTCGATTTCCATCTTTGTGCTAATACCGAGAGGAACGACAGTATCACCATCGGGAGTAATTCACCGCGCCGGTGGAGTCCGCTATTCTGAGACAGTAATCAACGACAAGAAATCACTGCTAATCATCAACCAACTAATGGCAAACTTGCGGAGCCGTTGGGATTGGACCGGAAAGCAGTACATGTGCCGCCCAACCAGTTATTTTGTATTGCGATGTCGCGATGAAAAGAAAATTTCCCTGTGGTGGACCTACGAAGATTTACTGTTTGGCGCTGGGCAGTGGACCTGTCCTCTTTCTAGGCACGAGCAAGAATCGCTGTTTGCGATTGGGATCCCATTCCAGGAGGGTATGACTTATTTTGGAAATTAGATGATTCGTATGCTGAGCGAGCAGGTGTACTCCTGGCCGACTTTTCCGCTGATGGACGGGAACCATAAGCTTCCTACGCGTTACTCCAATTTCGAAACCTCAAGATTCATTGTCTGTATGGCTGAATTTGTTACACCAATGAGTTATACAAGGGTGCGGGAGGCGTTCGCCAATGCAACAAGCGTGCGACTCGTTTCGCCAGTATCTATAGCGCGGGTGGCGAGGGTGAGGCCCTGCGCGAAATCGGCCGCAACTCCGGCAACGACTAATGCAGCTGCGGAGTTGAATAGAGTGTGATCGCGGCGCGGACCGGTTTCACCGTTTAACACGGCGCGAATCGCCGCCGCACTTTCTCGAGGACTTGAAACAAGCAGCGATTCAAGCGGAGCGAACTTCATATTGAGCGCGCTGGGGGATATTTCGTGCATGGTCACTTGTGTTCCTCGAATCTCGGCATAGCGGCTCGGACCGGTGATCGTGAAATCGCAGAGCCGGTTTTCGCCGCAGACGACGAAGGCGTGGACCGTGCCGAGTTTCGACAGGGCGAGTGCGACCCTCTCGATCCACGCATCGCGCGGCACGCCGATGATCTGGCGACGGACGCCGGCCGGATTGGTAAGCGGGCCGAGCATATTGAAGATGGTGGGCTTGCCGATCTTGCGGCGAATCTCGGCGACGCGGGCCATGGCAGGGTGTAGACGGGCGGCGTGGAGGAAGCCGATGCCGACTTCGCGAATGCACCGGGCGACGACGGCGGGCGACGCGTCAACATCGACGCCCAGCTCCGTCAGCACTTCGGCCGAGCCGCTCTTGCGCGTGTAGCTGCGGTTGCCGTGCTTGGCGACCTTTGCGCCGGCGGCTGCGGCGACGATTGCCGCAGCGGTGGAGACGTTGAAGGTGCTAATGCCATCACCGCCGGTGCCGCAGGTGTCGATGGCATCGGGGAACTCGACGGGGATTCTCGTGACGTGGCGGCGGAGGACGGTCGCCGCGCCGACGATTTCGTCCACGGTCTCGCCGCGATCGCTCAATGCGCGAAGGACTCGCTCAGCGGCATCGGCGGGGACTTCACCAGTCATGATGGACTCAAAGAGTGTGGCGCTCTCATCCTGCGCGAGGTTTTCACCGCGAATGATTCTGTCGATGAGGGGTTGTGACACACTCATGGCATGCGCCGCTCTAGTCTCGTCACCGACGCCCCGTCCGATGGACGACAGGTCCAGACGGGGGCGATGACGCCGTAGATGGGATCATACTCGCGGCGCACGGCCGCCTCGATTCGTGGAACAGCGGCGCGATCGGCAACGGCAACCACGCATCCGCCGAAGCCGGCACCGGTGAGGCGTGCGCCGTACACACCGTCCACGCTTTGAATGATGGAGGCGAGGGCGTCCATCTGCGGGGTGGAGACTTCGTAATCGACGGCGAGGGACTGGTGACTTGAGTCCATGAGGGAGCCGAGCAATTGAAAATCTCCCTGGCGCAGGGCGTCGGCGGCCAATCGGACGCGGGCGATTTCGGTGATGACATGTCGAGCGCGGCGAGTGATTTCATCCGACATTTGACAGGCGAACTTTTCGAGTCGACTCAATGACACCGTTCTGAAATCGGCAGGGACTTCGTCATTCGTAGTTAGATGCCTCTGAGCGTTCCTACATTCTTCGACCCTCAATGCGTATGTGCCGGACGAGAGTTCATGCGGCGAGCGACTGTCCACGATCACCAGTGCAACGTCGACGCTTGGCCAATGGACGAAGTCGACGGTTTCATCGCGGCAATCGAGCAGCATGATATGTTCCGCACGGCTGAACAGGCTCGCCATCTGATCCATGATGCCGCAAGGTACCCGTGCATACTTGTGTTCGGCGTTGCGGCAGGCATCGGCTATTTGTTTTAGGCTGAGCGAATGCCCTGCTATTTCCAGTCCTGCAAGCGCTACCACCGACTCCAATGCAGCACTAGAAGACAGTCCGGCACCGGCAGGCACGTCACTGTCGATGAGTATGTTCATCCCGCAATATGGCATTCCCTGTTTCTGTAATTCCGTGATGACCCCTTGAACATACGCGCCCCATCCCTTCAACGGTTCGCCGATCCGGCGCGAGTCCAGTTCAACTACGTCGCGCGACTGAATGCTGTGTGCAATGACTCGTTGATCCTCCCGCCGACCCACGACGGCCCATGTTGCCAGATGGATGGCGAAGGGCATGACGAGGCCGCCGTTGTAATCCACGTGTTCGCCGATCAGATTCACTCGCCCGGGGGCGCGGGCGAGGACCGATGGCTCACAGCCGGTGAAGCGTCGGCGGAACTCAGCGATGAGTGAATCGGCGTTGACCATGTGGACGGCTCAGTTGATAATCCGGATTGTACCTGTTGACGCACCTTTTTCAGGCGGTCGGTTCGCATGGCCACGCCGCTCATCATCGACACGGATTTGGGGATCGACGACGCCGTCGCGGTCGGTTTGGCGCTGGCGAGCGACTCGCTGGACGTGCGCGGGATTGTCGGGGTCGGGGGAAACGTCGGGCTGGATCAGGTGATGAAGAACATTGGCCGTTTGTTGACGACTCTCGCCCCCGCGAAAATGCCGCTGGTTGGGCGCGGCATGGACCAGATTGTCACAGGACTAACGGATCGTCGTAAGCAATTTGGCACAGACGGACTTGGACAGTGCGATCTCGCGGACGGGCGCGTAAAGGTTGAGCCGAGCTTTGTCGCGCTGTATCGCCAGATCATTGAAGAGTCAGCGGGGCAGGTTGCGATTCTGGCGTTGGGGCCGCTGACGAATCTCGCGGCGGTGTTGAAAGAGGCCCCGGAGTTGGGCGGCAAGATCGGGCGGATTGTCATGTCGGGCGGCGCGGTCTGGACGCGCGGCAATACCGGTGCCGGTGTTGCCGAGTTCAATTTTCATCGCGACGCAATCGCGGCATCAATGGTACTATCGTCGGGTCTGCCGATCACGGTAGCGTCGCTCGATGTCACGACATTCATCTGCCTCGATGAGTCGCACGTTGCCCATCTGGCATCCAGCGGATCGCGCGTCGGTCAGGTGTTGGCCAAACTTTTGCAATTCATGCTCAATCACGACGGCGAGCCGGGCTTTGGCAAGACGCATGTCCGTGATACCGTGGCGGCAGCGGCGCTGATTTGGCCCGATCTCTTCATGCGGACACGGATGCGACTGGAGGTCGTGACCGCTGGGACCGATGCGGGCCGATGCAAGCCGCAACTGGGCGGCGACCCGGCGCATCGCGTCGACCTGCTCACGGCCGTGAATGCGGTTGACCTGTTGGAGAAGCTGCTAGAATCGCTTTGTCACGAAGCGTTCGTGGTTTAACAGCAGGCGTATCTCATCGTGCAGCGACACGTCCAACTCCGAATCTCTGGTATGCACTGTGCCGGTTGCGTGGCATCGGTGGAGAAGGCGCTGCGCGGTGTGGAAGGCGTTGCCGAGGCGGCGGTTCAGTTAATGACGGAGTCGGCACGCGTCGCGCTGAAGGGTGGGGACGTGCCGGTGTCGCGGCTGATCGCGGCGGTGCGGGCGGTGGGCTATGACGCGGACGTCACGGCGACCGGGGCGGAACTGCTTGAACGACTGGCGAGTGACCGCGATTCAAAGGAGACGCTGCGACGGCATCGGCAGGCGTTGATTCAGGCGGTCGGGCTGGCGCTGCCGATTCTGGCGCTCGACCATTTTCGTCATGTGCTTTGGCCGCACACCGACGCTAGTCAGATCGCGGCGCGGCTGTTGGAATTGGTGCTGCTGGTCATGCTGATGGTCAGCCCGGCGGGGTCGCCGATCCTGGTTGGCGGGCTGCGGGCGATGCTGCATCGCACGGCCAACATGGATGTACTCATCACGCTCGGCGTCACGGCCTCCTTTCTCAGTAGCGTGTATGGCACGTTCATTGCGCGTGACGAGGCACTTATTCACATTCACGCCGCCGCGATGATTCTAGGGATCGTCTGCGTCGGGAGGTATCTTGAAGCACGGACACGCATTGGGGCGTCGGCGGCGATGACCGCTTTAGCACGTCGCGCCCCGAAGACCGCGAGAGTGAAGCGTGGCGAGGCGATTGAAACGGTCGCCGTAGAGGACGTCGGGCTGAATGACTTGGTCTATGTTCCACCACAAAACACAATACCGGTGGACGGCGAGATCGTGGAGGGCCGAACAGGGATCGATGAGAGTTTAATGACGGGTGAATCGCTGCCCGTGGAGAAGTCGGTGGGTGACCGTGTTCTGGGCGGCACGCTTGTGACCGACGGGACGCTTTTGATTCGAGCCACGTCGGTCGGCGACCGGTCGGCATTTGGGCGAATCGTGGAGCTGATCGCCACGGCACAGTCGGGACAGACGCGAATGCAACGGCTGGCAGACCGGATCGCGTCCATCTTCACGCCGGTGGTCATTACGCTGGCCGTGATCACATTCATAGGTTGGTGGACGTTTGGCGGGCGTACGGCGTTGCCTGATGCGATGCGTGCCGCGATTGCCGTGCTGGTGGTGGCGTGTCCGTGTGCCCTGGGGCTGGCGACGCCGGTGGTGACGCTGGTGGCATCAGGTGTTGCGGCGCTACGAGGAATACTCGTGCGCGACGCGGCGATGCTGGAGGCGATGGGGCGTGTCGATACAGTCGTCTGGGACAAGACGGGAACACTGACGACCGGTTTGCTGTCGGTGCGATGGATTCGGGCGTTGGGAGCTTTTGATGAGCGAGCGATACTTGCACTCGCCGCGGGGGCGGAGCAATTCTCGTCACACCCGATTGCGCGATCGCTGGAGGCGCGGGCGCGGCGGGATGGCGTGGAGATACCGGTGCCGACGGGATTTGAGTTAGTCCCTGGCGGCGGCGTTTGTGCGACGGTGGAGGGTCGGGAGGCGCTCGTTGGAAGCGTGCGGTTTCTTGCGTCACGCGGGATATTGCTATCCGAGCGAATCGATGCTGTGCAGGAGGAAAGGAACACGGTCGTCGCGGTGGCGTGCGATGGAAATGTAATCGGGCTCATTGGAATGTCGGATACGCTACGGCCCTCGTCAGCAACGGCGGTGGCGCGATTGCGAGATCGGGGATTCCGTGTCGAACTGCTGACCGGCGACTCGGATGAAGTTGCGCGAGCTGTGGCGGCGGAGGTCGGCATCACGGAGATCGCCGCCCGTCAGTCGCCCGGTGACAAAGTGAACCACGTCCAGCGCCTGCGCGCCAATGGTCGGCGGGTTGCGATGGTCGGCGACGGCGTAAATGACGCAGCGGCATTGGCGGCGGCCGACGTGGGGATCGCATTCGCAACGGGGGCGGATGTGGCGTGTGAGTCGGCCGGCATAAACCTGATCGGCTCGACGCCGCATCTGGTGGCCGATGCCGTCGATTTGGCACGGGCGAGTGTGCGCGTGATTCGACAGAACCTGTTCTGGGCGTTCATCTACAATGTGCTTATGCTACCACTGGCTGCGACGGGCCGATTGCCGCCGGCGTGGGCCGCGGCTGCGATGATGGTCAGTTCGCTGACGGTGGTGTTGAACGCCTTGCGCTTGCAACGGATGTTGCGGCGTGTGTAATGTGAGAATCTCGTGATGAAAGTCTACCGTGATGTCTCTTCGATTGACGACAGCCTGCGCGGGGGCGTTCTGGCCGTCGGCAACTTTGACGGCGTACATCTGGGGCATCAACGCATTCTTCGCACGGCACACGCCCTGGCGAAGGTCTCCAGCGCGGCGGTCATCGCGATGACGTTCGAGCCGCATCCGATTACGCTGCTTAGGCCGGATCGCGCTGTTCCACGACTGACGCCGTGGGAAGAAAAATTGCATCAACTAGAACGTGCGGGTGCGGACGCGGTGGTGCGACTGGATACGGACTGGCCGTTGTTGTCGCTGTCCGCCGAGGATTTCGTCCGCGAGATTCTCATCAAGCGCATTCACCCGTCGTACATTGTCGAAGGGCCGAACTTCGGCTTCGGGCGGGATCGCAAGGGCAACGTGGACACGCTCCGGACCATGTCGCAGCGCGGCGGGTTTCAGGTCCACGTCGTCGAGCCGTATCGTACGCACATCGGCGACGACCTGGTCACCATTTCCAGTACAGCGATTCGACGGTATTTGGCAGCCGGACAAGTAAATCAGGCGGCTGCGTGTCTGGGGCGAGCCTATCGACTGGTGGGCACAGTGGTGCATGGCGCGGGCGACGGGCGAACGCTTGGCTTTCCAACGATCAACCTGGACGTGGGCGAGCAGCTTCTTCCGGCGGAGGGTGTGTATGCCGGGTTCGCGGAGATTGCGGGACTTCGTCGGCCTGCGGCGATCAGTATTGGTCGGCGGCCCACGCTCGGCGGCACGGCGCTCGTGGTCGAGGCGTTTGTGCTGGAGGATTCCGGGGATTGGTACTCAGAACGGGCGGTTCTAGAAGTGACGGAGCGGCTCCGCGATCAGGTGAGGTTCGCCAACCACGAGGAATTGACGGCGCAGATTACCAAGGATGTGGAACGCGTTCGGGAGATCACTGCCGCGATGGAGGCGACGTCGTGAAGAAACCCGTGATCATTGATTTACCTGCCGCGCTGGATCGGATTTGCCATTCGAATCGAGTCCTTATCACGACGCACGCGCGGGCGGATGGCGACGCGATTGGGTGTGTGGCGGCGATGCAGCGGGTTTTGATGGCGCAAGGCAAGGACGCGCGGGCGATGCTGCATGAGCCGATTGGGGAGCGGTACACCTTTCTCGATACACACAAGCAATTGTCGGTCTGGGATACGAACACGATGGCGACTGACTTGGCCGGCGCGGATTTATTGCTGGTGCTGGATACCTGCGCGGCGGCACAGCTCGAGCCGATCTGCGAGGCCGTGCGCGCGGCAACGCTTCAGAAGTTGGCAATCGATCATCACCTGACGCGAGACGACATCGTGCGGGAGGTGTACGCCGACGAGAGCGCTGCGGCGTGTGCGCAGATCGTGACGCACCTGTTCGACTCGGCAGGCTGGGAGATCGACCCCGTCACCGCCGAATTGCTATATGTGGGCCTCGCTACGGACACGGGGTGGTTTCGATTCTCGAACGCGGATGCGGCGGCGTACAAGACCGCAGCGCGCCTCGTGGCTGCGGGGGCCAAGCCGAACGAATTGTATGAGCGGCTGTACCTGAATGAGTCGGTGCCCCGGGCGCGGTTGATCGGGGCGACAATGTCGTCGTTCGAGCTTCTTGCCGGTGGAAAGCTGGCGATCGTGCGGCTGCCGCGTGACGTGTTGAACCGGTGCAGCGCCACGCACCAGATGACCGAAGACCTAATCAATGAGCCGCAACGCGTCGGCAGTGTCATGGCGTGCGTGTTGCTGGTGGAGTCGCCGGACGACGGGCCGATCCGGGTCAGCTTTCGCAGCAAGCGGGGCATCGACGTGGCGGAGATCGCGGCGAACTTCGGCGGCGGCGGTCATGCACGAGCGGCCGGCGCGAAGATCAACGGGACGATGGACGAGGTCGCAAGGATGGTCGGCGGCGCGATGGTCGATGCGATGCCGAAGGAGTGAATCAGGGGCTTGGCAGACACAGCCGATAAGGGTTGTATACCAATGCTGTTTCTCCCGGAGCTTGTGAATGAGCGAATCGGTGCGGCGAGTCTTCTCAGGGGGCGTTCTACCGAGTTTGCCGACCGGTGTTCGTGTCCTGCTGACGACATTTTTGATGTTGATCGGGCTTGGTTACATCGCCGCATTCTTGAACATTCAAGAGCGACACGGCATGGCCGACGGGAAACCGGGGTTGTCGGTGGACGATATTCGCGCCGTCTTCGGTGGATACAAGGCTAATGAGGTAGGCAAGGCAGCGTCTTCGCGGATGCTGACGATGATTCGGAGCGAGATGCGGCAGTATGTTTCGTCCGACCTCGACTTCGCCGTGCTGGAGACGTGGTTGACATCGGGCGCAAACAAGGAAGGACTGGACCACGGCGAAGGACGACGTACTCCACGCAAAATCATGGTGCGTGATTGCCTGCGGTGCCACGGCCAGTCCACGGGGACGGCGATTTCCAAGGAGTCCCCTTTCGGCCCGGATGAGTTCGAGGTGTCGTATGACATGGTGTCACTGTTTGCGGGGGCGAAACCAACGGCAACCGGTGCACTCACCATTTCGCCGCCTCAGTACACCTATCCCCGACTGATCCTGTTCAGCCATCAGCATATGCTAAGCATCCCGATGTTCACGCTCCTTTTGGGAGTACTCTTTTCGTTGACGCGGTTTGGCCCGGCGTGGGCCAAGGCCATTCTGACGCCGCTGCCGATGCTGACGCTGATCTTCGACTTTGGCGGATGGTGGCTGGCACGCGTGTCGGGGTTGGGGGCGATATTCATCCTGGTGGCGGGCGGTGTGTTTGGGTTGTCGTTCGGTGTTCAGGTCGTCGTTACGATCATGGACCTATGGTGGCCGGTGTCAAAAACGAAGGAAATTTGAGGTCCATCGCGGTAGAGGCATTGGGCAAGCGGGAGTAGTTTCGTATAATGGTCAAGATAGACATGAACACCACCGCCGCCCCCCAACGCGAGTATCTTCTTGAGAAGCTTCAGCAGCTTCGGGTGAATGTGGAGTCCGTCTTCATCGGTAAGCCCGAGGCCGTCAGTCAGCTCTTGATCGGTCTGCTCGCTCGGGGGCATGTGCTGATTGAAGACGTGCCGGGCGTAGGCAAGACAGTGCTGGCGCGGGCCGTGGCGAAGAGCATTGATTGTCGCTTCTCGCGCGTGCAGCTCACCCCGGACCTGCTGCCGTCGGACATCCTTGGCATCAGCGTCTATAACGACAAGACGGGCATGTTCGATTTCAAGCGCGGCCCCATCTTCGCGAACATTGTGCTCGCCGATGAGATCAACCGCACGACGCCGCGCACCCAGTCGGCCCTGCTGGAGGCGATGAACGAGTCGCAGGTCAGCGTTGAGGGGCAGGCCATTCGGCTGGAACAGCCCTTCATGGTTCTGGCGACGCAGAATCCGTTTGAGTTCGAGGGGACGTATTTCCTGCCGGAGAATCAACTCGATCGCTTCGTGCTGCGCATTCACATCGGGTACCCCTCGCGTGAAGACGAAAAACTAATCCTGCGTCAGCAACCGAGTCGTGAACCACTGGACGCCTTGCAGCCGGTCATGGCGGCAAAGGACGTGCTTGCATTACAGGAATTGGCGG
>JBBTET010000052.1:0-41491 GCA_038042195.1 Planctomycetota bacterium | reverse complement strand
GACCTGCTCGAATCGCTCTTCACACGCGACGCCCGCGTGAAGGACTCGGCCTCGATAATTCCCGCGTTTGGCGGCGTTTTGGACGTGGTGGATTCGCTCCTGCCCACCGCTCCCCTCGCCTGCTGGATTTTGCTAAAATCCTAAGGTGTGGCCGCGTCGTGGGGGGACAACCCCCAGACGGCAACTGACGACTTACCTCATGGAGTGATCCCAACGTTGGAACTCACCCTCACCCTGCCCGGACCGCCAGAGAAGCAGATGATCCTGTTCGGCCCGGCCGATTGCAATCTGCGCGCCATCCGCGATGCCTTTGGCGTTCGACTCTTCGCCCGCGATTCGACGCTGCGCCTGGTCGGCGATTCGGACGCCGTGAGCAAGGCATCCGTGCTCATCGAGAATCTTCAATCCCACATCCGAGACCACGCCGCGCTCTCCAAGATCGACGTCGACGAAGCCATTGCCGATCTGCGAGCCGCTGAGAATCCCGAGGGGGAGCACGTCATCCGCGTCTCCGCGAAGGCCGCGCCCATCCGCCCGAAGACCGCCGGCCAGGAAATCTACATCCGCGCTATTGAAGAGTGCGACCTGTGCTTTTGCGTTGGCCCCGCCGGCACGGGGAAGACTTACATCGCCGTCGCCATGGCCCTCTCCATGCTCAAGATCGGCCGCATCAAGCGAATCGTCTTGGCCCGCCCCGCGGTCGAAGCGGGCGAAAAGCTAGGCTACCTCCCCGGCGACATGCAGGCCAAGGTGAATCCGTACCTGCGTCCGCTGTTCGACGCCATGCACGACATGATGGACTTCGACCAGATTCGGCGGTTCCTGGCCAACGACATCATCGAAGTGATTCCGCTGGCCTTCATGCGCGGTCGCACGCTCAACCATGCCGCGATCATTCTCGACGAGGCTCAGAACGCCACCAAGTCACAGATGCTCATGTTCCTCACCCGGCTCGGCCAACAGAGCAAAATGATTGTCACCGGTGATGACAGCCAGTCCGATCTCGATCACAAAATCCGAAGCGGACTGACCGACGCGGTCGAGCGACTCGAAAGAGTCGCCGGCGTGCGCGTGGCCCGACTGACGAAATTGGACATCGTCCGCCACCGCCTCGTCACCGACATCGTTCACGCCTATGGCGAGCAACACCGAATCAGCGATTGACCCCAATGGCTGGGCCTGGTTAAGGGATCGGTGCCGGCGTCTTCAGGTACTCGGCGATACGCGCCGCCGCGATGCGATGGGCGATCTCATTGGGGTGCTGATCCGTCGGATGCACCCACAACGACTCCGCGTCCATCCCTCGAAACGCATCGAGCAGGTCGAGGTGCTCCAACCCCAACCGCTTGAAGTCGTCGTTCAACTGTTTGTGAATGTCATCGAGCGGATAGGCGTCCAACTGCCATAACACGGGGAAGATCACCACGACGAGGCGCGACTTCCATTGCAGCATGTCCCCCTTGAGTCGGAGAAGTTCGTCCTTGCCCGTCTGCCACAAGGGTGATTGAAAGCTCTTTCGCGTGGCGGCAAAGAACTCCTCCTGTTGAGCCGTTGCGATCCTGCGTCGCTCAACGATTTCCATTGCCTTCGAGACGCGCGCAAGACCGGATAATGGCACGTCGCGATTCTTCGCATCATTCTGACGTATCGTCTCCCCAAAATCCGTCGCATCGTTCAGGTAAAAACCAACAATTACCACATCCGGCTGATAGGCGCGACCAACCATAAAGTATGCCCCAACCTCCTCTTTGGTCCCGTAGCCTTGCACACCCTGATTGATGACCTCCGCCTGCCTGTCCTTCATTCCGGCACCGAGGAGCCGCTGAAGCTGCATGGCATAGGTGTCCTCTTCCTTCACCCCCTCGCCGAACGTAATCGAATCGCCGAGGCACAACACTCGAAACCCGTTGGCAGCCTTCGCCCACGGAATGTCCGGCCCACGAATGCCGAACATGTTCAACCGATAGACCACCCGGCCTTCACTTCCGAAGTAGCCGCGAGTGTCTCCGCGCGGGTCGTACACCGACGAAAACGTCACATTGCGGTCATACACGACCTGCTGGGCCTTCGAGTTCCCCGCGGGAACAAACGGCACCCGCCCATCCGGCTCAAACCGTCGCGGCGCGTAACTCATCGGCCCGACCCCCGGTATCCGCAGGACTCCCTCGATCACGACAGGAACAAGCAACAACAAAATCAAGAAAAACAGCCACTTGCGCCGTGGCGTGGCCGCTCGTGCAACCGATCTCGGAGTCGTCTTCTTCATACGGTCATTCATGGAGTCACTCACTTGCTGATCGAATACGTGTCAATGGCTTTGCCATCCTCGCCGATCTGTCGCAATTCGAGCTTGCCCGGCGAGAGGTCTATTTGCGTGAAACTGAATTTAGCATCGTTGTACGCCCGAATGTAACTCGGCGGCTTCTCCGATTCCTTGTAACGATTGGCACCCCCCGCTCCGGTGGTGACATAAACCGTTCCCTTTCCGTCGGCGACGGGCTGGTCCTCGCGCATCGGAGCCGTGCGCTCGTAAAGATGATTGTGGCCGCAGAAGACCATATCAACCCCGCATTCGTCATAGACCTTTAGGAACGCGGTCTTCATGTGTTCGCCGCCGGACTCCGGATGCTCGCTGCCGGTGTAGAACGGGTGGTGGTAATAGACAAACTTCCACCGGGCCGTACTCTCGCTCAGCACCTTCCGCAGCCACGGTGCGACCACATCCTGTCGCTGCTGGTTGGTGATGCTCCCTTCTTCTTCGGGCGGATTGGAGTCAATCGCCACGAAGCGAGCATCCCCGTAGTCGAACCAGTAATTCCGTTCCAGTTCAAGGCCCGGTGGCCCATTCCGCGGCAGTTCAAACGTCTTGATTAACGCCGCCCCATGCTCCGTGGCACAGTCGTGATTGCCAAGGCTCGGCATAAACGGAATCCGTCGGATCAACTCCGCATAGGGTTCAAAGAAATTCGTCGGATAGTCTTCCATCTTGCCGCTTGGGTAAATGAGATCGCCGGTGTGAATAATCAAATCAGGCTTGGCGGCGACCATGAGTTGGGCAAGGTCGGCCTGCGTGTTGCCTCCGTTTCCTGAATCTCCAAACGCCAGAAAGCGAAACGGCGTCCCCGGCTTGGGCGGAGTCCGAGTTTCATAAGGCCCCGCCAACGTGCCTCCAAAGAGACCGCTCGACGTCCGAATCGTGTACGAATACGTCGTCCCCGGCGGGCAATCCGCGAAGCTCGCCTCGAAGCGTTCACCATCCTGATCAGCTCTGTGCTCAAGCTTGCCATTGACGGATGAAAGCACGACCGCGCCGCCCGTGACCGACGCAACCTTCCACGAGAACGACAGCCGACCCGGCTCCGGCATCTGCACCATAGGCCCATCGCGCAGCGCAATACGCGTCTGTTGTCGAATGACCCTCCCCCCGGCGATCACAACCGACGCCACAAAGACGAAGATCATGACTCGTGAAATGCGCCTGCGTGGTCGTGGTTGATCTACTGTGTCACTCATGATGTCTTCTCAGGTTGGCGATAACGGCAAGGTCGATTATAATCACGACGCATCGAACGGAGTATCGCTTATGCCCCTTCCCGACGGAACCGCCACCCTTGAAGAACTGTCCGCCCGGCTCAACGCCATCCGGGACTCTCTTTGACTTCCCACGGAAAAAGGAACTGCTCAAGGAAAAAGAGAGCCAGATGGCCAAGCCCGGCTTCTGGGATAGTGGGGATTCTGCGCAGGCCGTCATCGCCGAGTTCAAGACACTCAAGGCCATCGTCGATCCGATCGAGGCCGTGATCCGGCGCGCCGAGGATGCAGCCATACTGGTGGAACTTGCAGAGTCGGAAAACGACGCCGCCACCCGTGCCGAGGCCGACAAAGAACGGCTGACCCTCATCCCCGAGGTCGAGCGCGTGGCCCTTATGGCGCTGCTGTCCAACCCCAACGACAGCCGCGATTGCTATTTCAACATCCAAGCCGGCGCGGGTGGCACCGAGGCCTGCGATTGGGCCGACATGCTGTTTCGGATGTACCTCCGGTACTTTGAACGCAACAACTATCAACTTGAGGAGCTGTCGCGCAAGGACGGCGAAGAAGCCGGCATCCAGTCGATCAGTCTTCTGGTCAAAGGCCCCTATGCCTATGGCTACATGAGCACGGAGATGGGCGTCCATCGTCTCGTGCGCATCAGTCCGTACAATTCCCAAGGCAAACGCCAGACCAGCTTCGCCGCCGTCGACGTGCTGCCCGTCTTCCCCGATAACGTCATCGAGCTTCCAGAGAAAGACCTCGATATCCTCTGCTTCTGCCGGGCCAGCGGCGCGGGCGGACAAAACGTAAACAAGGTCGCGACCGCCGTCCGCATCAAACACATCCCGACCGGCCTCGTGGTCGAATGCGTCAACGAGCGCAGCCAGCAACAAAACAAACGCCAGGCCATGAGCATGTTGCAATCGAAGCTGGAGCAGTTGGAACAGGCCAAGCGCGACAGTGAGTTGGCCAAGCTGCACAGCGAGAAAGGCGAGATCGCCTGGGGCAATCAGATTCGCAACTATGTCCTCGACGATCCGCGCGTCAAAGACCTCCGCACTGGTGTCGAGTTCACCAATCCACAACGCGTGCTGGATGGCAACATCGACGAGTTCATCCAGGCCATGCTACGGCATCGCGCGGAAAAGCGTGCCAAACAGGAGCGCAAGGATCTAAAACCGTAAGGCCAACCAGCAGCCGCAACATTCCACCCCCAAACACTTTAGCGGATTCCCCTTGAAATCAAGTGGTTTCTGCGTGTGCCAAGTCACCCGTGCCGATTATTGCCGCTGTTTTGGCTGTGTGCCCCGCTTTCAACAGTAGCATCGCCCTAAGATGTCGATAAAGTATCCGGTGGGAAGGGCGGTATGACGACGTAAGGATGAGTGACCGCGCTTGAACGGCAAACCAACATCGACTACCATGAGTATCGCTTCACAGAAGCCACCCGGCCTTGCCGACCGCCCACAGGGCGATCCCTCCACGGCGCCGATGCTGAGAAGCTCTCGCACAACAACAGGCCATAGGGAACAGACACCCGTGAACACCCGCAGTGCCGTCGTGCGCGATGAACCAATTCCACGAGAGCCGCTCACCATCCGTGAAGAGATTCGCGGCGCGTACCAGTGGCGCATCGCCTCCACGCACTATGACACGCTAAACGCCTCCGACATCAACTGGTTCAATCTCCGCGAAGCCCCCGGCTGCTCCCTCGTCAAGCGAAACAGCCAGCGAGACGTCTGGCGGGTCCGATGCCGGGGCCGGGACTACTTCGCAAAGCTCTACCACCCCAACGGCTGGGTCGCCAAAGCCAAGCTGCTCGTGCGCGGCCCCATCGCCCTGCGCGAGTGGGAGGTCGGCCGCTATGGTGCCGCGCATGGCATCGCCACCGTCATCCCAGTCGCCACCGCATGGACCGGGACGCGCGGCAGCGGCGGCCCGTCGCTCCTCATCACCGAAGCCATCAACGACGGCGTCCCGCTCAACGAATTCTGGCAGTCGATCCGCGATGATCGACTCAAGGCTCGTCAACTCACCGACTCGCTCGCCCGACTCATCGCCCGCTCCCATCAGTGCGGCTTCCAACATGGCGACATGCACCCCGGCAACATCCTCGTCCGAGAGAACTCCGCCCGCTGCGACGCGCTATTTGTCGACTTGCACAAGGTCCACATCGCCGCGAGGGTCAGCCAGCGACAGGCCGTGAAGAATCTGGCGCAGCTCAATCAGTGGTTCCGATCCCACGCAACACGCGCTCAGTGCCGCCGATTCCTGGTGGACTACGCCGCCTATCGCCGCGAGTTCGCCTTGGCCAGCCCTTTCGCACAGGATCTCCAGATCGATGCCGGCAGACTGATCTTTGAATTGCAGGCCCAGGCCGTGCGTCATGCCGAGGCGCTCTGGTCGAAGCGCGATCGCCGCATCGTCCGCAACACGCGCTACTTCGCCCAAATCAAGCCCGCCGCCGGTTGGCGCGGCCACGTGTTGCTTGCCTGCAAACACCCCAGCGCTGCCGCCGCCGCCTCAAAACTCGAGTACACCAAAAAGCAATGGAAAGAATGGCTGGCCGAGCCGTTGTCGCTCGTCGATCCCGCGCGGCACAAGATGCTCAAGGACTCACACACCGCGACGGTCTGCGAGATCACGCTGCCGACCGACCCGCCGGTGAAGGTCATCGCCAAACGGCCGCTCGCGCGCAATGCATGGAAGAAGCTGACCCAGCTCTTCGGCCCATCGCGGAATCAACGCGCCTGGCACATCGCCAACATGCTCCGCAATCGAGACCTGCCCACGGCCCAGCCGATGGCCTTGATTGAGCGTCGGCTGTTTCGCGGAGTGCTGCTCGATTCGCTGCTGCTGACCGAGTTCATCCCCAACGCGGTTGATCTTGAAACCTTTCTGACGCGAGACATCGCGGCACTGAAGGGCGACCGCCAGCGCGCCGTCAAGGACCGCCTGATCCAAAGTGTCGTGCGAACGGTGAAAATGTTCCACGATCGCGGCTTCGCCCACCGCGATTTCAAGGCCCCGAATCTGATGGTCTCGTGGACGCCGCCGTTTGACGGCGAACCGTCGCTCACCTTTATCGACATGGACGGAATCACCCACACCCGCCGTACGTCGGAGTCGCAGCAACTCCGCGCCATCGTCCGCCTATGCGCCAGCCTTCTCAACAGCTCCGCCTGCACCAGCACCGACAAGCTCCGCTTCCTGAAAAGCTACCTCAACGGCCCAGGCCGGACCTCGACGGCCTGGAAGGCGTCGTGGCGAACCATCCACCAACACGTCTGCGAAAAGCTCGCCGACAAAGACTTGCGCCGGCGATGGAAACTAGCCCACTACGGCCGCGAGTAGTCCGTTCCCGCGTCTTAAATCTTGAAATACTGAAATCTCAAATCATCGCCCCATCGGCTTGCCTCTTCGCGTTCCCCCTCTCCTCATTTAGCCCCCGGTCATTGACCGGGGGAATCCCTCTGCTCATGCGCGAATCCTTTCTCGCACACGCCTCTGCGTAAATCCCATCCCACAAACCTAAACGCCCCAACTCTCTTCGCCCGGCAGTACACACGATGGTTGCCAGTTGTAGGGTGGGTTGTTCCTCAACCCACCATTCCAGGATATTTACGAATCGCCCCCCAATTCATTCACCGCAATCTGTGCGAACGGTGGCCACAACGCCTGACCAAACAAAACCAAAACTGTTGACGACCAACCCTCCCACCCATACCCTCCCGCGAATGGTCAGACGAGAGCCCAAGAAGCGACCCGCCGCAACCACAACCCGTCGCCCCTCCGCGCTCCTCGACACCCGCGTCATCTACTGCGGCGACAACCTCGACCAATTGAAAAAACTTCCCGAAGCCTGCATCGACCTGATCTACATCGACCCTCCCTTCAACTCCAACCGCAACTACGAGGTCTTCTGGGGCGAGAGCAAGGAGAAGCGGTCGTTTGATGACCGGCACGCCAGCACGCAGGCGTACATCGACTACATGCGGCCGCGCTGCGTGGAGCTGGCCCGCGTTCTCAAAAGGACCGGCAGCTTCTACTACCACTGCGACTGGCACGCCAGCCATTCTCGCACAAGAATGGTGACCTGATGGATACTGACCCAAGTTCACCCAACCCCGATGATCGCTATTTGGCGCTGATTCGCAATGCCTTGCGCGTTTGCCTCAACTACAAGCCTGCTTTCGGCCACGGCAAGGGCGATGGCGTGTCGCTTGAACGCTTTCAGCAGATCTACCGCGAGGACGAGTTCTACGCTTGGTTCGGCCTTGACTCGCCCTTGGTCTACGCGGCACACAAGGCGGCTGGCGGCATGACCTCCGTGTACCGGCAGATCGGCCTCAGTTGCCAACTGGTGTTCCAAAGCGTGCTGCAAGACACGCTGGGCCTCTCCGCCGCCGATTCCATGTGGTCGTACAAGGTGAAGGCGAAGGGGGCGAAGGCGCGAACGCTCGCGCTCGACGGCCGAATACCGCTCGACAAGATCGCGGGCGCTCCGGCTCGCAGGCGGACCGAAGCGTGGCTTGCTGAGGCGACCGAGCACGTCGGGTTGAAGGGCAAGAACGCAAGCGGGCTGGAGGGCTGCGTCTTTGAAGTGCGGCAGGGGTACAAGAGCAACGACGCCAAGCGCCAGAACGCCGACGTCTCCAACGCCGGAAACGCCTTTGCACACCGCTATCTTCCGGTGATGGTGCTGCTTTCGGTCCAGATTCCCAACAATCTGGCGGAACGATACCAGCGGGCGCACTGGCTCATCCTTCGGGGAACAGTGAGCGGCAAGTCCACGGAATCCACCTACGTCTTCTGCCGCGACGTTCTTGGCTACGACCTCGCCGGTTTTTTCCGTCGCAACTCGGCGGCGATCAAGGCTGAAACGCTGGCGGTGTTCGAGGGGTTGCTACGATGAACACCGACCTCTTCGGCCACCCTGTCACCAACGGCAAGCCCGCAAATGGGCTCGGACAGCGTGCGCATCTGACTTTCAGGGGCAACGTCGCGCTCGGGCGGCATGGCTGGCTGCGCCTGACGCCCGCGTACTCCCTCCGGCTGGTTCAAGAACTTCTCAAGCAGTCGGGCCCGGATGAGTTAGTGCTTGAGCCTTTCTCCGGCACCGGGACCACGCCACTGGCGTGCGCTTCAATGGGCATCCGCTGCCACGCGGTGGACATCAATCCGTTTCTCGTCTGGCTCGGCAATCTCAAACTGACACGATTCGACGACGGCGCGGCCCGCGCCGTAAAATTAGCAGCCGCGCGAATCGCCGACAAGGCCCGTGAGCGGGGCGCTCACTCGTGGAAGCCCAACCTTCACCAGATCGAGAAGTGGTGGGATGCTCCCACGCTTCACGCGCTGGCCGCCTTGTGCGACGCGATCCGCAACCCGACGCGCGATCGGGCCGACAACGTCGGCGATCTCTTGCGAGTCGCGTTCTGCCGCGTGATGATTCAGAGTTCCAACGTATCCTTCGGCCATCAGTCTATGTCCTTCAAGAAGAAGGGCGACGAAGCGGAACTTGTCGCGGAGACTCCAACGCGGACGGCCAACCGCATCGCCGACGCCTTCGTGGTCGCCGCCAACGAAATCGCCGACAGCATGAGCATTGAGCCACCCACCGCCGATTGCCGTGTTTTCCTGGGCGATTCGCGCGACCTTCCCGCCGTTCTCCCCACGAACGCGGATCAGTATACCGCCGTCATCACGTCGCCGCCCTATCCCAACCGCATGTCCTACATCCGCGAGCTTCGTCCGTACATGTACTGGCTTGGCTATCTCTCCGACGGCCGCGCCGCTGGAGAACTGGATTGGAAGGCCATTGGCGGCACATGGGGCTGCGCCACGAGCATGTTGAACACATGGAAATCCAACGGCCACGGCGACATTCCATTCCCCCATTTCGATCACATCATCCACGAGATCGGCCAGGGCCACAGGCTGCTTGGCCGCTACGTCCACAAGTACTTCGAGGACATCAAGTGCCACATGGTAGGCCTGTGCGAAGTGCTCGCTCCCGGTGCTCACTGCCACTACATTGTTGGCAACTCCAAGTTCTACGATACGATGCTCCCGGTCGAGGGCATTTACGCGGCGATGTTCGAGGATGTCGGTTTCGTGGATGTGAGCGTTGAAACGATTCGCAAGCGCACATCGAAGAAGGAATTGTACGAGTTTGTCGTTCACGCCTTCGCGCCGTGAGTATGTTTCGAGTTCGAGAACTGGGCCGTCATCGCCCTCGGCGGAATCCCCAACAAAGTGCAAGTCGGTGACATGGGCATCGACGGCCGAATCTTTCCAGTCTCCGCCTTGCCCGAAAAGGTCAAAGCCAAGAAGGGCGAGACGCCGACATTCGACCGCTTCATGGATGCGTGGTATCCGATCCAGGTCAAGCAAAAGGACAAAGTCGGCCGCCCGGACATCGACTCATTCGAGGCCATGATGACCCGTGGCGAACGCGACAAGGGATTCTTCGTGGCCTTCGACTATTCGCAGGACGCCACCCGCGAAATCGACCGCTTTTTTCGCCAAACCGGAAAAGTAATCGTCGCCCTAACCGTGCGGGAAATCCTCGACGAGGAAATTGCGAAGAAACTGGCGTGATCGTCCTTGATTTGCCCAACGAATCTGCGAAATCCGCGCAATCCACGGCCACAACTCCTTACCTAACAACAACCTACCACAATTCACAACCTCGCTGAAGCGCTGAGCAAGATTAGTAGGTGTCTGCGGAGGAAATGCGTCGCCGTTCGATGCACCGTGGAACCATCGTGCCAAGCCGGAGTCGACGATGCCTCGCGTTGTGCAACAACCACCTCCTTCCCTTTGTGCCTCCTTGCCTCTGTGCCTTTGTGCCTCGGTTTATTTCTGCTGTCATTTGGCCCCTTTGCCCCTCGATTCCTCGGTCCCTAACAGGCAACCGTTTTGCGGCTTTTTGCGGGCATTTGCACTCATTTGCGGCCCTCTTTTTTTCGCGATCAGCCACAAACCTCTGGCTTGGAGACCGCTTTGAGGGGCCGGTAGTACTTCACGCTGGGGCGGGGCCGTGGGTGCCGGCGCTGTCGATGCCTTGCTTCGGCTTCGTGGGCAGCGTGACGCGGATGACGGTGCCCTGATTGGCGACGGAGTGGACGGTGATCGTGCCTGTGTGCTCGTCGACGATCTTCTTCGCGACGGCGAGGCCGAGGCCCGTGCCGCCGTGGCCTTTGGTGGAGTAGAAGGCGTCGAAGATGCGATCCTGCTTCTCCTTGGGGATGCCGGGGCCGTTGTCGCCGACGGTGATGGTGGCGGCGTCGGCGGCGACATCGAAGGCGGTCTTTACGGTGACGATGCCGGAGCCTTTCGCCACGGCATCGACCGCGTTCACGATGATGTTCAACACGACCTGATGGATGCCGTGCTCGTCGAGTGGGACGGCCGGCATCGGTTCGCCGAACTCATGCTTGAGGAGGACGCCCTTGTCCTCGGCGCGGCGGGCCACGAGTTTGATGCATTCCTCCACGAGAAAGTTGAGCTGCACCGGTTCGAGTCGCGGCTCGCGCTGCTTGGCGAAGGCGAGCATGTTCAAGGTGAGGGCGTGGACCTTATCCATGTTGCGTCGAACCACCTGCCAACCCTGATCGACGGTAGCGAAGTTCTGCCCGCGCAGGCCCATCTCCAGCACTTCACTGCCACCCATCAGACCCTGGAGAATGTTCTTGATGTAATGCGACAGGGCGGCAACCGTCTCGCCGGCCGCTGCGAGTCGTTCCGTGCGGACGCGCTCGTTCACCAGTCGGGCATCCTCAATCGCCAGGCCGGCCATTTGGCCGATGGCGGCCACGAGGCGGAGTTGCTCTTCGGTGTAGATGTGGCGCGACATGGCGCAGTCGATGTAGATGACGCCGAGGACTTCCTCCCGCGTGACGAGGGGCACGGCGATGACGGATTGGAGACCGATTTTGGAGACCTCGGCGGCGGCCGGCCCCTTGAATCGCATGTCGCTCATGGCGTTGGAGCAGAGGATGCCTTCGCGGTTGGCGATGACGTGGTCGACGATGGCCTTGCTGGCGCGAATCTTGTCGCGCGTCTCGTCGGACCAGCGGACGACCTCGGCGTCGAATTTCCCCGAGCGCGAGTCCTTCATCAGGATAAAACCGCGATCGGCGGGAACTTCCTGAAAAACAAGGTCCATGGTGCGCTCAACCAACTGGTGCGGCGTGAGCACGGCACCGACGGCGTCAAGCAGGGCCGACATGACGCGCCAGGATCGGACGGCCTCGGCGGCGGCGGGCGTGGCCAGGATCATGCTGTCGTCGGACGCACCGACGGAGCCGATGATGGACGCATCCAAACGGCCCGGCCCGGCATCGAGGTCGACCAGATCACCAACCACGGCCGCGGTTTCGCCCGGTTCCAGCCCAAGCTCGTCGCTGCTGTCCCAGATCATGAGCGTTCCGCCCATGCGAATCTGGTCACCGTGCTTGAGGCGGGTGGGACGTTCGAGCCGTTTGCCGTTCAGGTAGGTGCCGTTGGCGCTTTTGAGGTCTTCGACGAGCCAGCCTCGGCCCGTGGGTTTGAGTTCGGCGTGACGACGGGAGACGGTGAAATCAGTCAACGAGCAGTCCGGGCTGGAACGGCCCACCAGCGCGTTTTCGCCCTCGCGGGGATTGAAACGCAACCCTTTGTCGGGGCCTTGAAGCACCAGCACGCTCGGCACAATCGATCCTTTTCAACGTCAGTGGTCGGCGATGTGTCCCGCAACCCCCGGTCAAGCGGTCGCAGGCTGATTCCAAGCCAATCGGCGAGAACCACCGAGGCTTGTCTACCGTATCTAGGTCGTCACGGCGTCGCTGTTCCACCCACGCGAATGTGAGTTTATCCCTCGTGAAATCGAGGGTCAAACAAAGGTCGGCTGGTGGCGCGGCAGACTGAAGCAGTGAGTGCGGCCCGGAGCGCATGCGACTCGGAGCAGAGAATGCTCAAGTTCGTTGCGAATCAGCCGGCGATTCGGTACGATAAAGCGTATCTGGAAGGGCTTATCGGCCCCGCGAGTTAGTGATTCATATCCAACGAAGGAACCAGGCGACGAATGGCCCGCGCATCGCAAACACAGCGTGAAATCCTGCATCAGGCGATTCACTCGCACGACTTCCTGCATCGCGTGATGCGGCAGGTCGAGCATTTGCATCGCGTGGTGTTTCACGAACAGTGCAAGAAGCTGGACGTGAAGTTCATCCGCGACTCGGCCGAGGAGATTCTCGTCGCCGACATCCTATCGCGCCATCAGGGCAACATCGACGGCGTCTATTTCCACCTGCGCAAGCTGGAGGATACGGGCCGATCGTGGGCGCAGGCAATTGCCGAGTATGCCGCGTACATGCACAACTACTACACCACGCCGTTGGGCGTCGTCATGCGGCGCGACTTGTTCGGCGAAGATTGCCACTTTGTCACGCCGGCGGCTGGGCAGTATGCCGGTGTGAAGCCCATCAGCGAAAAGCGGCTGGAAGTCGCGGCGGTTTGAGCGATTCGATTGACGTGCGTCAATCGCAAGTGAGACCGGCTCGTCGGAGCAGCCGGGTAAGACCTGTTTCATCGGCATCCGTGAATGCGCCAATGTCCCAGCTATCCACATCGAACACACCCCAGCATGAACCATCCTGATTAATCAGTGGTACGACAATTTCAGATTTGTCACGCGGGTCGCAGGCGACGTAGTTCGCCCCAAGGTCGGCAACATCGCGCACGATCAACGTCTTGCGTTGAAGGAACGCCTGCCCGCATGCGCCATGAAGGCCGATGGGAGAGCAAGCAGGCTTGTCACGTCGGGGGCCGAGGATGAGTTCGTCGTTGCCTGTGTGTAAATAGAACCCAAGCCAGGAAATGCCGGTGGGATGCAGGGCCGGCCATAACAGGTCGACGAAGGTCTGCATGGCCGTATCGCGATCCGGAAAGGGTCGGACGTGATCGAGCATCGATTCGTATGGACGGGACATTGGAGTGAATTGTCGGCGAAAGGATGCGGACCGCCAAGGGATCAACCAACGGGTCGCATGAGACTGGGCGCCCTCGTGACACAGTTTCGACCGGAGTTCTTAGAGTCGTACATGGCCTTGTCGACGATTTTTAGGAACTCCTCGGGCGTTTTCATGTAATCGCCTGCTTCGGCAAGGCCCAGGCTGATGGTGACGTGCAATGGACGGGCTTCATGCACGAACTGAGCACTCTCGACGGCACTTCGCAGCTTTTCGGCGCAGGCGGCGGCACCATCCATGTCGGTATGCGGACAAATCACGAGGAACTCTTCCCCACCGATGCGACATACGATGTCGTTCACGCGGACGGATCGTGCCAACACTCCAGCAGTCTCCGCAAGAATCTGATCACCAGCGGCATGACCGTACTCGTCGTTGAAGTTCTTAAAGTGGTCAATGTCGATCATGATGCAGGAGAGCAGTGACTGATATCGTTCCCATGTGGCCCAGCATTCACGCAGTCGGTTCATGGCTTCGCGTCGATTGGGAAGTCCGGTCAGATAATCAATGGTGGCTATCTTCAATAGCCTGCTGTTTGCATTCTCAAGTTTCTTGTTGACAACGGCCGACTCGGCGTTGAGTTGATGGATTTCCCGCGCATGCCGGGCCAGGTCGCTTTCAAGTCGAGCGATGCGTTGTCCAGCGCGGAGTCGAGCGACCAATTCATGATGATTCACGGGTTTCGGCAGAAAATCGTCTGCACCGGCCTCGAAGGCTTCCACCAGACGTTCGGTATCGCTTTCCGCCGTCACGATGATGATGTAGGCGAAGCGAACTCCCTCATGCGTTCTCAATGCGCGGCACAACTCGATGCCCGACATTTCCGGCATTTCCCAATCGGTGACAATGATGGGAGGCGCCTCATCAAGCACGATGCGCATGGCCTCCCGGCCGTTTGCGGCCTCCATGACCTCCATTCCGCTGTCCTGGAGATACTTGTGGATCAGTCGCCGTGAGGCCGGATCGTCGTCGACAATGAGTACGCGGTTTCCCATAAGACACTCAGGGGCGTTCCGTCGCAACGGAACGATTGCACAGATCGGTCAGGGTCTCCAACTGAGTCTGTATGGCGGAAAGATCGGCTGCCTGCTTCGTGGAGTTCTCCAACGCCTTCGCCGCCTCGGTAATCCAGGGGAATCCGTAGCCTCCCGCGGACCCCTTGAGCTGATGAGCGAGGGTCGCCAGCGCGGCCAGGTCATTTTCTTTGACGGCGTCTTGAAGCGCCTGAACTCGGGCGGGAAGTTCGTCCACGAACATCTCGATTAGTTCGAGCATTTCAGAATCACCCGCCAATTCACTCGTCAGGTGTTCTTGGTGATTGGGCAGATTGTTGTCCATTGCGATTCCTTCACTGGACGATTCGGTTCTGACGACTATCGGGAACTGCTGTCTGTCGTGCCCCGACACACGCAACCGTGTCCGTTTATCGAACCGCAAGATTCCCGCGTTGAGAAATTGGATTTCCCCTAAGTCCGAGAAGCGGATCGTCACCATCAAAAACTGGGGCAGGGTTCATTGGCAGCTACAGGCTCGCTTGACACCGGTTTTTTGCGGATGTAACAACGGGGCCAAATGACACCCATTAGCGTTTTTCTGATGGCAAGCGGAGGAATCAGCCTGCTATTGCTTATTGCGGCATGGCGTTCCTCTGCTCGACGGGCGTCCATTTACTCAGAGGCAATCGGACGTTTCGTCGGTGGAAAGCTCATGAATGGTCCATCATCCGCAAGTCCCGCGACAGCGGATTACGAGGTCAACGCCCCGGCTTGGTATCTGACGGGTGTGCAGAATTTGCGAGACGGTCACATTCGCGAAGCCGTGCGGGCGTTCGGCATTGCCCATCATGCAGACTGCGATTTGGTGACGGCGGCGTTGCTCACGTTTGCCGGATTGAAAGCGTCGAGCGTCCCGGCAGGCGACCTGATTCATCAGATCGTGACGACCTGGCATGAAATGAATCGTCCTCGATTGAACGCCACAAAGGCCGATGCGCTCATGCGCTCCGCGATACAGCGGACGGCACCGCCGGCACCCACCGGTTCCGAGTTGGCAGGATTCATCTGGGTCGTCGTGGGACCGGATGAGCGAGAGCGCCTGAAACAACTCATCGAATCTGGGCCGGAGTGGACGAGCGCCCTTCGGGACTAATGGGCCGTGGTCATTCCTTGGCGACCGTCATGTCCGATGCCTGCCAATCCTTCATGCCGCCTTCATACACTGAGACGTTCGTGTAGCCCCACGACGCGGCCTTGTTCGCCGCCATGCGACCAACCGGGCACATGCCGCCCGTGCAATAGAAGATGAGCGGCTGGTCTTTTTGTGTGGGGAGCATCTCGGGCGTCATCTTTTCGTAGTCGATGTTCACCGCGCTGGGGATGTGACCCTTGGCGTAGTGTTCCGCGTTGAGCGCATGAACGATGCGGACGTTTCCGGCGTCGATCCTCGTTTTCATCTCTTGCGCGGACTTGATCCCCGTGACATTGGCATTTCGTGCTGCGCAGCCACACAAGATCGTGACGATGACCGACGATGCAAGTTTGATTGACTTCATAAGCGCTTCCCTACTGTATTTCCACGAGCGTCTTGCTCGTGGTGGTCAGGTTTTCGTGGCCCGTCTCGGTGGCGACGATCAAGTCCTCGATGCGTACGCCGCCCCAGCCTTCGTAGTACAGCCCCGGTTCAACGGTGAAGACCATGCCGGGAGCGACCTTGTTCTGGAATGTTTTCTTGATGCGTGGGTCTTCATGAATGGCAAGGCCCACGCCGTGGCCGGTGCCGTGCATGAAGGCGTCGCCGCATCCTTTCGAGACGAAATAGTCGCGGCAGAGGGCGTCGAGTTCGTGACAGGTCTTGCCCGACGCGATGCCGTCGAGACATCGCTGCTGAGCGGTGAGGACGAGGTCGTACACCTCTCGCATTCGCGCGTCGGCCTTGCCCATGACGAGCATTCGCGTCAGGTCGCCGCAGTAACCCTTCCAGATTCCGCCGAAGTCGGTGAGGACCATTTGGCCCTGCTTGAGCACACGATCGGGGGATGGGACATAATGTGGGAAGGCACCAGTCTCTCCGAACGCGACGATGGGGTTGAAGCTGTTGCCCTCGCTGTTCTTGCGCAGGTAATTGCCAATCTCCAGCGCGACATCCTTTTCCGTCATGCCGACGCGAATGGTCTTGCAGATATGGTCGAAGGCCTGGCCGGTGACGGCCTGGGCCTTGCGGATGAGTTCGATTTCATCGCGCGTCTTGATGACGCGGAGCGCGGCCAGCATGTCTTCGCAGGTTTTCCAGGTGACTGATGGAATCGCAGCCATCAGGCCGAGTGCATCGCAGTGCAGCATCGCGTCCGACTCATAGCCGAGCGATTTCACGCCGGGGGTGAGCAAGTCCTTGACCTTCTTCCCGATCACCGCGGCCGAGACAGGGGCCTCCAACAGGTTTGTCGTGTAGCCGGGGCGACCCTGGATCGCGCCGATGTAACGGCCGTCGCAGAGGACGTCGACGCGGTCGGTCTGCACCAGCGCGAAGTACTCCGGATCATTGAAGGGCATGACCAGCCCCTCCATCATCGGTGGGATGCCGGTGAGGTAGAGGACGTTCTTCGGGTTGCTGACGAAGACGGCATCGAACCCGCCGGCCTTCATGGCGGTTCGCAGGCGCGTGATACGGTTAGTATCCATTGGTCGTTGCTCCCGCCCCAGGCGGACTGGCCAACGCCGGGGCGGGTGCGTTTTTACAGCGTAAACGGCCCGCAGGCAACTCACCGTTACCGCGTTGACGCTGGCACGCGGCGGCTCGACAATGCCGACTGATTCAATCCTGACTCCACCGAGTCGCAACCCATTTTCAAGGGTGACACCATGCCGTCCAATCCAGCCGTCGAAAAGGCCGTCGCATACCTCAATACCAACGCCTCGCGATTTCGCGATGAGTTGTTCGACCTCCTCCGCATCCCAAGCATCTCCGCCCAGAAGGAGCACGGGCCAGATGTGCGCAAGGCCGCCGAGTGGGTGAAGAATCGGCTCATCACGGCCGGCATGAAGGCCGAGATCGTCGAGACGGCGGGGTGGCCCGCGGTGCTGGGCGAGGGCGAGCAGAAGCCGGGGCGACCGACGATTCTCGTCTATGGTCACTACGACGTGCAGCCCGAGGGCGACTTGAAGCTCTGGCACACCGGGCCGTTCGAGCCGATCGTGAAGGACGGCATGATGATCTGTCGCGGGTCGGCGGATGACAAAGGCCAGGCGATGTGCGCCATCCTCGCGGCTGAGGCGTGGATGAAGACGTTGAGCAGCCTGCCGATCAACATCAAGTTCTGCCTCGAAGGCGAGGAGGAGGTCGGCTCGCCAAACCTCGCGCCGCTGATCAAGAAGTACAAGGACCGCCTGGCGTGTGACTATGTCGTGATCCACGACACCGCGAAGTACAGCGCCGAGGTGCCGGCCGTCACGTCGGCGACCAAGGGACTCATTTACAAGGAAGTCGTCGTCACCGGCCCGAAGAAGGACCTGCACAGCGGCACGTTTGGCGGAGCGATTGCGAACCCCGCGAATGTGTTGGCAAAGCTCATCGCCTCATTCCACGATGAGAACGGCAAAGTAACCATCCCCGGCTTCTACGATCGCGTGAAAGAGATGTCGGCCGAGGAAGTGGCGATGATGAACGGCCTGCCCTACAGCGAGACCGAGTTCCTGCGCGAGCTGGGCAGCCCGAAGGCCTACGGCGAGAAGGGCTACAACACGCTCTATCGCCGCTGGGCACGGCCGACGCTGGATGTGAACGGCATCTACGGCGGCTACATGAAAGAAGGGTCGAGCACGATCATTCCGAGTTTCGCGGGGGCGAAGATCTCCATGCGGCTCGTGCCGGATCAGAAGTCGGAGGAGATCGAGCGGCTGTTTGAAGAGACGGTCAAGTCGCGGATGCCCGACACCGTGACGTTCGAGATCAAGACGCACGCGAGCTGCGATCCCTATCTGGCGGATGTGAACTCGAAGGGCATGAAGGCGGCGCGCAAGGCCGTGGCCGTCGGTTTCGGCAAGGAGCCGGTGCTGATGCGCGAGGGCGGGAGCCTGCCAATCCTTCCGATGCTGAAGCAGGTGCTCGGCGCGGACAGCCTGATGATGGGGTACTGCCTGGGGACGTGCAACGCGCACTCGCCGAATGAGTTCTTCCACGTCTCCGACTTTGAAGGCGGCATGCGAGCGAGCGCGGCGTTTTATGGGTTGCTGGCGGAAGAGAAGTAGGGCTGCAATTGTGCCGAATACTGGTTGTTAAGACCAGGTCGAGGTTAGTCACAGCCCAAGTAATTCATCCACAATGCACTGAATGTCCACTGCGTTGAACACGCAGTCAAGGTTGCAATCGCGTAGCGGACGGCCGGTCGCGTCGACCGGAGCGCCGACCTGCGTGTTCGGACAGACATCGTTTTCATCGAAGACGCCGTCGCCGTCGGAGTCGCAATTCAGGGCATAGACATAGGCGCTGCCCGCAAATGCTCCTCCGGGGTTTGTTTCGACATAGGCCCCGCTGATCGCTGTTCCATCAGAAACGGCAACACGGCCATACGTGTCGTCCGGAGCGGCGTCGGATGCCGTCAATTTGGCGCGCTGAGTCCAGACTGTTCCGTTTCGCGTGTACACATAAGCCGATCCATCCGACGTGCCGCCGACGTGGTCATCGAGTAATGCACCGATGACGGCCATGTCGCCGTCCAAACCGACGGATTGGCCGAAGCTATCCTGCGTTACCGCATCCGATGCGGTTATTTTGGCTTGTTGCGTCCAAACAGTGCCGCTTCGCGTAAATGCGTAGGCGGAGCCGGCGTTTGACCCACCGGCATTGTCGTCCTTGTGGGAGCCGACGAGCATCGTGTTGGCTTGGATGGCCACGCTGATACCGAATTGGTCGCTGCTGGCGGCATCGGCGGCGTTGACTTTTTGTTGCTGGCTCCAGACGGTGCCGCTGCGGGTGAAGACATACGCGGAGCCAGTGGTGTCGCCGTGCCGTCCAATCGCGGCGCTGTCGCCGGAGACAGAGACCGAGACTCCGAAAAACGACCCTCCGAGTGGATCGCCCGGTATGAGCTTCGCCTGCTGTGACCATACCGTGCCGCTACGTGTATAGACGTAGGCAGCACCAGCGTCGGCTGCGCCCGCATCCGCCTGCGACGCGCCCACTACGATGGAGTCGACAAAGATAGTGACGGAGCCACCGAAACGGTCGAAGGCGACCGCGTCCGAAGCCGTGAGCTTGGCCTGCTGCGACCAGACCGTGCCGCTTCTCACGAAAACGTAAGCCGACCCCACATCCAACCCCGCTCCAGTGTCGTCGCTCAACGTACCAATGACAATCGTGTTGCCGCTGATGGCCGCCGAATTACCGAACTGATCGGCCGCCACGCCATCTGAGGCAGTGAGCTTGGCCTGCTGCGTCCAGGATGCGCCGGTTCGGATAAAGACATAGGCGGCGCCGGCGTCGATGCCGCCTGCGTTGTCATCACCGAGCGCGGTGATGACCGCGGTGTCGCCATCGATGGCGACGTAGTAACCTAGGAAGTCGTTCGCAGCCGCATCCGAGGCGGTGAGTTTCTGCAATTCCACCGGCGTGCATTGAGCGGACGACGGCGCTGTTTGGATCAACACGGGAAGGACACCCATAAGCAAGATCGCGATTCGTCGGTATGGTGTCGGCTGGTAAGGCGTTGACATTCGAGATAACTCCCTCAGATAAAATGAGGGCACTCGCAACCGTTCATGTGAGCGTGCCCGCCGTGTAACAGAACAGGAAAAAATGAGTCAACAGACGATTATACATGAGTTTGAGGGGGGAATTCAACCGTAGAATGATGAGAAAAAGAGGCTCAGGGGATACAGAAATCGACAAAGTCACCCAAGGGGCAATCCAACAAATGGCGCGACATCCTCGCCGTTCGTCGCGTCGGAACAATTCACGTCGGCGCGGTCGACATGGAGCGGGTCGGCACTACGGGGAATTGCAACAGGCTGTTTCAAGACCCGTTCCATACCGGCTGTTAGCCTGTGCCACAGGGTTTTTGAAACAGGTTGTTCTAGAGGCCCAGCATTTCGTCTGTGATGCAGGCGATGTCCGCGCCATTGACCACGCAATCGAGATTGCAATCGCGCAGGGGTCGGCCGGCACAATCGACGGGCAGGCCGGCGGCGTTCATGGGGCAGACGTCCATGCTGTTCGGGATTCCGTCACCGTCGTCGTCGCAGGTGACGTCAAACCAGTAGGCGGACCCCGCCGTCATCCCGCCCGCATGAGTGTCCTGATGTGCTCCTACGAGCGCGCTGGTTTCCGAAAGAGCAACGGCTGATCCAAAGGCGTCGTTAAGCGCCCCGTCGGGGGGTAGTAGTTTCGCCTGCTGGGACCAGACGACGCCCGAGCGGGCGAACACATAGGCCGAGCCGATTCCCTCGTCGGCTTGGGCACCGAGCACCGCCGCGTCGCCGGACATATCGACTGAGTAGCCAAACAATTCTCCCGGTTCGGCATCGGAGGCGGTCAGCTTGGCCTGCTGGGACCAGACGCCCGCGAGACGCACGAAGACATACGCCGAGCCGGCATTGGATCCGCCCGCGTGGTCATCGACAGGCGCTCCGATCACGAGGGTGTCCGCCGAGATCGAAACTGCGTCGCCGAAAAAATCGTCCATTGCCGCATCGGATGCGGTCAGTTTTTGTGTCTGTGTCCAGAGTGTGCCAGCACGAACAAAGACATAAGCCGAGCCGGCGTTGGCGCCACCCACATGGTCGTCAGAATTCGCTCCGACCACGACCCAGTTTTGATCAATTGCGACCGACGCTCCGAACCGATCCCCATTCGCCGCATCCGAGGCCGTCAACTTGGCCTGCTGCGACCACGATCCGTTGCAACGAGTGAATACATAGGCGGCTCCTGGTTCCATCAGTGACGTGTGATCGTCCAGGCCCGCCCCGACAACGACTGTGTCCCCGGAGAGTGAGACCGCGTTGCCGAAACGGTCGCTTGCGGCGGCGTCAGACGCGACCAGCTTGGCCTGCTGCGACCACACGCCGTCCATGCGGATGAAGACATAGGCCGAACCGGCGCTTACGCCCCCGGCGTGATCATCCTGGTCGGCTGTGACGACCGCTGTGTCGCCTTCGATTGCCACCGAGGCGCCGAAGGTATCACCCGAGGCGGCGTCCGAGGCCGTGAGCTTGGCCTGTTGAATCCAGGCACCGCCGCTTCGGATGAAGACATACGCGGCACCGGCGGTCGTCCCGCCGGCGTTGTCGTCGCCATGTGCTCCGACAATGGCCGTATCACCGTCGATGTCGACGGATACTCCAAATTGATCGTTGTCCGCCGTATCAGCGCCGATCAGCTTGGTGATCTCAACGGCTGGGCACTGCGCGCGGACCTGTCCAGGTGTGGCGACGAATGTCGCTGCAACCAACGCCGCGACCAATTGCGCGGCCGCGCATGATGTCGGCAGAGAATGCTGAGCCATTGCTTGACCTCCATGAATCGTGGCGGGCGTCGTCGCGAATCGCAACAGACGCCTTGCCGATTGTGCCCGAACAGTGCATGAATCGAGTTTTTCTATCCTACCAACCGAATAGGGGCGGATTCAAGAAGGGGGGGGCATTGTTCCGAAAAAAATGCTTATCAATGCGGCAATTGCACCCGTCCGGCGTTGAATGAACAGCCCTCGATTGAGGTTGATTGGGCTACGGAGGTTTCCGAATCAATCGCCGACACTGTTGAAAAGGCTCGCTTCCTCAGAGGCGCGGCTCGGATTGCCCACCTACGTGGAATCCTCAACCTATTGCCCAATGAACAAGGCAACAAACGCCGTGATATCGTCGCCGTCGGTTTGGCTGGAGCAATCAGCATCGGCGCGGCTGACGTGGAGCGGGTCGGCGTCGAGTTGCAAAAGCACATCCACGAAGAGTTGCAGGTCCGTCGCGTTCACGTCGCCGTTGTCATCCAGGTCTCCCGCACCGAAGCAGCCCGTCCAGAGTTGTATGTCGTCGAAGTTGACTTCGATGCCGGGGGATGCGGGTGTGCCGGGCGTGTTTAGGTTTATTAGCCGCACTTCGAGGGCCGCGCCGAGTTGGGGATGTGTTTCACCGATGGTCGTTTGCACCGTTGTCCGGCGAAACTCTCCGTCGGGGATCATGCCGTTGAGCGAGTTGTTGTCCTCCAGGATGACGACGCCGCCCGCGAGCAATTGCGCGCGATAGCCGGGGAAGCCGTTGAGGTTGAAAAAGCCGAAGACATCGCAGGGTGGCGGGCCTTGCCCCGATGCGATGTTGCCGATCTGGGCGCGAAGTGTGTAGGTGGTGTTCGGCTCCAGCACGTCGGCGAGTAGCTGCGTCAGGCCCATGGGCCCCACGCCGACATTTTGCGAGAGAAACACGAGGGCGACGTTGACCCCTTCGGGCGCGCCGCCGACCGGGTAGTACACCGAACCATCGGCATAGGCGCAACCGACGACATCCCCGAACATGTCCTGGATTCCATTGGGGTCGTACACCGACCATCCCGTCGGCAGCAACACGGCAAAGCAACCCGGGGCGACGGGATTCGACTCGAATCCGGGATTGACCAAGGAGAGCGACGTGCCGCCAGGCGGCGTTGCGTAGGCACCGCCGGCGAAAGCCGCAACAATGACAGACACGGCGGCGGCGTAACGATGGCGTATGAACAACATGCGTTTGGCTCCGGGGCGCGGTGCCGTGTCACGCGCGCACCTGAGTCTGAGTATTGTATCAAGAACGATGCACGGATTCCCCGAAATCGGAGCGGTCCCGAAAAAAATGAGGGATCCCGCGCGGCGGACTCGTGATGACTACGCCCCGATCTTGTCACGGAGGAATGCCACCACGCCGTCCTTGCCGATGCGCGATTGCGTGCCGGTGTCGCGGTCACGCACCGTCACCGTGCCGTCGTCCTTCGTCTGACCGTCGATGGTGAAACAGTACGGCGTGCCAGCCTCGTCCATGCGGGCGTAGCGCTTGCCGATGGATTGCTTGCCGTCGTACTGCGCGGGCCAGTGTTTCTTGATCTCGCGGAAGAGCGGCTCGGCGATCTCCGGCAAGCCGTCCTTGTTGACGAGAGGGAAGACCGCCGCCTTGATCGGGGCGAGGCGCGGGTGGAACTTCATCAACTCTGGGCTCGGCCGCGATTCATCGACGGTGTACGCCTCACAGATGAAGGCGAGGGTGCTGCGATCCGCGCCGGCGGATGGCTCGATGACCGTGGGCGTAAACCGCTCCTTCAATTCATCGTCGAAGTACGACAGGTCTTTGCCGCTCGCCGTCTGATGCGCCGTCAGGTCGAAGCAGCCGCGATGGGCGACGCCCTCCAACTCCTGCGGCTCGTCGGCGAAGGGAAAGTAATACTCGATGTCGGTGCAGGCCTTGCTGTAGTGGGCCAGTTCCTTGTCGTCCTGATTTCGCGGCTTCAGATTCTCGCCGGCCAGGCCGAGGGACTTGTACCAGTTGATGCGCACGTCCCGCCACCACTCCCACCACTTGAGCGAGTCCTTGTCGTGGCAGAAGAACTCGATCTCCATCTGCTCGAACTCGCGGCTGCGGAAGGTGTAGTTGCGGGGGTTGATCTCGTTGCGAAAGGCCTTGCCGACCTGGGCGATGCCAAAGGGAATCTTGACGCGCGTGGAGTCGCAGACGTTTTTGAAGTTGGCGAAGATGCCCTGGGCGGTTTCGGGACGGAGCCAGACCTTGTTGGCCTCGTCCTGAATCGCGCCAGCAAAACTCTCGAACATCAGATTGAACTGGCGGGCCTCAGTGAGTGCATTTGGTGCAAAACACTTTGGGCAAGCATAGGGGCCAAATATGTCAGATGACACGAGTGGGAAGGCAAATCCGATATATTGCTCTCCCCCTTTCGCAACGACCTTCAGAGTATGCATTATTCCGTCGGGTTCGGCCAGCGGTTCGTCAGTAGTGCACTTCTTCCATTCCTCCAAGTTTCGGCACTTTGCAGTACTCCTAAGCGCTTGTTCCAAAGTGGGCAGGGCATCCGTAATTGAATCAGCCTCTACAGTTGCGCTTATCGGAGGAATAATGCGACTGTGGGGCGGTTGCTCTGGAAACCGTGATTCCCATTTTGCTGCATAGTCTAGCGCCGACTCCAGTCGTTGATCGGCAACAACGACAACAAAGACCTTATCCGCCCTGAATCTGGCTTTGCACTCTTTGCAATCCACCATCGGATCCGCAAACCCCGTCGCATGTCCGCTCGCCACCCACACCTTCGGGTTCATGATGATCGAGCAATCCACGCCGACCATTTGCAAATCCTCGCCATCCGGGCCGACCGGCGGGTTCCGCACCATGTCGTGCCACCAGGCATCCTTGACGTTGCGCTTCAATTCGACGCCCAGCGGCCCGTAATCCCAGAAGCCGTTGATGCCGCCGTAGATTTCGGAGGATTGAAAGATGAAGCCCCGCCGCTTGCAGAGGGCGACGATCTTTTCCATTTTCGCTGCGTCTTTGGACATTCGATTATTCCGTTGTTTGATCGGCCCACAGTGCAGACCATGCGTTTAGTGAATGACTCGTCTCGACGTATCGCAACGATTGATTCGTACACCCTCAACTCGCCTTCAGCGGCATCCCCGAAATGCGGCCTTCGAAGACCATTGTCCCGTTTACATAGGACTGAAGATCGAAAATGAATCGCCGCGCGCGGGCTTCAACAATCTTGCCGACAAGAATGACCCGACATGGCGGCACCACGGCCCCGCGAAACTTGGCGTCGTCGATGCCGCCGAAGCCGAGAAACGATCCCTCGATCGGCATCAGTAAGTGCTGCACAAACGCCGCAAGATGCGCGCCGGTTTCGACCATCAACACGCCGGGAAAGAGCGGCTGGCCGGGCATGTGGCCACGACACCACCACTCATCGGGCTTCACATCGCGATAGCCCGCGGCGGTGCCGCCTTCCGGATCATAGTGAATGATGCCATCGAGCTGGGAAAACTCGTGGCGTTGGGGAAGCACCTGATATATCTGCTCGCGTGTGTAGAGCGGCTTGGAGCAGTCCAGACTTTCGGGATCGAGGAACGGGAGGCGCGGCATGTGATTTCCTTTGACCGGGCGCGCATGGCACGGTCATCGTGGATTGCCGTCCCTCGACGGGTCATCGGGTTCAAAGAAACTGAACGAACGCTTGGCCCTAATGGACTCGATCAGGCGGCGCCTTCTTCGCCTTCGGCCGATCGCACTTCGAGAATCTTCTTGCGCACCGCCTGGGCCGCGTTCTTGATGTCCTGCATGGCCTTACGCACGCGCGTGCCGGCTGCTTTGTTTCCGCCCTCGGCCTTGGCAACGTCTTCGGCGGTGGCTTCGACCATCTTCTTGAGGTTCTCGTATTCCTGCATCGTGGGGTACTCCTGTCTGTCCGCGACGACGAATGGCCGCGGGGCTATTTTGCTAACGGTTCGGACCGCGCCTCGGCGAACCGGGCCGCAGTCTAGCAAGGTCAGCTAGCGGCTGCAAACGAAGAATCCCCGTTTTTTGACCAGAAAACGAGGTTCGCTCGTGGGAGCATTTTCCGTCGGTTGACAGCTTGCTTGGGCAGCGCGAATCAGATAGAATCCACCCCCTTGGACCAACGAAATCCATAAGTCGATTTATCGCCTGAGGTTATGTCATGCATTATCCAAAGCGACTCAGCCATCGCAAGCGAAAACGCAAGCAGGGATTCCGCGCCAGAATGAGCACCGTCGGCGGGCGAAAGATGATCGCGCGCAAACGGAAGAAGGGGCGTCGGATCAACGTCAAGACCGGCGTTTGCTAATTGCCACCTGCACCACTCAGGCGATCTGTGGTGGGTCGATGATCGACGGCACGGGCCACTTTCCAAATAAGTGCATCATGTCGGTCACCCCGATGGGTCGGGGCACGGAATAGACCTCGCCATAATCGAAACCGGACCAACCGCCCTCGAAGCCGGCGACGGACCGCACATAATGATTGAGCCGCACGAGGCGTTCCGGGGGGAATTGCGATTTGTAACAGGCGATGGCGGCGATCTTCTGGTCGATTGTGTCACTGATGTCGACCACGAACTGGCTCTGAAAATGCGGGGCCTCGGCGGCGCGGGGGATGACTCGATAGACGAGATGATCAACGGCGTGGGGTTTCGTCCCGGCAAATCGGTCGTCCCATTTGGTGAGTTGCGAATAAAAGCGCACCGCCTCGGTAATCAACTGTGACTGATAGTGATCCGGTGATGCCGCGACCGTGCGGCCGGCCAATCCGACGAGTACGCGCGGGCGATATTTCCGTACGACCGATGCCAAGGCGAACCGCGCATCCGGCCCATCCATGAGCATGCGATTGGTCAGGCCGACCATCTCGCAGACCGCCACACCCAGCACGTCAGCGGCGTCGCGCATCTCGCGCAGGCGCGTGTCAACGGTTCCGTGCGGGGTCGGCTCGCCGTTGGTCATGTGAACCATGCCGACGCGATGCCCCTGTTTGACGAGCTTGGCAATGGTGCCGCCGCAGCCGATCTCCAGGTCGTCGGGGTGCGGGGCGGTGAAGAGTATGTCGAGGGCTTGTGAGGACATGGGAAGGACTCCGTGAAGGCGGTTGTAAATGGCGGATTGTAGGCATCGACCCGATGCGTCTCAAGAAATGCAATCGGTTATCATTCGTTCGGATACGCCGGCAGGAAGGCACTTGACTTGAGACCCGACACCAAACAGGACGCACCGATCCGACGCAGCGCCGAAGACGGCGCGATGGACGATCTCCTCAATGAGACGCGGATGCTCCGCCGCCGTGTGAACTTCTGGCAACGGACGGCCTGGCTACTGCTTGGGGCCGCCGTGATCGTGGGGTCCGTCATTTGGCAGCGTGGCGAATTGCGCCGGAGGGAATGTGCGAAGTCGCTCTCCGATCTGGCAACGGTCGCGTTTCAGAACAAATTGGACCACCAGGATCGGAACATCCTCGAGCAACAGTGGCGATCCATTGAGCAGTCGGGGGCCAGACTTGCCCCCGTTCACTACGACCTCATTGTTGAGAATTGGATGATGCAACCCCGTGCCGGCGAATCGCTTCCTTTGGCGGTGTGCCGCGAGACGCACTTTCTTGCGTTGTCGCGCGGGCGCAATGTGCTCCTTCGTGATGACAAGGGCCTTCGCGTCGAGTGGCGGTCAGAAGAGGCTGTGGCCACCCTCGTGGAGTTGGCGGCACGCGACAATCTCAATCATTGATTGCGTGCGACGAATCGATCACGAATCAATCCATCCGCCGCCCAGGATGCGATCCTCATCGTAGATTACCAACGCCTGCCCCGGCGTCACGGCCCATTGCGGCTCGTCAAACACGACCTCGACTTCGTTATCCGAGATGACCGTAACGAGTGCCGATGCCGCCTCGTGGTTGTATCGAATCCGAACGTCAGCCCTGAACGGCTCAGTCACCGGCGGCATCAGCCATTGCATACCCGACGCAACGGCCCTCGACGCCAACACCGCCTCCTGCGGGCCGACCGTCACCGTCCCTGTCTCGGCGTCCAAATCGGACACGTACACGGGACTACCAACTGCGACGCCAAGTCCGCGTCGTTGACCCACCGTGAAGTTCGGAACGCCATCGTGCGCGCCCAGAATGCGTCCATCGATGTGTCGTATCTCGCCAGGCACGAACGCTTCAGGTCGCCGCTGCCGTACGACGCGCGCATACTGTCGGTCGGGCACGAAACAAATGTCCTGCGAATCCGGCTTGTCATGAACCGCGATGCCGAATCGTCTGGCATGTGCGCGAACCTCGGCCTTGCTCATGTCGCCCAGCGGGAAAAGGGTTCGACGCAGCACCTCCGGCGCGATGCCGAACAGGACGTAGGACTGATCCTTCTCGACACACACGGCGCGACGCAGGCGCGGCCGACCATCAACGGAATCCACGCGGGCGTAGTGGCCCGTCGCGATGAGGTCGGCGTTGATCGCGTCGGCATAGGCAATCAGCTTCCCGAACTTCAACCACTGGTTGCACCGCACACAGGGATTCGGCGTTCGGGCGACGGCGTATTCGGCGGCGAAATAGTCGATGAGCTTCGCGAAGTCCTGCTGGAAGTTAAGCGCGTAAAACGGAATGCCCAGCTTGCCGGCGACTACGCGAGCATCCGTGGCATCCAGCGCCGAGCAGCAGCCGCGATGCCGATCAGGTTGCTCACCGCTTGATGCGAGAGGTAGCGAAATGGAGCGCGGCGCTGTGTCACAGGTCGTTGCCACCGGCTCGGTACCGAGGCGCATGAAGACGCCGATCGCGTCGTAACCCTGCTCCTGAAGCAGACAGGCTGCGACGCTGCTATCGACTCCGCCGCTCATGGCGACGAGGACGCGCGGGCGGCTGGATGTGAAGGATGCAAAACTCACGGACGTATTCTAATCGATGCCCGTGATCGGTGCGAAAATCGCGGTGAAATCAGGTAATTTTGAGTTCCAGTGGGGCCGGTTGCAACATGGTCTGCACGCTGATTCTGCCGGCGAGGGTTCGGACGAAACTCATGATGGCGTCCTTGCTGGTCGCGTCGGCTCCTTCAAAGTTGGTGGCGGGCGTACCCGCGTCGCCGGAGATTCGGATGTTGATGTTGATCGGAATCTCTCCGAGGAACGGCACCGACACGCGGTCAGCCGCCTTCTTCGCGCCGCCCCTCCCAAAGAGGTCGTATTCCTTGCCCGTGTCGGGGGCGATGAAGTAGCTCATGTTTTCCACAATGCCGAGGATGGGTACGTTGAGTTGCTGATACATCCGCAGGGCCTTGATCGCGTCGAGCAACGCGACATCCTGCGGCGTGCAGACGACGACCGCGCCGGTCATGGGCAATGATTGCGACAGCGTGAGCGGCACGTCGCCGGTGCCGGGGGGCAAGTCGATGATGAGATAGTCCAGCTCACCCCAATCCACCTGATCGAGAAACTGTTTGATGACGCCATGCACCATCGGCCCGCGCCAGATGACAGCCTTCTCGGGTTCGATCATGAACCCCATCGACATGACCCTAAGGCCGTGCGCTACGATGGGAAGAATCTTGTCGTCGCGCACACGCGGTTTTTCATTCTCGATTCCGAGCATCTTGGGAATGGAGGGGCCATAGATATCCGCGTCGAGCAGGCCGACGCGAGCGCCCTCGCGATGCAGCCCCAGCGCCGCGAGCACGGAGATGGTCGATTTACCGACGCCGCCTTTGCCCGCGCCAACGGCGATGGTGTTCTTGACGCCCGGCAGTTGAGTCGAGACCTTCGGCGTCGTGCGGACTTGTGCCGACCATTCGATTTCAACGGACGACGCCCCCACCGCCTTCACCTCGCGGGTGATGTCCTTGCCGATCTGATCCTTCATCGGGCAGGCCGGCGTGGTGAGTTCGACGCCCAGTCTGACGCGATCCCCCGTCACATCGACGTGCTTGATCATGTTCAGCGTGACGAGGTCTTTGAACAGTTCGGGGTCCTGCACGCGGCGCAGGGCATCGAGAACGATTTCTTTCGATAGGCTCATGGGCGGATTATAGAGGGAATGCGTCTATCGTGAGCCGGCACGTCCCTGTGCCGATTCACGCCGACTCGATGCCCGACTATTTCGCCAGCTCGCTGAGCCGCTGAAAATGATCCGCGCCTTCCTCGGCAAGTCCTTGGAACAAGTCGCGGATGCGCGCTTCAGGAAAAAGTCGACCGTACATCGCCTAGAGGTCGGTGCCTTTTCCGAAAGCACGAGATACCGATACGCAGCCACCGTCTCGCCATCGACACCGATGGCAAGGAGCTTGTCAGGATGGCGGGGCAGCGTTGGCTCAAGGGACATCGTGCATCATTTTTGCGGACAAAAGCCGCCGAGGCAGACTATGTGGGGACCGCTGTGAGCCTCAAGTCTCCAGTCTCCCACTACTTGATTCCCCCTCCTTCTTCCATACAATCCATCAAGCGGGAAAAACGGCGAGAGGGGATCACCGGCTAAAACCGGCTCCCTGCATACCAGCCTCGCCCACCGATTTCCGGGTCCAAACGACCCACCAAAGCCTCAGCCCACCCAAGGAGCCGCCGTGGAGAGCCACGAGACAGCCGCAATACCTCAGCAGCCCATCGATTGCCACGAAGTCGAGCAGATCGAGCACAAGCCCAAGAACCCCGCCATCAACCGCCTCTTCAAGGCCACCACTAAGATGGGGGCCAGCGACCTCCACCTCAAGGCGGGCCAACCCCCAAGCTTCCGCCTCAAAGGCGATATCCGAAGGTCGCAGGAGCCGCCCCTCTCCACCGAAGACATCGAAGGCATGATCTTCGAGGTGCTCACGGATACCCAAAAGAAGTTCTTCATGGACAACGGTGCCATCGACTTCGCCCACCAAGTCCCCGAGCAGGACCGCTTCCGCGTGAATGCCTTCCGTCAGCGTGGCATGACCTCCGTCGCCGCACGCCGCGTCGTCAAGGACATCCGCACCTTCGAGCAGTTGCACGTCCCCGAAGTCCTCAAAGACATCGCCATGCACCATCAGGGTCTCATTCTCCTCGCCGGCATCACCGGCTCCGGCAAATCCACGACCATCGCCGCGATGATTAACCACATCAACGAGAATCGCTCCTGCCACATCGTCACCATCGAAGACCCCATCGAGTACATCTTCACCGACGACAAGGCCTTGATTAATCAACGCGAGATCGGCATCGACGTGAAGGACTTTCAATCCGCGCTGAAGTATCTCATGCGCGAAGACCCCGACGTCGTCCTCGTCGGTGAAATGCGCGACCGTGAAACCTTTGAAGCCGCCATCCACGCCGCCGAGACCGGCCACCTCTGCCTCGGCACGATTCATGCCTCGAGCGCCGCCCAAACCATGACCCGCATCCTCGACCTCTTTCCCGACCACGAACGCGCCCAGGTCCGCCAGGCGATGGTATTCAACCTAAAGGCCGTCATCTGCCAGAAGCTCCTCCCCAGCATCCACCCCGAGCGCAGCCGTGTCCCATGCTGCGAGATCATGGTCACCAACCCCATTGTCCGGAAGCTCATCGCCGAAGGCCGCGACTTCGAAATCACCTCCGTACTAAAGTCCGGCGTCGCCGAAGGAATGCAGGACTTCACCGAGGCCATCTACAACCTTGTGCAGGAAGACTACCTCGATCTGAAAACCGCCCTCGAGGTCGCTCCCAACCCCGAAGAACTGAAGATGCGTCTCAAAGGCATCAAGCAAAAAACCGGCGCGATCCTGTCTTGATGATGTGGCCAAGCTACAGCGATACATACGCGAGGCAATTCTGTCCAATCTGCGGATTCGTCATTCACTGCACCAAGACTGACCTATTCGTCACGTCCACATGCATCTCAGATTGACTGCGCAGCCTACTCATCTGGGTCGAATTGCCGATAACCTTCCCTCCCCCTCCCACCTACGAAGATTTTCGTTGACGCGACGAAGGTCTTCGTAATATGATAGCCTGACCGGCGTTTGGCCGGGTGGGAGTTGGTAATGACCGCCAGAAAATTACTGCCAAAACCGACGGAATCCGAGTTGGAGATCCTGGCGGTCCTCTGGAAGACTGGACCAGCAACCGTGCGTCACGTACATGACCAACTCAACATCAACCGTGACATGGGCTACACGACGGTTCTCAAGCTTCTTCAGATCATGCACGAAAAGGGGCTGGTAACGCGGAACGAAACCGAGCGTACACACGTCTATTCCGCCGCTGAATCGCGAGAGAAAACGCAGCACCGAATCGTCGGCGACCTCATGACGCGCGCCTTTGAGGGATCGGCCTCGTTGTTGGTTATGCGGGCCCTGTCTGCTCAAAAGGCCACCGCTGCGGAACTGGAGGAAATACGTGCTCTTCTCGACCAGATGGAAGGAAAGCGAAAATGAACTTCGCCGCCATCATCTCGGATTCGCCTCGACTCACCGCACTCGGCTGGACGTTGCTGCATTTTGTGTGGCAGGGCGCGTTAATCGCCGCAACGGCCGCACTGATTCTAAGGCTTTTGCATCGGAGACAAGCATCCACACGATACGTTTTGGCCTGCGCCATGATGGCCCTGATGACCGCAGCGCCGGTCGCAACGTACTTCGTTTTATTTTCGTCTGACAAGCCATTCGCTGTTCGTCAGATTGCGCCGCCTATACGAGCGGATGGACGTGTGATACGGCTCACTGATTTCCCCGTGGAGTGGGACGACGAAGAAAACAAAACGCCGCCACCGTCTCGCTGGAGCGATGGATTGGTTAGAACGCTTCATGCATCCGTACCCTTCGTAGTCGCCTTTTGGATGGCGGGGATTGGCTTGCTCACCGTGCGCCTGGCCGGAGGCTGGGTCGTTGCGTTGTCCATCGCCCGACGCGCCACCGCGCCCGTCACCGAGAAACTGCTTGCTTGCGCCGAGGAGCTCCAGCGCTCGCTTGGCGATGCGCGGCGCGCGACCGTGCGCGTCACGTCCAAAGCGGACATCCCCTGTGTCGTTGGTTGGCTGCGTCCTGTGATCGTATTTCCAGAAGCGATACTAGGAATGCCGCCCCAATACCTTTCCGCATTGTTGGCCCACGAACTAGCCCACATCCATCGACACGATTATCTCATCAATCTGCTCCAAAGTGTCGTTGAGACGCTGCTGTTTTTTCACCCTGCGATATGGTGGTTGTCCTCGCGCATTCGCAATGAGCGAGAGAATTGCTGCGACGATCTGGCGGCGCGGCTTTGCGGAAATACCCTGTGTTACGCAAGGGCCTTGGCCGAGTTGGAATTAATTCGGCACACGCCGGCTCGATTGGCACTGTCTGCGGCTGATGGATCACTTCTGCACCGCATCCGCAGACTCGTGGGCGTCAGCGAGATAGCAACCAGTCGCGCCACGGCACCATGCGTCGGTATCGTGATACTCCTTGTGATCGCAGTAACCTCATGGGCGCGCGCCGAAATCGTACTGAAACCGACGCAGGCCCAATCGCAAACGCTTCAGCGCCTCGACGCACCGCTCGCACTGGGGCAGCAGAAAATGCCATTGTCTGAGGTGCTAGCGCGCGCCGGGCGCGCTGCGGAAATCCCCATGGTCTCACCAATCGAATGCGACCTGATGCGAGTAGATCACGAGTTCGGCAACGCTCCCCTCCGCGATGATTTCGCGACGGTGCTTGGCCCGCTTGGTATGACCTATCGCATCGAAGCAGACGGGCGCATTCGCATAGTGACAACCACCGAGGTAGGTCAGATCGACCGTTTCAAGCGAGACAGACTCCGCCTCACGCCCGATCAACTCCGAGCCTGTGTGATGGATGGAGAGGATCGGTGCGGTGAGTGGCTCATGGCACAGCTCGACGAGCGGCCGGGCATGCGCGACGTGGATCGGACGTTTTTCAAATCGCGATTGGAAGAGTTAATACGATTGCTTCCGACCGACCTGGTCGTCGGTACCGTGCAACTCCAAGTACGCCGAACAAAAGATGGAGTCGTTCGATATGCGATCTCGGCAGGCGGCATGTCGCGAAGGCCGGCGGTTGATACAAACCTGACGTCCGAGATCGAGAAGTATCGCGATGCAATCGCTGTCTCGGTGTTGTTTGCCAGCGAATTTGACGCGCCAGTCTTGCGACTGGCGGCGATGAATGGCCCCGGTGGGCGAACAGGATTCAACCTGACGATTCCACCTGCGCCTCGGTAAACCAACTAAGAAGGACTGAAACATGAAATCGCATTTGCGATGGCGCATGAACTGCGCGCCGATTATGACCGTGATCATCATTGCATACGGCACGCCTCTCGTGAGCGCGGGCAACTTCTGGCAATCGCTCAACGGCCCGCAAGGCGGCAGCATGTACGCCCTCGCCCGCGACCCGGCCACCAACGACCTCTACGCAGCGACAGGCTATCAACACGGCTACAACAAGAATGCCGGCAGTCTCTTCAAGTCGACCGACAACGGCGACTACTGGACCTACGTCAGCGCGGACTTATTCACGTTTGCTGACCCAACCACCACGCGCGTGCGTACGCTTGCCGTGAATGCGACTGGACACGTCTTCGCCGGAATGGACGGCGCGGGCATTTGGCGGTCGACCAACGGTGGAACGAATTGGTCGGCCTTCAACACTGGCCTTGGTGATCTCAATGTCCGCGCGATTGGTGTTGCACCGACCGGCGAAACCTACGCCGCAACCGAAACGGCAGGCGTGCATCAACTCAACGGTGAGACCTGGTCAGCGTTCAATACGAATCTCACAAACACGAACACGCGCTGCCTCGCCTTCGGTGCCGGTTACATGCTCGTAGGTACTGCCACGGGAGGCATTTTTAAGCGACCCACCGGTGGATCATGGAGCGCGGCTAACACTGGTCTGACCAACCTCGGTCTGAACGGACTCTATGTGTCGCCCAATGGCGATCGCGTATTGGCCTTCACGAACATCGGCCTGTTTGAATCAACCGATGATGCCGCATCGTGGCATGAACTGGTCGGTCCGTACACAGGTAATCTAATCTGGAGCGCAACGGAGATTGGCGGAGGCATTCTTCTCGCGTCAAACATCGGTCTTCATCTCTCCGACGCATCGGGAACGCAATGGACCACCGCGACGACAGGATTCACGGGAACAGTCTGCCGCGTGCTCATGGAGGATGGGAACGGCCGAGTCTTTGCCGGTTCGTTTGAGGAAGGGCTGTTTCGCTCGACGGACGGTGCGCAGAGTTGGCAGCCGGTGAACGATGGAATCTACGGACACACCGTGACACGGCTGTTGGTGACGAGCACCGGGACCATTCTCAGCGGGACATGGATCAATGGAGTGTATCGTTCGTCAGTCCTCGGAGGCGGTTGGAGCGGCCCGACGCTTCCCCTGCGGCGCATCTTCGCATTGGCCCAGAGTCCGTGGGGCGATCTCTTTGCGGGAAACTACAACATCATCCAGCCCGGCTCCATACCAGACGGACATGCATGGCGGTCCTCGGATGATGGCGTGAATTGGACTCCGCTGGACAACGGTATTATCGCGTCGATGGTCAGCGGATTCGTCTTCCCCGCGCCGCAACAGGTCACCTGTTCAATTGCATGGGGAACGGCCAGCGTGCGACTGTCTGCAACAAATGGCGATGCATGGACGCCGCTCTCGCCCGCACCCGGGATTGAGGCGTACTGTCTCGCGCGCAACGCACAGGGAGATTTGTTCATCGGCTCCGAAGGAAGCGGCGTTCATCGCTACAACGCAGCCGCCCACACATGGACCAACCTCGGTCTGGCGACCATTTCGCAACAATTCTCCATCGCTATCAACTCACAGGGACACGTCTTCGTCGGCAACGATGGTCATACGAAAGGCGTTCACAAGAGCACTGCAAACGGCGACGGTCTCTCCCCGCTCAACAATTTTCCGAGCAGTTGGGGTTACGCGATACTCTGTCTACCGAACGACGACCTTTACGTCGGCACGCGCGACGCGGGCATTCAATACTCCAACGACGGCGGCGCGTCGTGGACCACCGTGAACTCCGGCATCCCGGTTTCGGCATGCCAGGCACTAACACTGGGTCCGGATGGATATCTGTACGCAGGCGTCGCCGGATTCGGAGTCTATCGATCCGCCCAACAGGTTGTAAGCACACTTCCCGGTGACATTGATGGCGATGGAGATGTCGATACGACCGACATCAGCCTTTTCGTCAGTGTCCTGCTGGGGGCCGAGCAAATGCCCATTAGCATCCTTCGCTCTGATGTGAACTCTGACAGCCGAGCCGACGGCGCGGATGTCGCCTCGATGATCTCGGCGTACCTCAATTCCTAGAGCCGCACCATTTTGGAGAAAACACATGAGACGCTTCCTCATTCCAACTATCTCCATACTTGTTGCCAGTGCCGCATGGGGCCAGCCGTGCGATCCACTCGCGCCGCAGGTGTCGCTCTACGACCTGGGGGCTGGGACGTACAAGACGTTTCAGGGCGGACTCTACCCCGGCGGTGGCAACGCGCGCCCGGTCGAGCATGATGCCGCCGGACGCGCGATTGCAAATGCAATCCAGCCCATCAACACCAACGGCGTCAACGACCCAAACGGTCGAATCGTGCTCATCAGCATCGGGATCAGCAATATGACCCACGAATGGCGCGTCGGGGCGAACAATGATCCATCCAGCGCGGCACTGGCCTTCACCGCAAAAGTCGCGCCGCTTCAGGCGAGCGGAGTCGTCAATCAACGCGTGCTGGTCGTCGATGGTGCCAAAGGCCCGTTTGGTGCCGACCTGTGGGGCGCGGAGCCGCCGAACCTTTCGACCGATCCATGGCTCCACGCTATCACGCGGCTCCAATTCAGCCAGTCGAGCCGAGAGCAGGTACAAATCGCCTGTGTCAAAGCGGCCCATCCTGGTCCGACCACGTGCATAGCAGATGATGGCAGCACGCTGGGTGACGCTGGTCTATTGTCGCAGCACTTCGCCGGCATCGCGCGCAATCTCAAGATTGTGTTTCCCAATATCAAACTCGTATACTTCGTCAGCCGCAGCTATGGCGGATACGCGTCATCGGGCAACCGGGAGCCGTTCGCATACGAACAGGGGTTCGGCGTGAAGTGGGCCATTGAATCACAAATCGCCGCAAACAACGCCTACGGAAGCCTCGACTATCAAGGACCGTTTGCCGTCGCTCCGTGGATGAGTTGGGGGCCTTATATCTGGGCAAATGGCACGACGCCCAACGGCCTCGGCATGACGTGGGACGTTACTGATTTCGTCGCGGATCACATTCATCCATCTGCTAGCGGTGTGGACAAAGCCTCCACGGCATTTCTGAATTTCTTCCTCGCTGATGCGACCACGCGCCCGTGGTTCGGTTGGCAATGCCTTCACGGCGACATGGACGGAAATGGAGTGATGAACGGTAATGACATCTCAGGATTCGTCGCCGCAATCCTCTCGCCAACATCGGTCGCTGTATCATTTCAGTGCCGTGCCGATGCAAACAACGATGGCGTTGTCACTGATTTGGATATCCCCGCATTCGCGACTCTGCTCCTGACAGCCCCGTGATGGCATCCCTGCGCAACCGACGCTCCGGGACTGTCGTCGCCGTCGATTCGACGAATCCGAGGAACCGGACAACATTTGATCCCAGGTCTGTGTCGTCTTATCAAGTTCATCGTGGATTGGTTCGCGGATGTGGACCGCGCCGAACTGGCAAGAAAATGTCGGACTGCAGGTCACCGTTTGGAAGGAGCGAGCGTGGCAGTGTCGAGGTTGGTCAACTCTTCCTTAATCCTCACATCGGCCGGAAAACGGGACTGCGCGGTCCGTAGTATTTGGACAGCCAATTGCGGATTCCCGGTTAAGGATTCAAGGCGGGCACACTCGATATAGGCCGGGACGAGTTCTGGGTTGAGTGCCAATGCCAACTCAAGCTCTGCGCGAGCGGCAGCAAGTTTCCCATCGCGACGATATAGCGCTCCGAGATAATAGTGAGCCTCGCCACCATGCGGCTTTAACTCAATGGATTTTCGGAAGTCGCTCACGGCGGCATTGACCTGACCATCCGAAAGATTCCACTGACCGCGCAGGAAATAACCCTGGTGTCGGTTTGGCCCCTGGGCGATTGCCTTCTCGATTGCCTCGTGGGCGGCCTTTTTTTCACCCAGCGTCAGTAGGCACCGGCCCAACGATTCAGATAATTCCACTCGTTCCCATTGTTTCCTTTCTACATAATTCAGTATGGCCCTCGCCTCGCGAGGCTTGTCCATCTCCAGAAAATAGTCCGCCGCATTGATCAACGGCATCGAATAGTCGGATCGGAGTTCTGGAGTAAGTGGCAAAAAAGTGAATGTGTAAACCCCGGTGAGCAGGCACATGGCCCAGACAACGTGAACCACCAGACGGCGCGTCGCCACGCCCCAAAACCAGGACAGGCCGCATGCCGCGTAAGGAATCACCACGACGGCCAACGGCAATCTGTAGCGGTCAGAGACATAAAAAAGGCAGAGCCCAAGGACGACACACAGGGCCAGCAAATTCAAGATGAGGGCGTGCGGTCGTTCCTTGCGGTAAGCGAATGCACCGAGGACGGCCCAAGGAAGCAAAACTCCAAAGCTCGGAAGAGGCAGGCCGATCGATGCGGACCATGATTGACCATAGTAGTAGTGTTCCGCATTCGGCACTTCCAGGTCATTAAGTGCATAAAGAAACTTCCGCCAGACACGTCGAACCCAATCCGGCCAATTGGCGAGAATTTCTTCTCGGCCCTTCCCATACCAATAGTCTGAGATTGTTGAGTCTTTCAGATTTCTTCCAAGGGTTTGTTCCGCGATTCGCCGAGTGTCGGTCTGCTCTTCAGCGATTCGCCCGGATATGCCCGGAAGCCCCCGATAGTACGCATCGCCCCCTCGCACGTTTCCCGCGTAGAAGCTGAAGCCGCCATTGGCGTTAATCAAAACGAGATCGCCTGCAATAACCCAGTTGCGTATCGCAACCGGGGCGATGGATAGTACGATTCCTGCCGTCCAACCGATGGCGGCTCGCGCTCGTAACTTGAATGCGATCGACGATCTCGTGAACACCAGCCACGCGAAAACGAGAACAACGAAAAGCATAAGATTGGGTCGAATGAGACAAAGAAGCCCGCTGACAACCCCTGCGGGAATGAAGCCGCGCACGGTTCGTACGGGTCTATCGATCGCTCTAAATAACTGATCAATCGCCAACGCAGTGAGGAGGGGAAGGACGGACTCTTTGGTAAGCGTGGCCTCGTAGAAAATGAAAACGGGATAAGCCGCAGCGATGAAACCGGCCACAGCGGATGTACCCAGCCCGGCGAATCGGCGTGTCAATCTGAATACGATGAGCGGCGTCAAGCAACCAAGGAATATCTGAATAGTTCTTGCAACGACCGGTTGCGGGCCTAAGAGTGCGTACAATCCCCGTAGGAGTTCGCAGTACAAAGGCGAGACGTAGTATGCACGAGGTGACGACGCAATCGAGACCGGGGGAGCGTTTGTCGCCCACAAATGATTGTAGGCGGCGTCTGGCATGATTCCGGGAATACCGACAAAGTCGTGCCGCTGAAGGCTACCCAGATGCAGAAGCCGGAGTACGAGGGCAACGGCGAACATGCCACCGATGATCGCCCGCTGCCTATTCACAGCCCCCATCCAATTATCAAGGCCGTTCCTTGTTGGTGGTGGAGCCATGACACTATCTTTTGGAAACGCGACCCAGAATCGTCCATGGCCACGACTCGACGGTGCTCAGGCAGAAACCTGTTCCCCGCTCGCCTCTACGAACGTAATGTACCCAACCAGCATTCGGTCCCAGGCCTGCATGGTTTCATCAAGTTCGTATCGAAGGATATCCCCAAGAAGTACCGAATCGCGATCCTCGATCGCGCACTTGATCTCGCGCAGCTTCGTCACCAGGTCCGCCACCCAGTCGGAAATGGTTCGCCCTTCGATGTGTAGCGTCTCAAGGTCAACGTTCAGCAATCGTCCGCTCGTCAACACGGCGTCGCTCGTCTGGCCCCAAACGCCGAAACACTCTGAAAGCAAACCCATCGCCCGCGGAGCATCGCCGCGCGACAGCGACTCGCTCGCATCGCGCACCACCTGGTACGTCTGCTCAAAGGCCCGGCGCACGGCGTCCAACGCATCAAGCACCATGTCCTGCGGTCGACCGCTGACAAAGTCCAGTCGCTCGAAGTCCGTGATCGGCGCGGACAGCATCGCCGCGATGTCCTCGGCCTCGACGTCCTCTTCGTTGCATTTCATTCCGAGGACGAGCCGCCCCGAGCCAGTGACGCGCGTTTTGACCAGGTCGAGAAGCTGTCCGATGCTGGCGTGGGGGCCGAGCGCGTCGGTGGCAATCGGTTGGCTATCCAGATAGGCGCTCATTTGACAGCCTTCCAGGCGTCAGGCAAGAATGGTTCGCAGGAGCCAGATGCAGGTCAGCCCGCACATGGCCGTGACGCAGGCGGTGGTCAGCATCAACTCCCAGCGGAAACGACGAGTGGGATCATCGCTGCACCCGAATGGGTCGCCGGGCTTCCAGCTTAATTTCGTGGGGGCGAGCTTTCCGCTACCGATTCGCTGTGGAACGGGATGTCGCTGGACGCCGAGCGTGGCCGCAGGTTTCGAAGCGGCGACGACCGGCATTTGTACCGGCTGGGCCTCTTCAATGGCCTCGTCGAGTCCAATCGTCTCCGCCAACGGATTCTCAATCACAACATCCTCGACCGCGCTGTGATCGTGATGGTGGTATTCCGCGTCGTCCTCCGACTCCAATGTCGAATAACCTACCATGCCCTCGTCGATTAACGCGCAGGTTGTCTCCGACGTAGCCCCCGATACGGTGGATTCATATCCCGTGTTTCCGGTCAGCGATTCGAGCCACAACTCGCCGTAGTCGTCCTCGTCCGTTTGTGACTGCTCATCCATCACGGTCGTGTCATCCAACAGTGATGCGGACGATGCCTCATCATGGTCTTCGGGCCGTACCAGCGTCAGTCGCGGTCGGTCATCGACCACCAGACTGGCATCCGAGGCCGACGCGGCATCTTCCTTCATCTTGGTTAACGCCTCGCGAAACAGGTCCAAGTCCTCCAGATCGCGCTGAAGTTCCTGGGCGAGCATCCCTCCGGAGAGAGGTGATTCGTTCATGGTCGATCCCTTGAAGCCCCAAATGGCCGACGAAGCACACGGGGCCGCTCAAAAGGTATCGACGGAACGCATGGGTTACTTTATCGGAAGCCGGGGCGCAACCTACGTTCCACAAGAGGTTTACCGGGTGGCAGAATGTGCCGTTCGACTGTGAAAACTGCCCAATGACCATTTCCATTTAGCGTGGACTCAGGTTTTGGCGTCGCGATGGAATGACATAAATTGGTGGAAGCACGATCTGTTCTGTGTGATTTTTGACAGCGTACAATAGCCTGTGGCACCGGTTTCCAACCTGTGCGAGACGATCGGAG
>JBBTET010000051.1:0-53797 GCA_038042195.1 Planctomycetota bacterium | reverse complement strand
CACGACGGTGATTCAGAAGCGCAATCTCGTGGTCGCCGCGTTGAATGCCGCGGGATTCACGGCAACCGCCCCGGCGGAGCCGAACAAGGCCATCATCACGGGCCTGCCGGCGGGATCGACGGTCGGCCTGATCGACGGAGGTACCGGCGAAGTGAAAGATGGTGTCGCAACGGGCGGCGAGGCGGGTGGGGTGAACTTTCCCGGCTTTTTTCCTCCAATGGACTACCAAAATCTTCCGGCGATCTTCACTGCGGGCATCGTCACCGATGTCGGCGAGTTGACCGTACAAGTCACGGCGAGCGAATTGAACTTCCAGACCGAAGGCCCGATCATCTGCCAGGCCCTCTTCCAGCGGCTGGCCCCGCGCGCCCCACAGTATGGTGCGCAGATCAACTACGCCGGCGACCGACTCGAAGTCTACTTCGACCCCGCATACACAGTCACGCAGGGCGGCATCATCTTCGGCACCACATCGCCTGGACAAGGTGCCCAAGGCTACATGATCGTCCCGCCAGCGCAGCCGCCGCAAATCCTCGGCGACATGAACGGCGACGGGGTCGCGAACGGCGGCGACATTCAGCCTTTCATCGACGCCATCATGGACCCCACGAATTGGAACCAGAACCACCCAGGTGGCAACATGATGAACGGCGACTTTAACGGAGACGGTGCGGTCACGCCGGACGACATGGCCGAGTTCATCCAGGAGCTAGCCCACTAAGTCGCCGACCTCTGGATTGGCAAAATGACTACATTATGACGCCGTGGAGAGTTAAAGGCTCCCCACGGCGTCGCAGTATTGGTAGTCCACGACGCGCCATAAAAACAACGGGGCAATCTGACTTCGCCGAGACTGCCGGCCTGATCGCGGAATCCCGCCCAAGACTGCGGACATACCCACCGAACGCTGCCACCGATCCAGGAAAAACGCGTAAATACGTCATGAAAAGCGGAGCGGAGGGACTCCGATAGAGTCCCTAATGCAGTACAGCCAATGGCACGATCATTGCTGAGGAGACTAAGGGACGGACGTTGTACGGTAGTATACAGATCTGTATCGCGTACTTGAAAGTCGAAGGGCCATCATGGCGTTCAACTGGCAAGATCGATTTCGACAGAAGATCACGACGCTGTCCGCCGCGCTGCGACTAATTCGGCGCGGGGAGCACCTGTACATCTCCTCCGGCTCGGCGGTGCCGCTTGGGCTGGTCGAGGGGCTTATTTCTGACGACCTGCAACTCGGCGACAACGAGATCACCCACCTGATGACACTGGGGGATGCTCCATATTGCAGGCCCGAGTATGCCTCTCGGTTTCGCCATAATGCGCTGTTCATTGGTCCGAACGTGCGCGAGGCAGTGACTGCGGGCCGCGCAGACTACACGCCGATTTTTCTCTCTGAGATTCCCGCGATGATCCGGGCGCGAAGGATTCCGCTTGATGTCGCGCTCATCAGCGTCACGCCGCCGAACGAAGAGGGCTGGTGCAGCTTTGGAACGCACGTCGACATCGCCCCGGCGGCGCTGGACGCCGTGCGACTGGTGATCGCCCAGGTAAATCCATTGATGCCGCGCGTGCCCAGCCCGTGCCGGATTCACGTGGATCAGATTCACGCGATGGTGGAGATCGCCCGGCCGCTTCCGGAGTTGGTGATGCCTGCGCCTGAGGGCGAGACGAACGAGATCGGGAAGCTCATCGCCGAACTGGTGCCGGACGGCGCGACACTGCAACTTGGCATCGGCGGTATTCCAAACGCAGTCATGAACTATTTGACCAAGCGAAATGACCTAGGCATTCACACGGAGATGTTCAGTGACGGCGTGGTGGAGCTTGCCAAGCGCGGCGTGATCACGGGCAAGCGCAAGACGCTGCTCCCCGGCAAAATCGTCGGCAGCTTCCTGATGGGTCGGCAGTCGACCTATGACTGGGTGAATGAGAACCCGATGGTGGAGTTGCACCCGACCGAGTTCTCGAATGATCCGTTCGTCGTGGCGCAGAACGACGACATGATCGCAATCAACATGGCCCTGGAGATCGACCTGACGGGCCAGGTTTGCGCCGACTCCATCGGCACGCGCTTCTACAGCGGCATCGGTGGTCAGGTGGACTTCATCCGCGGCGCAGCCCGCTCCAAACGCGGCAAGCCGATCATCGCCATGCCCTCAACGGCACGCGGCGGCACCATCTCACGCATCGTTCCGCGACTGGAGGATGGGGCCGGTGTCGTCACCACGCGCGGCGACGTTCACTACGTCGTCACGGAGTATGGCGTCGCCGATTTGCACTGCAAGAACGTGAGAGAGCGTGCCATGGCGCTGATTTCCATCGCCCATCCGAAGTTCAGACCGTGGCTGCTCGCCGAGGCCAAGCAGCGCAATTACGTCTATCAGGATCAGGTCGAGCCGCAGATCTTCGTGCCGGTCTATCCGAAGGAGTTGGAATCGCGGGTTAAGTTGGCCGATGGCACCGAACTGTTCATTCGCCCGATCAAGCCGACCGACGAAGAAATGTTGCACGACATGTTCTATCGCTTCAGTCAGGAGACGATCTATCAGCGGTTCTTTGCGGTGAAAAAGTTCCTGCCGCACGAAAGCCTGCAACGATTTTGCACCGTCGACTACGACCGGGACATGACCCTCGTCGCCCTCACCCGGCGCGGAGAGGTGGAGGTGGTCGTCGGCATGACCTTGTGGGCGCTCGATGCCACGACGAATTTTGCCGAAGCGGCCTGCGTCATCGCGGATGAATATCAGGGTCGCGGCATCGCCAGCCTTCTGACGCGCCGGCTGGCGGACGTTGCCCGGGCGCGAGGCTTGAGCGGCTTCACGGCAGACGTGCTGGCCATGAATCTGCGAATGATCCGCGTGTTCGAGAAGCTGGGCTGCCCGGTGGAGAGCACGCTGCACGGCGAGACGCTGTCACTGCGAATGCCGTTTGAGGAGCCGCCAAAACCGCTGCGACGACGGATGCGACCCACGATGTCCCAACCGTGAATGCAGTTGTCTCTGCGGGTTCGAGTTTTCCTGAATCAGTCTTTTCGCATACCATCATCGCCATTCCATGACTGCTTCGGTCAACAGTCCCGCGATTGATAAGCACGTCCCGGTCCATGTGATCTTTGGGGCGGAAGACTTCCTGCGCCTGCGCGCCATGAACGCCCTTATCACGCGCATCATCGGACCTAATCGTGACGCGATGGCGATGGCCGAGTTTGATGGTGACAGTGCCCGGCTGGCCGAGGTGCTCGACGAGGTGCGCACGCCGTCGTTGCTCGCGCCCGTGCGACTGGTCATCGTTCGCGATGCCGATGACTTCGTCTCAGCAAATCGCGACGCTCTCGAACGGTTTATCTCGAAGGCCCCGCAGTCCGGCGTGCTCTTGCTGATCTGCCGGTCATGGCCCAAGACGACTCGGCTCTACAAAATCGTCGACGCCCTCGGCGGCAACATCCCCTGCGAATCGCCCAAGCCCAACGACGTGCCCGGCTGGCTCATCACCCATGCTCGCAATGCTTATGGATGCACGCTGGATGGGATGGCAGCGCGCCGGTTGGTCGATCTCGTCGGCGCGGCCCTCGGCCTGCTCGACATGGAGCTGTCGAAACTGGCCACATATGTCATGCCCAAGACCACGATCGGCGTGGCGCAAGTGGAAGAATTGGTCGGGGCCTCGCGCGAGGAAAAGGTCTTCGGCATCACCGACTGCATTGGCCGGCGCGACGCGAAGGGGGCCTTGTCGCTCTGGGAGCAGGTCATCGCCACGGATCGCGATGCCCCTTATCGGGCCATTGGCGGGCTGGCCTATGGCTTTCGCAAGCTCGCAGAGGCGAAACGGTTGACGCAGCAGGGCCTGGCCGTGCCGGAGGCGGCCAAGCGATGCGGCATCTGGGGCGATCTGAGCCAGGTGAAGCGGCAATTGGAGCGGTTTTCCCTGACGCAATGGCAGGATCATTTGGTTAAACTGTTGCGACTCGACGTGGCTTCAAAGACCGGGCTGGGGCAGGTTCCGACGTCGATTGAGCGATTTATCGTTGAGTTGTGCATCGCCTCCTAAGGCAGAGGCACGACAATGAGGGATTTGGTCATGCGTGCATCACGGATGTTCATCACGAACGGATTCATCACCGCAGCGCTGCTGGTCCTATGCGGCGCATGCAACATGGAAAGCTGGGACTGGTTCGGCACGAAGAAAGCCGACAAGCCCGTGACCAAGGCGCGGAAGCCGTCCAACGAGCCAACCGTCGCCGCCGCCGATCGGCCGAAGCCGCCTGCTAAGGACGACGCCAAGGCAAAGGACGTGGACGAGAAGGTGGACCGCTACGTCCGCAACATGAATCAGAATCAGACCAACGACCCGAACTACGAGAGCAACGACTTCCAATCCAAGATGCGCCGACAGAATGACCCGAACCGGCAGGCGCGGATCAAGCAAACGGCGGCTCGAAGCAAAGAGACCGCCGGGGCCGACGTTACCACGGATTCGACACCCGGCGATCGGCCGCGCGATGCGGCGTTGGCCCCGACGGTGCGACCGGTGGAGTCCGGTGCGCAGGACAATCCCGACGATGGCGTGGCGCTAGAACCCGAGGCTTCGCCCGAATTGAAGACGAGTGAGCCGGCAGTCAAATCGAATGATGCGTCGCACACCGCGACACCGACCAAGACCGCTCCCAAGCTTGATGATCCCGCCCACATTCCCGAGCAGGATGCCGAGCCGAAGACGGAGCCGGTCGTCGTGAAAAAGACAGAGCCGACCAAGGCGAAGCCGCCGGTTCTCAAAGACGTGAAGATCACGACCGCGCCGCCGCCCGAGACGCCGGTGGAATCCGCCACGTCAACAGACAAGGCAGTGGCCAACACTCCGGTCATCGCCGCGCCGGAAACGGTGGACACGTTTAAGAAGCGGCTCGGCGAGCAGGAGTCCGTCGTCACCAAGGATCCGAACAACGTTGAAGAGCAGTTCAAACTCCGTCTGATGTATCTCGTGAACGGACAGGATGACAAGGCCACGGTCGCCGCCGTCGGGATGAACAAGGAGGTCGAGGAAATCTTGCAGGCCCAGTTGCGGTCGCTGATGACCGCGCGATCGTCGGCGCAGCGCGACCCGGCCGCATGGGCGAACAAGCAACTCGACGCCGTTGAAGAGCTACGCAGTCTGGTGCGGTCGCGGGCCGACCTCCGCATCCCGCATGTCGTGCTTTGCAAGGCGATCGAAGGCTACGGGCGCTACACGCCATTCGAGCCGGCCGAGTTCAAGGCGGGCAAGCCAAATCGCGTACTGATCTACATTGAGGTGGACAACTTCACGACGGAGAAAACGGCATCGGGCCAGCATCGCGTGCTGCTCACCATGCGGCAGAGCCTGATGAGCAAGGCCGGCGAAGAGCTGTGGAACATGAAGGACGAGAACATCGAAGACCTCGCCCGACAGCCGCGGCGAGACTTTTATCTGATCGCCGACCGCACGATTCCCAAGACGCTCAGCCCCGGCGAGTACGTCATCAAGGTGGAAGTCGAGGACGTGTTGGCGGGCAAGCTCAACAGCGCGAGCACGACGTTGAAGTTAATCCCGTAATTCGATTGTAGGGTCCGCCGTGCGGACCATATCGGGACTCATCGCGTGTTCCAACCCGTCGGCTCCACATCATGGCACAACCGACATCTGGGTTGCTTCCACGAGTTGGACGCCATTCTCCGCCGCGAATCCCCTGCCCATCTCAAGGTCATGATCATCGGCCCCGGCGCGGTGACGACCATCGCCGCGCTGTTCCTCAATGACTCCGCGAGTGACGCTGGCTTGATGCGAAAACTGATCGGCGACGCGGCGCGCTATGGCGATCAACTCATCCGCCGCATCCCATTCCTGCCGCTCACGTCGCTCGAACCACAAGAGGTCGAGTCGGTGCTGACCATCCCGCATTCTCTGATCGTCGTGGACCGCTCACAGCGCATCCTCAATGCCGTGGCCGCGCGACTGCCAACGGCCGAGTGCCATTGCGTGGATCTGGCGATGCGCCCGCCACCCGTCACCGCCGACGTGGTGATCGCGTTCAACATCGTGTGTCGCCTGGAGGAGCCTGCAAAGGGGTTGCGACACGTCGTCGCCGCGGTGAGGCCGGGCGGATGGTTGTTGATCGATGATCGCAGCGCGGAGGTGGGATTGAATGAAATCGCGGAGTTCACGCCGGTCGCCCCGAAGATTCACCGGCGCGGGTCATCAGCCTGAGAGTCTTAGCCCTCAGTCAGGGCCTTTTCCAGCTTTTCAAGCGCCTCGGCCTCAAGCTGTCGCACGCGCTCGCGGGTCAGGCCGATCTTCGCGCCGATCTCTTTGAGGGTCAGCGGTTCGGTATCGCCAAGTCCATAACGCAGTTGAAGGATCGTCTGCTCACGCGGGTCGAGCTTGTCGAGTAAGTCGGCGACGCGCTGGGCCTCGTCATCATCAAGGACCATGTCATCGGGTCGCAGGGCTTTCTCGTCTGGCAGCATGTCTGCCATTTGCCCGCCCGAGTCATTGGACGCCGATTGCGTGGGGGCGTTGTACGCGCGAACGGCGCGTTTGATGATGCGAACCTTTTTCTCAGGCAACTCCATGTGTAGCGCGATTTCCTGGATGGAGGGGGCACGACCGTTGCTGTCCTGAAGCTCGATGTGAACCTGCTTCCACCGGGCGATCAGCTCGATCATGTAGGCCGGGACATGGACGGGCTGGACCGTGTTGATGAGTGCCCGCTTGATGGACTGCTTGATCCACCAGCTTGCGTACGTGCTGAAGCGTGCCCCCATGTCGGGATCGAACCCCTCGACGGCGCGAAGCAGGCCGAGGTTGCCCTCTTCGATGACATCCGACAGCGACATGCCTCGGTTGGAATACGGTTTGGAGATGTTGACCACGAGGCGCAGGTTGGAGCGAATCATCCGGTCGCGGGCCTGGTTGCCGACTTCCTCCGTCTGCTCTTTCTCAGCGAGGGTGATTTCCCCGCGTGCAAACCGGGCCGCCGCGCTGGACCCGCGTTGAATCGTGCGAGCCAACTCCTTCTCCTCGTCCGCCGTGAGGAGCGCACATTCATTGATCTGGCGAAGATACTGCTGTAATCCGGGTTCGACGACGATGGCAACAACCCTCCGATTCGCGCTGGGCTGCGTCGCTGGAATGCAACGCTCCGAGTCTTCTCATCGGCATTCAACATCACCCGCGTGATGCCGCGATGCACGGCCACCCTGGGGCGCTGGGATTTTAGGACGGTGCGCACCACGGGACCGAAATCACGGGCTCTCTGTTTTAGGAGGACTGCTCGGCCTCACCAGCCGGGGCTTCAACTGCAGACTCTTCCGCCGCAGCGGCCGTGGCGGCAGCGGCATCAGCCTGCGGATCGTTGAGCAGCGAGGTGGCCTGGATCATGCCCATGCCTTCTTCGCCCGCGCCATGCAGACCGCCGCGCCGCGCTTTGACCGGAGCGGCCGGTTTGCCGGCCTCGCCTTCGCCGCTGGCCCAGTCGGCGCGCTTCTTGGAGAGGCCGATCTTTCGATCCTGAATGTCCACGCGCAGAATCTTGACCTCGATCTCTTCGCCGATCTGGACGGCCTCGTGCGGATCCTCGATGCGCTCTTCGGTGAGTTCCGAGACGTGCAAGAGGCCTTCGAGGTCCTGTTCGAGTTCGACAAAGACGCCGAAGTTGGTGATCTTCGTGACCTTGCCGCGAACGATCATGCCGGGGATGTAGCGATCAGGGATGGCATGCAGCCAGGGGTCTTCGGTGAGTTGCTTAAGGCCCAGTGCGATGCGCTGCTTCTCCTGATCGACGGTGAGGACAACGCAGCGGATCTCATCGGCCTTTTTGATCAGCTCGGACGGGTGGCTGACCTTCTTCGTCCAGCTCATGTCGGAGACATGCAGAAGGCCGTCGATGCCCTCTTCGATTTCGATGAACGCGCCGTAGTTGGTGAGGTTGCGCACCTTGCCGCTGACGACCGTGTTCGGGGGATACTTCTCCGCGACGCGGGTCCAGGGGTTCGTCTCGGTCTGCTTGATGCCGAGGCTGATTTCCTGCTTGGCCTGGTTGATTTCAAGGACGACGACCTCGATCTCCTGATCGACGGTGAGCATTTCGGATGGGTGCGTGATTCGCCGGGTCCACGACATTTCGGAAATGTGCACAAGCCCTTCGATGCCGCCTTCGAGCTTGATGAAAGCGCCATAGTTGGTGATGTTGACCACCTTGCCCTTGATGCGCGAGTTCAGCGGATAGCGACCCTCCACCTCGTCCCACGGGTTGACCAGTGTCTGCTTCAGGCCGAGGGCGATCTTCTCTTTTTCCTTGTCGATGCTCAGCACCTTGATCTTGACCTTCTGATCGACGCGGAGCAATTCGCTCGGGTGGCCGATGCGATCCCAACTCATGTCGGTGATGTGCAACAGGCCGTCGATGCCGCCGAGATCGATGAACGCGCCGAAGTCGGCGATGTTCTTGACCGTGCCCTCGATGATCTGGCCGATCTCGATGGTCGACATCAGCTTGCTCTTGGCTTCGTTGCGCTCCTGCTCAATCAGCTTGCGACGGCTGATGACGATGTTACGGCGCTCGGTGTCGATCTTGAGGATGACGGCGTCGACGATCTTGCCGATGAAGTCGCCCACGTCGCCGGGGCGTCGCGTGTCGACCTGGCTCGCCGGGAGGAACACCGGAACACCGATGTCCACCAACAGGCCGCCCTTGATCTTCCGTATGCAGCGACCGCTGACACGATCGCCTTCCTTGCACGTATCCAGCACGCGCTGCCAGCCGCGAATGCGATCCGCCTTTCTCTTGGAGAGAATGATGGTGCCGGTCTCGCTCTCCACCTGCTCAAGGAGCACTTCGATCTCCGCGCCGATCTTGACGCTGGCCGCATCTTCCCACTCATTCAGTTGAACGTAGCCCTCGCTCTTGAGGCCGACGTCCACGACGACTTCCGTGCCGCTGATCCCGATGATTTTTCCCTTGAGCACGGAATCGGCCTTGTATTCCGCGATCACGGTGCCGATGGCCTCTTCGAGCACGGCCGTACTGACCGGCGAGTCGAAGGCGGCTTGGAGTTCGCGATTGAGTTCGTCGTCCGAGACATCGATCTGCGCCATCATGGCGTCGTTGATATTGTGGTGCATGGTCTTCCGTTTCCGCGGGCCCACGAGTCGTTAGGAGTTCGAGGCCGCGATCTAATGTGGGATTTCCCGGGCGTGTCACGAGAGGACAGCGCGACCGAGCGGCCGAAGGCGTTTTTGCCCGCGGCTCTGGTTTAATGAACCCAATGACCTGTAGCGGACCATCCGCGAAAGGGGGGATTGGGAAAGCAACTGACAGCCGAGCAGTATATGGCAATCTATCGGCGGCGCAAAGTCGGCCACGCCAGTCTGTAAACTCCTGTCCCGCCTTGGTTTCGGTGATCCGGCCAACGGCGGCCCCTGTGATTCTTGCTCGCTCCTTTCCAAAGCCCTACATTCGCCCCACCATGAGTACCCCCATCGGAGTCAGCTTGATCGGTTGCGGTGCCGTCGGCAGCCACGTCGCACGGATGCTGCTGCAACAGGGCGACGACCTTCATCAACGTACTAGTTGCCGATTTGAACTCCGCCACATCCTCGTGCGCGATCCGAAACGCCGGCGCGACGCGGCCATTCCCAATAACCTGTTCGCCACGGACTCCGCTCAGCTCCTCAACGACACTGGTACCAATGTCATCCTCGAACTGGCCGGCGGCACTGATGAAGCTCGCCGACTGATTCTCGCGGCGCTCCAGGCCGGCAAAGATGTCGTCACCGCGAACAAGGCCCTGCTCGCCCTGCATGGACGCGACGTGTTTTCCGCCGCGCGACAAGTCGGCCGCTGCGTGGCATTCGAGGCATCCGTGTGTGGCGGCGTGCCGCTGATCGAATCCATCCGTCGCGGCCTCATCGGCAATCAGATCGACGCCGTGATGGGCATCCTCAACGGCACGAGCAACTACATCCTCACGCGGATGCTGGAGAACAACGCAAGCTACGCGCACGCACTCGCCGAAGCACAGGCGGCCGGCTATGCCGAAGCCGATCCGACGCTCGACGTCTCCGGCGGTGACGCCGCCCACAAGCTCGCCATTCTCGCCAGCCTGGCCATGCGTTCGGCCTGCGAGTTCAATCGCATTCAAGTCGAGGGAATCGAAAAGATCGAACTGAGCGATCTCACCGCCGGCGAGCAACTCGGCTATCGCTGCAAGCTCCTGGCCGTGGCCCGGCGCTTCGACGACGGGCTGGACCTCTCCGTTCAGCCGACCTTCATCCCAACGAGCCATCCGCTCGCCAGCGTCTCCGGCCCGTTCAACGCGGTCAGTGTCTATGGAACGCCCATCGGCCACACGTTTTTTTATGGTCGCGGCGCCGGCGGCGCAGCCACGGCCAGCGCCGTCATCGCCGATCTCGTCGATGTCGCCATTGGCAACGCCCGCCGCACCTTTGAATCCCTCGTCGTGTTACCCGATCAGACGGCGCCCGCCGTGTATCGTGCACCCGGTGAGACCTGCTGTCCGCATTACATCCGCGTCGGCCTGCGCGACCAGCCCGGCGGCATCGGCAACCTCGCCACGGTCCTCGGCAGCCACGGCATCAGCATCGCCACGATCGTGCAACACGAGCCTCCGCAATCCATCTCGACGGTGGCCGTGCCGGTGATCGTCACGACCCACCCCTCGAAAGAGGGCTGCATGCGCGACGCCGTAGCCGACATCGCAAAGATGGACGCCACGCTGACGCCCCCGATTTGCATCCCGGTCTTGGAAGAGCGAATGGATTGACGGGGCCGGGCCGACCGCGAAAGGGACAGACGCAGTCGAAGCAGAAGCCGGGCAAGACGGCGTGAATTGGCAACGTGGCCGAACGTGTTTTATTAGTGCCTGTCCAGGAGATTCAGTACTATTAGTCAAGCGAGGCTATCACAATGGTCTTAATTGCCAGCACCCGGCCCGGGCAGCCTATTCGACGGCTCGTCTACATCTTACTTTGCATCGAGGGGGTATCGCTTGCCATTGGCGGCTATTTCGACTCTCGTTCGCGATTTAGGCTCGGAGATGATCCGCTTAGATACATGCCGGAATTGGATGGGTTAGGCGCCGCGGTTGCGTATCTCTTGGCCTTTTGCGCATTACTGACGTTCACTTTGCCAATCATGCTTCGATGGCTATTCAGCACGCACGTGGACGAATACAAACATCGTCGCTTTACCATCTTGGCGGCAGGCGTGCTAATGTTTGCCCTCGCGATGGCGCTATCCTTTGCGGTGTATTAGGGAAGTCGAGTAGGGCGGGTTGTACTCAACCCGCCGAATTCGGCCAATCATGAATCGCCTCGAAAGCAAATCCACGCAATCCGCCGTTCCAAACCGTTACCTAACAAAGACATAACACAAGTCACACCCCGCCTGAAGCGCCGAGCAAGCCTACTATCCGTGCCCGCCAAACCCCAAACATCCCGCACCCATCAATCCGCCAGCCCCCTCCCCATCGCGATAAAAAGCCTTTTGACGGAAAAACGTCGCCCCAGAATCTGTACCATCTGCGAAATCTGTGGTTACACTCCCCCTGCCCACCTCAAGCCTCAAGTCTCAAACCTATCAAGACTTGCGCGATCTTCAGACCAACTGCCGCAATTCCGCCCGCCGCAATCCCCCCACACCCATAAATCAGTGAAATCTGCGCAATCTGCGGTGACAACTCCTGACCTAACAACAACCTATCACAATTCACAATGCGTGTGAAGCGCTGAGCAAGATTAGTCGACGTGTGGGAGAGGTCTCGAAGCGAATCCACACCAGCCCGGAACGCCGGCGAGGAACAAACCATGACTCAACATCGCAAAGCGATCATCTTCCTCCACTCGGCCCCTTCCGCATTTCGACTTTTCGACGTGCAGTTCACCCGCCGCGGCGGGACGTTTCCATCTCAATCTGCGGCTTCAATTCTTCCCGTGCGAACAACTGCAAAAAACCGCAAACCGTTTGTGCGATTTTGCGGGCGCCAGATCGGTTTTTGCGGTTTTTGTGGGGGGGTATTTTTTTCGCAATCCCAGACGCGATGGGCCACTATCGCGGTTCCGGGCCTTCCAGCTTCGTGATAGCCATGCCGATGTCGAAGCAGCCATCGCTGTAGGCATGGCACCGCATGATGCGGCCGTCGAGGGTCTTTTTGCTCGATCCCTGCGCCATCAGTTCCACGCGGACGCAACTGCCGACGTGAATGGGCACCTGGCTGAGAAACGCCAGTCCGGAGCGGGAGATGTTGTGGGCCGTGACCTTGACCGGCTCGCCGACCGTCCAGCCGGACTCGCCGACGACGACCACGTACACCTTGGCCTGACAGTGAAATTGAAATCGTTCAAATCGGCGTTGGCAGGATTCTTTGCTTGATTTCTTTTTGCCTGGGCGTGACGCGACGCCTTCCTTCTTCACGACGATGGGCGTGTCTTGCACGGACTCCATCATCTTGAGCCACGCAGCCATCGCCGTCGGATCGTATCGCTCCGGCGTCTCCGTCTCCAAAATCTGCATGGCCTGCGGGACGGTCAGTGTCTTGGCCTTGTACGGGCGAAACGCCGTCATCGCGTCAAACGAATCCACGATCGCGCAGATACGACTGAGCGGGTGAATCTGATCGCCGGCCAGACCGTGCGGATACCCCGACCCGTCGAGTCGTTCGTGGTGTTCCTCAGCCACGCGCATGATGATCGGGTCCACGCCGCCGTGCTGCTGCATGTGCTTGCGACCCAGCGTTGGATGCTGCTTCACCAACTCCCAGTCACGTTCGGTGAGTCGGCCCGTCTTGTTGAGCAGGTCGGCCGGGAGATAGATCTTCCCGATGTCATGCAACATGCCCGCCTGACAGATGAGATTCAGCTTCTCCTCGTCTTCATATCCGAGCGCGTAGGCCAGCGACACCATCCACGTCGCGACGTTGACCGCGTGGGTGGCCGTGTAGAAGTCGTGATGGGCGGTCGCGAAGAGTCCCTCGAACGCGTCTGGGCGTTTCATGGTGAGCGTCGTCACGGCGCGGGCCACTTTTTCAAGGCGTGGAAGCTGCCTCGCCAGATGCGGCTCGGACAGCACCTCGTTCACCAGTTCCAGGCTCGTCTCGTAGACGAGCGCCGCTGCCTCGGCCTGGGCGATTTTTGGATCGGCTGCAACGGACGCAAGATGGTCTTCCGTCTGTCGGCGAAACTTGTCGTGCTCCGCCATCGGGACGTAGACGAACTTCACGCCAGCCTCACTCAGTCGCATACGATCGGTATCCGAGAAGCGGGTATGAATGGAGCGATAGAGGACGAATCTCGTGCCGTCCTCGCTGAAATTGTCTCGACCATTGGATCGAAGGTAGATCGGAATGGACTTCATCGCGGCGAGCGGGATTCTCGCCAGTGGGACGGGGATGAACCCGGCCTGGCTCGACGTGACGTGCGCGCCGGCTGTGCCCGAGAGCACCGCTGCGCGTTGCAGAGCGGTCGGTGCCGCGCCGGCCCCCTTCAGCGCAGCTACATGCTTGTCGGACGTCGATGTCATGAAGCAATGCCCTGAGTGAGTTCCGACCGAACGAGCCGTAAACGTGCGGCCCCGCGCAGGTGACGGTCTTCCCCCTTATTCGTACTCGGCTATTCGATCCGATGCGGTGTGTGCTTGAGCACGCTGATTCTTCAGTCTGAATATATAAGACGTGATGGATCGTTCTCGGTCGAGTGGGCAAGTCCGTTGGATATGCCCCATGCCGCGTTGGCCCTCATTCCTCAAATACCTATAATCCAAACGCTTGCGGTCACTCGAAGCGGATAGATCCTCGCGGAGGATCCTTTCAGCATCCCCGCCATTGGAGAAACAGCCATGATGAAACTTCGACTCTTCACCCCCGGTCCCACAATGGTCAGCCCCGACGTCCTGCTCGAGATGGCCCAGCCCCTCGACCACCACCGCACCAGCGGCTTCAAGGAGATGTTCAAGGAATGCACCGAGCTGCTCGCCTACGTCTATCAGACCAAGTGCCAGCCGCTCATCCTCACCGGCAGCGGGTCGGCCGCGATGGAAGGGGCGATCCTCGGCTGCTGCAAGCCCGACGCCAAGACGCTGGTCTGCCACGCCGGCAAGTTTGCCGAGCGCTGGGTCAAGATTCTCAAGCGATTCAAGCTGCCGCACGTCGAATACAAGCTTGACTACGGCCACGGCTTCAAGGCCGAGGGCGTCGCCGACATGCTCAAGAAGAACCCCGACGTGAAGGCCGTCATCCTCGTTCACAGCGAGACAAGCACCTGCGCCCTCAGTGAGGCCCAGGGCATCGCCAAGGTCTGCAAGGACCACGGGGCGCTGTGCCTTGTGGATGGCATCACGTCCATCGGCACGATCCCGTTCAAGATGGACGAGTGGGGCATCGACGTGGCCGTCACGGGTTCGCAGAAGGCCCTGATGCTCCCGCCGGGCCTCGCATTCGCCGCCGTGAGCGACAAGGCGTGGCAGGTTATCGAGTCGCACGACTCGCCGACTTTCTACAACGACTTCAAGGCCTACAAAAAGAGCCAGGCCGACAGCGATGTGCCCTGGACGCCGAACAACCAACTCGTGAAGGGCCTCCGCTTCAACCTTCGCCAAATTAAGGCCGAAGGAATTGAGAACGTGTGGAAACGATCCGCCAGCCTTGCCAAAGGCACCCGCGCAGCCGCCAAGGCGTTGGGCCTCACCATCTACGCCGCCGACCCGGCCGACAGCGTGACGGGCATCAACATCCCGGTAGGCGTGGATGACGACAAGTGGCGCAAGAGCATGCGCAGCAAGTACGGCATCCACGTGGCGGCGGGCCAGGGTGAACTCAAAGGCAAGATGATCCGCCTGAACCACATGGGCTACGTCGACGACGTCGACACCGTCGGCGCCATCGCGGCGATGGAATGGACGCTGGCCGAGCAGGGCTACAAGTTCGAGATGGGCGCGGGCGTCGCGGCGTTTATGAAGGCAGTGAAGGGGTAATGCCGTGGCGGTCTGTCAGAGCCGCGACCGTCAGGGAGCGGGTTCTTGAATGGGCCGCGACAGAGTCATGCTCAAATCGCAATCGCCGATGGGACACCGGATGATACAATGTCCGAATATGACGATGCCGGGCAAACGTGTGAAGCTCAGTCGCTGGATTCACGGCACGGACTATGTAGTCAAAGTTGACGTCGAAGCAGTAATACCGGTCGACGATCCCTCCGAGCCATGTTTGGAGTCCGAGACCATCGAATACCTACGATCTGTCCGCGATCACGCGGACCGCGGTGATGTCGAATGGCTTAAACGCGTCGGCGACGTTTATGCGAAGGTTCCGGCGTGATGCGGGATGTGATCGACGTAGCACTTGGCGAAGGACATCGACTGATCTTGACGTTTGAGGGCGGTGAACGGCGCGAAGTGGACGTTCGATTGCTTGTTCCATTCGATGGCGTGTTTGAGCCGCTCAAGGACGACGCCTACTTCCGGCAAGTGCGCGTTGATCCGGATGTCGGCACGATTGTCTGGCCGAACGGGCCGGACATTTGTCCGGATGTACTGTATGAGAGTGGTCGGAAGGTCGCAGGCAGTGCAGCATGACAAGTCGAACTGACGATCAAGGAAATCCTTGTCACGAGATTTGAAATGCCTACAAAGAAAAATGACCCAGGGGCGGTCTATGAGCGCGTTGATGCAAAGGTGAAGAATATCTTTAGGCGATTGGTAGGAAGAAGAGCAGAACGACTGCGCGGCGACAGATTTCAACTGGATGTCTTAAGGATCATCGACGGCGCTTACAGACGGCAGATTCGATCAAAAACTAAACGGCGCGACTTTGCACACCACATGGTCGAGTGGAATCAAGAAGCGGCTTATATGGTTGCATTCTTGCTTTATCCCGAGCGGTTCACCACGGAAGAAGTTTGGGCTTTGGTTTTTAGGATCGTAATCCACGCTCCGGATCACCTCGCAGCAGCGGCAAAACTGGAAGGGCATCCCGTCACTGATGTCTTTGAAGTTGGAGCGATAGACGGCGACCCGGAACTTGACAGAATTCAAAGGAATATGGAACGGCGGATGAAACGCCGCGATCAGACGAGAAAGAAGAAACGCAAATGACCGGCAAACTCGCCCTCCTCACCGCCTGCCTCCCCGCCGCCGGCTTTGGTCTGCGCACCGCCTACTGCTGAGGCCATCCACTCGCGGTGGTCGGTACGATCGCCATTGTCGCTGGAATCCCGATCTCCTACTCGGCAATTTCGTCCGCGCTTCGCACCGCTCCCGACAAGGCGTTTGCGTGGATTGGTGTCTTGCTAGTCGCCGGGAGCGTCATCGGCATGATCGCCCAAATGTCCGGCCTCATCGGCGGTTAGCTCTCGGTATTGGTTTCCCGCAGGGCAAGCGCGTTAAGATTCGACCTTCGGCGCGAATGCCTTCGCGCGACTTGGCCAAGAGGGTATTACGCCATGCTTCCCGCTGTGCTGAAAGAACTCTTCGCCCACGACGACTGGGCACGCGACAAGCTCTTTGCCCTTTGCGACGGCCTTTCCGACGCGCAACTCGACCGGCCATTCGAGATGGGCCTCGGCTCACTGCGCAACACGCTGCACCACATCTGGGCCGCTGAACGAGTCTGGCTCGACCGCTGGACCGTTGGCGGCCAGCCCGCGTTTATCTTCCCCGAGGCCGGTCTGCCGCTCGCCACGTTGCTCGATCGCGCCAAGACCACCGCCGCCGAGCGCGACGCACTCCTCGCACGATCGAACGAAGCAGACTTGCGAAGGCCGCTTGCCTTTACCAACATCAAAGGCGAGAGCTATTCCCTTCCTCTCGGCGGCCAAATGCACCACGTCGCCAACCACGGCATCCATCATCGCGCTCAGGCCGTGAACATGTTGCGTCATCTTGGCGTTGCGCTTCCCACGCGCGGGCTCGACTACATCTTTTTCCGACTTGAGAATCAGGCTAAGCCCGCGTTGGAGTTGGAGGCTGTTCGATATTACCAAGCGTATGCCGACTGGGGGACGCGCACGCTTCTCGATATCGCCGCGAAACTCACCGACGCGCAGCTCGACCAACCGTTTGAGATGGGGCTGGGCACGCTGCGCAAGACGCTGGTCCATTTGCGCGATGCAGAAGTGTGGTGGCATACGAACTGGACGTCCGGTCCGGCGGGCGGGTTTCCTGCCGTCGATGCGACATTGAACATGGCCGATCTGTCGGCGAGCTACGACGCAGCATGGCGCTGCCGCGACGCATTTGCCGGCGGGTTGAAGAACGCCGATATGCAACGGCCGGTCACGGTGAAGCCCCGCCCGGACCTGACGCTGCAATTCCCACTCGGCGTGAGCATGGTCCAACTCTGCGGCCACGCCACGCACCACCGGGCACAAGCCGTGAACATGCTCCGGCACGTCGGCGTACAACCCCCGGGGCTGGATTTGATCCTCTGGCTCCGCGACCACACGTAGGGTCCGCTGTGCGGACCACGACCGCGTCGCGACTATGCCGACTTGATAACACTCAAAGTGGAGACCTGAATGCTCAACCTCGATTCTGTTCGCACATTCTTGAAGTATTCCGACTGGGCCAACGATGTCGTCCTGCGCGCCGCGGGGCCACTTTCGGATACACAATTGGACCAGCCGTTTGCGATGGGGCGCGGATCGTTGCGGATGGAGTTGCTCCACGTCTGGGCCGGCGAGCATGTGTGGGTGGCGCGATGGCAGGGTCGCGCGGAGACGCCGTGGCCGAGTGAAGAGGAGAAGGTAGCCGTGCCGGGGATTATTGAGCGGATCGTGGCCGTCTACCGCGAGCGCGATGCGTTCGTCGCCACACTGGCCGAACGTGCCCTATCGAGCGTTGTCACCTACCGCGACTCCAAAGGCAGCCTCTTTTCCGCGACGCTCGCGGATATGATGACGCAGATGATCGTGCATTCGACACACCATCGGGCACAGATCGTGAACATGCTTCGCAACGTGGGGGTGACGCCGGCACCGGATCTGGATTACATGTATTGGGTGCGGAAACCGGTATAATCCTCTCCAAGGGAGGTACCGTTTGAGCCCGAAACGAATTCGCTTCTCGATGATGACGTTTGCAACCGTAGTGGCCCTCCTTGCACTGGCGATGCCGGGATACTCACAGGACAAACCCGCGCCCAAGAAACCCACCGCGCCGAAGATCATCACTGAGACCATCTCCATCGGTCAGGGCGACGCGAAGTTCTCGTGCTACGTTGCCCGACCCAAAGGCGACAAGCCAGCGCCGGGGCTGCTGCTCATTCACGAATGGTGGGGGCTGAACGACTGGGTCAAGAAGCAGGCCGACCGCTACGCCGCAATGGGGTATGTCACGCTGGCCGTAGACCTCTATCGCGGCGAAGTCGCCAAGGACGCCGAGCATGCCCACGAACTCATGCGCGGCCTTGCCGACGAGCGGGCGTTGACCGATTTGAAGATGGCGTACGCCTGGCTGGTGAAATTGAAACAGACCGAGGGTAAGCCGATCGGCGCAATGGGCTGGTGCATGGGGGGTGGATTCGCGCTGAAGCTGGCCATCGCCGAGCCGAGTCTGGCCTGCACGGTCGTCTGCTACGGCAAGCCGGTGACGGACGTGGAGCAGCTCAAGAAGATCAAAGGCCCGCTGCTGGGCATCTGGGGCGAAACGGATCGTGGCATCGAGGTGGCACCATTCAAGAAGGCACTCGACGAAGCGGGTGTGAAACACGAGCACCATATCTATCCCAGTGCGGGCCATGCGTTCTTGAATGAAACCAACAAACGCGGCTACAACAAAGAGCAGGCGGAGAAGGCGTGGAAGGAGATTGATGGTTTTCTGGCACAATCGCTCAAGCAAAGCAAGAATTCAAAAAGTCGTGGCAAAGAAGCAATAAAGAAGACGGGATCAATGCTGGACTTGCCCTGGAACAAGGCCACCGACCATAGAACCAAGCGCGAGAGTGTAAAGGGTATGACAGGGTCAAAGCGCGCTGGCGCAATTACCGCGCAGATCTACCAAATTGAAATGCCTGCTCAGGATGACGAGAGCACGCTTCAGGTATTTATGAGCCGATTAACGCGAGGGCAACGAATTGCATTGGTGCTCTGGCAAATGGAGGGAGAAGTTCAGAACGGCGGATTTGCTCAGTACTTCTCTAACCCGTGGGGACAATTCGCACCCGAGGCGTTCGCGTCTCTCAACGAACTTGAACTTCCCCGATTTTCAAATCTCACGAACAAAATAACGCCTTTGTTTCCGGGAAGCGTAATTCCACGCGAACGCAATGCACGAGAAAAGGCGCTAGAAAAAGTCGACCATTCGATACTCGATGAATTGACATCGCAATTCTTCAAGGCATATGGGAATGATGATGATATTGGGATTGCCTTGGACAAGTACATCGAAGCACACCCTGAGGAATTCTATGTCGACTAATCCATGACCACCCACGATCGAAGGCGACTCCCATGAACATCTCAGGACACCGCTGGTTCAAAGCCGGCGCTATAACGCTCATCCTCTTCGGCTCCGTGCATCTCCTCGCCGTGTACAAATCACTCTGCACGACGCCGACCGACCTACAGGAGATTCGCCTCAACGAAGCCTTACGCGCCTTCAAGATGGAACTCGGCCCCTTCCACCCCACCGCCTGGCACACCCTCAACATCCTTAACGCCAGCTACTCGGCCTTACTGCTCTACGTCGGGATCATGAACCTCATCGCCCTCGGCCCCGTCGCCGCCGCTGGCAGCCTGCGAACCCTCACCCTCGTGAACATCCTCTTCACAACGATCCTCTTCACCATCTGTCTTGCACTACAGTTTCCCCCGCCGATGGTCTTCGCCTTGGCGTGCATGGTGTTTTTTGCGGTCTCGTATGTGAAACAGAAAACACCGACCCACAAATAGCACTGCCATGTCCAGCTTCCAAGATATCTTCTCCGGCCACGCAGCGTGTTACGCGCAGGCCCGCCCCGGATATCCCCCGGAGCTTTTTGATTATCTCGCCGGTTTCCTTCCGCGCCACGCCCTTGCGTGGGATGTCGGCACCGGGAATGGGCAAGCGGCCGTCTCGCTGGCGACGCACTTCGACCATGTGATCGCCACCGACGCCAGCGCTGAGCAGATCAAACACGCCGCGCCGCATGAGCGAATTGCCTACCGTGTCGCCGTAGCTGAGTCTGCCGATCTTGAATCTTCGAGCGTCGATCTGATCACCGTCGCGCAGGCCTTGCACTGGTTCAACTTTGACGCCTTCTATGCCAACGTCCGCCGCGTGCTTGCTCCCGATGGCCTCCTCGCCGTCTGGTGTTACACGCTGCCGAGCGTTAATGAGGCCGTCGATGCGGTGATGATGCGTCTCTACCGCGACATCACCGGCCCGTACTGGCCCGCCGACCGCAAGCATGTTGAAGATCGCTACGAGCGAATTCCGTTTCCGTTCGACGAGATCAAACCGAAGCCGTCTTTCGCTTGCCGTCTCGACTGGACACTGGTTGAGTATGTGAATTACCTGACTTCTTGGTCAGGCTCGCAGGGGTACAAGAAGGCGCACGGAACCGACCCGCTGGACCTCGTCCGCGGGGATTTTGAGTTGGCATGGGGCGTAGAGACGCGACGCTTTGTGTCTTGGCCGATTCATTTGCGAGTCGGGCGAGTCCCATAATTCTAGAAAACATTTCAAAATGGCCTGTGCAAGGCGTTAACACGCCCCACTGCTCTCGATATACTATTTAGTTGAGTAGTCAACTAAGTATGTCAAAGGCCTCAACAACCAGGGATCGAATCGTCAACGCCGCTCGTGAGTTGTTCTACGACCACGGCTACTCCGAGGCCTCGTTGGCGGACATCCTCAAGAAGGCCGAGGCCAACAGCGGCAGCCTGTACCACTTTTTCAAGAGCAAGGAAGAGCTGCTGCTCGCGGTGTTGGAGCTTTACAAAGCCATGATGCAGCCCGTCCTGCTCGAACCATTGTGGAAGGACATCAGCGACCCCATCGACCGGGTCTGGGCGCTACTCGGCGGCTATCGGCAGTTTCTAATCATGACGGACTACACCTATGGCTGTCCGATCGGAAACCTCGCCCTCGAGCTTGGCAACCGGCTCCCGGCAGCGCGGCAAAAGCTCCATGAGAACTTTGAGAACTGGCGACTCGCGGTAAAGCAGTGCCTCGACGACGCCCGTGACCGACTGCCGAGCGACGTGGACCGCGACAAGCTGGCCACCTTTGTATTGACGACGATGGAAGGCGGCGTGATGCAGGCCCGGACGGCCAAGAGCATCGAGCCGTTCGATTCGTCGGTGGAAATGCTGAAGGACTATTTCACGAGACTGATGAAAACGCCCTGAATCGGGGCGATTACGTGAGCCTGAAAGGAAAATGTGATGAATGCATATCGAGTCCATGTCGTGATGTGGGCAGTGTTGGTTGCAGTGTGCGGGGCGGTGCGCGGTGACAGCCCGGCGACCAAGACGAAGTCCGCCGAGCGCGTGATTAAGAAGGAAGTCATCGTCGATGCCCCGCGCGAGCGCGTGTGGAAGGCGTGGACGACGGAAGAGGGAATCGAATCCTTTTTCTCGCCGGGTTGCAAGATCGAGATGAAACTTGGCGGGGCGTACGAACTGTACATGGGCATGGAGAAGCCTGACGAGAGCGGACGTCGCGGGAGCGAAGGGTGCAAGCTGCTTTCATACATTCCGATGGAGATGGTTTCTTTCGAATGGAACTTCCCGCCGAAGGTGATGAGCCTTCGGAAGGAAAACGCGAAAACGCACGTCGTGCTGCGGTTTGATGATGTGGGCAAGGGCAAGACGCGGGTGCGATTCGTGCAGGCCGGCTGGAAGGAGGGCACGGATTGGGACGAGGGGTACGCCTACTTCGACAAGGCGTGGGGAATGGTGCTGGGCCAGTTGAAAGACAAGATCAAGGGCGACGGCGATACGGAGACAACCGAGACGCACAAGCCGGACAAGACGTGGAACGATGGGCATGTGACGGTGCATTCGTATTCCAAGCCCGAACGGCGGCAGGATTTTGAGATGACGATCCCCGTGCCGGTTGCGAAGGTCTGGGAAGCGCTGGCGACGAGCAAAGGCTTGAAGCGACTCGGAGGAAAAACGCCTGAGGTCGAACTGGCTCCTGGTGGTAAGTACGCCTTCTGGCCTGGTGCGCCGAACAAAGTACTGTCGTATGTGCCGATGGAAATGCTCTCCACCAGCGGCAGCGCGCCGCCGCAATTCCCGAATGTGCGCAAAGGAGGCACCTGGAGTGCATACTACCTGGAGAAGATCGACTCCAAGACGACGAAGCTGCGTCTGAACTGCGTCGGCTGGAAGACCGGTGACCAGGAATGGGATGACGCGTTTAAGTATTTTTTGAAGAATAACCCCATCTTTCTGAATGACGTTTATGACAAGCTGACCTCCACCGTCAGCACCGAGCGCGGGAAGGGATACATGCGGCAAGAAGGTGTTGTTGACGCTCCCGTGACCGATGTGTGGAAGGCCATGACGACCCAGGAGGGCATGGAGTCGTGGATGGTGGCCCATGCCGAGATTGACCTGCGTGTCGGCGGCAGGATGCTCACTCACTACGACAAGGAGGGCGTCATTGGCGATCCGAGCACCATCGAGAACATTGTGCAGTCGTTCGAGCCAGAGCGGATGTTCTCCATCAAGGTCGGCAAGCCGCCGGAGAAGTTCCCGTTCAAGGAGGCGATCAAGCACTCGTGGTCGGTGATTCGCTTCGAGCCTATGAATGAGCGTCAAACCCGATTAACGGTTACTGGCATGGGCTACGGCGACGACGACGAATCGCAGAAGATGCTTGAGTTCTTCGAGTACGGCAATGAGTGGACGATACGAAAAATACAGGAGAAGTTCGCCGCGCCTGAGGCGCGGGCGACGACCACTGCGTCACCCGAGACGGTCGAGTCCTACGCCGCGCATCTCGCTGCGGCTGAGGCATCGTTTCGATTGAATGAGTTGGCCGAGGCACGGCGGTGGATCCTGTCGGCCCCGGAGCCGATGCGAAACTGGGAGTGGAAGCATCTCAACGCCTTGCTCGACGATTCGCTCATGAGCATTGATGCCCACAAGGACGGCATCATGTCCGTGGCGATCAGCCCGGACGGCACACTCATTGCATCTGGCGGCAATGACAACCTCGTAAAGCTCTGGGATGCCGCAACCGGCAAAGAGGTTGCGACACTCCAAGGTCACACGGCCCCGATCTTCACAGTGACCTTCAGCCCGGATGGCGACTTGATCGCGTCGTCATCACAGGACAAGACCGTCCGCGTGTGGGTCACCAAGTCCGGCGAGTTGCTCGCGACGTACAAGGGCCACAAGAACCCCGTGCCGTGTGTGGCCTTCAGCCCGGATGGTTCGAAACTCGCATCGTGCAGCTACGAATTGCATTCGACCAGCCCCAGCGTGGTCATCGAGGGCCAAGTACACCTCTGGGACGCTTCCACGCCCGGCGAACCAAAGACCGCGCGACGGCTTCGCAACGGCGGCGTGAAACCGATCAGTTCGATTGCCTGGTCGCCGGATGGCAACACGATGTACGCCGGGACATGGGATTCTCTGGTATTCGCGTGGGATTTGACCAGCGAAGAATCAGGTGAGCCGCGCAGCGTGAAGATTCCTGAAGAGGGGCTTTACAGTGCGATCGATGCGCTGTGCCTCAGCCCGGATGGTCAATACATCGTCGCTGGGTCCAAAGATCGCACGGCACGGGTGTGGATGGCGGCGACATTCGAGCCAGTGGTAACGCTGCGAGGCCACATCGATTACGTCAACGGCGTGCGCTTCAGCCCGGATGGAATGCGCCTTGCGACGGCCGGCGGTGATGAGTGCATTCGCGTTTGGGACGTCGCCACCTGGAAGGAAATTTCGGCGCTTCGCGGGCATTCCCTCGACGTACGAACTGTCTGTTGGACGCCGAAGGGGGATCGGCTGATATCGTCGGCGCTCGACGGTACGGTGCGGATGTGGGACGCCTCTTTCGCACATTACGGCGGCATCAAGATGACGCAATCAGCCGCGTGTTATGCGGCATTGTTCAGCCCCGATGGGATGCGTCTGCATACGTGCGGTCATGACGGAACGATATCGATGTGGGACACGGCGACGGGCGAGCAGCTCGCGCATTGGGACGCACATGGCGGAAAATCTGCAAACACACTGAGCCTGAGCGCCGATGGCACGCGGCTGTTGTCGTGTTCGTACGACAAGTACTTGAGGATTTGGGACACGGCGACACAAAAAGAGATGAAGTCGCTCAAGAATGAGTCGGGCGTCTATCACGCGGCCCTGAGCGGTGACGGAAAGATGGCGGTCTGTGCACAGGGAAAGACGGTCGCGGTGTGGGATGTTGAGACGGAGTCGATCAAGTTCAAGCTCGACGGCTCCGAAGGCAAGGTGCAGAGCGTGGCGATCAGCCCGGACGGCGAGATGATCGCGGCAAGTTGCGCGGATAAGACGGTTCGGACATGGGATGCCGCAACGGGCAAACCGATTGCCGTAATGAAAGGGCATGAAGGCAACATCGAGTCGGCCGTGTTCAGTCCGGACGGCACCAAGATCGCGTCGGGTTCTGCGGATGGAACGGCTCGACTCTGGGATGCGCGCAGTGGAGAAGAGATTCGCGTGTTGCTACGCAGTGACGACAACGTCTGTCGGGTCGCATTCAGCCCGGATGGTTCGCGCGTGGCCACCGGCGGCAATCGGTGCATGATCCTCGACGTGGAGCATGGCGTGTCGGTCGCGGCGCTTCGACCGAATGCGGATGGGGTATGGCACCTCTCATTCAGCAAGGACGGCACGCGTCTGGCCACGGCGAGCACGGACAAGTCGATTCGCATTTTGGATACGCGCCCGTTGCGGGAGCTAATTTCCTCGAGCGGGCATTGAACATCTCAAACCAACCAAGGGAGCAAGAGCCATGAATCAATCAGAGTTTACCAAGTGGTTTGCCATTACGTCGTTTGTCGGGACCGTGCTGCAAGTTGGCATGATCGCCGTCGGACATTACAACGAGTTCGTAAAGAACAACGTCTTCGCGGCCGGCGGGATGCTGATCTCGCTGATCGTCGGCGCGTGGTTCGGCATGAAGGCCGCGAGGAGCAAAGGCGGCGCGGCGTTGGGCGGGGCATTGGTTGGTGGCGACTGCGCCCTGATCGGTATTGCCATTTCGGTCGCGCTCAAGGACACCGAGCCGATGATACTGGTGGTTGGCACGATCGGATCGGCTGTGGCCGGACTGATCGGCGGCGTTGTGCTGTACGCCCTGGCCGGCTCAAAACAAGTTACACGGTCCGTTGCCTAGTCACCGACTCATGGCGTGGTTACGATACCCTCGTGTTCGGAGGTCGCCCCGACCTTCACGTGAATCAATGATGGGGCTTGGATCTGCGTTTGTATGACGCCCCCATCCGACCCTTTTCATCTCCACGGACGGAGTCCCACGAATTTCGCAGTCGTGACGCGCGATGTCGGCGCCGACCATGCGATGCACGCGACATCCGGAGATTGTTCACATGGCAAAACCAATTCCTGATGGCTACACCACCGTCACCACCCACCTGATCGCCAAGGGCGCGGGCGCGGCCATTGATTTCTACAAGAAGGCCTTCGGCGCGGAAGTGCTGATGAGCGTTCCCGGCCCCGACGGAAAATCCATCATGCATGCCGAAATGAAGATCGGCAACTCCATCGTCATGATCGCCGACGAATTCCCCGACTATGGCTGCGTCGGCCCCAAGACACTCGGCGGTTCGCCGGTCACGATTCACCTGTACGTGAACGATGTTGACGCCGCCTACAAGAAGGCCGTCGATGCTGGTGCGACCGCGTCGATGCCCGTGACCGACATGTTCTGGGGTGATCGCTACGGCAAGTTGACCGACCCGTTCGGCCACCACTGGTCTATCGCCACGCATGTTGAAGATGTCGCACCGGAGGAGTGCGCCAAGCGCATGGCGGCGGCCTTTTCCGGCGGGAAGTGCGGCTGATCCGCGATTGGCTTATTCAGGTTTCTCAAGCGGCTCACGAGGCGACTCGTGGGCCGTTTGCTTTGATGGAGGAGTGTGATTATCGAGTAGAACTCGCTTCCATTCCTCGGCGCTCGCTTGATCGCCCAACTTCTCGGCAATGGAAAAGCGAAGCTCGACGGCCTCTTGCTTGCTCTTGTCCGAAATGTTGCCGTGATGCTGCATCCGGGCCAGCGCCGACTCCAGGATCGGCAGAGCGGCGGCGTGTCGTTCGAGCCGTACGAGCGACCGCGCCGCGGCCGTGGAGAAGGACATCATTTCGAGATCATCGGGGAGCGCCGTCATGCCTTTGAGGCGGATCGCTTCCTTAAACGTCGAAGCCGCCTCTTCATCCCGCCCGTTGCTCGCCAGACAGTATCCCAGCGCGGCCAGCGTGTCCGCTGATTGCGAGTGATTGGGGCCAAAGAGTTTCGTGTTGATCGCAACCGCCTCGCGCAGCACCAACTCTCCCGCCGGCTTGTCGCCCTTCATGTGAATGAGGACGTGCGCCAACCCCGTGAGGAGATGAGGCAGTTGTGGATCGGCGTCCCCATACGCCTCCTTGCGAATGGCGATCGCGCGCCGCAAGGCGGCCTCGGCCTCATCCAGCTTGCCGCTGTAGAGCAACACCGTCGAGAGATTCTGCAACCCCATCGCCAGTTCGGGATCCGTCTCGCCGAATCGGCGCTGCTGCAAATCAATTGCCCGGCGTACAAGTTGCTCACCCTCGGCCCAGCGGCGTTGCTCAATTCGCAGCGTCGCCATGTTGTTGGTGCTCTCGGCAAACTCCGCCGATTCCTCTCCAAACAGCGCGCGACGCATCTCCATCGCCGCCGCAAGGTGTTTTTCCGCTTCCTCGACGGCACCCTGCCTACGAAGCAGCACGCCTAGATCGTTCAGGCTCTCCGCGACGCTTGTATGTGATTCGCCGAACAGATGTCGTCGCAAGGTGAGCGCCACGTTCAGATGTTCGTTAGCCAGATCGAACAGTCCGAGGCTCAAGTAGGTGTTGCCAATGGCCCGCTCCACGGCGGCGGCGGCTTCAGGCTCTTTGTTCAGATCCGTTCGCACTCGCGCGGCAGCCACGTCAAGCAACTCTCGAAGCACCGACACGTCCCGCCCCTTGGCACTCGTCGGGTTCGTCGATGACAACATCTCTTCCAGGAATTGCTGCACCTCCGAGGTCGTGCGGGCCTTGGAGTCGGCCGTTGCCTTGGCAGCGAGCGCCTCCTGCCGCTCTGCATCAGCGCGGCGATAGAGCACGTTCATCCACGCCCCGAATCCGCCAAGTACCATGAGCATCGCGATGGCAAATCCAACCGCCAGCGTGTGCCGCGCGACGAACTTGCGAATCTGATAAGCACGGCTCGGCAGTCGGGCGAAGATCGGTTCGTTTCGCGCATGGCGATCAATGTCCTCCGCCAGCGCTGCCACGCTCTGATATCGCTGCGGCGGCTCCTTCTCCAACGCCTTCAAGCAAATCGTCTGTAAGTCGGCGTCGATGCACGAATTGACGAGGCTTGGCGACCGCGGTGGTGATTCGCAAATCGTCCGCACTGCTTCATGCAAGCGAGCACGATCGACCACATAGGGCAACTCACCCGTCAACATTTCATACAGCACCACGCCGAGCGAATAGACATCCGAGCGCACGTCGATCTCGTCGCCGCGCCCGGACGCCTGCTCGGGACTCATGTAGGCGAGCGTACCGCGTATGCTTCCTGCCTGGGTTTGGAGTGAAGCCTCCGACGAATCGGGGTCGGCAATGCGAGCCAGTCCGAAATCGAGAATCTTCACGGTCGCTTTCGGACCTGCTTCCACGAGGATGTTCGCAGGCTTGAGATCGCGATGAATGACGCCGCGCTGATGGGCTGCGATAAGGCCATCGCAGATTTGCCGAAACAGAGACAGCCGTGCCGCGATGGACGGGCTTGTTCGTTTCACATGCCGCGCGAGATCCTCGCCATGCACGCGCTCCATGACGAGATACGGATCGCCCGACTCGGTGTGCCCGGCGTCGAAGATGGAGGCGATGGTTGGGTGCTTCAAGCGAGCCAACGCCCGCACTTCGCGCTCGAAGAGCCGAATGGCCTGGGCGTCGTATCGCCTGCCGGGGCGAACCAGCTTGATCGCCACGGTGCGCTGGGGGAAATCCTGCTCCGCCTCCAGGACGACTCCCATGCCGCCTTCGCCGAGCGTCCCGACGATGCGATAACTCCCGATTCGCTCCGGCAACCGCGCTGTGCCGTGCGTCGTGCCGAATCCCTTCCAATCCGCGCTCGAAGCTCCAGCCTTCAACACGCCGCGCAGGTTGCCCAGTAGATTCTCATCGGCTCGTGCCTCCTCCAGCCAAGCGCGGCATCGTCCGCACGACGCGACGTGCGCGTCGAGGTGCGACGATGCGCCCGCCTCGTTTGCGTAGCGCTCCAGGTCTTCATCGGTGGGGCAGCGGATCATGTTGTCTACATATATTGGCATCGTTCCGCCCGAATCTGCCTCGCGGCACTACCACTCGGATTCCCAATAGGTCGTGATCTCGCGTAACCGACGCAGGACGCGCCGCTTAGCTCCGAAGACCGCGTTTTCAGTGATGCCCAGCTTCTCCGCCACCTTCGCCGCCGGCCAATCCTGCAGCGCGAAGAGATCGAAGGCCTCGTAGGTCGCCGCCTGCACGTCGTCGCGGACCTGGGCCAGCGCCTGCCGCAGGATTCCCTCCTGCCACTGGGCCTCCCATTCGCTGCGCAGGTGGTCATCGTCAGATAGCTGCGCGAAGAAATCGGTGCCATCGGTCTGCGCCGCTGGTGCCTGCACTTCGCGCCCGCGATGACGTCGTTGAAAGTTGTGGACTTGATTCCGGGCGATGCCGAAGAGCCAGTCGCGCAGGCGGCCCTTCTCACGGTCATACTTACCGCCGCGATAGGCCCCGCAGAACTCGATCAGCGTCTGTTGCGCCACGTCTTCAGCATCGGTCTCGTTGAGATGCAGCCGCCGTCCATAGGCCAGCAGCATCGGCCGATAGCGGTCGACGTAGATGTTCCAGACCGTCTCATTGGCGGCGTCGCGCAGGCCGTCGAGGATGTAGGTACCGGTCGTGCTCTGCGCGGTTTGACTGGGTTGGGACAGCTCCACAATCGCCCTCTCTGACCATCATAGGATAGCCGATGGGCCGAATGGTCCGCGCGGTTCTTTTGAGGAATCAGCGGCCTGCGGTCATACTTACGGACCTTCAACCAAAGGGAGCACCATGAAACTCTGTCTGTTTTGAGCTTCACCCGGCGTCGACCGAATGGCCGGCCAGGGCCGACCGTTTGGACAAGGAACACGGGCAGGGCTGATTAGGTCCATGAACGAGGATTAAGACAAACTGGGGCAATGCAATCCTGAGCAAAGGCCGATTGATTTTATGCCAACCCCCTATCGAGAATCAACCCCAGAGCATACCGAACGCGACAAACAAATTGAGTTGGTGCTTGTCGGATTGCGCGACATTATGACCATTGCAATAGGAACAAGTCGCCCGTTTGGAAGAACGTCGCTGTTCATTAAGTATTTCCAAGAAGTCCGCGTTTGGGACGAGCTATGTATCCACGACTTTTTGTTTGTCGTTAAAGACACGTTTGGAGTTGACCATCAGCACAACGGTTGGCGCAGCGTTTTTGGTCTCGATATTACCGACACCGCATCTTGGTGCCGCGAGGTTCAAGATCGACTTAGCTTCAATGATATAGCAGAGTTTATTCTACAAAACGACCCATTCATCCATAGCGCAGAGGGCGTCACGACGTCCAGTCACAGCAAAGCCGATGATGCGCTCCAACTAATAATCCGGATTGTGCACTCCATCCTGCCAGGCATTGAATCGATTGAGCCGAACACCCTGATTTCGAGTCGGCTTCGCGGGCGACACCTAAGACAGCTGTGGAAACAGATTCGTTGGCGAAGCTGCAATCGAATTCCCGCGTTGAAGTCCACCGTGCGGTGGCGTGTTTTCGAGTGGTTCGGCGGTAAGACGCTGCTCATGGCGGCGATAACAGTCGTCGCATTGCTGTTTTTTCGATTTGATGAAACGCGCTACATGGCGTTCTTCATTCAGTGTTTGTTGATCCTCTTGATCGTCTGTGGCACTTGGTTCTCTGTGGGGCTGCTCTTGCTTTTGCTTACTCCAATTGTTGGCCACCGTGATTGCGGCCTGCCGTCAGGCATCACCACGCTTGGCGATTTGGCCCGTCTCATTGCAAACGAGTAACAGGCCCTGGGTGGCCTTTGCCGATTTGCGCAAGTACTATATGTTCAACTTAAGTCATCTTCCCATAGGAGCACCATGAAACTCTGCCAGTTCTACGCCTCGCCCCAGGACCGTGCCGCCGACCTGGCCCGCCGAATTCCCATGAGCGCCCGGCTGGGCGTCTGCATCGGCGACCGCGTCGTCGACATCACGGACCGCGCTGCCCGGCACCGCGACATCCGCGCGGCGGAGTATGCCGGCATCCTCGCCGCCTCCATCGCCATGGCCGACGAGTGGGCCGATCTGCGACGGGAGATCAAGGCGTTGTCGGGACAGAATGGCGTCGCGGCGGAAAACTTCCACTTCGGCCCGTGCGTCCTGCGACCGAGCCAGTTCCTCGACTTCTACGCCTTCGAGCAGCATGTGAAGACGATGCGTGCCCAGCGCGGCTTCGACTTCGTCGTTCCTGAGTGGTACGAAATCCCCGCGTATTACAACTCCAACGCAACCAGCCTCATCGGTCACGGCATGACGGCCTACTACCCATCCGACGAGCAGAAGATGGACTACGAATGCGAGATGGCCTGCATCATCGGCAAGCCGATTCGCAACGCCACGCTGGAGTCCGCCAAATCAGCCATCGCAGGATATGCGACACTGAATGATCTCTCCGCGCGCATGAGGCAATCCAAGGCCATGCCGATCAACATGGGTCCGAGTCCCGGCAAGGACTTCGGCAGCGCGCTGGGGCCGTATCTGGTCACGCCCGATGAGATTCCCGACCTCGGCGCGCTCGGCATGCGCGCCTTCATCAATGGCGAGAAGTGGACCGACGGGCGCTACGGCACGGTGCAACACTCTTTCGAGGCCATGATCGTCTACGCGAGTCGCAGTCGTTGGCTGTACCCCGGCGATATCCTCGGCAGCGGCACCGTCGGCGGCGGCTGCGGCGCGGAGCTGCAGAAGTTCATGAAGCCGGGCGATACGATCCGCGTGGAGATTGATGTGCTGGGGGCGGTGGAGAATCGGGTGGAGCATGACCGCTGAGATGAGGTTGTTGGTTATTTCGGCGACGTCGACTCAGTTTCCCGCTCCGAACCGGCACACGGTCCCGCCCGCCGCACGAAGATACTCCGGCACAGCAAGCACCAACGAATCCGTCAGGCTTCCGGCATTGAAAGCGATCTTCTCGTTTCGGGTGATCGACTCGTCAATGAAAAGCTCAAATGGCAGAATCGGCTCCCCAAACGGCGGCACGCTACCCGGCACCAGTCCGGTCAACTCTCTCAACTCGTCCGCCGAGGCGAAGCGGAGTTTTTTCACTGCGAACCGTGCCTTCACCGCGTCGGAATCCAGCCTCAACGCGGCGCTCAGCACGAACAAACGGAATACTTCCCCTGTCTTCACAAGCAGGGCCTTGCCCCCGATTCGAACGTCCTCCCCCCTGGCCCGGGCCGATTCCTCGGAGGTGAAGGTCGGCTCATGGTGAACGGCGCGGTAGGCGATCCCCAGGCCGTCAAGATGGGCACGGATGGCGGCAAATACGTCTGACAAAACACGACCTCCAGTGGTGCAGCGATTTCCCTTGATTTCGCGGACGACGAATCATAAAGTCAAATTGTCGGGAGCCAACCGGCCGCGCCGCCCTTGAAAAAAAATGACGGGCAGGGTCGGACGGATCGGAGGCTCCCAACCGGCGTCGATGCAAGTCGACGTTAGTGTCGCCCTTGGCGACGGTCGAGGGCAGGGTAAAACGCCGCGGCGATCTTCACGGATGCCGCGGCAGGTCCGCCCGATGAACTGGAGGTGATCCGTGAGTTGTAAGAGTACCAAGCCGCTGTGATGTGGCGAACGTGGCTGCCTCACGCGGCCTTCTTAAAACGACCCGTCGGCCTCCTGCACGGACGCCGGCGGGTTTTTTCATTTCCCAAAGCCCGAAAAACGCCCAACACAACGCCGAGAGCGGGGATCCCCGTAGTCCTTTTTTAATTAAGGGGGCATTAGATCGGTCCGATGGGAGGGGGGAGTCAAGTGCGACCAACGGGTTGCACGTCACACACCCGCCCACAACCCGCTTCGGCGTCTAGCACGCCGTCAGCGGTCTTCCCACCAGGCCGGGGCCTCAAAGGCCTCGGCTTTTTCTTGCGCTAATACACCCGATGTTCGCGGTGCGCCAGCCACTCATCAAACAGCACCGCGCACTCCGGCTGCATAACCCCCGGTACCGCCTTCGTCGTGCTCTGTCCAATCCGATACACCTCGGTGATCGGCAGGGTCAACTCCGTGAATCCCGCCTTCTGGGCATCGGCGATCGTCGCACCGTAGTACACCACGTCGAGCTTCGACCAATGAATCGCCGACGCACACATCGGGCACGGCTCGCAACTCGAATACATCGTGCAGCCGGACAGGTCGATGGTCTTGATCGCGGCAGCGGCCTTCTGAATCGTCACCGTCTCGGCGTGGGCCGTCGGGTCACAGCGATGCCAGACCTCGTTGTGCCCGGCGGCGACAAGCTGGTCCTTCCGCACCACCACCGCCCCGAAAGGCGACTGTCCTTGTGCAATGCTGAGCCGGGCCTGTTCAATCGCGAGCGTCATCCAGTGGGTGTGGTCCATATGCTTGAGATTCTATAGAATCGCGCCTCTTTTGAACAACCCGGTGCCTTCAGCGAGCGACTCGCCGTCGGCCCGACAACCACGCAAGTGAGGACCGCCATGATCGACTTCGCATCCGTACTTCAACAGGCTCGAAAATATGAAAGGCCGATGGTCAGCTTCCTGCGCGACATCGTGGCCATCCCCTCGCAGACCGGCATCGAGGGGAAGGTGATCGAGCGGATTCGCAAGGAGATCAAAAAGGTCGGCGCTTTCGACAAGGTCTGGACCGACAAGTTCGGCAATCTTCTCGCCCAGATCGGCAAGGGGCCGCGGCTCGTCGCCATCGACGCTCATGTCGACACGGTCGGCGTCGGCGACCCGGCCGAGTGGAAGCACGATCCGTACAAGGGCAAGGTCGCAGGCGGCATCGTCTATGGCCGTGGCGCGGGCGATCAGAAAGGCGCGACGCCGGCGATGGTCTACGCCGCGAAGATCATGCGCGACAAGAAGCTGATCCACCCCGACTGCTCGTTGCTCATGACCTTCACCGTCGCGGAGGAGGATTGCGACGGGCTTTGTTGGCAGTACATCGTCCAGGAGGACAAGATTCGGCCCGAGTGCGTCGTGGTGACGGACTCGACCGATTGCAAGATCCTACGCGGCCAGCGAGGCCGCATGGAGATCGGCGTCACGGTTCGCGGCAAATCCTGCCACGGCTCCATGCCGCACAAGGGCGACAACGCGGTATACAAGATTGCCCGTGTGGTTCGAGAGATTGAATTGCTCAACGAAAAGCTCCGCCCACATGATTTCCTCGGAAAGGCGACCATCACTGTGTCCTACATTGATTGCAAGACGCCGAGCCTTTGCGCTGTCCCGGATCAGGCGTATATCCACCTCGACCGGCGGCTGACCATCGGTGACACGAAGGAGTCGGCGATCCGCGAGGTGAAGGCCGCGATGAAGCGGGCCAAGGTGGCCGGCGACGTGCAGATCGTTCGCTATGAAAAGCCGACCTACACGGGACTGAAGTATCCGACGGAGAATTACTTCCCGACCTGGTGCGAGCCGGAGAACGCCCCGCAGGTCGCCGCCGCCGTGGATACCTATGAGGGACTGTTCAACGTCCGTCAGAAGCCGAGCCGCTGGACCTTCAGCACCAACGGCGTATCCATCGCCGGGTTGTACGGCATCCCCTGCGTCGGCTTCGGCCCCGCGCCCGAGTCGGTCGCCCACACGGTGAACGACAGTGTGCCGATCGAGCATATGGTGAAGTGCGCGGCGTTTTACGCGAGCTTTGCGAAAGTGTATTGCACGAAGTACAAGGCGAAGAAGCGTTAAGCCCGACGCGGCTCAGCCTTATCCGCCAGCGCCTTCAACACCTGCCCTGGCTTCTCGAAGCGCGTCATCAGCATCATCGCCGCGATGACGAACGGCTTGTGCGATGCCTCGCGATAAGTGGGGATGCGATAACGATCAAATACGCTTGCGGCAACCTCACCCTCCTTGCAGGAGACGCCGGTGATGTCGGCGGGCAGGCAGTGCATGTAGTGGGCCTTGCCGCCGCGCGTCAAACTCATCAGCCTCTCGGTGCATTCCCAACTCTTGAACTTCGCATTGTTGGAGAGCGCGTCCTTCTCCAGCGCGGCGAGCTTGTCATTCTCCTTGGAGCGAAGGATTCGCGTGCGCTCCTCCATGACGCGGAACGGTGCCCAGCTCTTGGGGTACACGATGTCGGCGTCCTTGAAGGCGTCCTCCATGCTGTGCGTGGGCGTGAATGAGCCGCCCGATGCCTTGGCATGTTTCTCGGAGATGGCCAGTGTCTCGGGGATGAGGTCGTAGCCCTCGGGATGCGCCAGTACGACGTTCATGCCGAAGCGCGTCATCAATGCAATCACCGCCTGCGGCACGGACAGCGGCTTGCCATACGACGGCGAGTACGCCCAGCTCATCGCAATCTTCTTACCCTTGAGTGCGTCGACGGAGCCGTACGTCTGAATCAGGTGCATCAAGTCGGCCATCGCCTGCGTGGGATGATCCTCGTCGCACTGCAAGTTGATCACGGACGGCCGCTGAGAGAGCACGCCTTCGCGGAAGCCCTCATCCACGGCGGCCGCGACTTCCTTCATGTATTTGTGGCCCTCGCCGAGAAAGATGTCATCGCGGATGCCGATAGTCTCAGCGGTGAAGGAGATCATGTTGGCCGTCTCGCGGACGGTCTCGCCGTGGGCAATCTGGCTCTTGCCCTCATCGAGATCAGCCATGCCGAGGCCGAGAAGATTGGCGGCGCTGTTGAAGCTGAAGCGCGTGCGCGTCGAGTTGTCACGGAAGATGGAGACGGCCAACCCGCTTTGGAAGGCGCGACAGGAGATGTTCTGCCGGTGCATAGTCTCAAGGGCCGCGGCGATGTCGAGCACGGCACGCAGCGTCTCGACGGGGTGGTCCCAGGTGCGGAGGAAGTCTTTGTTGTAGATGGGGCTTGGGGCCTGTCCCAGTTTCTCGACTGCGTTTCGCAATGCATCAGGCATGATTTCACTCCAATCAGTGCTTCGTTTTCAACGGGCGGGAAATCATACTCGGCCTCTTGCCGAGACGCACGCACCAAGTCGCATACACTGAAATGACTCGAGACATGGGATATAATGCTGTCATGGCGGACGTACTTTCGTACAGGGCATACGTTATGGCGATGGAACGCGTCGAACAACGGCTACGGAAGGTGACAGCGGCCCTCGACGCGGCGGGTGTTCGCTACGCAGTCATCGGCGGGAACGCCGTGGCCGTGTGGGTGTCAAAAGCCGACCCGGCCGCGACGCGCACGACGAAGGACGTCGATCTACTCGTCAATCAGACCGACCTGCCGCAAATACGCACGGCTATTGAAGGGCTTGGTTTCCAATATCAAGACTTGCGGCGCATCTCGCTCTTCATCGATCCCGATGAACCGAGCCGAATGTCGGGCGTGCATCTGATTTGGGCCGGGAAGAAGGTACGACCGTCCTACTTGCACGAGGCTCCGACGATTGACGAGGCCGTGTTCGACCCCGAAGGGTTTTGGGTGCTGGACCTGGCGGCGTTGGTTCGGATGAAGCTCACCTCGTTTCGTGATATGGATCGAGTTCACATCGCGGACTTGCTCCGTGTCGGGATGATTGATGACGCGGTGCTACGCTTGTTACCGATTGATTTGCACGAACGACTCGATTCGATCAAGCAATCAATAGACGATGTATGATTTGTTACACTTGGCTCGGAAATCTATTGAGCGCATAATCGAGTACATTAGGCAGCTTCTTTTTGTATGTAGTTCATACTTGTTTCGTGATATCCAGGTCGATACAGAGTTCGTCTCAACTCGCAGTGGAGCGAGCGATTAGCTCTTTTGCTCCCATCAATCTCCTCCGCGAGACTTGCAGCGATCTCAGTGAGGGGAAAGAATGATTTCGCATTGAACTCACCGTACACGAGCCAACTTCCACGTTCACACAGGACATCGATGAAGTTAAGGCGGCTCGCGTTAAACTCTTCTGCTAGTAAATTAGAGGAGATTAGATCTTGAGGGCTTGGCGCAAGCAAGGATATGTTACTTGCGTGCGGGTTTGGGTGATTGTGAGATCGAATTACCATGTGCGCCCCACGCGAAGTAGCGAATTGTGTAATAAACGAAATGCCAATCGTTGGCCACACCATGGTCGCGTCAGGACCTTTATTGCACCATAGCGAGACCACACATCTATCCTTCACCAACATGAAAACAACCCACTCGTGTTTCTTGTATTTCAGGTGAGATGCTACGATCCCAAGCGCCTCTTCAACCGGATATGAAACAGCGTGAAACGCCCCGTCAGGGCGCATAGAGGCCTTAAAAGACAGGTCAAGCGGTACATGTCGACTGCTGAAATTGAAATACTCGTATGCATGACGTTTTCTCCTCAGCAAAGCGAGTTTAGAAAGTTCGATCGGTGTAAGGGGCTTTGAGATTCGATAGAAATCCCATGCCCAAATTGCTGCTACAATTAGTACTACGGCTATAATGCATGTCATTGGGGGCCATTACAACGTTGTGATTAAAAAATAGCTAGAATATGCCAAAAACTGAATGGTAATTTGAATAGGCGCAACGTCACAAGCCCACTTGCTTGTTAAATTCCGTAATCATCCGATCCCACTCGCCGACCATCGCAAATGTCTCCGTCCAGAAGTCCGGGTCCCACAGTTTGCGGAGGTCTTCCACATTGCGCTGCTGCTGTTCGACCCAGGTGAAATACTTGAAGTTGTGCAGCGTCTTGCGGTCGGTGTAGTTTAATTCCCGCAGATGATCCGTTGTCACGCCTTGTAGGTATCGGGCGAAGTCACGGCCGGCCTGGTCCGGTGTGTACGCGCCTCGCTCGGCGCGGCATTCCTCGATCCGCGAAGCATACAAACTCATCGCATCCGTCAGCGGCACAAAGATGCAGTCCTGCTCGTTCATGTCGTAGTGCTTCGCCGCCTTGATCGCCGCGACGGTGTTGCAAATGCCGGAGATGCCGACGTTCGACAGCTGTGACACGATATCCCCAGGCACGCCCGCCTTCTCCAACACGGCTTTGCCCGCGTCCTCATTGAAGAGCCGCATGAGGCTGATGCACTGCTCATCATCAATCGCCGACACCATGTCGGTGTTGCGCACGTTGTGAATCCAGGGGATGTGCTTGTCGCCGATGCCCTCGATGCGATGGCCGCCGAAGCCGCATTGCAGGAGCGTCGGGCATTGCAACGCCTCCGTCGCCAACACGCGAATGCCTGGGGCGATGGTGCGAAGAAAATCCCCCGCCGCGATAGTGCCCGCGCTGCCCGTTGCCGAGACATAACCCGACAGTCGACCACGCGGCCCACTGATCCGTTGGAATATCTCCTGCACGATGGCCCCGGTGACGTGGTAATGCCAGATCGCGTTGCCGAACTCCTCGAACTGGTTGAAGATCACGCAGTCGGGCCGCGTACGCTTGATCTCCCAGCACTTGTCGTAGATTTCCTTGACGTTGCTCTCGCAGCCGGGCGTGGCGATCACCTCGGCCCCGATCCCCTTGAGCCACTCGAACCGCTCGCGCGACATCTCCTCCGGCAGGATCGCCACCGCCGTGCAACCAAGCAGAGCACAATCAAACGCACCACCGCGACAATAGTTCCCCGTGCTTGGCCAGACGGCTTTCTGCGTCGTCGGGTCGAAGTGGCCGGTGACGAGTCGCGGGACGAGGCAGCCGAACGCCGCGCCGACCTTGTGCGCGCCGGTCGGAAAATACTTTCCAAAGATACCGATGATTCGGGCCGAGACGCCGGTGAGTGACGACGGGATCTCGATCCAGTTGCCATCGTTGTACAAGCCGCCGCGCTCGACGGGTTCGTTCTTCCACGAGATGCGGAACAGATTTGCCGGGTCCGTGTCCCACAGGCCGACCTTTCGCAGCCGATCGCGGACAGCCTGCGGCACAAGGGCCGGGTTCTTCATCTGGGCGAAGGTCGGGATCAGGACGTTGCGCTCACGGCAGTGCTTGATCGTTCGCGCCAGCACGGCCTCATTCGTTTTCATCGTGGCTGCCACGTTTGCAAGTCTCCTTTGCTGTCGCGCCGCGTGGGTCGTTGACTTGCCGGCGCGCGTGAAGGTTCGATTATACTGCATTCATGGGCTGCGAGCGGAGGAGTTATCCGTGTCATTGGTGACGCATTTGTCATGTGTGCAATGCGGTCGCAGGGTCGCCGAGGGCGAGGCGTGGACCTGTCCGACCTGCGGTCCCGACGAAGGCATTCTCGATATCCACTTCGACCTCGACCGCGCGAGGCAAACCCTAACGCGCACTGCGCTTACCACGCGAACTCGCTCGCACTGGCGTTACCGGGAACTGCTGCCGCTCGCTGATGCCCACTGCCCCACCGACGGCCACATCGGTTGGACACCGCTTGTCGAGGCACCGCGACTTGCCACGGCGCTGGGCATCGCCCGCATCCGCCTCAAGGACGACGGCCGCAATGCCTCTGCGTCATTCAAAGATCGAGCCAGCAGTGTCGGCGTGCAGCACGCGTTGCAAACCGGCCTGCGTGAAATTGCATGCGCCTCCACCGGCAACGCCGCGAGCAGTCTGGCCCATTGCGCCGCCGCCGCCGGGCTGGCGTGCAACATCTTCGTGCCGCAATCGGTGCCTGAAGGCAAGCTCGCGCAACTTCTCGCCTACGGTGCTCGCGTCTTCAAGGTGAAGGGGCCGTACGACAAGGCATATGACCTGTGCGGCGACGCCTGCGCCCGCTTCGGCTGGTACAACCGCAACTGCGCAATCAATCCGTACCTCGTCGAGGGCAAGAAGACCGGCGGACTCGAAGTCGCCGAGCAGTGCGCCGATGATCCGCCCGATTGGGTCGCGGTCAGCGTCGGTGACGGCTGCACGATAGCCGGCATCGCCAAGGGGCTTGCTTCGATGAAGGCCGTTGGCATTGTGAGTTGGTCGGCGCGGGTGCTCGGTGTGCAGGCGGCGGGCGTCGCGCCGATCCTCGACGCGATGACCACGAATCGACTCGACCGCGCCGGCACCGGCACGACCTACGCCGACAGCATCAACTGTCCCGTGCCGCGCAACTGGCGCAAGGCCGTGAATGCAGTGCGGGAGTCGAACGGGGCGATGATCGCCGTCAGCGATGAACAGATTATGGAGGCGGTGCGCGTCACCGGCCGCCTGTCGGGCATCTTCGCCGAGCCGGCCGCTGCCACCGCCGTCGCGGGAATCGCTGAGGCTCGACGAAAGGGAATCATCAGCGCGAAGGCCTCCGTCGTCGCCATGATCACGGGCAACGGGCTGAAAGACATTAGCGGCGCGCTGAAGGCCGTCGGGCAACCGCACGAGATCGCGCCGGAGGTCGGCGATGTGGCCCGCGTGGTCGAGTCGGCTTGAATTGGAAGTGCCATGTCTCTCGTTCTGAAAAATGCCTTGCTGTGCGACATCGACCCGATTTGCGTGGAGCGAGGCGATCTGCGGATCGACGCTGGTCTCATCACCGAGCGCGGCCAAGTCGCCACCACATCGGTGGACGAGATCGTCGAGTGCGGCAGTGCCGTCGTGCTGCCCGGCCTCGTCAACGGCCACACGCACATCTACTCAGCGCTGGCCGTCGGGATGCCAGCTCCGCCAAAACAGCCGACCAACTTCCACGAGATTCTCAAGTACGTCTGGTGGCGACTGGATCAGGCCCTCGATGCCGAGTCCATCGAGATGTCCGCGCGGATCGCCGCGATGCAGGCCCTTCGCTGCGGCACGACCACGCTCGTCGATCATCATGCCTCGCCCAATTGCATCGGTGGCTCGCTCGACTTGATCGAAAAGGCGCTGACTGATTTCGGTCCGCGCGGCGTGCTGTGTTACGAGACGACAGATCGGCATGGCCGCGCGGGGCGCGAGGCGGGCTTGCAGGAGAATCGTCGCTTCGCCGAAAAATGCCGCGCGACGAAGGAGGGCCGCCTTGCGGGCTTGATCGGAGCGCATGCCTCGTTCACGCTCGACGATGAATCGCTCGGCCAGCTCGCCGCATTGTCGAAGGCAACCGGCGCGGGCGTTCACATCCACGTCGCCGAAGACCCTTGCGACGAAGCCGATGCCAAGCAGCGCGGTGCGAGCAGCCTGATCGACCGCCTCGCCGCCCACGGCCTTTTGAAACCCGGAAACATCTTCGCCCACGGCACGCACCTTGACGCCCGCGCGGTCGAACTGGTGAACTCCGCCGGACTCACCATGGCCCACAACAGCCGGTCGAACATGAACAACGCCGTCGGCTATGCCCCCCTCGCGGCGTTTCGCGTTCCCGTCATGCTCGGCACCGACGGCATCGGGGCCGATCTGTTCGCCGAGGCCCAAAGCGCGTGGTACATCTCGCGGCATCAAAAGGCGGGCCTGTCGCCGGCGCAGATCATCGCCATGCTCGCCGCCTCCGCACGGCGGGCCTCCACTTCGCTCGGTGTCACGCTCGGCAAACTAGCGGTCGGCGCGGCGGCCGACGTCGTCATCACCGACTATTTGCCAATCACGGAGTTGACCACCGACAACCTGCCCAGCCATTTCATCTGGGGGATGTCCTCGAACCACGTGAAGAGTGTGCTCATAGAGGGACAATGGAAGTTGCGCGACAGGGCCATCGTTGGAATTGACGAACGCGGGAATCGAGAACGCGCTCGCGACGTGGCGAGTCGTCTCTGGAAACGCATGGAGACGCGGTATTCTGAATCGTGAGCCTTTTGAGTGATTCAGGATTAGGATGCACGCCGAGCCTTACCCGGAGCTTATTTCGCGTGCCCACCACGTCCCTGCTCGATCAATTCCTCGCCGCGATTGCACGGCTACACTCGAGAAGCATGACGCGGAAGTTTTTTCGCGCGGTCTCCTGTGCGACCGGCACTCAAGACCGCGTGCTGGCCGACGTTTTCGCGTCAGGATCGGAAAGCGACTTTGCCCAAACGCACGGCCTTGCCTCCGTCCGCACCTACCGCGACTTTGCTGATCGCGTCCCCATTCAAACCTACGCCGACCTCGCCCCTCACATCGAGCGTGTTCGCAACGGCGACGTGCGCGCCCTCTTCTCGCCCGGTGAGCGCATCCTCATGTTCGCCCTCACCAGCGGCACGACGGCCCAACCCAAGTACATTCCGATCACAAGGCGTGCCCTCGCCGACTATCGCGCGGGTTGGAACATCTGGGGCGTCAAGGCGATCCTCGATCACCCCGGCTGCCTGCTTCGCCACATCGTGCAGGTCACCAGCCCGATGAACGACCACGTTGCTCCATCGGGCGTCCCGTGCGGTGCGATCTCGGGCCTGCTCGCCGCGACGCAAAAGAAGCTTGTGCGAAAGTATTACACGTCGCCCTTGGCCATCGCGGCGATCAGCGATTCCACCGCGAAGTATTACGCCATCATGCGTATGGCCGTGCCCAAAGACGTCGGCTGGCTGGTCACGGCCAACCCCGCGACGCTGCTCGTCTTGGCCCGCAGCGCCGACGAACACCGCGAGACGCTCATCCGTGACATCCACGACGGCACGATGACAAATGCCATGAACGTCGAACCGGCCATTCGTGATGCACTGGCACCGCTGATGAAACCCAACACGCAGCGCGCCCGCGAATTGGAACAGATCATTCGCCGCACCGGCAGCCTCTATCCCAAGGACTACTGGCGACTGGGCTTCCTCGCGCATTGGACCGGCGGCACGATGGGTCTGTATCGCACGCAATTCCCCAAGTTCTTCGGTGATACTCCCGCGCGCGACATCGGCCTGGTCGCCAGTGAGGGGCGAATGTCCATCCCGCTCGACGACGGCACCGCCTCTGGCGTCCTTGCGGTGGCGAGTCAGTTCTTCGAGTTCATCCCCGCGAATGAGTATGGCACGACGAAGCCCTCGACGCTGCGTAGCCATGAGTTGACCGTGGGTGAGGAGTATTTCCTGTTGCTCACCAACTTCAGCGGTCTCTATCGCTACGACCTCGGCGACCGTGTGCGCGTCACCGGGTACATGGGCGGGGCCCCGATGATCGAGTTCCTCAGCCGCGATGCGCACACGTCCTCCTTGGCCGGCGAAAAGCTCACGGAGAATCAAGTGGTGCTGGCGATGGAAAAGGCGACGAGCGGGGGAGAGTCGATTACTAATTTCATTCTCTCGCCGCGCTGGGCCGAGGTGCCGTTTTATCGTTTGTATGTGGATGCTGCGGCGGTTCGTGATGTCACAACGTTAGCTGCTCGGCTTGACCGAGAGCTATGCACGACGAACATCGAGTACGACTCAAAACGCAAGACGCTCCGCCTCGGCCCTGTTGAGGTCGTCGCGCTGCCGGAGAATCGGTTGGCCGAGCGAGACCACAACCTCCGCGCCCAACGCGCCCGTACGGCTGAGCAGTTCAAGCATCAGTATCTCCTTTCGCGGCCGGGGTTGGACGCGGATTTGGATTCGATGCGAGCGATGCAGAAGGCGTGACCCGCGTGCCGACATTGCGGAAGCAAACGGCATACATCACCGCTGCTGCTACGATCCAGATGATGGCTATGACGGCCGACTGCCGTACGTTTGGATCGAGGAACGCCCCGCACACCACCGCGATCTCGAACAACGCGAAGAGGATCGGCACCATCGGATAACCCGGCGTCCGCACCGGTCGATGTGCATTGCGCATTCGCCTGCGGAGCACGATCACGGCCAATCCCGTCAACGCGAAAAACACGCCGTCAATGGCCACGACGCCGGTGGTCAGTCGATCAACGGCCTCCGAGCCGGCCACCCAGAGCAGGACCAATGCGATGCCGCCGATCAGCCCGATCGATGCATGAGGCGTGCCGTAGCGAGGGTGAACCCGCGCGAACGGTTTGAAGAATCGGCCATCCACCGCCATGCCATAGACGAGGCGCGGGCCGGAAAGAAGTTGTGCATTCAGAACGCCGAAAGCCGACATAGCCACGGCTCCGGCAAGCACTCGACGACCGCCGCCCACCCAGGCGACTGATACGGCATCGGCTGCGAGGGCCTTGCTCGATGCCACGGCGGCGTGCCCAAGCAGGGCCAAATAGGCCCAGTTCGCAGATAGATACACGATGGCCACGACGATCATGCCGCCGATGATGGCTCGCGGCACATTTCGCTGCGGGTCGCGGACCTCCCCCGCGATCCATAAAACGTGCTGCCAACCTCCGTATGAGAAGCAGACCGGGACCACGGCAGCCGCCAAGGCCGCCACAATTCCAAGCGATGACGTCGACTCGACCGCTGGATGACGTGTCGCGGCAGTGCCGTGCCATACTGCGAGCAGGCTCACCACGATCAGCGTTGCAACCTTGGCAAACACCGTCACAATCTGAATTCTCGCGCCGAACCGAACGCCGAGGATGTTGGCGGCGATAAGCCCGATGATGAGCAACGATGCGCCGATGGGCAGCACCCGTGTGCCGGGTGCCGAGCCGGTGAACAGAACGCCCAGGTTGTTCATGCAGACCACGGAGATGATCGCCGTCGCGCCGGTTTGAATGGCGGTCGCGTTGCAAAAGACAAAGAGAAATGCCGGTAACGGCCCGTAGGCGTCACGGAGGATGTTGTATTGCCCGCCCGAGCCGGTGTACAGCCCGCCCAACTCCGCGAAACACAGCGCCCCCAGCATCGCAATCACGGCCCCGATGCCCCACGCGAACAGTGCCAGGTTCGCGCTGCCCGCCACGGCCGCCACGCGCGCCGGTGTGAAGAAAATCCCCACGCCGATGACCGAGCCGATGACGATGCACGTCGCATCCAACGGACTCAGCACGCGGCGAAGGCTGCCTGGTTTCTCGGACATGCACGGAGTCTAACGCGCCTTTCGGAGTGCGCATGAGACCAATCCCTGTGCTAAACTATGCCGAAGAGGTGTTTCATGAAATTCGCCACGCGCGCCATTCACGTCGGTCAGGAAGCGGAACCCATCACCGGGGCCACGATCGTCCCAATCTTCCAAACGTCCACCTATACGCAGGAGGGCATCGGCAAGCACAAGGGCTACGAATACGCCCGCACCGGCAACCCCACGCGGACGGCGCTCGAGGCCTGCCTCGCGTCGCTGGAGAACGCGAAATACGGACTCTGCTTCGCTTCCGGGTCGGCCGCGAGCAGCACGGTGATGAACCTGCTCTCGGCCGGCGACCATGTCATCTGCGCCGACGACGTGTACGGCGGAACCTATCGCCTCTTCGAACTCGTCTTCACTCGCTACGGCTTGCAATACTCGTGGGTCGACATGACCAACCCCGACAACGTCGCCAAGGCCATCCGCCCGAATACGAAGATGCTCTGGGTGGAGACACCGACTAACCCGATGCTCAGCGTCGTCGACATCGCCGCCGTCGCCGAGATCGGCCGTAAACACAAGCTGCTCACCGTCGTGGACAACACCTTCGCAAGTCCCTACTTGCAGCAGCCGCTCGACCTCGGCGCGGACATCGTCGTCCACAGCACCACGAAGTACGTTGGCGGCCACTCCGATGTGGTCGGCGGCGCGATCCTGACCAACGACGAGCAGGCCTACACGAAACTGAAATACCACCAAAATGCCGTCGGCGGGGTGCCGGGACCGCAGGATTGCTGGCTGGTGATGCGCGGTGTCAAAACGTTGGCACTCCGCATGGAAGCCCACTGCGCCAACGCGATGAAGATCGCCAAGTGGTTGCAGTCGAATGAGAACGTCTCACGCGTGATCTACCCCGGCCTGTCGAACCACAAGCAGCACGACCTCGCCCGCCGCCAGATGCGAGCCTTCGGCGGCATGGTCTCATTTGAACTCAAGGGCGGCGAAGCGGCGGCCCGGAAAGTCGCCGGTCAAACGAAGCTCTTCTCACTCGCCGAAAGCCTCGGCGGCGTCGAAAGCCTCATCGGCCACCCCGCAACCATGACCCACGCCAGCATGCCGAAGGAGCAACGCGAAGCCCGCGGCCTCACCGGCGGCTTGCTGCGGCTGAGCGTGGGGATCGAGGATGCGGATGATTTGATTGGAGACTTGGAAGCGGCGTTTGCGATGGTGGAGTCACGAGCAGTAGTCGGTGTGTAGAGTAAAAAAACACAAGGCCGAGTTGGTACTCCGGTAAGGACCAACCCGGCCTTGTGCTGCAAGAAAAGTTCGGAAGCTATCGCGATCAGCTTCCGAGGAGGCAGCGTTGGAGATACTCGGCTTGTCGACCGGGGTCTCCATGCATCTCGTTAAGGCGTTCCACAAACGACTGAATGTCCCGACCGTCGATCACCCCGTCACCGTTGTAGTCGCAGTCGAACGTGGCAGCGCTCGTCGTTGACTTCTCGGCATCAGCCATCTGCTTGGCCGACTCGGACGGGAGATTAACGGGCAGGTTCCCAGCGATCTGTTGGACCCGCCGACTCGTCATGAGGCTCGGAGCGACAAAAACCACGGCCACTGCCGCAGCCGCCGCCAGCGGAAGAGCAACCCGGACCCACCCAAGCCGCCGCTCGTGGCGATCGGCTCGCTTGGTCGCCGCAGTCTTCCACGGATAGGAGGCGGGCCGAACGGTGAAAGCACCGTTGCGGTGGGCCTCGCCCATCGTGGCAAGCAGGGCGTCAAGTTGTCGTGAGTCAGAGTTCATTCCGTTCCTCGGTAAGCTATTGACTCTCACCACGGTCTTGCGCGGGGAATACTTGGGAAAATCTTAAGCCTTTGGATTCAAGGCACTTACGAAGCTGTTTGTAAGCCGCTGGGATATGACCGTCCCGTAATGTCGATTCAGGCACCCCCATCCGCTGGGCCACTTCGCGTAACGGAAGCCCTTCAAAGAACCGAAGCCGAACCAACTCCGCATCCTCAGCCTTTAACCGGCCCACGCATTCGTGCAGCCCCGACAGTAATTCCGCCTCCTCCGCGACGGCCTCCGGGGTGACCTCTTCTACACGCTCGTGGTGACCGCTCGACTCCCCCTCATTCGCCAACACCAAAGGTGACCGGCGACACTCCTCTCGATACACATTGCGAACAATCCCCGCCATCCACGCTAAGAATGGGGTCTCACTATGAAAGTCCCGCCGCTGGGTGAAGGCCCGGCACCACGACTCATTCAGAATCTCGTCCACCCAGTCGCCACGATGTGAAATCCGCCACGCCACCAGTCGCACCCGCGCGTGGTAGAGATCGTAAATCCGCTCAAAGGCAGACTCATCCCCCTCCCGAATCGCGTCGAACAGTTGTTCCTCCCAGTGGCTGGACATGCGAAATAGCGGCCTCTCCTACCGTCGATAGTAGCGGATCGCGCATCGAATTGCGCTCGCCACCGCGATGTCCCCATGCGTTGAACAGTGACGCTTTCACTTGAATCCGACTTGGCGATACACTCCGGTCCCCAGTTCGGCAGGCGGCGCGGCTTGTCAAACACATGGGAATTACCCGTACGGAGGGGTCCGCATGAAAATTGGTGTCCCACGTCCCACCCTCGATGGTGAAACGCGCGTGGCGCTCGTTCCAGAGACCTTCGCAAAACTCAAAAAGGCCGGCTTCCAATTGGCCGTTGAGCGATGTGCCGGTGAGGCCGCCCACTATTCCGATGCGAGCTACGAGGCCGCCGGTGGGTCGCTGGTGAGCAGCGCGGCCGAACTCTACGATCAAAGCGACGTGATCGTCCTTGCTCACCTGCCCACCTCGGATCAGATCGACGCAATGCGCTCCGGCACGATTCTGATTTCCCCGCTTTCAGCGTTGACGAACCATGACCTGATACGACACCTTGCCGAACGGAACATCGCTGCCTTCGCGATGGAACTCGTCCCACGTATCACGCGCGCCCAGTCGATGGATATTCTTAGCTCGATGAGCAGCCTCGCCGGGTACAAGGCAGTTCTGCTCGGCGCGGCCAGTCTCGGCCGAATCTTCCCCATGATGATGACCGCCGCCGGAACGATCACACCCGCCCACGTCCTCATTGTGGGTGCAGGCGTCGCCGGCTTGCAGGCCATCGCCACGGCCAAGCGACTCGGCGCGGTCGTCGAGGCGTACGACGTGCGCGCGGTCGTGAAGGAACAGATTGAAAGCCTCGGCGCACGATTCGTCGTTGTCGAGGCCCCGGCGGAAGACGCCCAAGACAAGGGCGGTTATGCCAAGGAAGTCTCGGAGGCGTACAAAGCGAAGCAGGCCGAGGCGCTGCACAAGCACGTCCGCGAGAACGACGTCGTCATCACCACGGCCCTGATCCCCGGCAAGCCCGCGCCGAAACTCATCACCGCCCAGATGGTCCGCGACATGAAGCCCGGCTCGGTGATTGTCGATCTGGCGGGCGAGGCCGGCGGCAATTGCGAACTGACGCGCTATGGCGAGACCGTCGTGGAACACGGCGTCACCATCCTCGCCCCGCGCAATCTGCCGGCGACATTGCCGTTCAATGCCAGTCAGGCCTTCGGGAAGAACATCACCGCTTTCGTGCTGAACATGGCCAAAGATGGCGCGATCCTGTTCAACATGGAAGATGAAATCGTCCGCGAGACGCTGGTCACGCGCGACGGACAGGTCGTCAGCCCGCGCGTGCGCCAGGCGATGGGAATGCCTGCGCTCAATCAACAGCCCGTCGGAACAGGGGCCTAAGTCAAACACCGCGCTGCCGATTGCGGCGCGTCTGGAGATCGTTCGATGGATTCAAAAATGGAAATGAGCCTGTACGTCTTCATGCTCGCCTCCTTCATAGGCATGGGCGTGATTCGACGTGTGTCCCGGCTCCTGCACACGCCGCTGATGTCGATCACCAACGCCATCTCGGCCATCGCCGTGGTCGGCGCGATCATTGTCGCCGGCGGCGAGCATTATCCGACGCACATTCGCATCATGGGCTCGGTGGCCCTCTTCGCCTCCATGACCAACATCGTCAGCGGCTTTCTCATCACCGACCGCATGTTGAAGATGTTCCGCACCAAGCCGGGAGGCAAGGCATGAACCCACAGCTCACCGACGTACTCTGCAAGCTTGCCTATCTCCTTGCGACCGCGCTGTTCATCTTCTCGCTCCACTGGATGAGCGAAGTGAAGTCCTCGCGGCGCGGCGTGTTCGCCGGCTCCTTTGCCATGTTGCTGGCCATCGCAGCGACGTGGGTCTCACACGGCAACACCACTTACTACCTATGGATCGTCATACCAATTGTTCCGGCCATTGGCGTCGGTGTGTGGCTGTCGATGGTACCGCTTACTGCCGTGCCACAACGAACCGCGCTGTCGCACGCCTTCGGTGGTCTCGCCGCGGGCCTTGTCGGCACGGCGAAGTTCTATTACTGGTATGGCCACGAACAGAATCAACTCACCAAATTCATCGTGACGGCAATCGTCCTTGAGGTCATCCTCGGATACCTGACCTTCACCGGCAGTCTCATCGCCGCAGGAAAGCTACAAGAGATCAAATGGATCCCGCAGCGGCCGTGGATTTACAAGGGGCAGAACTTCGTCAACTTCGGGGCGCTCAGCCTTGCGACCGTGCTGGGCGTGTTGGTCATTATGTATCCGAGCAGCGGATGGGCACCCTGGGTATTCGGGCTGCTCATCATTCCGCTGGCGCTTAATTTCGGCTGGATGCTCGTCCTGCCCATCGGCGGCGCGGACATGCCAACCGTCATTTCCATCTTGAATGCCTATGCCGGCCTTTCCGCCGTGGCGATGGGGTTCGTGCTGGACAACAAGCTGCTCATCACCGCCGGCGCGCTGGATGGTTCGTCGGGTCTGATCCTGTCCATCATCATGTGCAAGGCGATGAACCGTTCCTTCGCAAATGTGCTCTTCGGCGCATTCGGCCAAGTGCAGGCCGCGACGGGCAAGGCCGAGCAGAAGTCCTACAAGAGCGCGACAGCCGAGGACGCGGCGCAGATTCTGGAGTCTTCCAGTTCGGTTGTCATCATCCCCGGCTATGGCATGGCCGTGGCCCAGGCGCAGCACAAGGTCCGCGAGTTGCACGATCTGCTCACCAAGCGCGGCGTGACCGTACGGTTTGCGATTCACCCGGTCGCCGGTCGAATGCCGGGGCACATGAACGTGCTGCTGGCAGAGGCGGACATCCCCTACGACAAGCTCATCGAGATGGACGACATCAACGGCGACATGCCGCAGACCGACGTGGCCCTCATCATCGGTGCCAACGACGTGACCAATCCCGTCGCCCGCCATGATAAGAGCAGCCCGATCTACGGCATGCCCATCATCGACGCCGACAAGGCCAAAAACGTCATGGTCATCAAACGCAGCATGAACCCGGGCTTTGCCGGCATCGACAACGAGCTGTACTACCTCGACAAGACGCTCATGCTCTTCGGCGATGCGAAGGCGTTTGTGGCCGATGTGGTCAAAGAACTCTCCGGCGGCGGAATGGGGCACTGACGGATTGTGATTAGAAGCGAGCAGGACCGTCCTCGGTCCGCTTCGCGCGAGTCTCGCCGTTCACGTTGTGTTATGCCTTCATCGCCCGGCTCGATAAACTGCCCGCATGACGCGCGACGCGGTTCAGCGAAGCAAGCAATCTGCGACGACCGAATCGTTGCATCGCTTGCCAGCGTGGCTGCCGATTGCCGGCCTCTTCGCTCTTACCCTCATCGCCTACATCCCCGCCATGCGGGGCGGCTACATCTGGGATGACGATCAGTACGTCTACAACAATCCGCAACTGCACAGACTTGACGGATTGCATCGGATTTGGACCGAGCCTCGCTCCACGCCGCAGTTTTACCCGCTTGTCTTTACGACGTTCTGGCTGGAGCACGCGCTGTGGGGAACCAACCCGCTCGGCTATCACGTCGTGAATGTTCTCCTACATGCCGTCGGTGCGGTCTTGCTTTACAAGTTACTCAAGAGGCTGAGCATCCCCGGTGCATTGGTCGCCGCCGTGATCTTCGGCCTGCATCCGGTCCATGTGGAATCGGTGGCGTGGATCACCGAACGAAAGAATGTGTTGTCGGGCGTTTTCTATCTGGCAGCCGCGCTCGTGTATTTCCCTCAGAACCGCGACCGGAAGGAAGCGGGTTCTTTCAGTGCTGGAACCACAAGCTCTGCCAGTCACCGGTATCTGATCGCTTTGGGACTGTTCGTCTGCGCCCTGCTGAGCAAGACCGTCGCCGCGTCGTGGCCGGCAGCCATCTTGCTCGTTGAGTGGTGGAAGCACGGTCGAATCGCGCCGCGCAGTTGGATACGCCTCGCACCGTTTTTCGCTCTGGGGATCGGCGCAGGCTTGATGACCGCGTGGATCGAGCGCGAGCACGTCGGCGCGGCGGGGCCGGAGTTCGTGTTTTCGTTTGCCGAGCGAAGCCTGATCGCCGGTCGGGCCGTGTGGTTCTATCTGGGGAAACTGCTGTGGCCACACCCGCTGATCTTTATCTACCCGCGTTGGACATTGAACACTGGTGACGTCGCACAGATCGCGTGGCCGGTCGCGGCGGCCATGCTACTCGTGACTCTGGTCTCGCTTCGCAAGCGAATCGGTCGCGGGCCGCTCGTCGCCGCACTGTTCTTCGGTGGCACGCTCCTGCCGGCCCTGGGATTCGTAAACGTGTATCCGATGCGATTCTCCTTTGTCGCAGATCACTTCCAATACCTGGCGAGCATCGGCCCCATCGTACTCTTCACGACGATCATGGCGCGATTGCTCAAGCACAGCATCCGACTCGCAATGCCAATCGCCGGAGTCGTAGTCGTGACATTGAGCGCGTTGACCTGGAACCAGGGCCGTCTCTACGCCAATGAAGAGCATCTCTGGCGAGAAACGCTCAAACGCAACCCCGGCGCGTGGATCGCCATGAACAATATCGGATACGCGCAAGGCACTCGTGGTGAATTAGGCGCAGCCATCGAATCGCTCTCCGCCGCAGTGAGGCTCAACCCGACATTCGCCGAAGGACAAAGCAACCTCGGCATCTTTCTACTCCAACGCGGAAATCTACCGGAGGCATTGAAACATCTCGAAGAAGCGGTTCGGCTGGAGCCTCGTTTGTCCGATGGCCATGGCAATCTCGGAGTCGCGCTATTGCATTCAGGCCGACACGACGAGGCCATCACACACTTCCGCGAGGCCATCCGGCTCAAGTTTGACAACTTCACGGCACGCTACAACCTGGGCTGTCTGCTCGTGTCGAGAGGCGCGGCCGATGAAGCGGTCGAACACCTGAGCGTCGCCGTGCGGCTCAGCCCGGAGGATGCGGAGGCTCGTGCGAATCTGGACAAGGCTCGGTCGATGCAAAGGGGCGGCAAGGCACCGTGATTCTCAGAAGGCACTGAATGGCGACCACGAAGCACAAACAAACCACGACAAGCGATGTCGCACCGTGGATCGGCGTCGCGGTGCTTCTACTGATCACATTCATTGCGTATCTCCCGGCCCTTCGCGGTGACTTCATCTGGGACGACGACGATTACGTCACCAAGAACCCCACGCTCAACGACCTCGACGGCCTTCGACGCATCTGGTTCGAGATTGGCGCGACGCGGCAGTATTACCCGCTGGTCTACACGACGTTTTGGATTGAAAAGCACATCTGGGGCCTGAACCCGCTAGGCTACCATGTCGTCAACGTCGTTCTTCACGGCGTTGGCGCTGGGCTGCTCTGGCTCATCCTGCGCCGATTGGCCGTCCCCGGGGCGCTGCTCGCTGCCGCCGTCTTCGCGCTGCACCCGCTGCACGTGGAATCGGTCGCATGGATTACTGAGCGAAAGAATGTCCTGTCGGGCGTGTTTTACTTTGCAGCGGCGCTGGCCTATCTGCGCTCAAATGAAAGCAAGTCACGCATTCGGGCCAGTGTGTTATCACTCGTACTTTTCGTTTTCGCGCTGTCTAGCAAAAGCGTGACTTTCTCGCTTCCGGTGGCACTGCTGCTAGTGCAATGGTGGCGGAGTGGACGCATTCGGGAGCGCGATGCCTCTCTGCTCTGGCATTTCTTCATTTTAGGATTGATGGTCGCCTGTCTCACCGTATGGATGGAGAACACCAATGTCGGCGCGGGCGGACCCGAGTGGCATCGACCGGCGTTGGTGCGTCTCCTCACAGCGGGCCATGCGTTTTGGTTCTATCTCGGCAAACTCGTCTGGCCCGACCCGCTCATATTTGTGTATCCCAAATGGAACCTCGGCTCGGCGCGATGGATTGGCTATGCCGTGCCAATGTGTGCCGTTGCACTCGTGGCGAGCCTGTTCGCCTTGAGAACGAGAATCGGTCGCGGTCCCATCGCTGCGACGCTGTTCTACGCCGGCACGATCTTTCCCGCATTGGGCTTTTTCAACGTCTACTACGCAATTCGCTATTCGCCCGTCGCGGACCACTTCGCATATTTGGCGAGCCTCGGGCCGATCGTGCTCCTTGCCGCCGCATGGTCGCTACTCGTGAAGCGAACCACAACGTCGGCGCTCGTTTCAATATCCGGCGGCGCGGCAATGTGCTTGCTTCTGGGAGTGCTCACCTGGAATCAATGCGGCGTCTATCGCGACCTCGAATCGCTCTGGACCGACACGATCAGAAAGAACCCCACCGCCGCGATGGCCCATCTCAATCTCGGCAGCATTCGTCAAAAGCAGGGACGCCACGCCGACGCCGCGGAGTTGTTTCGCAAAACGCTCGACCTGGAGCCGCCCACTTCGATCGCGCACTTCAACCTCGGCACGTCATTGTTAAATCTGAATCGCACCGACGACGCCATCACGCAGTTCGAAGCCGCTCTGCGATTGCAACCGAACTATCCCAAGTGTCTCGCCAATCTCGGCAACGCATGGCTGACCAAGGGCCGCGCCGCCGAGGCGATCAATCCGTTGACCCAGGCAGTCGAATTCAAGCCGGACTACGCGTTGGCTCATCAGAATCTCGCGACGGCGTTCGAGCAACTGGGCCGCTTTGCGGAGGCTGAGCGGCATTACCGTGAAGCAGCGAGACTCAACCCGCAGGATCGTGCTTCCCTGAATAGTGCCGAACGTCTAAAGCTGCGGCGTTAGTACGGCTTCCGCAACGGCGGCTGGGGTTGGCGACTGATTGCGGTACAAGCGCGGGGTCGCAAATGAGTGCGAAAGCCCGCAAATGTCCGCGAACTGGGAGCGCTGACACGTCGAGAAATCGAAAAGTCGAAACAGCGATCTGAAAAAATAAGGAGGGCCGCAAATTGCCGCCAATCGCGGATTTCGGCCGACGGAAGCCGCCAATCGGTATCGGACATTGGCGGGTGAGACAGTTGCGAACTCTCCGATTTCGCAGATTTATTCAGATTGGGAATGAAGTGCCGAAACGGAGGCATCGGGGTCAAGGAGAGGAAGATGGTCGCCGCGCGATGTTGGGCCATGGCTCGTTCCTTTTTTTTGCGCATCGGGCTGAATGCAGGGCCGATCGAACATCGCCGCATCCTCGCCGCGAACACCTACTAGTCTTGAAGCTATGAAGCGGAGGTCGCGTCGAGGTACACGGTTCCTTGCGAAC
>JBBTET010000050.1:0-29910 GCA_038042195.1 Planctomycetota bacterium | reverse complement strand
CTGCTGAACGAGGAGTTCGGAAAGACGATCCTGATGGTGACGCACGACCCCAAGGCCGCGGCCCATGCCAAGCGGACGGTGCATTTGGAGAAGGGTCAGCTTGAGCGTGAAGAGTTCAGCAATCGTCAGCCCATGACCGCGGCGCGATAGGGAGCGGTTCGATGACGATTACCTATGTACTCATGCAGAATCTGAAGCGGAATCCGCTGCGGTCGGCGTTGACGGCGGTGGCGTTTGCGTTGCCGATGGGGATTTTCGTGGCGGCGATCTCGATGGTCGTCGCGTTGATCCGCATTGGGGAGTCGAACGCGCAGGAGCTTCGACTGGCGACGCACCACAAGACAACGATCATCAATATGTTGCCCTCGGGGCATCGCATGAAGATTGAGGGGTTGGACCCGGATCGCAAACGGTTAAGGGCGATCTGCGGGATGCGGTGGTACGGCGGTCGGATTCCGAATTCGCAAACGGTGATACAAAGTCTGGCGGCGGATGCGGACACCTTTCCATTGGTGTACACCGATGCTGGGATGACCGATGCGGACACGGAGGCGTGGAAGAAGGATCGCACGGCCTGCGTCGTGGGGTATGGCATTGCGGAGCAGAACAAGTGGAAGGTGGGGGATCGGATCGCGCTGGACAGTTCGGTGCCGCCGTACTTGAAGCTGGACTTCAACATTGTGAAGATCATGCGGACGGAGTCGCGGGCCAACGTGCTCTATTTCCGGCGAGATTATCTTACTGAATCGTTGAAGACGGCCGGTATGGATGGCGGGTTTTGCAATATCTTCTGGATCAAATGCGTGGATATCCCCGCGATGCGAAGTCTGCAGGAGGACATCGACGCGTCGTTTGCGAATAGTCCGAATGAGACCAAGAGCGAGGACGAGATGGCCTTCGCGGCGGGGTTTATTCAGGCGACCGGGAACATTCCGGGACTGATGCAGGCGATGGCGATCGTGGTCGTGGCGATCATCGCGATGGTGGCGGGCAACACGATGATGATGAGCTTTCGAGAACGGTCCAAAGAATTGGCGGTGTTCAAGGCCATTGGGTTTCCCAGTCGGCGGATTTTCTCAATAGTGTTGGGCGAGAGTGTGTTCCTCGCCTTGTTTGGGGCGATCATTGGTATCGTGCCGACCGTCTTGGCGCTTATGGCGTTTCCGGTGCGGCAGTTTGGATTCCTGCCCATCGCCTCGCTGGAGGTCTCACCGATGGCTGTCGGACTGTCTGTGGGGATTGCGTTGGTGGTGGGCGTGGCGGCGGGGCTGTGGCCGGCGTATCAGGCGTTGAAGTTGAACACGGTGCAGGCGCTTCGTCGGGCGTAGGAAGTTGCGGATCGAATGGCATTGCCGCTTACGTATAACTGGAGGAATCTGTTCGCACGGCGGACGACGACGCTGCTCACGATCCTGGTGATTGCGGCGGTGGTGGGGGTCTTCACGTGGATGTTGGGGTTTCAGTCGGCGTTGAGTGGGTCGTTGTCATTCGCCCAGGATGAGCACAAGCTGATCGTGCTTCGGCAGGCGGCCACATCGGAGACGAATAGCGCGATTCCGCCGGAGGAGAGTAACAAGCTGTCGCAGCTTGATCGAGAGATTGCGTTGGATGCGAAGACAGGGCGACCGCTGAAGAGTCCGGAGATGATCGTGCAGGTGTCACTGCCGCGGGTGAGTGACGGCGGCAAGACGCGGGCGAACGTGGCGGTGCGCGGGTTGACCGATGACGGGTTCAAAGTGCATCGGAACGTGCGCATCGTGGAGGGGCGAGCGTTCGCGCAGGGGCAAATGGAGGTCGTCGTGGGGATGGCGATTGCGAAGCAGTTCACCGGGCTGCGAATGGGGGACACCCTGAATCTGGGCTACAGCGGGAATCGTGGTTACAAGATTGTCGGCCTCTTCTCGGCGGACGGCGGACCGATGGAGAGCGAGGTCTGGGGGCCGCTGACGATGATGATGAATGCGTATCAGCGAAATGCGTATTCGTCGGTCGTACTTCGTCTGAATGAGACGATGAATGCGAGCGAGGTGATTAAGAAGGTGGAGGGGCCGACGATCCAATTGACGGCACAGACCGAGGCACAATATTGGGATGCGCAGGCGAAGAACATTCGCGTGTATCTGCTTATCGTAAGAGTGTTGGTTGGAGTGATGTGCGTTGCGGCGGCGTTTTCCATCGCGAACACGATGTACTCGTCGGTCGCGGCACGGTCGCGCGAATTCGCCATGCTGCGGACAATCGGCTTCTCGGGCGGGCAGATCATGGTTTCGATCATGATCGAGGCGGTTTTTTTGTCGCTGATCGGCGGCTTGCTGGGCTGTGCAGCCTGTTACACCTATTTGCAGGTCATGGGACGAACGAAGGACATGTTTGGGGCGACATCGTTCACGACCATGGCGTTTGAGATTTCGATGACACCGATGATCATCGTGATTGCGTTGGGGGCGGTGACTCTGGTGGGATTGTTGGGGGCCCTCACGCCGGGGATTCGAGCAGCGAAGATCAAGGTCGTCGAAGCCCTTCGTGAGGCGTGATCCCATGAATCTCCGTCTCATATATCTCTATCGCAATCTCACGCGCAACGTGCGGCGGACCCTTCTGACCTGCGCGGCGGTGGGGCTGCCGATCATGATCTATGTGCTGTCCATGTCGGTCGTGCATGGAGTGGACAAGTTTTTGGAGAACTCGGCGAAACAGTTGCGGATCGTGGTGACGCAGAAGACGTCGATTGTAAACCCGTTGCCGCAGGGGCATCGGCGGAAGATTGAGGCTCTGGACCCGACCCAGCAACGGCTGACGGCGGTGTGCGGTGTGCAGTGGATCGGGGGGCAGCGGGCCAATGATCCAACGCCGCTCTCCCTGATGGCCGCGGATCACGATTCGTTTATTCCCGCGATGCCGGAGTACCAACTGACGCCGTCGGAGATTGAGGCGTGGCAGAAGGATCGTCAGGCGATCATCGTGGGGAGCGGGCCGGCGGGGCAGATGGGTTGGAAGGTGGGGGATCGCATCAGCATCGTGCCGACGCTGCCGCCGTATCGGGCAATGGAGTTTCACGTGGTGTCGACGGCCCCGGATGCGCCGGATAATCAGTCGATTTTCTTTCGCAAGGACTTCCTCGACGAAGAGTTGAAGAAGGACGGCTTCCCGGAGGGGCTGGTCAGTTTCTTTTTTGTGAAGTGCGCGTCGAAGAAAGACCTCGACGATTTCCGGCAGTTGATCGACACGACGTTTGCGGGATCGCTCGATGAGACACGGTCACTGGACGAGAAGACGTTCATGAATGAATTCATCGCGCAGCAGTTTGATCTGCCGCGCAATCTGGCGATCCTGTCGGGGTTGACGGTATTCGTGGCGATCATGGCGGCGATGAACACGATGAGTATGAACTTCCGTGACCGGATCGCGGAGATGGCGACATTGAAGTCGCTAGGGTTCTCGGGCGGGTTCGCATTCTCGTTGATCCAGACGGAGAGCCTGCTGCTTTGTTCCCTGGGCGGATTGATTGGGGCGATGGTGCCGTTCATTCTTTTTACGTTTACACCCGCCAAGGATTTTCAAGTTCCGCTGATCGTGACACTGGTTGTGGAAATGAGCACCTGCCTGAAGGCCCTGGGGATCGCGGTGTTCATTGGAGTCGTTGCGGGGTTGTGGCCCAGTTGGCTGGCGATGCGCATGCATGTCGTACGGGCATTGAGAAATCTGGAATAGGCGCGAGGGACCGTCAAACGTGGCATTGCCGCTTACCTACAACTGGCGAAATCTCTTCGTTCGCAAGCTCAGTACGAGTCTGACGTTTGCCGTCGTGACCATCATCGTGGCCGTATTGTCGATTCTACTGTCGTTCGCGGCGGGGATCAATGAATCGCTGCGCTCCACGGGGAATCCGGCGAACATCATAGTGCTGCGGACCGGAGCGACGGCCGAGAGCACGAGTATCATAAATCAGGCGGAAGCGAATCGCGTCTTGCAGGCCCCGAACATTGCTCAGGATGCGAACGGCCGGGCGATGGTGAGCCAGGAGTTGTGCGCCCAGACGACGCTGCCCAGAAAGGATGTGCGGGGCATTGCGAATGTGGCGGTGCGAGGCGTTGATGACATTGCGTTCATTTTACACAAGGAAGTGCGCCTGACCGAGGGACGAATGTTTGAGCCTGGGAAGCTAGAGGTCATTGTCGGCAAGGCGGCGCAGGAGCGGTATCAGCATCTGGGCATGGGCGAGGTCGTGCCGATGGGTCGGTCGGGGGATCGGGAATACAAGGTGGTCGGCGTGTTTGAGTCGAACGGCAGCGCGATGGAAAGCGAAATCTGGGCGGCGCGGACGAACATCATGGATTCGTTCCGGCGACAGTTCGTGTCCAGTGTCGTCGTTCAGGTGAAGGATGCGAGCCTGGCGCGTGAGGCGGTGGGGTACATTCAGGGGCCGGCGGTGCGATTGAAGGCCAAAACGGAGACGGAGTATTACGAAGACCTCACGTCCAAGACGCGCGAGATCGTGATCCTGACATCGGTGTTGATTACGCTCATGGGGATCGGCGCGGTCTTTGCTGTGGCGAATACGATGTACGCAGCGGTGGACAGTCGGCGACGGGAAATCGCCATGTTGCGGACCATCGGCTTTCTGCGGCGGTCGATCATCACGGCGTTCGTGCTAGAATCGCTTTTCATTTGCATGTCGGCGTGCCTGTGCGGGCTGGTCGTTGCCGCGTTGGTGAGCGGGATGATTGCCAAGCAGGATTTCTTATCGGACACCACATGGACGGTACTGGCGTATGACTTGAAAATGACGCCGTGGACGATTGGAGTTGCACTGGCGCTCGCGGCCTCAGTCGGCGTCATTGGCGGCCTGGCACCGGCCCTTCGTGCCTCTCGTACGCGCATCATTGAGGCCCTGCGAAAGGCGTGAGGTTCGGCTAGAATCGGGCATGTCCATGGCAGCCCCTCCCGACTTACGCACGCAGCTTCGCAGCCTTTCCATTTCCAAGGATCAGCGACCCATCGTGGATGAATCCAAGGTGACTGCGCCACGGTTGCCCATTCGTATGAGTTGGGTCATCGGCGGGGGTTTGGTGCTGGTGCTCGTACTGGTTACTTACTTTTCGCGGGGAAAGATTGAGTCCATCACGACAGCGGTGGCGTCGGCCTCGGCAGATGAGATCAAACTCGTCGGGGTCACGGTGCGGCAATCGAACGAGATGCCGCCGCTGCTGACGGCGACGGGAAAGATTGTGTCGGATCACCAGGTGAAAGTGTCTACCAAGGTATCGGGGCAGGTTCTGGCGCTACTTTTTGAGCAGGGGGATCGAGTTCAGAAGGGGCAGCTTCTGGCAAAGGTGGAGGACGTGATCTATCGCGCCAGGCGGGATCAGGCGGCCGCCGACTTGGAGAAGGCACGGGCGAATTTCGAGTATCAGAAGATCAACTACGAGCGAATGGTTCGTTTGCATAACACGGAAAACGCGCCCGATATCGAGTTTGCCGATGCAAAACGGAGCATTGAGGAAGGCAAGGCACAGGTCGCCGCCGCGCAGGCCATGGTGGACTTTTCGCAGAAGTCGCTGAGTGACTGCGACGTGACGGCCCCGATTGCAGGCGTGATCCTGGAGCGAAACGTCGAGGTCGGCGATTTCGTCGCGGCCGAGGGAGGGCGCGGTGCGAATGCCAATGCACAGTTTGGGTCGATTGCCGACATGACGACGCTTCGAGTGGAAGTCGATGTCAGCGAGTTGGACATCAACAGGATTCGCAAGGACTTGCCGTGCATGGTCATACCCGATGCCTACAAGGATCGCCGATATCAGGGGCGTGTGATGTGGCTCGATCCGGGGGCGAACTATTCCAAGGCGACGGTGCAAGTGAAGGTGCGCATCGAGAATCCGGATGATTATCTTCGCGTGGAAGGGTCGGCGCAGGTGGTGTTCAGGTCGGCGGACATGGCGACGTCACAAGCGACGGACGCCAAGCCGACGCTTTGGATTCCGTTGTCGGCCTGCCTGATTGAGGCACAAACGCAATCATCGAAATGCTTCATTGCGATGGGCGGGCGGCTTAAGGAAACTCCGATCACGTTGGGGCGGCGCAGCGGGAGCGAGGTCGAAGTCACGACGGGCCTTTCACCGGGACAGATGCTCGCAGCCGAGGGGTTGGACAAGCTCCGCAATGGCCAGCGGATCAAGGGTGGTCCGCCAGCAGCGATGTAATCCCACGCGGCGACCTTGCTTACTTCCCCAAGGACTATCCGCTTTGCAGATTATTGACCGTCGGCTCCTTGTTTTCTTCGCGATGGAACTTCGCCGTCAGATGATCCCAATCGATGACCAATCGGCCGCCGGTGGACTCGTGTTGCTTTTCCCAGTTCATGAGCAGGTCGAGGCAGGCGTGGTCGATGTAGTCGAGTCGTTCCATGCGAATGTGTAGCTCGGTGTTGGGGCGGATAGTCTCAAGAGCAGCCGCGAGTTTCGGAAGCCGAATAAAGGTGGCGGTGCCGCGAAGGTGCATGATGGTGCGATTGTCTGCAAACTGATCGTCGACATTTATGTTCAGGTGTGAGAAGGTGTAGAGCAGCTTGGCAATCGACAGGCCGACGCCGACAAGCACGCCGGTGAGCAGGTTGGAGACGACGATCATGACGACGGTGGCCGTATAGATCATCACTTCGCCACGTCCGTATTGGGCTAAATCTTTGATGGCTTTGACATTCATTAGCTTGATGCCGGTGAAGACAAGAATGGCGGCCAAGCCGGCGGTGGGGATTAGTCGCAGCACGAACGGCAGGGCGGCGGCAAAGACAAGTAACCATACGCCGTGCATGATGGACGAGGCGCGTGTTTTGGCACCGGCCTGCACGTTGGCCGAGCTGCGTACGATCACGCTGGTCATGGGGAGTGCTCCGAGCAGCCCACACAGCGCGTTTCCGGCACCCTGGGCCGTAAGTTCGCGGTCGAATTGGGTACGCGCGCCAGTGTGCATCTTGTCGACCGCGACTGCACAGAGCAACGTCTCCGCGCTGGCGACAAAGGCGAGGGCCAGGCCTGCAAGCATCATTTCGCCGGTCAGAGCCAGCTTCAACCGCTCCCAGGTCGGAAAGGTCATGGCGTCCATCATGTTGTTTGGAATCGTCACGCGATTGATCGGCATCTTCCAGAGGACCACGACGAGCGTGGCAAGCACGACCGCGGCGAGTGGCGCGGGGACGACTTTGAGCGATTTGGGTATCACGGATTTCCAGATCATGATGATGAGGATGGTGAACAAGCCGACCATGGCCGCAAGGTGGTGGGTCGAGGTGTCGGTGAGCGGCGTCATGCCCTTGTAAATCGCCTCAGGGATGGAAATCAGATTCGCAATACCACCACCCTTGGGTGTGTCGTCGACCATGACGTGAAACTGGCTGGCGAAGATAAGGATGCCGATGCCGGCGAGCATTCCTTGAATCACGGCGGGTGAGACAGCACGAAACCACTGTCCGAACTTGAGCAGCCCCGCGAGGATTTGTATGCCGCCGGCGATCAGGACGATGATGCCGAGCGATTCCGGGCCGACTTTCTGAACGATCTCATACACCATCACGCTTAGTCCGGCGGCCGGACCACTGACGGAGAGGGGCGACCCGCCGAGTGTGCCGACGATGATTCCGGCAATGATGCCGGTAATGATGCCGGTGGCCGGCGGCATTCCGGAGGCGATGCTGATGCCCATGCATAGGGGGAGGGCAACGAGAAACACGACGATGGAGGCCGGGATGTCGCGCTTGATGGATTCGAGAAACCCCGGAGTGACTGGCGAGGCGGAGAGTGTGATGGTGTCGCTCATGGTCAGATGCTCCGATCAATGCGTCGGATGAGCTTGGATTCCGATTCGGAACGAGGGCGATCGGCAAGCGGGAGGAACTGGCCTTCGAGCGGATTGAAGTCGAAGACCTCACCGGTTTCGAGTTTATAAACCCATGCATGCAGATTGAGCTTTCCGGCGGCGACCTTGGCCCGGACGCTGGGATGAGTGCGCAGATTCTCCAGTTGAACGAGCGTGTTCTCTTCGACCGTTGCGGTGAGGAGGCGCTCACCATCGAGATCGGAATACTTCTCCTTCATGATGCGGCGCGTGGCTTCGGCGTTGCCGAGCCAATGCTCCACGGCGGGGGTGTCCTTCAGGGATTCGGGACTCAGCAGTCCCTTCATGGCACCGCAGTGCGAGTGGCCGCAGATAATGATGTCATGAACGCCAAGAACGCTGACGGCAAATTCAATGGTGGCGGCCTCACCGCCGATGGTCGAGGGTGTGTATGGCGGGACGATGTTGCCTGCATTACGAAGGATGAAGAGGTCCCCGGGGTCGGTTTGGGTTAAGAGGTTTGGGCTGATTCTTGAGTCTGAACAGGTGATGAAGAGGGCAATGGGGTTCTGCCCCTTGGCCAGTCGCTGGAAGAAGTCGCGCTGAGCGCCGACGACTTCCATTTGGAAATTATGAACACCTTCAACAAGTTTTTGCATGATGGTCGGTCCTTACATGGGTCAGCAAGGCAGGCCTGCTGAGTCGTTGGAATCATCTTGCACCGTTGCGTCGGGCCGGGTCGCGGCTCCACGGTTCAGTGCCTTGGAGTTGGTTCGCAGAGTGTAATGTTTTTGATGGTAGCTCCGATGCGAAGGCCCAAGGAGGCAAACTACATAGCAGAGCGTGGGGCTGCTGATGGCGCGAAGGGTCGGCTCAACAGAGGAGTGGGGCACCGAGACCGTTGCGAAGCTCGATCAAGGGGTGCCTGCCGAGATGGACGCATAGTCTTGGGATTGGAGGGGTATTTAACTTTGGAACAATGGTTGATGTCGGGCCGCGCGACGGCTCTGACATGTTGAGGCAAACGCCGCGGCAGGTTCGAGCGGGTGTTGCGGCTTCTTCGGTGGAGGAGGTCGTGGGTTTTGACGGAGATTCAGTTTCACGCGAACCGGCGGATTCGGCAAGAAGGGCACTGGGCACGGCACCGATGCCAGCAAGGGCGACCGTGAGCGAGAGCAGCCATGCAGACCAACGGAACGACATGGAAATCGCGCCGGGGAGTCGAACAACGGGCGTCGTGGTTGATTTGATGAAGTCTGTTCGCACGATTCCCATTTCCCCAATCCCGGGTCCAACGCATGACGATTGGCTGTCAACGTTTTAGTCAGTCGGCGTGGACAAGTCAAGATTGGAAACGGAATCGAGCCTCGGATATCACTCACGGCGTCCTTCCAATAGGATTCTCCGCCATGGCACAGGCCGCCGGCGCGTCCAATCCTCGACACTACAAATATTACGACCTGCTCATGGCGGGGTTCGTGACGGTGCTGCTGTGCTCGAATCTGATCGGGCCTGGCAAGGCGTGCTTGGTGACGTTTCCGTTTTCGATTCCGATGATTGGGGCGGTCGTCACCTTTGGGGCGGGGAACATTTTTTTTCCAATCAGTTACATCTTCGGGGACGTGTTGACAGAGGTGTACGGGTTTGCTCGAAGCCGCAAGGTGATCTGGGCCGGATTCGGGGCGATGATTTTTGCGACAATCATGGGGCAGGTCGTGATTCGACTGCCGGCGGACCCGAACGAAGGGTTTAACAAGGTCATTCAGCCTGCGATTGAGTTGGTGTTCGGGAACACCTGGCGGATCGTAGGGGGTTCGATTCTGGCGTTTTGGGTGGGCGATTTTGCGAATTCGTATGTGATGTCGAAGATGAAGCTGATGACCGGGGGGCGGTTTCTCTGGACTCGAACCATTGGCTCGACCATTGTAGGGCAGGGCGTGGACAGTTTGCTGTTCTACCCGATTGCCTTCTTTGGGACGTGGGAGACGGATACGTTGGTGAAGGTAGTCCTGTTTAATTGGCTGTTCAAGGTCGGGGTCGAGGTCGTGTTTACGCCGCTGACGTATCTCGTGGTGGGATTCTTGAAGCGGGCGGAGAATGAAGACTATTACGACAAGAACACGAACTTCACGCCGTTTTCGTTGAGCGATTAGGACACGTTACCAGTCCAATGGGGCGCGCCAGGATTGGCGGATTTGTTCGAGGGGGAGGCTGGTGGGTTTGCCGGAATTGGGAGAAGGGTCGCTGATTGAGAATTGGGGAGTCGCGTCGCGCGAATGCAAGTCCGCCGCCTTCATGACGCTCACGCCGGACTGTGTTGCCAGCGTGGTGAGACACGACCTATTCCTTGGTTGCACGATGTAGGCCGACGTCAACGATGCGAACGGGTCGTGAAAAACGTCATTCGCTGATGGTATGAACGCTGCACTTACATTCGCTGCGATGGCCATTTCAGCGACGGACACGAGAAGGCCGCCGTCGGAGCAGTCGTGGGCGGCGAGGATTTCTCCGGCTCGGATCAGGTCGGCGACCTTGCGGTGAAACTTGGCGAGGGCGTGTAGGTCGGCTTCCTGCCACTGCTTCCAATCGAAACCAATGACGAATAATTCCCCGAAGCCGTCGATCAACTTCGGCACGGACGTGATGCATCGGTTCACGTCGTCCATGAGTGAGATCGCGGAGATAAGCAGCGTGTAGGGGATGGCGATTCGTCCGTTGCGAATGGGGTCAATAGCCGTGGCGCGACGGACGAGGTCGATGTCTGTCGGGTCAAGTGAGAACTCGTTGTTGAGCGAATCCTTGCCGCTGATGAAGGGCACGCCGTACGCCATCGCCACGTCGTAGCAGGCTTGGCAGGCGCGGACAAGTGCGCCAAGATTTCGAGGGTCGTCGACGCGCGGCCAACAGAAGTTGTCAAGGATGGCGGTGCGAGTTGGATCACCGCCGACGCAGACGACGTTGCGGATGGCCTCGTCAATAGCGGCGACGGCCATCCAATAAGGGTCGATGCCGTCAGTCTCGGAGGCAAGTCCGCAGCCGATGGCGATGCCGCGAGTGGAGTTCAGCCGAGGTCGAAGGACGGCGGCATCGGCGGGGCCTTCGCCGGGGCCGACGAGTGGACGAACCACGGTGCGAGCACCGACTTCGTGGTCGTATTGTCGGATGATCCAATGCTTGGAGGCGGCGGATGGATTCGACAGGCGACGTTGCAATTCAGTGAGAATGTCGCTGGGCAATTCGGTCGCTGAGTGCGGCTGCGTGGCGAGTGTGGGTGTCCATTCAGCGAGGCGTCCGGTGCGCGGCAGACCGTCGTGAAGGAACTGCAGGTCCATCTCGCCGACGATAGCGCCTTGATAACGAACGATGAGCCGGCCCGTATCGGTGAAACGGCCGATGACGGTCGTTTCGACGTCTTCGCTGTTGGCCAGTGCCATGAGTGCGGCAATGTTCACCTCGGGCACGGAGAGGAGCATTCGCTCCTGGGCCTCAGAGATCCAGATTTCGTCGTAGCGCAGGCCGGCGTATTTCAGCGGCGCCCTGTCCATCTCCACGTCGGCACCAGTCTCGGCGGCCATTTCACCGATGGCAGAGGAAAGTCCGCCCGCGCCGCAGTCAGTGATCGCGGAGAAGAGGCAGGATCGCTTGCCGTCGTCGGTCGTCCAGTCGCGGGCCTGGAGGATCACGTCGAGGACTTTTTTCTCTTCGATGGCATTGCCGATCTGGACGGCGTGGGCGAATTCGTCGTCGTGCGTATCGGTTAGCTCGGCACTGCTGAAGGTCGCGCCGTGGATGCCGTCGCGTCCGGTCCGGCCGCCCATGAGGACGACGAGGTCGCCGGGACTGACTTTCTTTTCGATGCGATCTCGCGGGACGAGGCCGACGCAGCCGCAGTAGACGAGCGGGTTGCCGAGGTAGCGGGCGTCGAAATGCACGGCCCCGTTGACGGTGGGGATGCCCATTCGATTGCCGTAGTCGCGCACGCCGGAAACAACACCTTTGAGGACCGACTTTGGGTGGATCACGCCTTTGGGCACGGCGTCGGTGGGCCAGTCGGGCGGGGCGACACAGAAGACGTCGGTGTTGGCGATGGGTTGCGCGCCGAGGCCGCAGCCGAGGACATCGCGGATGACGCCGCCGATGCCGGTCGATGCGCCGCCGTAGGGTTCGATGGCGGAGGGGTGATTGTGGGTTTCGACCTTGAAGGCGATGGCGTGGGTTTCGTCGAAGGCGATGATGCCGGCGTTGTCTTTGAAGACGGAGAGGCACTCCGGGCCGCGGCGCTGCCGGATGAGTTCGTCGGTGGCGCGGGCGATGGTGTCTTTGAGGAGGTTGTTGTAGTGGCGCTCGATGGGTTGCCCAGTCGCACCGTCGCCGGGCATCGGCGCGCCGCGATAGAGGATGGCGCTCTTGAGGGTCTTGTGTACGCAATGCTCCGACCAGGTTTGGGCGATGGTTTCGAGTTCGAGGTCGGTGGGGTCACGATCGAGTTTGAGGTAGTGGGCCTGAATGGTTTGCATCTCTTCGAGCGAGAGAAAGAGATGGCCCTTGGCGCTGAGGGCGGTGAGGTCGTCGTTGTTGAGTTTGCGGATGGCAACGTGGCGGAGTTGGAACTCATAGGTTGGTGGTTGGGCCGGAGGGTTCAGCGGTCGCGTCCCTACGATGACATCTTCGATGCAGGCGTTGCCGAGGAGGCGCGGGATGCGAGCGAGTTCGTCATCGGTTGGAGTCGGGAACAACTCGTAGCGGCGGGCGGTGCGGACGCTGGTCGCGGAGATGCCCATGTCGGCGAGGGCGGTGAGGGTGGAAAGGGCGACGTTGTCCATGACGCCGGGCTTGAAGTGGACTTCGATGGCGAGGCTGGCATCTGGTTCAGACAGGGTGTCGGCGCTGCTCCAATTTCGACAGGTCTCAGCGACCGGATCGGTCAGGAGTCGTTGGGCGATTTGGGAGACTTCTCGATGCTCGATAGTGGGGTCGGAAGCGGTCAGACCGACGAGGAACAGGCGGCTGGAGCGAACCCGTTGGACGGATTTGATGCCAAAATCACGAAGCTGGGCGAGGGTCGCGCTGGCATGAGGGTCCGGCAGGTTCGCGGCAGCGGAGACCTCAAAACGCCACAGTCCCATAATTTTTTTCCTGGGCAGGTTCGATGAGGCCGGTTGACCTAAATGACAGGCACAGCGGCATTTATGGTTGATTCTGGGGCCGACGACGCCTAGAAACAGTATCACACCTCGCTGTGGCCGTCAATTTCTACTTGTCGATGTCAAGGATCAGGGCTATTTTGATTCCCCTAGGCAGGCTCATTCGACGGCGCGGTCCGCGAGCCTACCCAAGGTCCTATCAGTGAGGGACTTAATGAGTACGACCCCCGCCCCGACGAACAACTCGTCGAATGGTATTGCGTATTTGGAATTCGAGAAACCGCTGGAGCGTATCGAGCGGCAGATCGAGGAGTTGGAAGCCAGCCAGGCAGTCACCGGGCGGGATCACTCCGCCATGATTCGGACGGTCCGTGGCGAGCTTTTGGTTGCCCGGCGGAAGCTGTATTCAAACCTTGACCCCTGGGAAACGGTGCAGATGGCCCGGCATCCCAAGCGACCGCTCACCCCTGATTATCTCAACCTGATGGTCCGCGACTTTGTGGAGCTGCGCGGAGATAAGAACTTCCGCGACGACCGGGCCATCGTGACCGGGTTCGGCCGCATCGGGAATCTCAAGTGCATGTTCATCGGGCACAACAAAGGCCGGGACACGAAGGAGCGGCTGGAGAATTGCTTCGGCATGGCCCACCCGGAGGGCTATCGCAAGGCACTGCTCAAGATGCGCCTGGCGGAAAAGTTCGGGTTGCCGATCGTCTGCCTGATCGACACGGCCGGTGCCTATCCGGGCATCCAGTCCGAAGAGCGCGGAATTGCACACGCCATCGCGGTGAATCTGATGGAGATGCCGCGGATTCGCGTGCCGATTGTGTGCGTGGTGATCGGCGAAGGCGGATCGGGCGGTGCGCTGGGCATCGGCGTCGGCGACCGCGTGGCGATCATGGAGCACGCGTACTACTCGGTGATCTCGCCGGAAGGGTGCGCGGCGATCCTGTGGAAGTCGGCCGAGCACGCCAGCACGGCGGCGAAAGCACTGAAGTTCACCGGCCGCGATCTGATGAAGCTCAAGCTGATCGACGAAGTCATCAAAGAGCCGCTTGGCGGCGCGCACCGCGACCCAGTAACGGCAGCAGCCAACATGGAGAAATACATCGTCGACACGCTGCGCGACCTGAAGCGCGTGAAGATCGACACGCTCCTGAAGCGGCGCTATACGCGATTGCGCGAGCTTGGCTCGTACTTTGAGAGCCAGACCGCGCCGACGGTAAAGACAAAAACACGCGCCACCATAAAGCGGGCGCGAACTGTCAAAGCTGTCACACCAATCGCCGAGGCTCAGCCGCAGCCGGTGACGGCGTAATTTATCGTTGACCTCAATCGAGCGTCAGCCATTCATTATTCATAAACAGTCGATTGCCGGACTATCGGTTCCCTTTGCCCTTTGGGGCCAGCGCCGCTGCTAGCACGTCGTCGGCCGTCTTGCAGGCCACGAACTTGATCTGCTTGCGGATTTCAGCGGGGATTTCGACCAGGTCTTTTTTGTTGCGATCGGGGATGAGCACCGTTCGGATGCCCGCGCGGTGGGCGGCGAGGGTTTTTTCCTTGAGGCCGCCGATGGGGAGGACAAGGCCGCGCAGGGTGATTTCGCCGGTCATGGCCACGTCGCTTCGGCATGGGCGACCGGTGAGCAACGAGACGAGTGCCGTGAACATGACAACGCCGGCGGAAGGGCCGTCTTTGGGGATCGCACCGGCGGGGACGTGGACGTGGATATCCTGCTCGGCCAGTTTCTTGGAGTCAATCCCGTATTTCTTTGCGTTGGACCGAAGCAGGCTGAAGGCGGCCTGCACGCTTTCTTTCATCACGTCGCCGAGTTGTCCGGTGAGTTGGAAGATTCCCTTGCCGGGCATGGCGGTGGCCTCGACGAAAAGGATTTCGCCGCCGGCGGGTGTCCACGCGAGACCGGTGACGACGCCGGGGATGCTGGTGCGCAGGGCGATTTCCGGTTCGTAACGGATGGGACCGAGGAAGGGGGCGAGGTTTTCCTTGGTGATCGTCGTGGGGTGCTTTCGCTTTCGGGCGAAGAGGGCCGCGACGCCGCGACAGACCGAGCCGATCTCGCGTTCGAGGTTGCGCACGCCGGCCTCGGCGGTGTAGGACTCGATGATCGTCTGCAGCGCAGAGTCCGTGAACTTCATCTGCTTCAATGTGATGCCGCAGGCCTCCATGCGACGCGGCACCAGAAAGCGCTTGGCGATGAAGAGCTTGTCCAGTCGCGTATAGCCGGGGATGTCAATGACTTCCATACGATCGCGCAGGGGCGGCGGCACGGCTTCCATGTAGTTCGCCGTGCAGATGAAAAAGACCTTTGACAGGTCAAACGGGACACCGAGGTAGTGGTCCTGAAAGCTGTTGTTCTGCTCCGGGTCGAGGACTTCGAGGAGCGCGGAGGAGGGATCGCCGCGAAAATCCGCACCGATCTTGTCGACCTCGTCAATCATGAAGAGGGGATTGTTCGCGCCGGCCTTCCGGATTTCCTGCAGGATGCGCCCGGGGAGTGCTCCGATGTAAGTTCGCCGGTGGCCGCGAATGTCTGCCTCGTCGCGGACTCCGCCGACGGACATCCGGATGAACTTGCGACCCAGGGCGCGGGCGATGGACTGGCCGAGGGATGTTTTGCCGACACCCGGAGGGCCGGAGAAGCAGAGGATGGGGCCGCGCCCGTCCGGCTTAAGCTTACGGACGGCGAGGAACTCCAGGATGCGTTTCTTCACTTTCTCCAAATCGTGATGATCGGTATTGAGCACCTTTTCCGCGTTGGCAATGTTGAGATTCTCCGGCGATGAGATGGACCACGGTACCTCGCAGAGCCAGTGCAGGTAGTCCAGCGCGCCGCTGTATTCGGGTGAGGCTTGTGGCGTGCGTTCGAGGCGTTCGAGTTCGCGTTTGGCTTCCTTATCAACGGCCTCCGGCATCTTGGCTTTGGCGACGGCCTTTCGCATCTCCGCCAGCTCGATTTCGCGGCCGTCGGACTCGCCGAGTTCCTTTTGGATCGCCCGGAGTTGCTCCTGAAGGAAGTACTCCCGCTGGGATTTCTCGACGGAGCTGCGGACTTGTTTTTGGATCTTCTCGGACAGCTCCAGCATGTCGATCTGGGCGGCGAGCGCCACGGTGATCTTGCGGAGGCGTTCCGGCACGTCGAAGGTTTCGAGCAGCTCCTGCTTTTCGATGAGCTTCAGATTCAAGTTTGCCGCGAGGAAGTCGGCGAGCGAACTTGGCTTCTCGATGTTATTGAGAATGGTCAGGGCGTCGTCCGACACGTTGGGGGACAGCTCGATGACACGGGCCGCCTGTGTTCGTGCCGTGTCGATCAGTGCGGCGAGTTCGGTCGTACTGTCGAATGTGTCTTCGCGGGTGTGTGCGATGGCCGTGAGGTAAGGTGCTGTCGAGTCCAGTCGCTCAATGCCGAAACGCATGAGGCCGTGGACGATGATGGATTGCCGGCCTTCGGCAAGGTTCAAAACCTTGAGCACGCTGACCACGGTTCCGACTCGATAAATGTCTTCAAGGGTCGGGTCTTCGACTTGAGCGTTGCGCTGGGAGACGACGCCGAGGATTTTCGCGCCGGCGGATACGTCCTGCACGAGCTTCCGCGACTTATCTCGGCCGACGGAGAGCGGAATGATGGTGCCGGGGAAGACGACCGTATCGCGCACTGGAAGAATGGGCAGAATCTTCGGGATGACAAGGTCGCGCGAGTTGCTCGACTCGGCGGGAGGCGTGAGCGGCCCCGGCATCGGCACACCCATGCCGGCCAAAATGTCTTCGCCGGACTCCGTGAGGTCGAAGTCGTCGTCGGTCAATTCGTTTTCGTTGTCGCTGTCGTTCGTGGTCATGGGGGCCTCGTGGTCGATTATAGAGTGATATCGCGCGCTGTGTGGGGGGCGAATGCGGAAGAGTCATCGGTCAACTGGTGGGGGGCATTGCCGCGAGGAACGGTGCGATGACGGCTCCGTGGAAGTGGATGCGTTCGAGCGTGTTTCGCAAATCGGTCGTTGGATCAACATCGGACGGGGCGCTGATGCGAATCACGGCGAGGCGGTGCGTCAACGTCTCGATCCACTCGATGGGTGTTGTGAGTCTGCTTGGTTCGATGGAGGCGCCAATCCAGGGGGAGTTGACACGATCGAGTGCGATATGAGTTTCCAATAGGGACGTGAGAATGCAGTCTCGATGCGCCTCCACGGCGAGGTGCACGCCGTGCCGTTGGGCCTCGAATCGCAAGTAGAGGAGGTGATCGATGAGTGCGGAATGCCGCTCGGCGTCGGTAGCCGTGGCGGGGGCAATGAAGGAGATGGCGAGGGTCGTGGCACCGAGCCAATGGGCGCGATGGATGCATTCGCAGACCGCGCCGCGTAGTTGCGACGTGTCGCGCCGGTCCGCGTGAATCAGAGTCAATGGAAACGGCTTGATCACTTTCAGGCAACGAATGGGCGTGCCGGCCTTTTCGGCGCGGATGGCCATCGCTCGTGCGGCGGGTTCAGCGGAGTGGGTTTGAAGTGAGTCGCCCTCATGCAGGCAGAGTCCGGTCGCACCGAAAGTTGCCGCGCGTTGCGCAAAGGCCTCTACGTCGTCGTGAGTCGTCCAGTGGTTGCATTCGAGAAGGATGTTCACGACGGCACTTTCGATGAGGGCATACGCATTAATAAAAGGAAGCGGAATCAGCCCGCGAGTAGGGGGATACGGTCGAATTTCTCCACGTCGATCAGGCCTTGATTGGTCAGTTTCAGTTTTCCAATGACGGACAGGCTGAGGAACGACAAAGCCATGAAGGGTTGCTCCAACGTGCAGCCGAGTTTCTTCGCGGCGTCTGCGAGGTGTGCCAGTCGGTCCGCGACGACTTCGGCGGGTTGGTCGCTGACCAAGCCGGCGATGGGGAGCGGGACATCGGCCAAAACTTTGCCATCCTGAACGACCACGAGTCCGCCGTGGAGCTTCACGAGGTGAACGGCGGCCAGCGCCATGTCTGAATCGGACATGCCGACGACGATGAGGTTGTGGGCGTCGTGCGCGACGGTGGAGGCGATCGCGCCGGACTTGAGATTGAATCCCCGCACGAAGGCCCTGCCGATCTCGCCGCTGGCCCGATGGCGTTCGATGACCACCATCTTCGCCAGATCGCGCAACGGGTCGGCGACAAGTTCGCCATCACAAATGGTGGCCGGCTCGATGCTACGATCTGTGTCGATGCGGTTTTCCAACACGTGAATGACGTGAATCATCGGCGGTTTGGATGGATCGATCCCTTCGGCTGTCTTGATGGCGAAATCGTTCGACGCGATCCAGTGCGTGTTGACGCTGCTGCGGAGCGAACCGCGCGCTTCCAGTACGCCGGCCGTGGCGAGGCAACGACCGTTCTCCGCGACCAATGCCCCGCGATGTAACACCTCAGTCACTCGACAGGCGGAGAGGTCTTCCATGATGGCGATATCGGCGAGGTAGCCGGGGAGAATGGCGCCGAGTTGGCGCAGGCCGAAGTAGCGTGCCGTGGAGTGGGTCGCCAGGCGAACCGCAAGAATAGGGTTGAGGCCCAGACCGATGGACTTGCGGATCATGTGATCGATCTGGCCTTCGGAGAGCAGCTCGCTCACGTCCTTGTCATCGGTGCAAAACATGAACCGATCAGCCGTGGCGGCGGTCACGAGCGGGACCAGTGCCGTGAGATTTCGTGTTTGCGAGCCTTCACGGATCATGATGTGCAGTCCGCAGCGCAGCTTTTCGGCGGCCTCCGCGGCGGTGATGCACTCATGGTCGCTCATGATTCCCGCAGCAACATAGGCGGTGAGTGGCTGGCCGGTCAGCGAGGGGGCGTGGCCGTCGATAACGCGCTGTTTGCAGATGGCGATTTTCTCCAGCACGTCGCTCTGAGCATTTATCACACCGGGGTAGTTCATCATTTCCGCAAGACCCAGCACCCAGGGATTGCCCAGAAATGGTTCGATGTCTTCAGCGGTCAGTTCGGCACCGGCGGATTCGAGAGGGCTGGCCGGCACGCAGGAGCTAAGCATCACATAGACGTTGATCGGCGCGTACTTGGCGGTGCGAAGAACGTATGAAATGCCTTCAGTGCCCATGACGTTTGCGAATTCGTGTGGATCGGCCACGACCGACGTGGTGCCATGCGCTGCAACGGTTCGGGCGAATTCGGGGACTGAAAGCATGGAAGATTCGATGTGAACGTGGGCATCGATGAGGCCGGGGCAAATGAAGCGCCCCTTGAGGTCGATGACTTTGGCCCCGTTGTAGCTCCCAATGCCGGCGATGCGGTCACCAAGGATGGCCACGTCGCCGTCATGAATCTCGTTGGAGACGACATTCACGATATGGCCATTGCGGAGGACGAGGTCCGCCGGTCGGCGACCGGCTGCCACGTCAATAAGGTCAGCTAGAGGATGTGAGGGCACCTTCGACGCTCCCAAGTATAGAACTGACAATAGGTTCCGGGATATTAGCAGGCAGGGGGTGGCGTTGAAAGGGCCTGGCGGAGCGATTGCGTGGCCCTTGTTGCGAGTTCTTAGGGATGTGTTATGATGGGGGATTCCAAATCGGTCCTCTCGGCGGGTGGTTTGCCCGGTCGAGGCAGGGCCAATTCATCCGAACGTGTTTTGAGGCTGATATGGCAGTCACGCTCCGATTAGTGCGGTTGGGTCGTCGAAACAAGGCATTCTACAGGCTCCGCGTGTCGGACAGTCGGAATGCCTCCACGGGTCGCTTCATTGAAGACCTGGGTTATTTCGATCCAATCATCGCCGATGAAAAGAAACAGGTCGTCTTGAAGAAGGACCGGATTGAGCATTGGCTCAGTTTCGGTGCCAAGACGTCTGACACGGTACGACACCTGCTCAAGAAGCAGGGGATCGCTCGCACGACAAAGGCCTGACCAGAGGCTTGCAGCGCCGGAAGAGACCCGGTGCCCCTATGCGGATCGACATCCTGACACTCTTTCCCGAGGCCTGCGAACCGTTTCTTTCGGCGAGCATTCTCGGGCGGGCCAGGCAAGCGGGTCTTGTGACAATACAATGTCACAACATCCGCGATCACTCGACCGATCCGCATAAGAAAGTCGATGATCGCCCGTTCGGCGGCGGACCCGGCATGGTGATGATGTGCCAGCCGCTGTTCGATGCCGCCGAGGCGTTGGAAAAATTGGATTCGACCCCCGCGCGACGACTGCTCTTGTGTCCGCAGGGTCGAAGGCTCGATCAAAGATATGTCGAGGACTTGGCACGGTCGCCTCGACTGCTCCTGATCGCCGGCCACTATGAAGGATTCGACGACCGTGTTCGTGAGGGCCTCGCGGTTGAGGAAGTCTCCATCGGGGACTATGTCCTCTCCGGCGGAGAGGCCGCCGCGATGGTGTTGGTGGATGCCGTCGTTCGGCTGTTGCCGGGCGCGCTGGGACATGATGGTTCAGCGGTGGAGGAGTCCTTTTCGGTCTTCCCCGCGCAGGATGGCCAGGCGACTGGTGAACAAGCGGTGTGCCTGGAGTATCCGCAGTTCACACGGCCACGGGACTATCGGGGCATGGTCGTGCCGGAAGTTTTGCTCAGCGGCGACCACGCCAAGATTCGAGCGTGGCGAGCGGACCAGGCGATGAAGCGAACGAAAGACCGTCGGCCGGATTTGCTGACTGGCGGCCTGGAAGAATGAAGATCCACGGGCAGCGGCTGAAAGTGAAGCCGAGCCGTCCGTGATTCGATACAGCGTAGTCGTTCGAGATTGGAGTCGTGTCATGCGTAACAGACTGATTGATGGCGTTGAGAAGGACCGGTTGCGAAAGGACAAGCTCCATTTCGAGATTGGCGACACCGTCTCGGTCGGCGTCAAGATCGTCGAAGGCACGAAGGAACGCGTTCAGCCGTTCATCGGCATCGTGATTGCCCAGCGGGGCGGCGGTTTGAGTGAATCATTCACCGTACGCCGCATCGTCAACAACGAAGGCGTTGAGCGAACCTTCCCGATGCAATCGCCGCGCATCGCGGGCGTGGAAGTTGTTCGTCATGGCAAGGTTCGCCGGGCGAAGCTCTACTACCTGCGCGAGCGCGTCGGCAAGGCCCGGAAGCTCCGAGAGCGACGCGCCGGCACGGACGACGTGGGTGTCGAATCGGTACCCACCGAAGGCGCTCCGGCTCGATCACGCAAACCTGCCGCTGAGCCGGCAGCCGTCGCCACCGTTTAGTCGATAGTTGCCTTCGAGCAGTTGTGACCACCAATTCCAAACAGCTTGGGGCGATTGGAGAGCAAGCGGCCTTGCGCTATTTGCGCTCCCATGGGCACAAGATCCTCGCGAACAATTTCAGGTGTCCCGCCGGCGAACTTGATCTCATCACGTTTCATGAGGGCGTGGTGGTGTTCGTCGAGGTGAAGGCGTTGGCCAGCGATCAGCACGCCGATCCGGAAGAGCACATTACCCCGGCGAAACAACGGAAGCTCCGACACGTGGCGGAGTATTGGTTGACGCGCCATCGACATCCGGAGTGTGCCTATCGATTCGACGCGGTGAGCGTGATCGTGCCGGAGTCTGGCGATCCCGTCATTCGCCATATCCCCGAAGCCTTCATTCCCCGGAGCTAGGCGATGAGCGGCCTGATAGATTCGCATTGCCATCTCACGTCGGAGGCGCTGTGGCCGCAGGCGGATGAAGTGATCGCTCGCGCAACAGCGGCGGGCGTGACCGAGTTCGTCACGATTGCGACCGACCTGGAAGATGCCGAGCGGGTGAGTCAACTTGCCGCGCGGCACTCCTGCGTTCACATGGTGTGCGGGATACATCCGCATGAGGCGGGGAAGGTCGCTGACGGATGGGATCGGGCGTTGTCCGACTTGGCGGCGCGCACGGATGTGTACGCGGTCGGCGAAATGGGCCTCGACTATCACTATGACTATGCCGATCGCCCCAGCCAGCTCCGAGTTTTTCGCCGGCAACTGGAGATTGCGACCGAAGTGAACAAGCCCGTGGTCATTCATTGCCGAGAGGCGCACAATGACGTGATCGGCGTGCTGCATGATTTTCCCGGTCTTCGTGGTGTAGTGTTTCACTGTTTCACGGGGACGCTGATCGAGGCGCGGGACATTTTGGACCAGGGGTATTGGTTGTCGCTGACCGGAGTGCTTACGTTTAAGCGGTCGGACGAATTGCGCGAAGTCGCCTGGCTCCTCCCGGTTAATCAAATGATGATCGAAACAGACAGCCCGTATTTGTCTCCCGAGCCGTTGCGGAGCGTTCGGCCCAATGAGCCGGCGCACCTCGTGCATACGGCGTCGTGCTTGGCTCGGATACGTGGGATTACGGTGGAAGGGTTGACGGCCCTGACTCGGTCCAATACACAGCGATTCTTCGGCTTGCCGGAGCGGGGAACGCCATGACGGACGCAAACAAGTTGGCCATCGGAATCGACGTGGGCGGCACCTTCATCAAGGCCGGCCTCGTGTCGTCGCGCAGCGATGTTGTGGCGAAGGGCGAACTTCCATCGGAGGCGGAGCGCGGTCCCGATCACATGATCGGGCGCATGGCGGAATTGGCAACGGGCCTCCTGAAACAGGTTCCGCTGAGCGCATCTCTCACGGGGATCGGGCTTGGCATTCCGGGGACGTTGAGCCATCGCGAAGGAATCGTGTACTCGCCGCCCAATCTGCCGGGGTGGCGCAATGTGCCGGTGGCGACGAAGCTGGCCGAGCGCGTGAAGCTGCCCGTGACGCTTGAGAATGACGCGAACTGCGCTGCAATTGCAGAGTACGCCGGCGGCGCGGGACGGGGATCGCGGCACATGGTGCTGCTCACACTGGGCACCGGCGTTGGTGGCGGGATTATTCTCGACGGCAAGCTTTGGCGCGGCGCGGATGAATGCGCTGCGGAGATTGGTCATACCATCGTGCATGTCGGGGGGCGACGTTGCGGGTGTGGACAACTGGGCTGCCTTGAAGCGTATGCGTCTGCATCCAGCACGGCGGCACGGGCGGCGGAGGCGCTGACGGTGGGGCGATCCTCATCGCTTTCAGCATTGAAGAGTCTCACGGCGAAAGACGTCTTGGTCGCCGCGAAAGCGGGAGATGCATTGGCACGCGAAGTGTGGAACGACTCGTGCCTGTATCTTGCCGTGGCGTGTGTGAATCTGCACCACCTCCTGAATCCCGACCTCATCGTGCTGGCCGGTGGGATGAGCGCGGCCGGCGATGACCTGTTGGGACCGGTCCGCGAGGCGGTTTCATCCATGGGGTCGCGGATGATCAACAAGCCCCCGAAGATTTGTTTGGCAAAGCTGGGGAATGACGCGGGGTTTATCGGGGCGGCGTTGGGCGTGTTCGAGTGAATCGACGCGCGATCAGGCGTCGTGGCTCATGCCCTGAATCATCTGCACGACGGGGCCGGTTGCAAACGAGTGGGCCGTCTTCAAGCGATCCACGACGGCATCGACATCCCACCCCATCGGATTGGACCATCGCGCATCCACCTCAATAAACAACTGACGCACATCCTCGATGAGCGATTCGATCTTGATCTCGGCCTGCCAGTTGGGCATGTCCTCCCCGGGAAGCGGCGGCAGCAGGAACTTCAGTCCCACGGCGTGAACAGGTCTACCGAGAACCGCGAGCCGATCATCCAATCGTAAACACCGTTGGCCGAGAAAGACGCGAGCGTCATTGCCATCGGATTGGGCCGTGAGTCGGATGACCACGCCCGTGCCGAGAATGACTCGCGGGTTAAAGACATCGGAGACGCTCTTGAGGATAAGGCGAAGATTGTCGGTGTAAACCTCGAGTGGTGCCGTCGGGAAATAGTCCTCAAAGTTGACCACGTCGGGTTGCAGCGACAACTTGAGTTGGCTGCGGGGGTCGCCTTCGCTCTGCGGGCTGACGAGATGCCAGGCGTGTTCCAGATATTCTTGTCGCCGCCAGTCGAAGCCCTCGCCGCACTTGAGTTGGAACTCCTGCTTGTGCTGCTTGTCGAGCTGTGCCGGTGGCGCGAAGCGAACACCGACGTGGAGGCCGCGGGTTTTCAACGTTTGCGGTTGCATGGATGCCTTGATGGACGGAGGTCGATGGCGATGACTCGCGCGGTCCGCATTAATTCCCTGCCGGCTGGGTGGTTGGCGTTTTCGCCGCGTCCCTCGCAAGATTCTTCACTGCATCGGGAACTTGGTCAGCCGAGATGGCGGTCGGCGTGATCAGGCCTGACGGCATCAGAGCACCCGGATCTGCTGCCGCACTCGTCGGTTGAGAGGCCGGTGGTGGGGGCGCGGCGAACACGACCGGGACAGCCCACTTATCCATGTTCTCAAGTCGAAACTGAGCCTGCAACTTGATTGCGGAATCGTCGAAATTCTTATCCGTGATAATCTTCTGATACCACTCCTTCGCCTTCGAAAGATCGCCCTTGTCTTCGGCGAGCAGGCCGAGGCCGATCATGGCTTGCCCAATGGCCAGCGGAGTCGTCGCGAGGCTCAGGGCCTTGGTGTACGACTCTTCCGCGATTTGAGCGAAGTTCTTGCCCGGCTCCTTGCCGGAGGCCCTGGCCTTGCCAAGCTCGGTGTAGGCGGTCATGCCCGTCTTGAGATGGGCTTGCACGGTCAGGACGGGATCGAGATTCTCGTCGGCCACAGCCTTGTACTTGTCGAGCGGCTCGACCGCCGAATCAATCATCGCGCTGCTCTGGGACAGCTTGCCCCAGGCTTCCATGCGAGCAGTCTGCTTGCCCCGGATGAACCAAAAGGCCCCGGCCACGACAGCGGTCGCGAGGATCACCACGGTGGCAAGCGTCGCGGCATTCTGCTTCATGTAGTCGCCGGCATGGTCGATCTGTTGGGCCAGTTCGTTGGTACGCAATTCTTGTCGTCGTTCAGCCTTCATGAATCTTGGCACCGATTATTCGCTCGGTGTCTCCGCATAAAGTGATTTAATGATGGCACGAATCTGGACCGGCTTGCCGAACATTCCGGCGGGCACGCGTTCGATCCGGATCTCGCACTTCTCCTCGTTCTTCCGAAAGTTCAGCACATAAGTGCCGGCATACAGCTTTTCATCCACGATCTGCCACTGCGAGAGCGGCATGTAGTGAACGTAGAAGTTTCGCACCGGCAGGACATCCTCGCTGCCACGGTAAATGTGGTTGACGCTTCGGCGGCCGGCAATGATCTTGTGCTCGCTCTTTCGACCGTCCAGCTCAAACGTCTTCGGAACCGGTATGTCGAGCACGAACGGCTGCGCCCGAGCGTCCATGATCGTCGGCGTTGTCGCCTCTTTGGACGGGCAGCCCACGACCAGCAAACACGCCGCGCACAGGAGCGACAAGACCGGAATGCGAAGCGTCATCAATTGCGTCACAAGGCCTTTCGCCGGCGCGGGTTACGCGCCGTCACCCCCGGGTCACTTTCGCCAATACCACAGCCAAGCCATGCTAGTCGTGGGCATGGGGGCTGTCAAACCACGCAGTGTAAAGGGCTTGCGCGTTACATGATGGTGAAATAGACGGAGGCCGCGTAATCAAACAGTGCGGATGTGACCTCCAACTGCTTGCCCGTGTACAGACAGCGATTCCGAATCTGCAAGAGCAGATCGCGCGGCTGACAACATCGGAATGGACGATCTTTCTTCTTGTAATGAGCGTCCACGAGGTAGTCGATGGCCGCGAGCGTCTGAGCGTTCATTTCAAATCCCATCTTGGGGCCGACCAGCTCAAAGAGCTTGCGAAACTCGGATTCCTCCGGGTTCGGCACGTTGATCTTGTAGGGGATACGTCGAAGGAAGGCGTCGTCGCAGAGGTCCTTGGGTTCCAGGTTCGTCGAGAAGATGATGAGCTGGTCGAAGGGAACCTGCACTTTTTTTCCGTTCGGCATGTTAAGGAAATCGAATCGCTTCTCAAGCGGCACGATCCAGCGATTGAGCAATTCGATGGGCTTCATCCGCTGCCGACCGAAGTCATCAATGACCAGCGTTCCGCAGTTGCTCTTGAGCTGCACCGGGGCCTCGCAGGTCTTGCTGGTCGAATTGTACTGAACTTCGAGAGACTCCATGGTCAATTCACCACCCACGATAATGGTGGGGCGGCGTATCTGCACCCAACGGTCGTCGATGTGATCAGCCTTGAAGATGGAGTCTTTCCGTCGTGGAATCTCTTCGTGGTTCGCCGCGTCGAAGACCTTCATAATCATGCCGTCGATGATGAGACACTTGGGGATGTAGATGTTGTCGCCGAAGCAGCGCGTGATTCGCTCGGCGATGCTGCTCTTGCCGTTGCCGGGGTAGCCGTAGAGAAACATGCCGCGACCGGAGTTGATGGCGGGGCCGAGGACGTCGAACATTTCCGTGCTGACCAGCAGATCGGAGAAGGCGTTTTCCAGGTCTTGTTTCCGCGCCGTGAGCGTTGTAATGGTTTGGGCACGAATGGCTTCGATGTATTTTTCGACGGTGACTGGCGCGGGTCCGACGTACAGCGACTCCAACATGAAGCGCCGCGCTCGGTCACGACCGGCATCGGTGAGCGTGTAATTGAAGTCGTCGAGGTGAGCCGTGCCGACATAGACGACGATTTGTTGAGTCTTAAGAAGACTCAGGTAGTCAACAACCGGTTGCGTCGGGAGGCACAATTCCTCGGCGATGCGCGCCCCCTGAGCCGAGCCGACGCCAAGAAGATACTTGAGGATCAGCGCCTCCACCACGCCGGAGTCAAGCCCGGCCTCCTTAAAGTTGCGCGGCGGCATCGGGATGAATGGAGTTGCGCCTGCCGTCTGGACGGGCATGCCAATGGACGGCTCGGAGAGTGACGCGGGTTTGGGCGGCGCAAGCGTTGCAGACATTTTGAATGCTCCTCACGAAGGACGTGCGCGGCCTCAGAGCCTCGCGCCAATGCGGAATTATCCAATTCAGAATCGGGTCAGGGGGTGTGTGGCTTGATGATGTGGTCGTCCGATAAGGGCCATGGCAAGCAAAGCTCGTCATGTTTCGCCACAGAGTCAGGGAGCGACTTGCCCGACTTATAATGTAGACCATGGCGCAACTTGATTATCGAACCGCGGGTGAATCGCATGGGCAGGCACTCCTCGTCTTGCTGGAGGGGCTGCCCGCCGGTTTGCGATTGGATACCACCTACATCGACGAGTCGCTGCGCCGTCGGCAGGGGGGATTCGGTCGTGGTGGCCGGATGAAGATCGAGCAAGATGTCGCCAACATACTGTCCGGAATCCTCAACGGCATCAGCATCGGTACACCGGTTGCAATTCAGATTGCGAACAAGGACTGGCGCATCGACAAGACGCCGCCGATCCATCGGCCGCGACCCGGTCATGCCGACTTTGCTGGCGCAATGAAATGGCTGACGACGGACTGCCGCACGACGCTGGAGCGGGCCAGCGCCCGAGAAACCGCGGCGCGAGTGGCGGCCGGTGCGGTGGCAAAACTGCTATTACTCGAATTTGGGATTGAGGTCGTGGGGTTCGTGTCGCAGATTGGTTCAGTGATTGCGTCCATATCGCATGACCTTGCACCCAATCAGATTATCACGGCACGAGATGCGAACGAGGTGTATTGCCCCGCCCCCGAGTCGGTGGAGCCTATGATCTCGGCGATCAAACAGGCAAAGCAGGACAAGGACACGCTGGGCGGCATTGTTGAAGTCCGCGCGTTCAACCTGCCGCCGGGTATCGGATCGTGCGCTCGCTGGCAGGACAAGCTGGACGGGCGACTCATGGCAGCGGTGGGTTCAATACAAGCGATCAAGGGGGTTGAAATCGGCCTGGGATTTGGCTGCGCGAATCGCCGGGGCAGTGCAGTTCATGACGAAATCGACTATGTCGAGTCGCAGCGCGGTGGTCCAAGTCTGGGGTTTCGACGGCGAACCAACAACGCCGGCGGTCTTGAAGCGGGCATGACCAATGGAATGCCGCTGATTGTCCGCGCGGCCATGAAGCCGATTAGCACGCTGCTTCGCGGCCTCGACAGCGTGAATCTGGAGACGCTGACGCCGGAGCGGAGCGACTACGAACGCAGTGACATCTGCGCCGTGCCCGCGGCGAGCGTCGTGGCCGAGCACGTCGTGGCGTTTGAGATTGCCCGGTCGTTCCTGGAGAAGTTCGCAGGCGACACTCTGCGTGAAGTGCGCGCGGCGTACGAGTATTATCTGAACACCGCTCGCGGACTCGCTCCCCCGACGCAGGGTTAGAGGGCGATCTCGTTCCCGTTTAGTTACCTATGCAAGCCCATCGCAAGCTGCTTCTGGCCTTGTCCATCCTCATCGTGGTCGGTTCGCTCGGCTGGACCACGTCGTACGCATTGCATCAGCGCTCTGAGTCCTTTCGATTGGAGATGTCGGGGAAGCTGTCCAAATTCTTCGAGCTTCCATGCACCATCGGCCGCATCCGCGGACACACGTTTTCAAGCCGACTCTTTGAGGATGTCGACATTCGCCTGCCGCAGAGTCGCGGCCGCGTCTTTCATTGCAAGTCGGCCATTTGGCAAGAACACGACGAAGGTGGTCAGGACTTCAATGAGCTGGCACTCGTCGATGGCGAATTGATTCTGGGCAGCGATGAATGGGCCAAGAGTGATTATCGGCAGGTGCTGGAGTCGGGTCTGGATCACGACTTTGAAGAGCTTCGCCTTCGGCGGGTGAGTCTGGAGAAGTTCGAGATTGCCTTCGATCGGCGCGGATTCGTCATTCGATGCCGCGAGACCGCCGGCAGCATTGACATGAGCAACCCAGGGGACGGCGTCGCCACGCTCAACGCCTTTGAGTTGAACGGTGTGCGAATCGGGCAGGGTGTTCGCATTCTCGCAAGATTCAAACCCAAGCGAGCCATCGAAGTCAACGAGATACGACTCGATCTTCCAATGGTTCCGCTCACCACGCTTGGCATCGTGCCGCAGATCGGAACGATCAAGTCGGGTTCCTTTGCGGGGAGCCTTACTTATGTCAATCGACCGGATGCCGCGGAAGTGGGACTGAGAGGCGAATTAAATGACGTGGACTTGAGCGAATTGACGACACAACTGCCGACAGGGCCGCTCCACGGAACGCTTTCGATCAATGTGGATCGTGCCCGTTTAGTGAACGGCGCGTTCACGGATCTGCGCGGGAGGGGTCGGGTCGAAGGACTCTTGCTCTCTTCACTTGCGCCGCTCCTGAATCTGCCCTCTCTCGAAGGCAAGGCCTCCCTGCGTCTGGAGAGCATCGACCTGCGCAATGGTAATTTGGCACGGCTCGACCTGAGTGGAGCGCTCACGGGTCTGTCCGTCGATGAATGGCTCATGCCGATCGGGCGCGGCCGGGCCACGGGGCGCTTGGCCATTCGGATCAACAATCTGGAATTGGCCGAGGATAGCATCAAGTCCGCGGACATCGAATTGACACTGAAGCCGCTTGCGGAGTCGCCGGGGACCATCGACCGAGAATTGCTACTCACCGCAGCGGAGAAGGCATTGCAATTCTCGTGGCCGTCGGCATTGCCGAAGGAGATTCTGCCGCAGAAGGTGCCCTATGTGGAATGCGGCGTTCGACTGCTGGTGAAGGACAACGAGTTACGAATCCTCGGCACCCACGGACCCAATCGAGACACGATTCTCACGATCAGTGTGTTTGGCAAGCCGTTCGGCATCGTCAAAGAACAGCGGGGCACGATTGACCTGTCACCGTGGATCGACCAAGTGCTCACCCAAGCCAGGGACTATTCCGCTGACGACCTGCGCGATTGGTGGCAATCGGCCGGCAGCAGGTCGACGGGCAATTAGGACACAAGGCTGGATTGGACGCGTCGATAAACTAATTCACCAAAGCCGACAGCGATAATGAGACGCTTGGCCCCGAAGGGGCAATGGATCGTAGCCAGGGGCGCGAGCCCCTGGTCGTGGCTGTGTTGAACATCCAGCCCCGGAGAGCCTGAGAACCTTTTGATTTTGGCGAGGAGTTCACGTTCCGGCGCGGTCGATT
>JBBTET010000049.1:0-35897 GCA_038042195.1 Planctomycetota bacterium | reverse complement strand
GACGGGTAAGCTATTACGCACTTTTTAAATGGTGGCTGCTTCTAAGCCAACATCCCCGCTGTCTCTGAAACCCAACTTCCTTTAGCACTCAGATGCAATTTGGGACCTTAGCTGACGGTCTGGGTTGTTTCCCTTTTGACCGTGGACATTATCACCCACAGTCTTTCTCCCGGGATAATCGCAACGGTATTCGGAGTTTGATTGGAGGCGGTAGTCGGGTAGACCCCGCGATCCATTCAGTAGCTCTACCCCCGCTGCGTAGTGGCCCGAGACACGCCCTCAAGCGTTTTCGGGGAGAACCAGCTATATCTGCGTTTGATTAGACTTTTACTCCTCCCCACAGGTCATGCCAGAACTTTTCAACGTTCACGGCTTCGAACCTCCGTGCCCGGTTAGGAGCACTTCATTCTGCCCATGGGTAGATCACGCAGTTTCGGGTCTACCCCCTGCGACTCATTCGCCCTATTCAGACTCGCTTTCGCTACGGCTCCACCGGTCATCCGGTTTAGCCTTGCCACAGAGGAGTAACTCGCCGGTCCATTATGCAAAAGGTACGCCATCGACCAGGCCGGACCGAAGCCCGGCATAGGTCTTTGACTGCTTGTAAATGCATGGTTTCAGGTTCTTTTGACTCCGCTTATAGCGGTTCTTTTCACCTTTCAGTCGCCTTACTTGTTCACTATCGGTCGTCCAGGAGTACTTAGCCTTGGAGGGTGGGCCCCCCTGCTTCACACGGAGTTTCACGGCATCCGTGCTACTCTGGGAATCCTCTCAACGCAGAGCAATAATCGTCACGTACAGGACTGTCACCTTCTGTGGTCGGCCTTTCCAAGCCGTTCCGTTGATTACGCCTTTGTAACTGCTCGAGGCCCCGCAACCCCAGGCCGAAGCCTGGTTTGGGCTAGATCCGCGTTCGCTCGCCGCTACTGACGGAGTCTCGGTTGATTTCCTTTCCGCCAGGTACTGAGATGTATCAGTTCCCTGGGTTAGCTCCGACGCACTATACATTCATGCGCCGGTCATACCCCCTATTCGGGGATATGGGGTTGCCCCATTCAGACATCTCCGGATCAATGCTTGTTTGCCAACTCCCCGGAGCTTATCGCAGGCTGCCACGTCTTTCATCGCCTCTGGACGCCTAGGCATCCACCATGCACCCTTAAAAGCTTGACCACATCGATGAATCTCTGTCAGATCGTCTCGATTCTCTAGTCGCTTTCGCTTCTACAAAACCAAAACCACCCGGCTTCAACCATCGATCAGCCAAGTCGCCGTCGGCGCTCTAAATCCCTGAACCAAGAATGATTGCTCATTCGCGATTCGGAAATCAGAGTTCTTAGGATCATTTGTGATTAGGTATCATCACATATCCACTCTATTCGATTGTCAAAGAGCACGAAAACCGAGTGTTCAGTCCTCAGTTTTCAGTTCATCGCTTGGCGTCATTCGCAAAGCGTTGAACTGACCACTGCGACCATCCCTACCTTCACTGGAGCCGACCGGGATCGAACCGGCAACCCCTAGCTTGCAAAGCTAGTGCTCTCCCAATTGAGCTACGGCCCCGACACTGGCCGATTCCACGCCCGCACCAGCTTTTTACGATCGTTGCTGGCTGACCTCATTGGGCCCGACAAGATTCGAACTTGTGACCTCGTCCTTATCAGGGACGCGCTCTAACCAACTGAGCTACGAGCCCGAATCCGTTAGACCCTTCATTAATAATGCGGCGACAAAAAAACCACCGGCGACTGCGGTGGTTGTCGGAGACCCGATTCACCACGTCGGCAGCTAGGCCGTGGACTCTACCGCCAAGATGTCAAGCTTTCGTTCCAGTTCGGCTACTCCGCCTGTGCTGAATGACTACTAGCTCCTGCAACCGCTCAATGCGTTTGCAGCACAGTAATTTAGTGGGTCTGTCGGCCCTGTCAACCCCCATTTGTAATTTCCTAAAAACTGCCATAACCTTTGGCCCCACAAGGCAATACAGCAGTTTGCCCGTTCTGCCCTCGCGTCGCTGGCCACAATTGCGATATGCCTGATGCGGTTTGGCTGCGTGACTTGCCTTCGATTTGGTATAATCCCCGCCCTAGGATTGATGATTTAACTGAACTCTCACATTATTTAATCAAGATAAATCGGAGCTACAACAATGCGTAAATCCAAGGAAATCAAACGTAAGAAAGAACTGGCCGCCATTGAAATGAAGAAGGGCAACAAGACCGAGGCCTTCAAAATGTATTCCGAGGCCAAGAAAGAACTCGACACACTTCGAGGTCGCAACAAGGTCGTGGCTCCCGCCGCCGCGGCACCCGCTGAAGCCGCCCAGTAATTTACGTCGTCTACGGAGTCAGCAAGGCGTTGACGAATCCCTGGCAATCGTTGCCATCCAATTGTGTGTCGGCATTCATGTCTGCTCGCATGAGGAGGCAACATGGTTGCGCCACGAGATACGCGGATGGATTGATCAGGGCATCTACGAATAACGGAATATCAGTCGCTGTCACGTCCGCATCACAATTCATATCACCCAGCGGAGTCGACAAGAGCGGCCCTAACGTGCCGTCGGCCCGCACGTTCTGTGCAAGCATGTCCTGACTCCCGCTCGCGCCGTCCGACCAGATCAACTTGCTCATTCCGCAATCGTCGATGTTCATGTCGAGTCTGCTCTTGCCGGTGTTTCTTGTGCAAGGTGTGATCGGCGAGCCGGGCCACACCGCAGCACCGCTCGAATCCAACCGTGACGACTTGACCAACCCTGTCAGCGCGCCAGTAGCATCCTGCCACGCAACGACACAACCACCTAATAGCGTATTGGCTCGCACAAATGAAACCTGATTCCCGTCGAGCGGTTTGATAGACACGCCTTCGCCGCCCCACTGAAGCACCCCTGCTGAAGATACTTTCTGTGCCCGGACGCCCCACATGTTTTGCGTCGGCAAAGTCACCTCGGCCCACCCCATGTACATGTCTCCGGTTGCCGCATCGAAACCCGGTGCGGCTGAGATTCGCATTCGCCCCGCCGTCGCCGTCGTGCAGGCCACGCCATTGTGAGCATACACTTCCGTCCCGGCCGCATTGATCCGTTGCAAGAAGCACAGTTGTGAGCCGCCGGTTTCGTACCATCCGTACACGGCTCCGCCATTGCCGTCTGACAGAAACGTTGGGAAATACCCATTGGCCGTCGATGAGCCATTAAAGAGGATGACCGGTACGCCTCCATTCCAAACCGGCACTCCCGATGAGTCATATTTTTGCGTGTACAGGTGATGCGCACTGGTGGCGCAACCCGATCCCGCGCAGCGGAACCACAACACAATCACCGAGCCATTATCCGATGCATGAAGATCGCAAATGAACAGATTCCGGCTCGTCGGCGGGTCGGTGTAGACGACGGGGCCCCATAGGGAATTGCCGTTGGCGTCAAATTTTTGCAGATTAATGCCAAGGACCGCCCCTTCCGACCACGCCGCGACATAGGAACCATCGGTGGTCGCCGCGATCTTCGGCGAATGGCTTCCACCCGGCGTGCTTAGAACAATGCCCGTCGGCCCCCACAGCAGCGCACCGGCCGGGCTGATTTTCTGTAGGCCAAGCGAACTGAAGTTCACAATCCCATACGCCAACAGCGCATTTCCCGTAGCGTCCACATCCAGTCCGTAATCCTCCGTGGACGACACCGCTCGATCCTGCACGAGCACACCGTTCGGCGTCCACAAAGGGGTGCCACTATCGTCCAACCGCTGAGCGTAAACATCAAAGCCGCCCACACGGTTGTCATACCAACTGACGATCGTCTCACCGCTGGGGGCGTTCGCGATCTTCGGTTGGACTTGATCGCCGCCGGCATTGCAAATCGGCAGGTTAGTGGCCGGATTGGGCGACCATTGGGCCGACGCCAAAGGAGCAAATCCACAAACCATCAAGGATACAAGACAAGACATCTCGAGACATCGATTCGACATGGAGATTCCCTTTTCATGCCCCTGCTCGGCTTCGCGCGCCGAGAGAAAACCTCCAACACGAGCGACACCGTACCGACCCAGTCTAGCGATTCGCACTGAGCGACTCAATGATTTTGAGGGACTTCTTCAACTTCCCGACACGATCCGCAATGCACAACGAACCAACAGCCCCTACGACGTGAAACAGACCCACCCACGTCGGCCACGAACTGACCTCTCTCGCCACAGCCGCCGGCGCGAAGAAGCCCAGCCGCATGAACAACAGCCCTTGCACCATGAACACCAAGCCCGCCAACGCCCAGCCCCAATGTGACCAGCCTCGAAGCAGCAGTACAAATAGCGTTACGAGGATGATGAACTCCCGCGTGAACGGAAACACTGCAATGCCGTAGGACAAACCAATTGCGAAGTTGCTCGCCGCCGATCCCCAATTCACCTGCGTCCCTTGCGATGTTGCCACCATCGTCTTTTCACCCCCCGGCCCCATCCACTCTCCTTCCGGCGTCGTCACCCACACGTGTCGCAAGTCCGTGACCATCGTGGCCTGATAGCCCAGTCGCCGTAACAACGATGCCGCCATCACGGCCCTCCCGTCGCAATCCTCTTTCACCTGTCCCCCGAACTCCTTTGCTTTCTCAAACATCTCATGCACCGTGGGCATGTAGTCGGCCGATCCCCAGAGGTTCCAATCCCATTCGTACATCACCTTCTCCAGTACGAATCGTTCGACCTCCTGTTGGACGCCTCGTGGCGCGATATGCGGCTCATTCGGTTGTGAAGATGCACGACGGGCAAGCCGCTTTCGCAGTTCCGCCTCCCACGGCACAAGTTCCGGCGCATTGGGTTCGATCATCGCCTGCATGTTGCGCAGGTGTTCCACATTGCGAATCAATTGCTTCGGGTAAGGAAAGCAAACGAAGAGCACGACGCACAGAAAGATAGCGACCTTCGATGGGATGCGAACATACCAACGCGACCAACGCCCGCGCTTACGCGCCGACAAGATCGGCGGGCAGGCTTGATTTGTCATCGTCATGGCGGTCCGACCAGAAGTTGATTAGCAACAACCCCACGCCCACGACCAGCAGTGCGTCAGCAACGTTAAAAATCCACGGCCATAGGGAAAACGAGCCGACCTTCGCTTCGATCTTGATAAAGTCGCGGACCACCGGCTCAATCTTGTTGCTGGCCAAACTGCTTCTCATGAACACCTGCGGCCGCGCCCCGGAGGGAAAATCGCCCAGCGTGATGGATTGGTCGTTTTCATCCACGAGGCTCCCAATGAAGCGACCACCGTGCGCAAAGTGCAGGACATGGGCCGATTGCGTAGTGCGGTCGTATAGATTGCCGATGGCCCCGGAAAGCACCAGACCGAGAGCGATGTGCATGGATCGCCGGGAGGCAGTCGAATGCGCAAAAAGATAGAGCACGAACATCAGCGCGAGAACCGACGCCCCGACAAACACCGGTGCGAACCCCGCCCCGATGCCAAACAGTGCTCCGGGATTCAGCGAGACCTGCAAGCTGCAAAGATTCGACACCAGCTCCTTGGATTCGCCGGGTCGCAACGTTTGAAACGCCCATTCCTTCGACCAGAGATCCACGACCAACCCCAACACCGTCACGCTCCAAAGTCGAAAGTGACTCGGCCAGTGACTCAGCGCCCACGGCTCCATGCGTGCGGTCGCCTGCTGCGGGACATCTTGGGAGGTACTCATCGTCTCTGGGGTGGTCATGGCGATTGCGAGAGGTCCTATGGATCTACGTTTGGCGAGATGATATACCGGGATCGCCTCAAAGATAGATCGGCACATTCGCAACGATCTCTCGCGGCACGACGCCACGACTCAGATTCGTCGCTTGCCGTTGGATTCCTGGGCGCGCTCATACTCGACGCAATGCGTGGCCCAGGGCTTGATTTGCAGTCGGGTCTTGGCGATGGGTTTGTGCGTGGCGAGGCAGATGCCGAAGGTGCCCTGCTCAATCCGCAGCAGGGCCGCGTCGATTTCTTTCACCACATCGCGCTCGTTGGCCACCAACCCCAGGGTGAACTCCTGTTCGTAGTTATCCGTTCCGATGTCGGCCATGTGAATTGGCATCAGCGACAGGTCGCCGGCTGCATCAGAACGATTCTTACCGAGAGCCTCGTTCTCCATGTGTTCGACATCGCCGACCAGCTCCTTCCGCTTCGACAAGAGCATCCCGCGAAACTTCTCCAGCTCAATCTCGCTGAGAGTCGTGCGTGGTAACGGCGGCGCTTCTTCAGCACCGTGCGTGCCGTTCCCATTGGAGCCGATGGTCCGTCGATGCGACGTGCCGTTTTCTCCGGACGTGCCGTTCCCCGATGTTCCGTTGCCGCCGTGGGTCTGAGACTTGGGCGATAATCTGCCGTTGCCTGCTGGGCGCTGCTTCTTCAATCCGATCCCTCCGCCTGTTTGGCCCTGAATGAAATCCCCCGTGGGTGGGCGTCCCGAACCGTCTTACTATAGGATTCCGCGTGGCGCGGTGTCAAGCCGGGGCACACCCGATTCACGACCGAAAAACACAGGCCGAGGCCCAGTCTCCGTTCCAGTATGTGCCAATGAGATGTCACATTCTATCGCATCTATTGCTTTGTGGAGTGGTTGACTCGCGCCGTGTCGCCCGCCATCATCCCCGCGAGTCAGAAACAACCGAGGCTGCGCGTGACACAGTTCCCATATGATATCTTATCCCGCGATTCACACACACGCGCCCGGCGCGGTTGTTTGAAGACGCCGCACGGTGATATCCAAACTCCCGTCTTCATGCCCGTCGGCACGCGGGCCACCGTCAAGGGAATCACGCCCGACCAATTGCGCCGCGTCGGCACCACGATCCTGCTGGCCAACACCTACCACCTCGCCCTTCGCCCCGGCGCAGACATTGTTGCTGAGATGGGCGGCCTGCACGGTTTCATGGCGTGGGACGGTCCCATCCTCACCGATAGCGGCGGCTTTCAGGTTTTCAGCCTTGCCACGCTCAACAGCATCGACGACGACGGTGTCACCTTCAAATCGCACATTGACGGTGCCGTGATGCGGCTCAACCCGGCCGGCGCGGTTGAAATTCAACAGAAGCTCGGCGCGGACATCATCATGGCCTTCGATCAGTGCCCCGCCCTACCGGCCACACCGGAGGCCCTCGTTCAAGCGGTGAATCGCACCATCCGTTGGGCCGCTGCGTGCAAACAAGCCCAGACGCGCGACGATCAGGCACTGTTCGGCATCATTCAAGGCGGCTTGGATGTTGAGCTACGCACGCGCTGCCTCAATGCGCTCGTTGAGATCGGCTTCCCCGGGTATGCCATCGGTGGACTGTCCGTTGGCGAGCATCCCGACGAAATGGCAACATTCCTGAACGAATTCGCCCATCGCATGCCCCAGGATCGCCCACGCTATCTTATGGGAGTGGGCAGACCGCTCGACCTGATTCGCGCTGTCGCAGCGGGTGTTGATATGTTTGACTGCGTGCTGCCGACGCGCAACGGTCGGAACTCATTTGCGTTCACTGGCACGGGCGTCCTTCGCATGCGAAACGCAAAGCATAAGACCGATCCACGCCCGCTTGAAGAAGGATGCGATTGCACCGCTTGTGAAAACTTCTCGCGGGCCTACCTGCGGCACCTGTTTCTCGCAGACGAGATGCTCGGCCCGATACTGGTGTCCATCCACAACATCGCCTACTATCACCGCTGGATGTCGCGGATTCGGCTCGCCATCGAGCAGAGCCGACTGGCGCAGCTTCTTTCCGAAGCCGAGGCCGCCGCGAAAAAACCCGAGGAACCCGAATGACCGACGTTTTATCCCTTCTCGCCCAAGCGGCCACGAGTCAGCCCAAGGGCCAGGCAACGCCTCCCGGCATGACGCAATTGTTGACCCCCATCCTGCTCATGGGGTTGATCTTTTACTTCATTCTCATGCGCCCGCAGAACAAGGAGCGCAAGCGTCGCGAAGAAATGCTCAAGGCCGTTAAGAAGAATGACCGGGTGCTCACTGTCAGCGGCATCCTCGGCGTCGTGCAAAGCGTCAAAGACGACGAGGTCGTGCTGAAGGTCGATGAGTCGAGCAACACCAAGATCACCTTCACCCGCTCCGCCATTGGCAGGGTCGTTTCCGCCGGACCGCTGGAGCCGGCAACCCCCAGCGCGGCACCGGCCAAGAAATGACGTAACGTTGTGCATCTGTAGAATCACAATCTCTTACGCGTACTCTCGTATTTGTCATGCAGTTCTAATAGCGCAATAACCGCCCAATGCCTACTCATACCCAGTCGCTTATCGGGGCTTAGCTCAGAAAACGGCACGGACCTCCCAAGACACTCAGGCCGCACCCCATACTGATCCGATACCCCGTTACAGCCGGCCTCAGCAGATATTCGCAACCCGGCGACCCAGGCCCGGTATAATGACTAGACACGCTAAGCCGGGGGGATTCCCGAGCGGCGACATGGAGACTCGAATATGACCCGTCGAACGATGCTTTTTCATGCAGCATTCATTATTGGAATTGCGCTGGCAGCCACACCTGCTATTGCCCAAACAACCACGACACAGACGCAACAGATCGACATTAACGCAATCCTCCAGAGCCTTGGTGGACTTGGCGCATTGAGTGGACTGGGTGGACTCACAGGCACGACAACCGGGGGAACCACGACGGGTGGCACGACCACCGGCGGAACAACGACCGGCGGCACGACCACCGGAACGTCCACGACGGCCCCGGGCATCATCGGCAATCAATTCACCACCACGAGTGGCGGCGCGCTGGGTGCACGCCGTCCGGGTCTGTTCATTCAACAGGCGATTGCACTGCAAAACGGAACAGTCGAACTTGCCGGTACGGGACCAGTGGTGGAACCGAACTTCTTCCGCGACACGGCTCAGGCGATTTCCGAGGAAGTGCTTGCGGTCATTAATGACCTCATCAACACAGTCAACACCGGTCTCGGAGTGCTTTCCGGAATTGGAACTGGAACCGGCGGAACTCCCACTATCATCAACCCCGCCACGACCGGCACCGGCACGACCACGCCGATTTCGTAACCCAACACCAACTATGCTGAAACGTGATGCGGCCCTGCCAGAATTGGCGGGGCCGCTTCTTTCGTTCGCGGTGTCAACGCGATGAGCAGCAGACCCACGACGAACACCCCAACAAACACCAGCGTGCGCGAATCCAACGCCATCGCTTCCGCGCTGTCTGAAAGGCCGAAGAACTGCTGAAGCGCCACCGACTTTGTCGCCATCAATCCCAGTCCGTTGTTCGCAACGTGAACGATCATCGACACAAAGATCGACCCGCTGTTTAGACACGCCAGCGTCAACACCATTCCAAGCAGGCTGACGATGGGGATCTTTTCAATGTAGATGTGGAAGACTCCAAAGAGCAATCCCACCACCACCACCACCCACCGATTGGACAAGCGGCCGCGCAATCCCGCCATCAAAAATCCCCGGAAGAGCAACTCCTCGCACACCGCCGGCACCAACGCAAAAGCCGTCAGCATCGTCCACAGCGAACCACTCGTCAGTAAACTCGCCTGCTTCTCGAACAACTCGTCGCTGGGACGCAAGGCCGGTGTCAAGCCCGCGATCCACTGGCCTGCCATCGACGCAACTGGAACGATGGACACCGCCATTAGTAACGCCCCCATGAGATGCACAAACCGTGGCGCACGAAGCGAAAACGTCTCCCGCAAATCCAGCTTCAAGTACCACGACAGGATGAGCGGCGGCGCGGCCAGCAGAAGCACCTGCGACAAACCCAACACGACCCGAAACCGCGACGCCCCTTCGCTCGGGTCCACCAGGAACGACTGCCAATAGAAATACGCCGGAAACAGAATCGCCACGGTGAGCAACACCAGCGCCGGCCACGGTCGCGGCTGAGGCCGAATGAACCGCCGAAGCAGGAGCGATTTGTAACTCCCCACGTCGGAGAACAGCACCGCCTCGTGCCCATACAGCTTCGCCGCGACAACTACCGCCGCAATTGCGTAGAAACAAGTCGATAGCAGGCAGATCCCCATCGCCGAGCCGTTCGCATTACCGAGGAACAGTTCGCGAATCAACACGACGATATTCGCCACCGGCATGACCAGAATCAGGCCCTCCAGTCGAATCGTCGGCATGTACGACACGACCAGCGCCGGGATAATCGCCCCCATCATCACCGGCATCATGTAATTCTGCGCTTCCTTGAACGTGCGCGCAAAGCTGCACACTGCCAGCATCACCGCCCCCGCGAGCACGGCAAACGGTACCATCGCCAACAGCACGATCGGCGCGGCCTTTGTGAGAAAGCCGACCTTCTCCTTGGCCTCCACCTCCAAAGCCCGGCGTCGGTCGAGATAGTCCTTCTGCGAAAACGTGCCGCCCTGTCCACCCGCTCCCTTTTCGATCCAATGCTCCACCGCCACTGATTCCTGCTGCCGCGCCATGTTGGCGCTCGACACGATTCGGTCCAGCTTCGAGAAATAGACCATGGCGCTCATCGACCCCAGGTTGAGGGCCGTGCTGAGCATCGCAATCGTCACGATCACGCTGAACTTCCCCGCGACGATCTGTCCCACCGGTACCGGCGACACCGCCAGCGTTTCCAGCGTGCCACGCTCTCGTTCGCCTGCTGTCAGGTCAATTGCCGGGTACATCGCCCCCGTGATCGTCATCGTGACAAGTAGGAACGGCACCAGCATGGCCAGAATCTTCGCGTATTGCTGCGAGGGACTGGCCGTCGAGAGGCTGTTGGCCAAAATCGGTTCAAGACTGGCCGCGTTGCCGGTCGCTTTAGTCACCCGCGCCCGAATGATCCGTTCCGATTCGCCGCCGAAGATGCGATTGAGTCGATCATGCACGAATTCACTGCGCGGGTCGGTGTCGCGATAGATGAACTGTACGACGTGGTTTACGTCATCGTCAGTTCGTTTTGCATCGGGCGGAGGCGCGATCAACAGGCCGACGTGATACGATTGATCCTGTATCAACCTCCAAAGCGATTCCCCCTTCTTCGCCACTGCGATGTCGAGTTGCTCGGCGCGCAACGTCGCTCGCAATCCGCCGGCCATGTCCATGCCGGCGTCCGCGGCAGTCGTCGATGTCGTACTCCGAACAGTCTCAATCGCCTTGCGTTCGTGCTCGTCTCGTGTAAGCACACCGGTCAGCCACTGCTTGTGCGCCTCATCGGGCACTACGATCTGATATCGCTCCGCCTGCCGTCGCCCCGTCTCCTTGCGAAGGGCTTCCACGAGAATCAACATGAGGGCCGGGTACAGAATGATGGGCACCACCACCATCGCCATCAGCGTTCGCCGATCGCGCAGCGTCTCCAGCAGTTCCTTCTTGTAGACCACCCAGACTCGGCGATAGCGTCGGAACATGCGTGAAATCCTACGATCCTTTGCCTTTCAGGTGTGAAAGTCCGACCCCCAGGTCCAGCACATGCTCCTCTTTCCCACACAGTGACAGGAAAATCTCGCTCAGCCGTGTCCGCCCCGCTCGTGATTGCAGTTCACTCAGCGTGCCCTCCCCCACCAACCGCCCCTCATGAATCAATCCGAATCGGCTGCACAAGAGTTCCGCCTCGTCGAGATAATGCGTTGACATGATGATCGCCTTGCCGCGCGCCCCCTCGGCCCGGATGAAGTCCAGCACCACGCGATTGGTCAGCACGTCCAGCCCCAGCGTCGGCTCGTCCATGATCAGAATCGGCGGATCTCCCATCAGGGCGCGGGCGATATTCGTTCGCTGCTTCTGGCCCGTAGACAGGCCTCCGCATCGCAAATTCGCAAACTCCGACATGTCCAACCAACGTATTAACTCCTCCATGCGTTTCTCGACAGCCTCGTCCTCCATTCCGATCAATTCGCCGAAGTAACGCAGCAACTCGCGTGGGGACAGTCGTTGATACAGTCCCGTGCTCGCCGTCAGATAGCCCAGGTTTCGCTTGGCAGATTCACGATCCGCCGTCACGTCGACCCCCGCGAGCCGCGCATAACCCGAGGTTGGCGACACCAATCCGCTGATCATCCGAAGTGTGGTCGTTTTGCCCGCGCCGTTGGGGCCGAGTAGACCGTATATCTCGCCCGCCGCGATTTGGAAGGTGATTCCGTCGACGGCCCGCTTCTCGCCGCCCTCGGTTGTCGGGAAAAGCTTCGTCAACTCGTGGACTTCCACCATCGCTCGCACTGTACGCCTGCCACAGCGATTTGCAAACGGACTTTTCTCTCACGCTATCATTGCACGCATGGCCCGCGCACGAAGCAATACGACCCCATCGCTCCTCGACCCGCCCGAGCTGCGCACCGGGCCGGTCGCCACCGTGGCGGTGTTCAAACCGTTCGACAAACCGTACAGCTATCGCGTGCCGCCCGAATTCGCGGACCGGCTGCGTCCCGGCATGCGCATCGTTGTGCCCCTGGGCCGCGATCAACGAAGTGAAACAGCCATCTGCCTGAGCGTCTCCAACGAGCCGTGGACCTCCACGCTTAAACCCGTCCTCTCACTCATCGATGACGCACCCGTTCTCAGTGACAAGTTGCTGGCACTGGGACAGTGGATCGCGCGATATTACTGCTCGCCTTTGGGACGAACGCTCGACCTCATGGTTCCCGCAGCCGCGAAGAAGCAGGCGGGCTGGAAGACCGTTCGTTATGTTTCATTACCTCGTGATCCAGATTCAGCAATCAAAGTTCCCGGTGAATCGTCTCGGCGAGCCAACCTCACCGCCAAGCAAGCAGCCGTCCTCACCGCGTTGGAAAGTGCCGGCGTCCGCGTGGAAGCCCTCGACCTATGCACTCGCGCGGGATGCACGCCCGCCACACTGACCACGCTGGCCAAGAAGAGCCGCATTCACTTCGAACCGGTCAACGAGCCGATCCTCCCCGACCTCCCACAGATCGAACGCTTCGACCCTCACTACGAGCTAAACCCCGAGCAAAAGGCCACCATCACCGAAATCGCCGCCGCCATCGCTTCCCGACGCTTCACCGTCGACGTCCTCTACGGTGTCACTGGCAGCGGTAAGACCGAAGTCTACGTCGCCGCCATCCGCCAAGCCCTCTCCGAAGGTCGGCAAGCCATACTCCTCGTGCCGGAGATCGCTCTAACGACACAAACCGTTCGCCGCCTGCAAGCCCGCTTCGAGCGGGTCGCCGTCATTCACAGTGCCCTCTCCGGTGTGCAACGCTCTCGCACGTGGGCCGCCGTCGCTTCAGGAGCCATTCCCGTCGTCATCGGGACGCGCAGCGCTGTCTTCGCGCCGTGTCCCAATCTTGGCGTCATCATCGTCGATGAAGAATCCGAGCCGAGTTACAAGAGCCAGTCCGCCCCGCGTTACCACACGCGTGACGTTGCCATTGCCCGTGCGCATCTCGAAGGCATCCCCGTCGTCCTCGGATCGGCCGCGCCATCCTTGGAGACGTGGCGGAATGTTCAAACCAAAAAGCACTATCGCCTGATTCGCTTGCCTCGCCGTGTCCGTGATCTGCCCATGCCGACCGTGATTCTCGTGGACATGCACGATGAACACCGCGTCCGTCGAGGAGTCCATCTACTCTCCCGCCTGATGGAGGAGCATGTGACTCAAACGCTCCATCGCGGCGAACAGGCCGTGCTGCTGCTTAATCGCCGTGGATATGCCAGTTTCCTCCACTGTCCGCGCTGCGATGCCGTGGTCAACTGTCCACATTGCTCCGTGCGCATGGTCTTTCACGCGACGACCGAGCTGGCCCACTGCCACTACTGTCAGACGCGCCTGCCGATCCCCAACCGCTGCCAGTCGGCCGGCTGCGGCGGAACGCTGGTTCGATTCGGCATCGGGACGCAGCGTGTAGAGGAGGAGCTGCACAAGAAGTTCCCCACCGCGCGCGTTCGGCGAATGGACTCCGACACGATGGACAAGCCCGGCGACTACGCTGACATCCTCGGTGCATTCGAGCGACGCGAGTTCGACCTGCTCGTCGGCACGCAGATGATCGCCAAAGGGCTGGACTTCCCGTTCGTTTCCTTCGTCGGCGTCATCTCCGCCGACACGGCGCTCGCGCTCGACGACTTTCGAAGTGAGGAGCGAACGTTTCAACTCGTGCTACAGGTAGCCGGTCGCAGCGGTCGAGGCGACATCCCCGGCCACGTCGTCGTGCAGACCTTCGCCGCCGACACCGTGGCCATCCAACACGCCGTATCGCAGCAATACGAGGCCTTCGCAGACCGCGAATTGAAGAATCGCCGACAGCACAAACTCCCGCCGTATTCCCGGATGATGCGTATCGTCCTTGCCGACCCCCGCATGACTCGGCTCAAGAGCGCGTGCGACAATCTGGCCGCGCGAATCCGTGACCTCCTGGGGCGGCACGGCATCAAGTTCGCCTTACACGGCCCACGCCCCTGCCCCATCGCTCGCATCCGCGACATGTATCGCTTCGACGTGCAACTTACCTTCTCCACCGCCGACCTCATGCTCCGAGCCGTCGATCTGTTCAAATCGGAGGGTACGCTCAAGAGTCAGGCCCGCAGCCTGATCGTTGACGTCGACCCGATCTCGCTGCAATAGCACGCTCGATGGTATCATCCCCGACCAGAGCCACTGGAGAGAGGCATGTATCAACGCATGAATCGTTTCGTATTTCTGACACATACGGTTGCCTTCATGATTACCGCCACTGTCTTCGCCGATCCGCACGCAGACCTGCACAAACTGTTGGACGATTACTGGCAGGCACGCATGATGCGCAGCCCAGAGCGCGCCACCTACCTCGGCGACCATCGCTTCGACGACCAGCTCACCGACTACAGCGAGAAAGCCATCGACGAAGATCGCGTGATTTACAAGCGATTCGCCGACCTCCTGAAGTCCATTCCGCGCGACAAGCTCTCCCCAGATGACCACTTGAACGCCGACCTCTTCCAACACATCCTCGACGACGCCGACTTGCTCGATACATTCCCCGAACACTTCATGCCCATCAAGCAGCAGGAGAGCTTTCACATCACGCTTGGCCTTCTTCAGCAATACCACAAGTTCGACACGGTCGACGACTGTGCCAACTACGCCAAACGACTCCGACTCGTCTCAAAGCAAATCGATGACATGATGGCCGCGATGGACAAGGGAATCCGCCTGGGCATCGTCCGACCGAAGATCACAGTGCAGCAAACACTACCACAGATCGAAGCGATGATTGCCACCGACCCGCGCAAAAGCGTTCTATATCCGACGACGTTCAACAATCCAGGACCGAACGTTATCACAGACGACAAAGCTCACTTGAATGTCGAGGTGTCCGTTATCGTCGCTAATGCCGCCCTGTCCAAACTCCGCGCCTACCTCCAAACGACCTACCTCCCCAAATGCCGTGACACCGTCGGCTACGGCCAACTTCCCGATGGCAAGGCCTGGTATCGCGCCGCCTCCCGCGTTCACACCACGACTAAGCTCGACCCCGAAACAATCCACCAGATCGGCCTCGACGAATTGAAACGCATTCACGCCGACATGCTCGAAATCGCCCGCGAAGTCGGCTTCGACAGTGACCTCCGCGCCTTCATCGAGAAGATGCGCACCGATCCCGTGCAGCACAACAAGACGCCCGCTGAGATCATGCGTCGACACACCGAAATCCTCCGTCGCAGCGATGCCAATTTGTCCAAGATGTTCGGCGTCCTCCCGAAGATTCCGTACGAGTTGAAGGAGATGGAACCGTTTCGCGCTGAGGCCGCCCCCGAAGCGTACTACTACAACGCCCCCGACGACGGCTCCCGTCCCGCCTATTTCTACGTCAACACCGTCCGCCCCGAAACGCGCCCGATCTACACGATGGAGGCCCTCGCCTACCACGAGGCCCAGCCCGGTCACCACTTCCAACTCGCCATCGCCCAGGAGAAAAAGAACTGGCCCATGTTCCGCCGCTTCGAGTCGATCAACGCCTACATTGAAGGCTGGGCGCTCTACTCCGAACTGCTCGGCTACCAACTTGGCGGCTACAACGACCCCTACTCGCGCTTCGGCCAACTCACCTACGACACCTGGCGATCCAGCCGACTCGTCGTGGACACGGGCATGCACGCAATGGGCTGGACGCGCGAGCGTGCCATCCAATTCATGAAGGACAACACGGCCCTGTCGGAGCAGAACATCGTCTCCGAGGTGGACCGCTACATCGCCTGGCCGGGGCAGGCGCTGGGTTACAAGATCGGTCAGTTGGAGATTCTGAAAATTCGCCGCGAGGCCGAGACGCGCCTGAGTCGGCGATTTAATATCCGGGCGTTTCACGACGAGTTGCTCAAGGAGGGATCGCTGCCGCTTTCGATGCTGCGCGATCGAATGACGAAGTGGATCGATGCTCAACTCGAAGAGAAATGATTGTTCGTCGTGAGGAAAGGTGTGGCACAGGCTAATAACCTGTGCGATTCACATTGTGCCAATACTCACAGCACCCCAAAGATCAGATTCCGCAACAGCACATTGATCGGCAACGTAATACTGCTGAACGCGGTGCGCAAACCGAGCAACGCCGTCTCTTCACGGCAGGTCGATAGCTGCAGGACCGTCCCCATTGACATCGCCGCCATCAGCATCCACTTGCGTCGATACCAGCGCATACCCATTCCTCCGTGACCACCACCCAGCACCATCATATCATCGGTCCAACCTCTCGCCAATCAATAGCAATCACCAGTTGGACGGGTGCCCGGGCCTATCCGTCAAAGCAGGCGGGGACTCCTATCCCACAACACCGGGCTGCGCCAAGCGTTCGACCTTGCGATTGGGTTTGCCGCCGTTAAACTAAACCGCCAAAAGTGCGGCGACAAACAACGACACGTCGGTCTGATCCACAAGCCCATCTTCATTCATGTCCGCGGCACACCGGGGGCCGGTCGGAAGACCGGCGGGGCCTGACAGAACTTCCCGGACCATCTCGGCTATATCGCCGGCATTGAGCATTCCGTTCTGATTCACGTCGCCCGAGGCGACGGTGCCGTCCATTTCACAAAACAGAAGCCCCGCCAGGCGGGAGTCGCCGCTTTCGATGCGCGTTGACCGGAACGTTGCGTTGTTGCCCATGTTGGCGATGGGATTGACGTACTGCCACACGTTTTGACAGGCGGAATCGAGCTCGATAAACGTGCCGGATGCTCCAACGCAGATGAGTGTATTGCCGTTACTTAATCGCTGGGCGCCAGAGATGTTCGGCGAATAGAACTGCGCGCCGCTCGCACTAGCGCAGGACCACACGGTTCCTGTCGGTCCGAACGGTTGGCCACCCTGCAAGAAGTAGCTGCCGTCCGGCAGCAACGGGGGCTGGATTTGTTCTACGCTGGAAAAAGCGCCCTGCGGCCGGTTCAGGCCGTTGTTGTAGATGAGGATGTCTCCCGCGCCAGAAAGGCCGTCTGCGATCCACCGCGGATTGTGCTGCCCGTAGAGTTTTTGATCAGCGGCGGTTCCCAATCCATACGCGGCTGGATTTCCCCAGCGATACAGCAGATCACCATTGGACGTGGGACTATGTGAGACAATCCAAACTTCGTTCGAGTTATGAAGGCTGACGATGATTTGATCCAGTGCGACATTGTAATCGAGGCCATTCATATGCAGCCAGTCGGCCGTGGGAGCATTGGCGGGGTAGTTGATGTTAATCCGATCCGGTCGAGTGCTAGGTGCAGCGAAGTTGGGCTTGGTGGCGTCAAAGTTCTGCACCAAATGGTCCCAGACGTGCCATTGCCAGACCACGGTCCCGCCCATCGCTCCGTCGGGCTGAATCTCCAAGAGCATTTCCGACCACAGTTCACCCGCCCCGACGGTTGCCGGATTCCGCCCGACCGCAACCGCCTCGGCCAGGGTCTTTCGTTCCCAGACAATCGCAATGACATTGCCATTTGGCAAGAGATGCACATCGTGGTGCTGGCATTTGTTGGCATCGGCCAACAGAAAACTCCAGTCGAGGGTTCCATCCCAACGTATTCGTTGAATCCGGCCACCGCGACCCCCTGAATTAAACCCGCCGGTGCTGTTGTCATTGCAGGTACGAAGCAGGGCGCCGTCATCGAGCAAGTACACGGCCTGTCCGGGTCGAAAGGCGCTAGGCCATTGGTGTTGAACGACCCCGGCCAAATCGATGAGATAAGTCGTGGTGGAGGTATTCGGGGCAAAAAGCGTCCATTCCGGTTGGGGTGGAGCGGCCAACAATTTTCGATCGGGCGATGCCGCGACATACACGGCAAGGACAAAGTAGAATAGAACGCTTGACTGCTTCATGATTCCCTTCCGCCGGCGATAATGGTGTTCGTCCAGCCCCCGCAGTACGCCAAACGCCGACTTGAAAGGGATATTTCCGGCGTGATCGGAATTGCGAGAGAAAGAGGTCAGCCTGTCGTTTTCATGCCAACGGAAGCGGGTGGCACGAAACCCTGCACTGCTCGCCCGGTTATGATGCCCCGTTTAACGCGAGAGCATCCACCATGACCCAATTCCCCTACGACTTCTCCAGCGACACCCAGACCCGCCCCCCCCCCGGCATGCGCCAAGCCATCGCCAACGCCGAAGTCGGTGATGAGCAAAAACGCGAAGACCCCAGCGTCAACCGCCTTCAGGACATGATCGCCGACCTCACCGGCAAGCAGGCCGCCCTCTTCCTCCCGACCGGCACGATGTGCAATCTGATCGCCCACGCCATCCACTGCCGACCCGGTGACGAGATCATCATCGAATCGGCCAGCCACCCGGTCCACTTTGAAGGCGGCGGCCCGGCCGTTCACAGCCGCGCATCGATCCGCGCCATCGACACCGACAACGGCGTCTTCACCGCTGCGCAGGTCGAGGCCCTGATCCGCCCCAACGATCCGCACTTCCCACATACACGACTCGTCTGCATCGAGAACACCCACAATCTTCGCGGCGGTCGCATCTGGCCAATGAAGGCGATTGAAGAGGTCGCCGCCGTCGCTCGCAAGCACAGCCTCCTCATGCACCTTGACGGGGCGCGACTCTTCAACGCCGTCGTCGCATCCGGTGTCCCCGCGCGCAACTACTGCAAGCACTTCGATTCCTGTTGGGTCGATCTCTCGAAGGGACTCGGTTGCCCCGTCGGCGGCGTCCTGGCCGGCGACAAGGAGTTCATTGCCCAAGCCTGGCGTCTCAAGCACCTGTTCGGCGGCGCTATGCGCCAAGCCGGCATCATCGCGGCGGCCGGCGTCTATGCCTTGGAGCACAACATCAATCGCCTCGCCGACGACCACGCCAAGGCCAAGGCGCTGGCGAAGGGCCTGGCCGAAATCAAGGGCATCGCCGTCGACGTCGCCGCGGTCGAAACGAACATCGTTATGTTCGACATCGCCGCCACCGGCATCCCCCGCGCCGATTTCCTCGAACGCCTCGCCCCCCACGGCGTCCGCTTTAGCCCGCTCATGCAACCGACGCGACTGCGGGCCGTGACACATTTGGATATTCCGGTAGATGGCGTGGAGAAAGCAGTTGGGGCGGTACACAGTGTCCTGAGCCGATAAACGATGCCAAAAGCCCGGTATTACATTGACGACTCGACAGGACTCCCGCACATTTACGGTCATAGCGTTGGAGAGGCCGAAGTAGAAGAAGTGCTGGAACGCCCGGCAGAAGACCGAGAAGGCCGCGAAGGCAGCCGAATTGCCATCGGCCGGACGCGTGATGGGCGAGTGCTTCGCGTAATATATGTTCCAGACACCGAGCCTGGCAGCATTTTTGTGATTACCGCCTATGATCTGATAGGCAAGGCTCGCACGGCATTCAATCGGCGTCAACGACGAAGGTCATCATGAGCGACAATCGATTTCCAATTGGATGGGACGAAGACCGAGTGCGTCGAGTTATGGAGCACTATCAGAACCAGACCGACGACGAAGCGGTGGCGGAGGATGAAGCTGCATTTGAAGATCAGACTCAATCGTTTGTTGAGGTACCCAACAGCCTGGTACCTGCGGTGAGAGACTTAATCGCAAGACACCGTTCGTGATCGACCCGGAAGTCGATGCAATCGATTACAGATTGTCACCCGCCAAACACCACTAATCGCCAATTCTAACGCACACACTCCGCAGCTGACATTTAGTGCCGTGTGTCACGCTTAACGCAAACCCCTGCCGATGCTATAGTAACCAACCACGCCCAGAGGGCGTGGCTTTAGGAAGCCCCCTTGAAGGGGGCGGAGAGGCGAGCCGGACGCGATGCTATTGAGCCCGTTGCACAACTTGGCAATCGCTTCTCTCGCCGTAAGAACTGCTGACATACTACCTGTTCCATCACACGAAACTTTGGCGCACGCACAGAGTAAGAAGCAGAGCCAGAAATACACTACGCATAGGTCGAACCTTTAGGGTCACACGGCCAGAGGCCGTGGTTTTATGAAAGCAATAACAGCGTTTTCGGGACGAAACTCTGACAGGACAACCAGTGAACCACCCCCTCCTCCAACTCATGCAGCACCGCGTCATCGTCCAGGACGGCGCGATGGGCACCTCCATCTATTCCCACGACCTGACTATCGACAAGGACTATCGTGGTTGCGAGAACTGCACCGACATCGTCACTGACACTCGCCCCGAGATCATCGAGGAGATTCACGCCTCTTTCTACCGCATCGGCTGTGATGCCGTTGAGACCAACACCTTCGGGGCCAACAAGATCGTCCTCGCCGAGTTCAACCTCGCCGACGAGACATACTCCCTGAATCTCAAGTCCGCCCAGATCGCCTGTCGGGCGCGTGACAAGTTTTCCACCGCCGCCCAGCCTCGCTTCGTCATCGGCTCCATGGGCCCAGGCACCAAACTGCCCACGCTCGGCCACACGACCTTCGACGTGCTCGAAGACAGCTACGCCGAACAGGCTCGCGGCCTACTCGACGGCGGCGTTGATGCACTCTCCATCGAGACCTGCCAGGACATCCTGCAATCCAAAGCGGCCATCTCCGGCGCGACGCTCGCCATGCGCGAGAAGGGTCGCGAAGTCCCCATCATCGCCCAAGTCACCATTGAAGTGACCGGCTCCATGCTCGTCGGCTCCGACATCGCCGCCGCCCTCACCGTGCTCGAATCATTCCCGCAGGTGCAGGTCATCGGGATGAACTGCGCCACCGGCCCGCAAGAGATGTCCGAGCACATCCGCTACCTCGGCCGCACTAGCAATCGCCTGCTCAGTTGCATCCCCAATGCCGGCCTGCCGCAGCTCGTTGACGGCAAGCCGCACTACGCTCTGACGCCCGTCGAGTTGGCCAAGTGGCTTCGAGAGTTCGTCGTAGAGGATGGCGTCAACATGGTCGGCGGTTGCTGCGGCACGACGCCCGCGCATCTCGCCGCCGTGGTTGAGGCTGTGAAAGGTATCAAGCCCAAGGTCCGCGTCTTCCAGCGTCAGGCCAGTGTGGCCAGCATTTATCAAAGCACCCCGCTGCGACAGGACAACAGCTTTCTCATCGTCGGTGAGCGCACCAACACCAACGGCAGTAAGAAGTTCCGCGAGTTGATGATTGCCGGCGACATCGACGGCCTTGTCGAGATGGGCCGCGAACAAGTCCGCGAGGGTGCCCACGTCCTCGATGTCTGCGTCGATTACGTCGGCCGCGATGGCGTGCCCGACATGGATGCCGTGGTCACACGCTTCGTCAAAGATGTCACCGTCCCGCTCATGCTCGACTCGACCGAGGCCCCGGTCATCGAGGTCGGTCTGAAGCGCGCCGGCGGCAAGTGCATCGTCAACTCCGTCAACTTGGAGGACGGCGAGGAAAAGCTGCACAAGATCTGTCCCATGCTGCGAAAGTATGGCGCGGCCGTCGTAGCGTTGACCATTGACGAAGACCCCGTCGAGGCGATGGGCAAGACCGCCACTCGCAAACTGGAAATCGCCACGCGGCTGTTCGACCTGCTCACCACCAAGCACGGCATCGCCGCTGAAGACATCCTCTTCGACTGCCTCACGTTCCCCATCAGCACCGGCACCGAGGCCGACCGACGCCTCGCCCTGGAAACGCTCGACGGGATCGAGCAAATCATGAAGGCATTCCCGGCGTGCGGGTCGATCCTCGGCGTCTCCAACGTCAGCTTCGGCCTCGCCCCCGCCGCGAGAGCCGTGCTAAACAGCGTCTTCCTGCATGAAGCGACCCTGCGCGGCCTCACCGCCGCCATCGTCCATGCCAGCAAGATTCTGCCGCGCAACAAAATCAGCGACGAACGATGGGACACGGCCCTCGACCTGATCTACGACCGACGACGCGAGGGCTACGACCCGTTGCAGTCCTTCCTCCGGCTCTTCTCCGAAGGCGAGACCGTCGGCGAGAAGAAGGTTCGCACTGACATGCCTGTCGAGGAACGGCTTACGCAGCGGATCATCGACGGCGACCGAACCGGCATTGATGTCGACCTGCAAGAGGCGATGGCCAAGCATCCGCCGCTGGACATCATTAATAAGTTCCTCCTCGACGGCATGAAGGTCGTCGGCGAACTCTTCGGCTCCGGCAAGATGCAGCTCCCCTTCGTGCTCTCCTCCGCCGAGACGATGAAGGCCGCCGTGGCCTGGCTTGAGCCGCACATGGATAAAGTCGCCGGCCCCGCCAAGGGCACGATCATCCTCGCCACGGTCCGGGGCGACGTACACGACATAGGCAAAAACCTCGTCGACATCATCCTCAGCAACAACGGCTTCAAGGTGCATAACCTCGGCATCAAGCAACCCATCGCCAACGTCATTGATGCCTTTGAGAAGCACGGCGCGAATGCCGTCGGCCTGTCGGGCCTGCTGGTGAAGTCCACGCTGGTCATGCGCGACGACCTCGCGGTGCTCAACGAGCGAGAATTGACCATGCCGGTCATCCTCGGCGGCGCGGCGTTGACGCGAAGTTATGTCGAAAACGATCTTCGCGCGATCTACAAAGGCCCGCTCGCCTATGCCACGGATGCGTTCGAGGGCCTTGCCCTGATGAACCGGCTCGCCGACGGCAAGCCGCTCATCGACACAAGCAAGCCCGTGACTCCGGTCAGAAAGCGCGCCAGTGTCCCTGTCGCGGCGGTTGGCGACATCCCCACGCGCAGTGATATTCGCACCGACAACCCAATCCCCACGCCGCCTTTCTGGGGTTCGCGCGTGATCGAGCGGATCGACCTGCAAACCATCCTCCCGTACATCAACGAGAAGATGCTCTTCAATGTGCAATGGGAATACACGCGCGGCGAAAAATCGAAGGAAGATCACGAGACCTTTATCCGCGATGAGGTCCGGCCGATCTTTCACGAACTGGCGAAACGCTGCGCCAAGGAGAAGATTCTCCTCCCGCAGGTCGTCTACGGCTATTGGCCGTGCAACAGCTATGGCGACGATCTCATCATTTACAGCCCGGACAATTCAGGATTGCCCCGCAAGGAAATCGCCCGCTTCACCTTCCCCCGCCAGCACGAACCGCCCTACTGGTGCCTCTCCGATTTCTACCGGCCCGTGGAGACCGGCGAACTCGACGTCGTCGCCTTCCATCTCGTCACCGTCGGCCGTGCCGCCAGCGACGTCGCCCGGCAGTGGTTCGAGCAGAACCTCTTCCGCGACTACCTGCACCTCCACGGCCTCGGCGTCGAATCGGCCGAAGCCCTCGCCGAGTACATGCACAAACAAATCCGCATGGAACTCGGCATCTCCGGCGGCGACGCCCGTGACATCAAGCGACTCTTCCAGCAGGGCTACCAGGGCAGCCGCTACAGCTTCGGCTACCCGGCCTGCCCCAATCTGGAGGACCAGGAGAAACTCTGGCCGCTCCTCGACCCGTCCCGCATCGGCGTCACGCTCAGCGAGGAGTATCAACTCGACCCCGAACAAAGCACCAGCGCCATCATCACGCACCACCCCGAGGCGAGGTATTTCAACGTACGCGCCGGTTCACAGGTCGATCCACAGATTGCCGAGCGCATCGGGCTTGAACAATAGCCCATCAATCGTCAGAGCCGAAGCAATTCTGAGACGATCAATTCGAGGCCCGGCCAGTTTGACACCATTGCATCTGAAAGGAAAAGAACCCCGTTATTTGAAAACCATACTGAATTCAGCGCCATGGTGAACCAAAAAAGAAAGGTCAGCCCGAACAAAATGACGGCAGTCAGCCCGCCACGAGGAATCTTCAGATAGGCGGACAGTCCGTACCACAGAGATATGGCTATGTTGGCAAGGGCGAATAACTCGATAATGGAATTGCCGAAGTAAACTCGGAGCGAACTTCCGTACGCTGGATTGGACGCAAAGGGTAGGCATGCAATCAGAAGGGCTGCTAATGCCCTATCCACGATCATTATTACGAGGCAAGGTGTAAAGGTCAGAACAATAACACGCAGAATCTGTACCTGACGAATTCGGAATTGTGATATGGTCTGTTGGAATATTTGAAAGAAGAGCCAGGTCGAGCCGACAATCGCAATATACAATGAGATGGAGAGGAGTGACCACGTCGCTGATTCAAGAATAAATGTGGACCACCAGGGTTGCCTTATACTTAATCCTCGCCACGAATTGATTGATGCCAAGTCGATTTCAATCAACAAGAAGAAGCCGCAGTAGAACCCTGTCACCAATGCAAAGAGAATGAGTCCGACAGCCTGCGGATCATCCGTTAGCGAAATCTCTTTCCATAGTCGCCGCGGGCGCATGCAAAGCCAAAGCGTGTCGAAATAGGATCGCACCGGCTTTGTGCGCCACTTGTATTCAAAGAGCGGACTGACGACGCGCTTCTCCGCCGACGCAATAATCCGCCCCCACTCCAAATCCAACCCGCACTCCGGGCACCGACAGCCCGTCAGCATCCGCAGGTTGTATCCACACCGCGGACACTGAAGCTCCAGCGTCACCTGCTCCCAGTTCGGCGGTTGATTCGTATGCGGCTCTCCGGCCATGCACTGCATTCTACCGCAGCGTCCGACTCAATGACGAATCAGAGAATGATGGTGACCGCCACCATCGCACGGAGTGTGGATGAGTGCGATCATCAATGCACGGTACGATAGGAAAGAGCGTCCGTGATCCGACGCGACCGCCCTACTTCTCTTCAAACGCCGTCACCACCAGCGTGTCATTCTGCCCGCCGAAGCCGAACGAGTTCGACAGGCAGGTCTTCACCTTCGCCTTGCGCGGTGTGTTGGGGATGTAATCCAGGTCGCACAGCGGATCGGGCGTGTTGTAGTTGATCGTCGGTGGAAGAATCTGATCCCGAATCGCCAGCACACAGGTAATCAATTCGCAGGCCCCGGCCGCCGCGATGAGATGGCCGAGCATGCTCTTCACGCTGCTCACCGGCACGTTCTTGGCGTTCTCGGCGAACAGCGTACGAATGGCCAGCGATTCAATCTTGTCATTCTCCGCCGTGCCCGTGCCGTGGGCCGAAATGTAATTGATATCAGCCGTCGTCAGGCAGGCGTCCTTGATCGCCCCGCGCATCGCCGCGATGCCGCCGCGACCGTCCTCGTGAATGTCGGTGATCCGAAACGCGTCGGCCGTAGAGCCATACCCGACGATCTCGCAAAGAATCTTCGCCCCACGCGCCTTGGCGTGCGACAACTCCTCGAGGATCAACATCCCCGCGCCTTCGCCGAGAACGAACCCATCGCGCGTCCGGTCGAACGGCCGCGACGCCGTGATGCACGAGTCATTCCGTGTCGAAAGCGCCGTCAGCCGGTTGAACCCCGTCACGCCGAACGGATGAATCATCGAGTGACAGCCGCCGGAGATCATCACATCGGCATCGCCGCGTCGAATGATCTTCGTGGCCTCGCCAATGGCCTGGGTGCTCGCGGCACAAGCCGTCAGCGTGTTGAAGTTCGGGCCCTCCAGGCCGAAAAGCTGGGCGATGTGCGACGCCGCCATGTTCGGATCCTGCTCCGCCTCGACGATCTTGCTCAATATCTTGTAGGCGATGTCGGCAAAGCGCGGCGTGTTCAGTTCGTTCTTTTCGTAGTCCCACCCCTCGACCGCCGCCTCCGCGAAATGATCAAAATCCATCGGTCCTTCACCGCCGCCCAAATACACACCAACGTGTGTCTTGTCGAGCTTCGCGGCATTGGCCAAGCCGGAATAATCCCACGCCAGCCGCGCCGCGGCCAACGCGAACCCCGCCTGACGACTGACCTCTTTGTGCTTCTCAAAATCGCCGCCGAGGAACTTACGAAGGTCAAAGTCCTTCACCTCCGACGAGAACTGAGTCGGAAATGTCCCCGCGTCGAAGATGGTCGTCTTGCGGATGCCGCTGTCGCCGCGCAGGATCGCCTGCCAAGCCGTCTCGATGTCATGGCCAAGCGGAGTGATCCAACCGATTCCCGTGATGACGATTCGCCGACTCATCAGTGGACCCTCCGAATGACAAGGGCCGCCGTCTGGCCGCCGGACATTGCCGTCGCCACGCTCACAGCCACCTCGCCGCGCCAGTCAATCGGATCGCCCTGCACGACCTTCAGGCCGCACGCGGGATCGATCTTGTCCGTGTTCAGCGACGGCGGCAGCACGCCGCGATGCATCGCCATTGCAAGCACCGCGATATCGATGGCCCCCGTTCCAGCACCATTGGTGCCCAACGACCCTCGCGTGGTTATCACCGGAACACTCCCCACGCGATCACCCAACACACTCCGTATCGCCGCGGACTCCGAGAGATCGTGCTCGATGGTCCCGGCACCAAATGCATTCACCAACCCCACCTGCGACGCCGATACACCCGCGTCCGCCAGGCCCTTGGTCATCGCCAGCGCCAACCCGCGCCCGTCGGCCTGCGGCGTCAACCAGTGCGACGCATTCACCGCAGCACCGAAGCCGATCAACTCCGCGTAAATCTTCGCGCCGCGCTTCTTCGCGCGCTCATATTCTTCAAGAATAATCAGCCCGCCGCCCTCACTGACCACCGTGCCACTGCGGCTCACATCAAACGGGCGACACGCCGTCGCCGGTGACTCATTGCTGTTCGTCACCAGTCGATTAAGCAGCGACTGCCGCATGAGACTCATTTGGTTGAGCTTGCTCTCCGCCCCACCGCAAATGCAAAGATCGGCGTCTCCGCGCTCAATGGTGCGAAACGCCTCGCCAATGGCCAGATGCGAACTGGCTTCGCCGCAGGTGATGGTGTTCGAAGGGGCCTGGCAATCGTGAACAATAGTCACATGGCAGGCCAGCATGTTTGGTAGATACTTGAGCAGCCACAACGGCGTGAGATTGCTCATGCCTTCGCTGCCCCACTTCTTCAGTGAGAAGCCGCGATCCTTCGGCGCATCGGGCCGCTCCGCAGCCGTCGCCAATGCCCCGGATACTTCCGTCAGATCGGCACAGATCAACCCCGCCCCGATATTCGCACCGAATCGGGTCGAGTCAATGTCGCTCGGACCGGTTGCCTCACCGCGATCGATGATGCACTTCGTCTTCAGCCCTGCATCCTTCACCGCGTGGTAGGCCGCCATGACCGCCAGCTCAATGTCGCGGGCCATGACCTTCGTCGCCTTGCGATAGCCCTTCGGCACACAGTCCGCGACCTTGCCGCTGCGCACCTCGCCCGCAATCTGCGACGTGTAGCGGCTCGCGTCAAACACCGTGATTCGCCCGATGCCGCACTTCTTCTCAACCAGCGCGTCAAACGTCTCGGCAATCCCGACGCCCAACGGCGTCGTCACGCCAAGTCCGGTGATGACGACTCGATTTTTCTGTTTCATGCCATGATCCCAAACGACCCATTAACCCAGACGGCCCGGCGCTCGCCCTACGCGCCCTTGCCGGACACATTGTAGGTTCGCAAAAGCGACTTGAAGTCCTCCGTGAAGACAAAGTTCTCCTTCGGAAACGTCAACCCGCTGAGGTTGTTGTCGATATGCGAGAAGACGATGTCGATCTCCCCGATCTGCTGCCCATCGCAAAGGACGCGACCCGTCGTGCTGGCCGCCTCAGCTGACACTTGCTCAATCGTCGCCTCATAGCGTAGCTGCTCACCGGGGCGAACTTCGCGCTCTAGTTGGGCACGCTTCACCTTCGCTAGGATCACTTTTTCCTTGAAGCCACGAGCCTCGCCGACCAGAATGCCCGCCGTCTGGGCCATGCCCTCGACAATCAGACTCGCCGGCATGACCTGGTACGCGGGAAAGTGGTCGTGAAGGTGCTCTTCGGCGAGGCTGACGTTCTTGATCGCCGCCGCATGCACGCCGGATTCGAATGCCACAAACTTATCGATCCAAATCCAGCGCAAAGTCTTAGGCCATCTTTGTGGAGACGTAGTTCACGATGGTCTTCACCGTGAACAGATTCGGCATCTTCGACACGTCGGGGTCTTTCTCGAAATCCGCGAAGTCGGCGTGCGGCATGGCCGCCTTGAGCGTGGACAGGCCCTTCGCCGTCATCTTGCCGCCCTCGACATACTCCGCATTGTTCAGAATGTCATCGGGGAACAACTCCCCGCGTGGAATCTTGATGGAGAAGGTTTTCTCCAGCCGAAACACGATGTCAAGAAAGTCAATCGATTCCGCGCCGAGATCCCCCGTCAACGTCGCCTCATTCTTGATTTCATCGTCGTCAACGCCAAGGGCATCCACCAACACGTCCTTGACCTTCTCGAACACTGCTTCTCGACTCATCGCCATGTCAAAACATCCTCCGTGCGGATCAAATTATCGCACTTGCGCCAAGACGCCGGCCGATTTCATCGCGGCCGGACCGCCTAGCAGGTCAAATCTTTTTCGGGCGTCTGAGATCAGACGATCATCCGTGTCCGCCCACTGCGGATCTCGATCCGCAAGGTTGTAATGGCGCAACTTCAGTCGCGCCTTAACTATCTCGTCCGCCCCGCGGCGTCCCGACACCTTGAAGTCGCTCGACGCCTCGCCGATCTCCACGGCCTCGGCCATCACCTCCATGGTGCCGCCAGGAGTGACGAAGCTCTTATAAGTGATATTCTTCGCCTCTTCCAGCACGATCATGCTGCGGCTGAAGTCCTGCGTCACCCGCACCAGCCAGCCCGCCGTCTGAACCATCGCCTCGATCATCAGCACCCCCGGCATCACCGGAAAGGTCGGAAAATGGTCCGCGAGGTACTCCTCTGCCAGCGAAAGACACTTGGAAGCCGTGATCCGGCTCGGCGGCTCGATGCTGGTAATCCGGTCGATCAGGATAAACTTCATCTACGCCCATGCTCCGCTGGCTCGTTACTAAGTCCAATTGGACGCGAGGGTTGGATGTCGGGCAGTCCAATGGCCCAAGCCAATCCGGTTGGAGTTTTTAGCGGCAGCGAGCGGGGATTGCAAGGTGGAAACTAAGGAGTCCTTGTGAATTCGATAGCAATCGTACGACTAAATCATGCGTGGACAACAAGTTACGAATGAGGCCAAGCGGCCCATCCTGATTCGCCAAATCAAAGCTCACGCCTTACGGCTCGACCTGCGGCGGATCAACATCATTCCCGACAGAAGCAGACCGAGCGTCGCCGGCTCTGGAACACGAAACGCAAGGTCCACGATCTTGCCCCCCGGGCCGGGGTTGAGAAACGCCGAGTCGATCTCGGTGAAGGTCACCGGATCGAAGGCGTGGACCTGCGACGAAATGCCGTCGACGACATAAATGTTGCCGTCGATCGGGCTGACCTCGATACCATGCGTGTTGCCCCAGCCGGTCCCCGCGAAGAAACCGAGCAGGTTGTACGAGGTGTCGTACCGAAAGACCTTGTTTGTTCCCATGGCGGTGACCAATATCTCGCCGCTGGGAAGGAAATCAATGTCGTTCGTTCGCGACTGCCCTCCCCCCGGCTGTGACCATTGATTAATCAACGCGCCGCTGGTGGCGTCGACTTCCATCACAAATCCGCCACCGTAGGAACCAATGTACAAGTTTCCATTGGGGCCGATGCGCATGTCAGAGGGCGACGTAATCGCCGTGACGACGCGAATGAATGCGCCCGTTACGGCGTCATACTCGCGGACGTCGTTGGTGGCCCAACTCGAGAGGTAGACACCACCGGTGGGTGCATAGAGACCCGCCCACTGCGTCCCGACGCTAGAACCGGGGTTGTAGGTTTTGATAAAGGCACCGGTGTTCGCGTCGAACTCGTCGACGCCCCCGTTGAAGTGGCCGACCAGCATCCGATCACCGGCGGCGTTGAGTTTGACTCCAAGCTGACCCACCCCATTGACCGAGGGGGTAAGGGGACCGAGATACGCCCCTGTCGTCGGATGGTATTCACCGACGACGTTAAAGACATCACTGGAGACCAAGAGGCCGGCGGAAACCGGTGCGACTAACGTCATTAAGGCAATACCAAGCACGAGAACCAATAATCGAACGATACGGATGTTGAAGATTGTCATCTTATTCTCCTATAGATATACGGTTCAATGTAGTGAAGGTGTCCCCCGCTCGCGTGTTTGCGGTCAGAAATCACCCCATTTGGCGTGACTCCCGGCCAAGATAGAACACCAACAAACCAGTGTAACGGTTTACCGCCTGCAATTCAAGGCGTTTTGTGAAGACGTGATTGCCCCGGGATCACTCTTAAACGACGTCAATTCGTTACCAGACATGACGATTGAGCCGGAGGTTTACAGCAATCCTCCCTTAATGCGGATTCGCGAACAACTTCAACTGGATGTTCACAAACTCGAAATCATCTAAATCCCCCCGACAAGACACCGCGCGAATCTCAAGCACGTTTTCCCCGGCTCGAAGCAGGTCTGTGACGACAGGCACGATAAACACCCCAAAACTCCCATCTGGCGGTGACTGATTCAGCCGTGCCTCCAGCAACGTCCCATTCACCCGAATCTTGTGAGGACACTGCACCCCCTTCGCCAGCAACTCCAACTCCGCAGACACGATCGACTCCGAAAGTTGATCGGCGGTCAGCTCAAACCGTGACGAGAACACAGTTCCTTCGCTGTCGCGTTGGAATTGGCTATTAATCGCCCCCTCAAACGCATCGTTGCCCAGATGATGCACCTCGGGCGAATCCTCCAACGCCACGGCCTTCGCCGACTCACGTTGCAACCGGAAGTGGACCCTGCGCGTTTGACCACGAACAGTCTTCGCCTCCACATTCCGCGAGCGTGGCAAGTACCCGTCCATCGACGCCGACACTGCGAAGTTCTCGGGCAGCGATGGCACGTCCAATCCGAACCGTCCCGATGAATTACCGGCGACTTCCAACGGAGTGCGACCCGCCACGTCGATCCGAATTCTCGCGCCGGCGAGCGCCTCTCCGGAATCGGCGTCCGTCACACGCCCTTCAATCCGTCCAAACACATCGGAAACACTCGATTCAATCGTTGACGTTACAAGCGCGGGCGGCATCGCAATCTCAATCGGCAACGCCATCGTCGGCTCAGTTATTGTTGCAAGTTGCGATAACATGCTCACGACCGGTGCGGGCGTCGCAAGTGACGACGTTGCGGTTAATCCCGCTGTCGTAACGGGTGTAACGAACGATCCTTGTGTCCCACCGCTCGACTCAGGTTGCACCATCACCGAACCACTTGACGACGCCATGTCGGTCGCGCCGACCATTGACGACACGGACGTACGAACCGGCATGCCCGGCACCGCCGAGGAAACCGCCGTGAAAGCATCAACCTCCGTTGTCGCAACTCCCGGTCCCGCCCGCTCCGTCGGCAAACGTAGTGCTTCCTCGACCGGCACATCTGGTAGTGTCACCCCCTGCATCATCGGTGTGCCGGATGTTACTATCGTCGTTTCCGCAGCGCCAGCAACCGCGCGACCGACCAAGCTTCCCGTCGAACCAGCCACGACTCTCGATTCCGGTCTGAGACAGTCCGAGCTAGTCCCAGCCGTCCATCCAACCACCGTCGAACCAATCGGGGCCGGCGTCGTCGATCCAATGCTCGGCAGGGCCGCGCTGGGTTCCGCCTCGCCACCTGACTGACGAATGCCCGCTTTGTCGCCGGGCAGACCAATGTCAACAGGCGCATCAGTAAAGGTTGCCTGCACTAATCCAGATCGCCCGAGAATCTCAACGCCCGACGGCACACTCGATTCATGTATTGCACCGGCGACCACCAAGCTCCCACCGTGAATCTCGTGCCCCCCATTCGCGGTGCCTGGCCGAATGATCGCGGAGGCGGTCATTCCACTATCAGTATGAATCTCAAATGTCGTGTTCACTCGCGGCGAATCAGCAATCGTCGGTGCGACGATCGCCGCGACACCAGTCTCCGATTCACTCCTCCGCTGAACATCGCCCGGCAGCTGAATCATCGCCGGCGTCGCCAACGGCAAGGATGCCAAAATCCCCGATGGTGCCGCGAGCGCGACACGCGGTACCGACTCATTCAACGGCGATCTCGTTACCATCGGACCAAACACCTGATGGGGCGTGGCCTCGGACCTCAATGACACCGGCGTCGATTCCACAGCGGGGCGCAACCTTGGTTCCACTCTGTGCACGGTCATCGTCGGGACCGCAATCGTCACCGACTCCGTGATCTGCCCGCGCATCTGCCCCGCCAGCGACACCCCCTTTCCGCCGGCCAGCGTCGACACTCGCACCGGCCCGCCGCGCCCGCGCACATACGACGCCACCGACGTGCTCACTTCGATCACGTTAAACATCATCATGAGTAAGGCATGAACCAGCAGCGACGCGATCAGGCACCTCGCCAACAAGCTGAGTTTTCGCCGCTGCGCATCACGAAACAACGCCAGTAATAAGAGAAAGACCAACAGGGCAAGCACGATCCAACCAAGCCTCGCCCCAATCTCCCGCCACAAACCGCCCCAATCCACCGCGGCATTCCGCCATTCGACGTCGTGAAACACCTCGCGTGAACTCGTCCGGTAGATTTGATACTGCCCGCGTTTCGCCGCATCCCCCGCCGCACGATCCGAAGAAAAGTGCAACGCAAACCCGCCCAGGTCCGCCGACGGGTCCAACTCGTTCGCCGCGGTATTCACCGCACTGCCCAGATTCGTCGCGGCCTCCAACGCCCCACGCACAATCCGAGATCGATAAAGATCAAACCCCCCCTGCCCGCCCTTACGGTCTGACGCGAAATACAAAAAGTCCCCCACCGAACTAAACGTCGGCGATCCCTCATTCGCGCTTGTGTTGACCGCCCCTAACCGCTGTGCTTGCGTCGCGCCGGAGTCCTTCAATACGACGGAATACAAATCGTAGTCATGCTGATAGACGTCCTCCCGCACTGTTGCCCGCCACGCATCGTCCGACGGTCGCGCCTCATCGCCACGTGGCCGATTCGACGAGAAACAAAGCAACTTCCCATCAGGCGAAAACGCCGGTCCATACTCGTTGAACGCCGAATTGACCCCATTCCCCAGATTCTCCGGTGGCTGCCACTCGCCCTCTGACTTCTTCGACATCCAAAGGTCGTATCCCCCGATGCCCCCCGGCCGATCACTGTAAAAATAAAACCGACCGCCATCCGACGAAATCTCCGGTCCCAATTCGTCGTACTCACTGTTGACCGCATCCACCGACGTCGGCTCACTCCACGATCCGCCGCTCATCATGCACGAATAAACATCGGCACCGCCACCGGGCCGCCCGCGCACGAAGTACATCGTCCGACCATCCGCACTCATCCGAGGTTCAATTGAATCCCCTTCAGAGTTGATCGATTCAGGTAGCAAGGTCGGCGGCTGCCACAGAACCTCGCGTACCACCGCCGTCGTCGCCGTTTCACGAATCGTCGACGCATCCGTTAGAAACGTGATCCCAGTCGGGCGAAGCATCCACCAGCCCGCCACACCGGCAATGCCTGCGATTACGACCACGATAAGAAGTAATCGCTTCACCAGCTGCCTCGCTCACCGACTAGTCGACAACCGTGTCAAGATACGGCTCCGCCACGCCGCCCGCCTTGCAAACGTCGAGCACGCGCACGACATTCTCATACGCCGTGCTGCGATCACCCCGAACCGTCACCTTCTGTTCGCTGTTTCGCTCGACGGCCTCTTTGACCATCGCTTCGATTTCCTTCAACTCAACCTGACGCCCGCCAACATGACACTTCCCCGCTTGATCGACGTTGAGCGTGATCTCTCGAACCGCCGCGCTGATTGGTTCCGACGATGACGCCGACGGCAGTGCAATGTGCATCTCTCGTTCGACCTGTGCAATCGTCGTCGCCATCAGAAAGAATATCAGAAGATTAAATAACACATCCGCCATCGGAACGAAGTCGATGTGGACGTTTGATTCAACGTCAGAGTCTTTGATAAGCATGGTCGGCTCCTTATGCCAATGCCGGTTGACCTTGTGCCAATGGCGCATCGTTGGCGCGAGGCTCCACGATTGGATTACGAGCCGCCTTCGACCGGCCATCCTCCTCCTCCACAAAATCAACTGCGACGCGATCCAGCTCAACCACCAGCATGTCAATCCGCCCGAGAAGCGCGTGATACGCAATCAACACCGGTATCGCTACGATCAATCCCGCCGCTGTATTCGTCCACGCCTCGAAGATTCCCTTCGCAAGCATCTCCGTCTTGCCCAGCGCCTGCCCCGATGCCGCCACGGCTTGAAACGTCTTGATCATCCCGAAGATCGTCCCCAGGAGTCCTAGCATCGTGGAGACCTGCGGTAACGCACCGAGCACGCGCATCCGATGGCGCAGTCGAACCGTTTCGCGCCGACCCGCCTCCTCGACCGATTTCTCAATCGCGTCGCGACTCTCACCCCGTCGCCGAATCGCCGCCGATAGCAGGCTGGCCGCCGGGCTTCCATCAAGCTTGCAAAACGCCAGCGCCTTCTCCCGATCACCAGCGACCGCACTCAATCCCGCCAGGAGCCCCGGTGAAATCACGTTTCGCCAGCGCAACATGACCAGCCGTTCCACGATCACCGCCAATGCCACCAGAGAACACGCCACGATCGCCAGCATCGTGGGGCCGCCCTTGGTCACAAAGTCGAGGATCGAATGCACCCTCAGATTGACTTCGTCCGTCGCCGGCTTCGGGGCCGCTTGTCCCAGCATCAACCCCATCGCCAATAATGAAATCGAATTCATGGCTCGTCTCCGTATTGAGTTTCAATTCTGCGAATGCCCCGGCATCGCCACGCGCGACAACTCACCCAGCCGCTTCGTCGCAAGCCCGGCCCAGTTCGTACCGCCGTATTTCTCCACGACCGCCTCGAACTGTTTCCGCGCTTCTGCCGTCTTCGACAGCTTTTCCAGACAGCGCCCCGCCTCATAAATCGCCGCCGCGCTCCACTCTGGATAGTCGTAGAGAATGTCCACTTTCATCAACTCTCGCACGGCCACTTCATACTTCTTCATCGCAAACAGACACTCGCCAATCTGAAACTGCGCCCGCGCCGCCGTCGGCCCCTTGTGCTTTTCCACGACCCTGCGGTAGGCCGTGACCGCCTCCTCATGCCGACCCAGATTCTCCCGCGCCCAGCCAATGCCAAACGTCGCCTGATACCACGTCTCCGAGTCGCCGTGTTCCTTCAAGTATCGATTCAACACGTCCTCGCTCTTGGTCCACTGCTCCAGCCGACCCAGGCAATCCCCCCACCGTAGCAACGCCGGACCTTGCCAGGTCAGTTTCGCATCACCGGCCGTTATCGCTTGCTCAAAATGTTTCCCGGCTTGGTCGAACTTGTTGACACGAAACAACGCCTCAGCCGCATAGAAACACGCCGATGCCAATGAGTCACTCGATGGATACGTCGTGACAAACGTCGACAGGCTGCCCGCCGCGTCACTGAACCGACCTAGTTCAAACTGCGCCAGCCCCACGCGATACGCCGCCTGTTCCGCAAGCCCTTTGACGGAGTCGCCCGCCCGTCCCTTGAGCGCGGCCTGCAACTTCTCCAGCAACCCCAGAGCCGTCTCCGGTCGCTTCGCCGCCGATTCAATCGCCGCCAACTCCATCATCGCGTGCAACTGCAACTCGCCCGCCCCAGTGTCCTCCACAAGTCGCCGATACAGCCCCGCCG
>JBBTET010000048.1:0-10525 GCA_038042195.1 Planctomycetota bacterium | reverse complement strand
GAATTCGTCGCCAGTCGCGCCGTCTGTAGCAGTTAGCTTCGCCTGCTGGCTCCACACCATGCCGTTGCGCACATGGACATACGACGATCCCTGGTCCGCCCCCGCGATCCCGTCATCCAGCGCCGCCCCCACCACCGCCGTATCCCCTGAAATCGACACCGACGCCCCAGCCTCATCGCTCGCCGACTGCCCTGCATTGTCGAACAGCTTCGCTTCCTCATCCGGCGCGGGCAGACCGCTCGTATCCACCGTCACCGACACCGCGTCGCTCGTCACCGCCGAACAAGAACTGGTCATCACCACGTCATAGCTGCCCGCGTCGCACCCCTGCGCTGTCGACAGCACCAATGTGTTCGTCGTGGCACCAAAAACGTTACCTCCGTTCACTAGGTTCTGCCCATTCCGCTGCCACTGATAATTCAACGGCGGACCTCCCGTCGCATTGATCGACAACACAACCGGATCGCCCGCAGCCACCGCCTGCGGCATCGGTTGCGCATTCACCGTCACATCCACCGAAAACGGCAGACAGGTCGCGATGGCGTTCAAGTACGGAAGCATGTTATTGGTGCGAATCTGTGTGTGAAAATTCAGCGCGATATTCGCAATGCCCCCCGCGCAAGTGTGGCAATACGACATGATCGTACCCTGCGCCGCATTCGAGCAGTTCACGGTGTTGTTGCACACCGCCCCGCCGCCGCAGCAATCAATGCCCACGTCATGCGTGTGCGGCGCATTGAAATTATGCCCGATCTCATGCGACACCACGACGAGATCCCAATTCCCCGGCGCATTGTTCTGAATTGGATACGGAAACGAACCACCCAAATACCCCGACACGCCGTAGCCACCAGGTATCGGACACAGCACACCCAGATACGCAATGCCGCCTGCCCCCGTATTCATGCCTGTCAGCATGTGAACGATGTTTCGCTCAACCGCCCCCATCTGCGACGCCCAATGAATCCCGACCTCGTTCAGACGCGTATTCACGGTCTGGTTGGCCACATATGGATCGATGTCGGTTGCCCACACACGCGAAAAAACGATCTCAAACCGGCTATCAACCTCCGACGTATAAATCTCATTTACAGCGCCGAACAACACGGGAATGTAGGCCGCCGAGTTCGTGGTACTCCCGCCGAACACCCGGCTCGTGTACTCAAAGTCCGTCTCCACAGCCAGCTTCACCAGCCGACAACCGCTCGTACCACGAGGAGTGACTTGCGATTCATCAACCGCAACCGGCGAATCCTCCACCGGCATCACGCGCCCGCCATTCGGCAACTGATCCAACCCGCAGGTAAACGTGGACGGCGGCAATACGCCCGGAGGCAGCATCGCCGGGTCATAGATCACGATCGGACCCGCATGATTCGCCGGCTCCGACACGATCACCTTCTGGCCTCCGCGCACCACATACCCGTTCGTCCCATGCGGCGACAACCCAAGATACACACGCGACGACTCGTCCCCGGAGATCGTCCCGCGTAACAGCACCACATCCGGCCGCTCCATCGGATGATCGCCGGTCGCATCGCTGATGACGATCTGAGCATCCTTCGAGAAGATATCGAATCGCTCCAGCGCCAGGTCCACATACGCCCCATCCGGCATCGCAAACCCGCGAAGCAACACGTGCTCAACGCCCTTCAACGCCTCATACGCGGTGGCATCCAGTTGCAGCGACACGCCGTAGTCCAACGCCACCCCGCCAACCACTTGAAGTGGTGACGACACCACCGCCCGCTCCGCGAGTGCCGGCGAAGTCATGCTTAGAACCACGATTGCCAAAACCGAATTCGACTTGATTCGAGACTGCAAAATACCCACCACCCATCCTCCTCATTCACGTGCGGCAAGGCGCCGCGACTCTCTCCAACTCACCCAGGGGGAGACACCGCTATTCTAAAACTCACCCAGGGGGAGACACCGCCATTCTAACCGATGGGACGTAGGCGAGTAGTGGGCCTCATGATCAGCCCGAAGCGCAAGCGAGGGAGTCCGGCATCAAAAAAACGCCTGCTCCTGCGATGGCACAGTAATACGACCTTTCACGGACCGAGAACCGTCTTCACATAAGGCCCCACATCCGCCCCATTCGCCTTCCCATCCAGATTCATGTCCGCCATGCACTCGTGCGCGGGCACCAACGGCGACCCCAAGAGTGCCGACACAAACTCGGGTATCGTCAGCGGCGGACAAACAGCCCCACCATTGAGTTGCATAAAAATGATCGTGTTGTTCCGCCAATCAAGGCAATCCACGTCCCCATCCGCATCCTGATCGAATGAGCCGCACGACAGCGTCGCAACCCCGCCCTCGCCCGTGTAACACCCCGCAAACTGCCCGCAATCATCCGCGGTCAACACCCCGTCCCCGTCATAGTCGCCCGGTATCACTAAGTAGATCGCCGAGTTGAACGCCGTCGCCGCTGAGTCTGTGGTCTTAATCAACTCAAGATTGTCCACATTGTCCGTCGAAAGCAGCCCCAGATCATCCGCCCGCGCATACAGATTAAAGACTCCACCCCCGTTGGAGGTAAACAAATCCGCCGCGCTAAAGGTAATCCCCAAACTTGGTGAATTTGGCGTCAGCGAAAAAATGACTTGATCGATCCCCGTGTCGAACACCCCCTGCACCCCGCCGTCAAACACCATCAAACCGTCAATGTCGTCACCCGTCGGCCCACCGACCAATCCCAACTGCGCTGCCGTCACATACAGATTCTCCGTGAACGGTGTGTTCGGATCCGTATCGACATACACATTCGCCCCGCTCCCCGGCGGCGGCAACTGCGCCAACGACGGACTGTTCCGGCTCAACGTGAAATACAAATACACCGCAATCCCTCGATTCGCCCCACCATCATCACCCGACACCGCATCCCGAACCGCCGGCCATTGCGGCCCGCCGGCCAACAACGGCGGCACCGGCTCATAGTACATCCCATCCCCCTCATCGATCGGCGTCCCCGGCGGCAGGTCCATCAGCGGCGATACGTCCTCGACCAGGTCATAATCAATGCCGCCGCTATCACCCTGATTAATCACCAGCGTGTTGTTCTTCGTGGCGATGAGGCGAAACGCCTCCAAAGGAAGTGGCCCACCCGAACGAGTGTACAAGTCGAGTGTCATGAATGTATCACCCGCCGCCTGGTGACGCGTCGCTTGATCCTGCACATTGAACGGTCGCGAAGGCAGCAACGAGGGATCAGGCCCCCGCGCCCCCACGCTCGTCCGATCCACCCCAAACAGAATTACAAACTTGTCCGCGACACCGACATCGATCCGATTCCCGCTCATCTCATCCAATTCATCCGCCGGATGAAACAACCGAAGGCCCGACGCTGCATAAGTCACCACCGGCCCCGGCGCATCCAGAATCGCCCCCGCCGTGATCGGACCGCCAATGGTGGGCTTCCCAATCGACGGTGATGCAAGATCAATCGTGAAATGCGGTTTAGGAATGGGCACTAGCGCATGTGGCCCCGCCATTACAGGTGCAGCCACGATAAAGAGAAACGCCCCAAAGCAAACAGGTTTAGCCGCGCGGCTTGCCCAGCGCTCGGCGCGAAGGCAATGCCCCGTCACCAGATGATGGTCAGACCGCCTAAGACTATCCACGCGCATCCGTCGAGTTGAGGACATGGTCGCTCGCTCCCGAGGTGGCATTGCACGGCAAGCTCCTTCTTCCCACACCCTTCAAACGCCAGGCCCACCCGCGTCGACGGCGCACCCTGCCAACCTCTCTAATCTTACCCGATTCCTCCTGAAAGAAGACGGATTCCCCCCCTCTAACGGCTACTTTTTTCCTCCCAACGCCCCAAAATTGGCCCCGTCCCCCTGTTTGACCACGATTCGCGAGGATCGCGGAACGCGCAGACACAGCTACTCCTTACTTTCCCGCCCACTGCGGCCACGCCGGGTCCAGCTCCATCCGTCGTACGAATACCCGTGCCATGTAACAGTAATCCTCGGAGTCATACGCATCGTCACATACCCAAAACAATCGAAATGCAGAATCGTGATTAGCTCCTGAAAAAGAGTCTGAAGCCTGTAAGTAGAACATCATGGCACGTCCCGCGCGGACCTCTTCAGGCGTCGTCAGATAAGTCGTGGCTTTCTCTGTGTAATGATGAATGTTGAGCGGACGATAGCATGCGTGCATGAATCCATAGGACACCTCTGCCCGTCCGGATGGCTCGAACACCACTTGATTCTGATACTGTTTGAGTAGGTCGTTCGCCTCATTAGGCTTCCATAGCATCCGCAGGAAACTCGCCGCCGCCGTTACAGCCCGAAAGCTCGTAGGTTTCTCCGTGGCCGTCTTAAGAATTTTCTCGATTGCCTGATCGACTTTCCCCTGATCGGCCAGTACCAACGCCGGAAACAATCCCAGATACCAAACACGCTTCGGATCAGTGTCAGTCCGAAGTGCCGCCAGCGTCTCCAGATCCTTCAGCGCCGCCTCATGATGCCCCAGCCAAAAATGCAGCCGCCATCGGTACTGAAAAAGCTCCGCCTTCGGCTCTGGCTTGATGCAATACGGCTCGCTCTTATTTCGTAACTCAAGTGCCTTTTCGTAATTCCGCATCGTCTCCCAATATTCCGCCTCCGCCACATACCCCCGCGCACTATCCGACTCCACGCGCTGTGCATCCTGGGCCAGTTCCAAGGCCCGCGCGAGTTCCACCGCCGCCGCATCGGCCTTGCCATCCGCCTGATGAATCTCCCCCGCCAGCCGATGCCCGATGGAAAGCAGGTACCGCGGATATGCCTTTTTATCCTGCACCAAACACACGGCATTCAGCGAGTCCTTGAGTTCGCCGAACTTCTCCAAACTCCGATGGTGATACATCCAGTGATTGAGCGCACGCCCCAAATGCAACAGCGCCTGTGTGTAGCCCGGCTTCAATCCCTTCGCCAGCCGATATTCCTTCTCCGCCTCGTCCTCCTCCCGAACCAAAACCTGCCCCCGAAAAAAATGCGCCTGCGCCGTCGCCGGACCGCCCAGCCCATCAGCCTTCGCGAGCCGTTCCTTCACCACGGCATCCACCCGATCCGCCTGAATCCGAAGCGCCCACGCCAGCAGATACATCGGTTCCGTATCTGCCGGTCTCTGTGCAACGACCCACGTCAGATGGTCAATCGCCTTCTTCGGATCCTCCCCCAAATTCGCCAACCCCATCGCCTTGCGAAGCTCCCATTCATCCGGCCCCATCGATCCCGCCTCAGCGAGTTTTGCAAACGCTACTCGCGGCTCGCGATAATCCTCAAACGCCAACAACTCATACGCCTCCCGCACCAACTCATTCCCCCGCGCATGCCGCGCCTTCACCGTCTGCACCCGCCATGTCCCCGCCCCAATCGTCATCACAATCAACAACCCATAAATCGTCGACAGCGCCGGATGCCGGCGCACCCACTTCACCGACCGCTCCACCACCCCCGCCCGTCGAATCAAAATCGGCCGGTCATCCGCAAACCGCCGCAAATCCGCCGCCAGCTTCTCCGCACTCGGATACCGTCGCCCCGGCTCCTTCTCCATCGCCCGCAAACAAATCGTCTCCAGATCAACCGGCACATGTGGATTAATCTTCCGCGGCGGCTTCGGCTCGCGCGTCAGAATCCGCGCCGTCACCTGATCCCGCGTCGCCCCCTCAAACGGCCGCACCCCCGTGAGCGCCTCGTAAAACGTCACCCCAAACGAAAAAATATCCGTCCGCTGATCAATCGCCGACCGATCCCCCGTCACCTGTTCCGGCGACATATACGCCGGCGTCCCCACCATCTCCCCCGTGAGTGTGATGCTCGGCTCATCCAACAACCGCGCCAGCCCAAAGTCCGTGATGTGCAACTGCCCGTCGCCCGCCATCAAAAGATTCTGCGGCTTGATGTCGCGATGGATCACCCCCTGCTTGTGGGCGTGGTCCAGCCCCTCCGCCACGCCCGCCATCAGCCGCGCCAGAAATCGATACGACTGCCGCCGCCCCCCCGCCGCCGCACCCGTCTGCGACTGCAACCCCGCAAACGATGCATCCGGTGGGTGCTCATGCAGCCGCCCTGGCTCCCTCCGCAAAATCCGATCAAGGCTGTCCCCCTCGATCAATTCCATCGCGTAATAACAATGCCCCTCATACTCCCCTTGCGCATACACCGGCACGATGTTGGTGTGATGCAGCTTCGCCGCCGCCTGCGCCTCCTTTAGGAATCGCGTCACAGCCGTCGGCACCTGCCGAAAAATCCCCGGCAGCACCTTGAGCGCCACCAACCGATTCAGCGACACCTGCCGCGCCCGATACACAATCCCCATCCCCCCGCGCCCGATCTCCCGAATAATCTCGAAATCCCCCAACCGCCCCCCCTGCCTTCCACTCCGCCAGGTCCGCCCCAACGACTGCGACCGTTTCATCGCCGACGCCGCCGAGGCTGCTTCCTCCTTCTCCTTGATCCGCCCCATCGCCCCCAGCAGATCGCGCGTCTGTTGCAGCCCCAATTTGCAACGTGCGCACGACGCCGCATGTGCCTTCAGCTCCGCGGCCACCGGCGCATCCAGTTCGCCTTCCACACAATCAAGAAAAAGTTCCTGCGCCGTCTCGCAGTTCATAGAGATGAATCATTCAGACCGGACAATTGCTCACGCAGCATCCGCGTCGCCTTCGCCAGCCGCGCCTTCGTTCCCGACAGCGTCAACCCAATCGCCTCCGCCACCTGTTCCCGAGCCAGCCCCTGAAAGAAATAAAGAATCACCACCTCACGCAAATCTTCATCCATCGCATCAATCGCCATCTTCACTTGCCGGGCCCGATCCTCCTTAACCGCCTTCCCCGCCGGCGTCGTCACCGGATCAATCGGGATCGCCGAGTTCGACCACATCGCGTCCTTCGTCCCCAATGCCGACAATCGCACATTCGGGCTTTTCCGACGGATCTCGTCTATCGCCCGATTCCGCGTCACCCGATACAGCCACCCCCGCAAGCTCCCCGTCGGCTTCGCCCCCGCATCATGCCGGCAACACGTCATCAAAACATCCTGCACGATGTCCTCCGCCATCGCCTCGTTGTAAACCATCCGCTGACAAAACAGCCGCAACTCCAACCCATACCGCGCCCCAATATCGACAACGGCGTCCTCATCACCGGCCTGCAACCGGGACATCAACACGCCATCCTGATCCAAATCGACGCTCATCAAAAAAACCGTACGAAAGGAGTAGCCGTCCAACCCGCTCGCCCGTCATCAATAGGTAAGAGACATGAAAACCGAATACCGATGGACGAGGAGAGCCAAACCGCGATCATCACAATACCCTTTCTTTCTCTCTCCTCCTCCAACCGATGGCCCCTGCCATCGGCTAGTCAAACCCAACGGCCAAAACCGCTGGGTTTGATTATTGATTCTACCACCCCGCCTCAACCATTTCACCATTTATCCGCCGGCCTTGTTCGCCACCCCCCATCCTGCATTTTTCATTCTTCATTCCTCATTTTCCTCAGTCCGACACCCCCACCTCATCCGTCCTCTCCTGGTAGTACGCTCGGACGGGGTCGCCAGGGAGGCTGGCGGCCTCGTTTATTTTTTTACACCCCACGCTCGCCTCGAAAGCCGACGGATAGCAATCCGTCGTTATCCCCAGCCGTAGTGGACTCACCCATTCGCTAAAGCTACATTCCCAAAAACAAACCACGCTGGAGCCGACCGAATGTCCACCACCGCATCCCCCCCGCGCACCCTCCACGCCCCGCGCGGAACCACCCTCTCCTGCAAAGGATGGCACCAGGAAGCCGCCCTCCGAATGCTCCACAACAACCTCGACCCCGACGTCGCCGAAGACCCGGACAACCTCATCGTCTACGGCGGCACCGGCAAGGCCGCACGATCCTGGCCCGACTTCGACCGCATCGTCCGCGCCCTCCGCTCCCTCGAAAACGACGAAACCCTCCTCATCCAAAGCGGCCGCGCCGTCGGCATCGTCAAGACCCACGACTACGCCCCGCGCGTCCTCATCAGCAACTCCATGCTCGTCCCCCACTGGGCAAATTGGGACGAGTTCCGCCGACTCGAAGCCCTCGGCCTCACCATGTACGGCCAAATGACCGCCGGCAGTTGGATCTACATCGGCACCCAGGGAATCCTCCAGGGAACCTACGAAACCTTCGGCGCGTGCGCCCGCAAACACTTTAACGGCTCACCCGCCGGTCGCCTCCTCGTCACCGGCGGCCTCGGCGGCATGGGCGGCGCGCAACCCCTCGCCGCCACCATGAACGGCGCAACCTGCCTCATCGCCGACGTCGATCCCGCCCGCATCGAAAAACGACTCCGCACCCGCTACCTCGACAAATCCACCGACTCCCTAAACGATGCCATCCAAATGGCACTCGTCGCCAAACAAGCCAAAGAGGCCGTCTCCATCGGCGTCCGCGCCAACGTCGCCGACCTCCTCCTCGAACTCATCAAACGAAACATCACCCCCGACATCCTCACCGACCAAACCTCCGCCCACGACCCCCTCAACGGCTACGTCCCGAATGCCATGACCCTCGACGCCGCCCTCGCCCTGCGCTCCAGCGACCCCGAGAAATACAAACGCGAATCCCTCCGCACCATGGCCCACCACGTCGCCGCCATGCTCGAACTGCAACACCGCGGCGCAATCACCTTCGACTACGGCAACAACCTCCGAGCATTCGCGAAAGAAGCGCACGAACGTGGCCTCCTGGACCCTTCGTGCCTAAGTGCCTCCGTGCCTTCGTGCCTCGACTTCAACCCCTTCCGCATCCCCGGTTTCGTCCCCGAATACATCCGCCCCCTCTTCTGCGAAGGCTCCGGCCCCTTTCGCTGGTGCGCCCTCTCCGGCGACCCCGCAGACATCGCCGTCACCGACGAAACAATCCTCAAACTCTTCCCCGACAACAAACACCTGGCCCGTTGGATTCGCCTCGCCGGTGAGCGCGTTGCCTTCCAGGGTCTGCCCGCCCGCATCTGTTGGCTCGGATACGGCGAACGCGCCAAGGCCGGCCTCGCCTTCAACGAACTCGTTCGCAGTGGCAAAGTGAAAGCCCCCATCGTCATCGGCCGCGACCATCTCGACTGCGGCAGCGTCGCCAGCCCCAACCGCGAAACAGAAGCCATGAAAGACGGCTCCGACGCCATCGCCGACTGGCCCATCCTCAACGCACTCGCCAACACCGCCTGCGGCGCAAGCTGGGTCAGCGTCCACCACGGCGGCGGCGTCGGCATCGGCTACTCCATCCACGCCGGCCAGGTCTCCGTCGCCGACGGCACCAAATCCGCCGACGACCGCCTCCAACGAGTCCTAACCTCCGACCCCGCCATGGGCGTCTTCCGCCATGTCGATGCGGGGTATGAAAAAGCCGAGGAAATCGCCTCCGAGCGCAATGTCCGAATACCCTCTTAGCCTTCGAATACCGTTGAAAACACAGGGTATTCGCGTGCCTACTTGCCATGCAGGCACTGCCATCATATAATGCAGGCATGAAGAAGGGTAAGTCACATCAATACACCATCCGCGCCGTCCCCCCCGACGTGGACCAGGCACTGCGCCGAAAGGCCCGCGCCTCCGGAAAAAGCCTCAACGAAATCGTCCTTGATGTCCTCGCCCGCGAAACCAGCAACACCGCCGAGCCGAAGCTCCATCACGATTTGGACTTTCTCGCCGGCACGTGGGTGGAAGACCCTGAGTTCGACCGCATTCTCGAAGAGCAGCGCCAGATTGATTGGGAACAATGGCGCTAAGACTGGCGATAGATGTGAATCGCTACTCCGACCTGTGCCGAGGGGACGAGTTCACCCTGGAAACCATCCGCCGCGCCAGCGAGGTGTTCTTCCCGTTTGTCGCGGTTGCCGAGATACGCGCGGGGTTTCTCGGCGGAACACATGCCAAACAAAATGAGGCTCGCTTCGGTGAGTTCATGCGTTCGCAGCGCGTGCGCACACTCTTCGCCGACGAAGCAACCATCCAACTCTACGCCGACCTCGTCGTCTCCCTTCGCAAAACCGGCAAGCCCGTCCCCACCAACGACCTCTGGATCGCCGCCCTCGCCATCCAGCACGACCTCACCCTCTTCACCCGCGACCGCCACTTCGATAACATCCCCCGCCTCTCCCGCATGTAGCGCGTAGGGTCCGCTGTGCGGACCATTCCGCGCTCGTGCGAGATTCCCTTCTCGCACGAATCTCAACTTTTCCAAAAAATATTTCCAACATGCCAACCCACGGCCCACCCGCAGGTTGACCCGATTTCGACGTTCCGATTTTTCGATTTTCCAACATTTCCATTTGCCTTCCCCGACCCCCGTCCTACATTTGAGTCGAAGGAGGACATCACCATGTCACAAAACAACGCCCCGAATACCCCGACCCCGTTTAGCCGCGTGGAACATCCGCCGTGGCGGAAGGCTTCGCCGAGCGATGATCCGCTAGAAACCGCCCCCGTCGCGTCCCCCGATCCCACATCCCTCATCCCACATCCGACATTGGAACAGCTCTACCTCGCCGCCCGC
>JBBTET010000047.1:0-57609 GCA_038042195.1 Planctomycetota bacterium | reverse complement strand
CCCAAGCAGCAGACCAAGCGGCCCCTCCAACACTCCACGCCGCTGATCCTCAATCGAATCCAACTGTTTGCGAACCGACTCCACCCAGCCGGCTTTCATTTCCATTTGACCCAGTCGCCCCATCAACACGCCGGCCTTGGAATACCGACCATCCGACATCGCCACCGCCGCCTCTTTCGCCAGTCGAACGGCCTCATCTAGCTCATGGCGATGCGCCGAATGACGACCCAGATCGGACAGCACGGCCAACTCCTTTTCCACTCGATCCAATCGCCCATCTTCAAACGAAGTCCGTGCCTGCTCCACGATTCGCGCCACGATGCGCACCTCCAACTCAACCACACCGTCCAGCTTCGCATGAATCGTCCGCGCTGCGAGGAGCTGCTGCGCCGCCGATGCCAGATGCCCGGCATCAAACGCCGTCTTCGCACCTGCCAGCGCCTTTTCCGCGCGTGCCCGCTGTCGTTCAATCTCGTCGGTCATCGCTGAGGCATCCCGATCCTGCACCGGCGACTTTGCAACCGCGTCCGCCGCGCCGGCCAAACTGCCCGCCGCCATTCGCTGTCGCGCCTCGGTCAGGGCCGCCGCTTTCTTGCCTTGCGCCTGCGCATCATCCCGCTGGGCGTCAATCGCACGATTCCGCCATTCCTGAATCACATCCGCCGCCGCCCCGCAGCGCGCTGCGCGGTCAAAGTCACTTAACGCCTCCTTAAATTGCCTGCCGAGCAGCCGTTCCTGCCCGCGCGTCAGAAACGCCGTGGCCAGCCGTTCGCGCAGCGGCCGCGCCACGCGCTGATCCGCCAAGTCGGGCAACGTCGCCACGTCGAAGGCCTCTTCGAGTCGTCCGGCCGCAATGGCATCCTCGGCCGCCTTGATTCGCACTGTCGCCAGTCGGTTAAACATTGCTCGAAATCCTGCACCAGACCGTACTTGCAACCCACTATCCTACCACGCAGGCACACGTCCGATGCCCTTGTCTCCCTCGTATTCGCCGCGCCCCTTCATTTATTCGCAACCCACCGCACAGACCGCAAAAAACCCCCGCCGACTGGTTTCCAACCTCTCTGCAATCCCTGTGTCTAGCCATTCAAGAAATCACGCGGCGTGCATGGAAACGCCGTTTCAACCCTCGCGACTGACCCCCTCATGGTGAGGCCCGTGCGGTGAAAGCCGGCGGGTGGGACGACTGGGACAAGGCGCCAGCCGGCGTCACGGGATTGGTCGCGCGCCGTTGATCAGATTCGGGAGACTGCCATGTGGAGGAACATCACTCGTAACGCCGTCCTGACACTCGCCCTCGCCGCCCTGCTCTTGCCGGCGGCCGGTTGCAGACGAAGTCGCGGCGGCGGCTCATACACAAACGTCGACGTCGGACTCGGTTTCCTCCCATCCTTCATCGGAGGCGGCGGATTCACCGAGACCTTCGTCGAGGAATCGGGCTACTACGACGTCGGCGGTTTCTATGACGATGGCGGCTACTACGATTCCGGCTATTACGAAGAGAGCTACTACGACGAAGGCTACTACTGGGACGACGACTGGAAAGCCAAGAACCCCGGCAAGTCAAAACGCTGAACCCATAGGCCAGACGGCGATGCGCCCGGAACCCCATCGCCGCCTGGTCTTTACGGCGTTTATGATTCTCCCGAAATCACCCGCTCGCTTTACATCCCACCACATTTATCGTAAAGTCTGCCACCCATCCAGCGAGGACGCTCCCCAATGATCTTCAACTACGATTGGTGGTTCGGTTCCGCATACCTCACGCGCGTCGACGAGGCCAAGCTGCGTTGCACCCGCTCGCATTTCCCGAATGTCACCCAAGAAGCCGCTGAGAAAGACGAAGCCTTTCAACAGTTCTTCAAGGAGGTCGACGCCCGCACCATCATCTACCTCCGTGACGGCTTCTCCTACGAGGTCAAAGAAATCATCCCCCTGGAAACCACCATCGCCCTCAGCTTTGAATGCATGCCCACCGACGACTCATACAAAGTCGGTGCCTTCGTCGTCACCCTCCCGTTTGAAGAGATCATGCGAGTCGAAGTCTTCGCCGTCCACCCAAAGGAAAAGCCCGAAGACATGCCCGCCATCAAGGGCTTCTCAAACATCCCCGGCCCCCACGGCAAACGCCCCGACGACCGCCCCCAGCGCAACGAAGCCGCAGAATAGCGGCCACCTCTGACAGAACCGTTTCTACTCGTCGCCGTTGGAAGCGACGCACACGCAGCGGGCCTGCCTGTACGTCGAGCGCAACCCCGTCCGCGCGCGGAGGGTGCGACTGCCGTGGAAGTTTGCGTGGTCCAGCGCGGCCGCTCATGTCGGCGATGTTCCCGCGCCCGAGTGGCTGGACCTGCCGGCGTGGCGGTCCCTGTGTCAGCCGAATCGGTGGCGGCAGCAACTCCTGCGACCGGAAGCGAAAGACGACGTGACGCCCTTGCGGCTGGCGCTCCGCAGCGGCCGTCCACTGGCCTCGGACAGCATGATGGCTAAAATCGAGAAGACGCTGGGCCGCCGGCTTCGCCCCCGCCCAGTCGGCCGACCGCGAAAGGCGACATCGCCGAAGCCGAAGAAGGGCAGAAAAAAGTGATGGTAAATGCATTCGCAGGGAGATAATATTAGTGCCTGTCCCTAATATCCATTAACATAAAGGATGTCGACACCGCCACGCTTCGCCAGGAGGCGCTGGACGTATTTGATCATCAGTGTTTTGCCAGATCCCCGGCTGCCGAAGACGAAGAGATGATTCGCGATGCCGGTCTTGAGATACCGTAGGTAGGCGTCGATGACGAGCTTGGCCTCCTCGCGCATCAGCGGCTCTTCGGGTATGTGATTGAAATCGAAGACACGAAAGTCCTTAATCCGCTGGCTGCTTTCGTCGAGCGTGCGGGCCTGCTGATCGAGATAGTCCGTGATTTTCATCGTGGCGTAAACTGCACTGCACGCATAAACCATCAGCCGTTTATAAACCCATCGGTTCGGCCGAGGTCTTGAACGCGATTTTCCAGTTTGCGGAGCTGCCTCTGCCATTCTTCGCGCTGAGGGATGCTGCAGTTCGTCTTCGGATCGTCGAGCATCATGTGAAGGCACATGCAGATGAAAGAAAACTGCGCGTACAGGTCGGCGATCTCCTGCTGGTTCTTGTAGCTGAGTACAAACGGCGGCAGGGCCCGGGAGCCGCGCTCCTGCTGGGCAAGCGCTTCCCACTCGAACATCGCCTCGATGCGATCGGCCACCTTCTCCAGGTCCCGCAAGTATGCGGGAACGTCGGTTTCCATCGCCGGATGAGGGACCGCAGGTTAATAAATCTTGCTGCTGCGAATTTAATTGGCGGCCGCGCGTGGAGGTGAAAATTACCGGCCCAAGAGTTTGCTGACAAATTGATCCGTATCTCTACCGTCAAGAACTCCATCGAGGTTCATGTCACCGGAACCAATTGTTCCAGCTTGTCTTTGTGCTTGATAAGAAACAGGATCTAGCAAGGCGTTTACAAATGGTTCAACATCATCTGTATCGACAAAAATATTCATATCCATATCACCAACTGGAATAATTGAGAAGTTAGTATATTCTTTTATCAAACATCCTGGATTTCCACTGCAATTAGGAGAGAAAGTATAAGATGTATTGCTTGTCCCCAATAGCGTTTCATTAGAAGTTCTAAACCAAGTTGTTCCAGCTGCATTAGGGTTTGCCTTGAAGAAAAAGCTACCTAATATTTTATCGTTTAGATTAGAAGGGCCTTGCATAGAATCTGCTGTTTCCCTTACATTTCCTGTTATCTTCGATGGCCAACTAGGATTTGCATTTGCAGAAGGTATAGAATAAATCCAGTTGAACAATCCTCCAGGATTGTCAGTCATCAAATTACTATAAAAAAAATCATCAACATTTTGGCTAGGGTTATTCGACTCATCAGGTAATTCTGCCCTTACAAAACTTAAGTCTACAGGTATCCATAATGCCCATTGTGCTAAGGTAAAACCTTCTGCTGGGTGTTGAGTAGTGTTTCCAACAACATCAATTCGATACTCAGTGGTTCCGTCAGCAACCCAATGAGTTTGGTTAGGAATTGTTCTTATGTAAACATCTGCCACCACATTTTGCGAAAATGTGGAGAGGAAAAGAATCATCGCGCACATGGCGGCAGTGGCGAATGAGAAAGACTCAAGACCTTTCCTCCATGATCCAATCCTGAATCCTAACTCGCGACTTGGATCAGTTCTGGTGGGGAAGTTCAAGGTCATGACATGACTCCGAGGACGTAGTGTATCGGTTTGCTGGGTGCAAAGGCAAGGAAAGAGGATGCGAGCTTGAATTACTCCGATAAACAGGCCACTTGGCGGAGAGAAAGGCGCCTCCGCGGTTACTTGATAGGGGGATGCCGGGTGAGAGCCTTGGGGCTGTGGGCAAAGCGAGGCGAACTGGCCCCGCCGACCTTGGGGGTGCGGGCGACCGGCTTACTCGAAATCTTCGCCTTCGATGTACTTCCCATCGTACAGGCCGGCGTAGCGCATCTCCGCCACGTGGTCGGCCAGATGGTCGAGGATTTCCTCAACGTTTCGGTCGATGGATTCGACCAAGGCGAGGATCGCCTCAAGCACGTCCGGTTGCTTCGAACTGGTTTCTTTTGTTGGTGTCATTGTCAAAGGACGACGCTTCCTGGGTATTTAAGTTTTGCGGCCGTTTTGACACCTGGGGCGAGTGGCGACGCGCTTGGTCGTAGGCGCTGGCGACGTGTTCGTCCGACGGGCGGAGATAGACGCTCGTAGCCCGGAGCGTCGTGTGACCGACCTGCTTTTGGAGCGGAAAAGGTGTCAGGATGAATTACGGGGCGGAAAAGGGGGCGCAGCTCATTGTTTGTTCAAATCCGCACACTCCGCATTATCCGCCGTTCCAACTCGTTGCCTAACAAAGACCTGCCACAACTCACAACCCGCCTGAAGCGCTGAGCAAGATTGTTAGACGTGTGCCGCCAACCCCGGAGATTCCGCGCCCATTAACATGCCAACCGCACGGGCGCTATCCCCATCGCGATCAAAAGACTAACTGCCACAACCCCACCAACAAATCCTCGGGAAACCAAACTTTTTCCGCCTTCCTCCTCCCATTTTCACAAATCGGCGCAATCAGCGAAATCTGTGGTTACACTCCACCAGCACAACCGCTCCGCGTAACTCTCGCCCCCGCGAAGACTTACGCGATCTTCAGACAAACTGCCGCAATTCCACCGGCCGGAAATCCGCCCCCCGAAATAAATCTCAAAAATCCCCTTGCCCCCGCCAACCCGTGTGCTATATTAGTTAGGTATGTGTTAGTATGCCCCGTTTAGCCGGCCGGGCTTGCCCGCCGTTTTTTTTCAGTAAGAAAGGAGGCCAACAAATGCCCGCGTTGCGAAGCAACCCCTTCCACCACTCGGCCCCTGGACCCCTTGGACCCTCGACCCTACTCCACCGTATCGACGTGCAGTTTACCCGCTGCGGCGGGACGTTTCCGCCCCAACCCAATCTGCGCCCTCTGCGAAATTCGCGGTTTCCCTTCCGTGGATTTGCGGCCTATTGCGGGCATTTGCACTATTTTGCGGCCTCTCTTTTTCTCCAGCAATTCCCATCGTGACTGGCAACTATGGCGCAAGAAGCAGCGCACTGATGAAACCCGCAAGATCATCCGGAGCGACCTTGAAATCGCCAGTAAAGTCACCCCGCGCCACCGGGTCAAGCGCCGGGAAGGCCGTTCGATAGGGGAGAAGCCCATTCATCGTGACGCTGATGAACCACCGAATGTCGCGCCCATCCACGACCCCGTTGCCATCCATGTCGCCTTTGGGCACCCCTGGATCGAACAGGATCACCGGCTTGCCCAGCGGATCGCCAATCACAAGCTGATGCCAGCTCAGCGCCGGCATCGAGGAGTACGACGCCTCGGCCCACGTGAGGCCGTTCAACAACAGATTCGTCATCATGAACGCGTTGTCCGGCACCGTGAAGGAAAACGGCTCCCACACATTTCCAATCGCGAATGTCCCGCCGGCCGCGACAAAGTCCGCGACCTGCTCTTGGTCGAACAGTGTGCCGATTCCGTTCAAGGCGCGTGCGTTATACGACTCCAGCGTGTTGAACATCGCCCCTGGCGGAAAACGGAAGCCATCGATAAAGGTCCCTGCCCCCGGTGGGTCCTCACCCAAGACCGACGCATGGTTCTCCCCATACGACGCATACCCGATGAGAGGACTCGTCTCTTCCGCGCTGCTGACGAAATCAAACGTCGCGTCGTAACGAACCATCCAACCCGCCGCCAGCAGTGCGTCGCGCGTCAGTTCGTAATCATTGCCACCCCAGAACGGATCGGTGGCGTTGTCGGAGAAGAGTCCATCATCGTCAAAGTGATCCCCGCCGCTCGTGTTATGCTCGTCGAACAGAATCTTCACCACGGCTCGATTAATGTACAGTCCCTTCGCCCGATCAATCACAGTCTTCGCGTCAGCGACGGTGTTGCCGTCAATCCGGCATACCAGATACATGTCGCCCGGAGTCAACTGCGTCGCCCCCGCGCCGCCGAGAAGCCAGCAAATGTTACTCGTGTTGAGATACGTCTTTTGCGTTTGAATATTGCCGCGACCAAAGGTCTCGATCCCGATCGACGCCTTGTGGTACGGATTGTCGATCACGTTGTCGGATCGGCTGTCCATCGTGCCACCCGCCTCACCGGCCTCAAGATTTTGCCAGAGCAGCGCCAGCTCCGCGTCCACCGCCGCATTCGTCGCGTCACCGGCAAGAATCTCATTCACCGCCAGGCCCGGCCCATCACCGGAGTCGCCTGTGTCGGTGTCCTGAATCCGATGCGGCAACGGCTTCATGAGGCAAATAGAGACAATCGACGTCGGCTCCGGTCCGCCCGGCAGTAGGAGGAAATTACGAATCGGATTTCGTATCAGCGTGACGAACTCGGCGTATGTCAACTGAATAGTATTAAGGAGGATGTTGTCGAGGTCGAACACGTTCGCAGACGGGATATCAGGATGCGCCGAAAGGTAATAGTCCTTCATCTCCGTTCCCGACGCCGTGCGTGAGTTGTAAACTACCAGCACCTGAGACGGAAGCACACCCGCCCACGCCGGTGCACACGCAACAAATGCAGAAAGAATGGCTGCGCATGCCGCCATCCGTCGGTTATTGATTGAAATGAATGGTCTTTGTTCCACCCTGCGCTCCATCGACCCGCATGGTGCGATGCGAGCGAAGCCTGATTATACCGAATTGTATCCCGGTCTTGCCTATCATCCTTCCGATAATTATCGAAACGGAGCGAACCGCTTAATGATGGCCTCCGCCGTGGCGATGCCGTCGGCAGCGGCTGACATGATCCCACCGGCATACCCCGCCCCTTCCCCAATGGGATACAACCCCCGCGCCGAAACCGATTCCCGAGTCACCGTGTCGCGTGGAATGCGAATCGGAGCACTCGCCCGCGTCTCCGGTGCCGTAATCAGGCACTCCGGCCCCGCGAACCCCGGCAATCGTCGCTCCAGATCTTGCAACGCCCGGCCAATCCCGTCCGCCGCGAAGTCGGGAAGAACATCGCGTATCCGCGTCCACCTCCCGCCCAGCGGATAACTCGTCTCAAGCGTCCCATCCGACGACCGATCCGCCAGAAAGTCCACCGCCCTCTGTGCCGGCACCTCATACGTCTCACCCGTCAGTTGAAACGCGCGCCGCTCCAACGCTTCCAAAAACGCCAGCCCGCGCAGTGGATCGTTCTGCACATGCTCAACCGGGATCGTCAGCACCAACCCACTGTTGGCAAATCGCTCCGAGCGCGACGAGCGCGACGCACCATTTGTGGCGATCAACCCCGGCGACTCGTTCGTCGGAAGGATCACGCCGCCCGGGCACATGCAAAAACTGTATACGTCGCCCAACTCCCGCGCCGCCGTCTTGGACACGAGGTGATACTCCGCCGGCGGCAGCGCCGCATTCCCGCAAGCCGATCCATACTGCCATCGATCCACCAGACTCTGCGGATGCTCCACGCGCACACCCAGTTGAAACGGCTTCGCCTCGATGGTCACGCCCGACGCCATCAGCATTCGCAGCGTGTCCCGCGCCGAGTGGCCTATCCCAATCAAGAGAGGCCCCGCCGGTTGTCGCTCCCCGTTTATCGTGATCCCACGCAATTCACCCTCGGCAACCTCCACCGAATCCAGCCGCGCCCCGAATCGAACCTCCCCGCCCAGCGAGATGATCGTGTCACGAATCCGCTGGCAGATCGTCGGGATCCAATCACTGCCCAGGTGCGGCCGAGCGTCGATCAGAATGTCCTTCTTGCCACCATGAGCCACAAACACGTCGAGAATAGCCTTCATCCGTGGATCGTTGACGCGCGTGTAGAGCTTGCCGTCGCTGTAGGCCCCCGCACCACCCTCACCAAAGAGCAGGTTGCTCTCGGGGTCGAAATCGTGCTCCCGATAGAACCGTTGCATGACATCGCGGTGCCGCGTCTTCACGCCCTGACCACGATCAATCACCAAGGGGCGATACCCACGCTGAGCCAGCCACAACCCCGCAAACATCCCGGCCGGCCCAAGACCCACAACGATGGGGCGGTTCGGCAACGGCTCCTTGCCGGGCCGCAGCTCAACCACCGGCGGACTCACCAACTCGACGACGTCCTGCCGTCGTAAATTGTGCAGCACCCGACGTTCGGCCTTGTTGCCGCCGCTCAGCGTAAGCTCGACGTTGTAGACGAAACTGATCGCCGACTTGTCGCGCGCATCGATGGCTCGGCGCACGACGGCGTGTCGTTTGATCTCGTCTGGTCGCACCTTTAACCGCCGCGCCGCCTTTTCAAGCAGTGCATCGGCAGGCTCGTCAATCGCGAGTGTTAGATTTCGCACAAGGAGTGCCACGCGAGTATTGTACGGGCATGTCCTCTGCTTCGTCGCCGCGATCTTGGCGTGTGTTTCTTGGATTGAACGCGTCCACGATGTCACTCCTCGGCGCGATTCTACTGGTCACCGCCGCGACGGAGCTGTGGTCGCCCCTCGTGCCGCAGTATCTCAAGGCGTTGCAACAATCCGCCCTGCGCGGCGACGCCTCCATCCTGCTCATGATTGGAGCCTACGGTTTCTATCGTGACGCCCTGGAAGCCGTGAACTATTACGCCGGTGGTGCCATCTCCGGTCGCTTCAACACTCGCCGCGCCTTGCTTGTGTTTAATCTATTACCCCTCGCCGGCCTCGTGCTCCTCTTCACATGGAAGTCCACCGCTGCGGTGTTCGTGGCGATTCCGTTCATCTTCGTCTGGGATTCCATTGCCGGCCCGGCCACGATCACGGTGGTTGGGGACTCACTCGACCCCGCGCGACGCACGATGGCCTTCTCGATGCAGTCTATTTTTCGCCGTGTCTCGCGCATCCTTGCGTATCTAATCAGTGCCCCGCTCATCGCCTGGCTCGGCCGCGTTGACGGCCTTCGCGCCGACGTGGCCATTGCTGTCGTACTGGTTTTGCTCGCGCTTCTCGTTCAAGCACGCTACATGCGAACCGCCAGCACCGACTCGGCCGTCGTGCTTAATCAGCCGCTGCGATTGCTGCGCGCCTTTCCGCCGGATCTGAAGCGCCTCCTCGCCGCCGACATCCTCGCACGCTGGGCCGAGGGTTTGGCGGGACCGTTTATCATTCTCTTTTGCGTGCCGCTCTTGTCGTCGGACCCCAACCACGGCACCGCCCTTTATCAATCCGTCCTTCTCACGATTCAGGCCGTGACAAACATCGTGCTGTATCTCGTCATCGGTCCCCTCGCCAGCCGCGAAGGTCTCGCCAAGAAACCCTTCATTGGATGGACATTCGTCTTCTTCGCCGCGTTTCCCGTGAGCCTCATCCTGCTCGGCCCAAAGTTCGGGATAATCGGATTGGCGTTAGCCTTCGTGGTTGGCGGGTTTCGGGAGATTGGCGAGCCTGCCCGAAAAGCCATGATTGCTGAATTGGTCCCGCACGATGTCCGCACGCAGGCCATCGGGCTTTACTGGAGCGTGCGCGGAGTCTGTGTTATGTTGGCCTCGCCCGTGGGGGCCTTGTGCTGGTTGGTGGGGGAACGATTCCAGCCCGGCGCAGGCCCCGTACTCACCTTCTCCGTCGCCGCCGCTTTTGGTGTGGTCGGGGCCGCACTCTTTGCCCTGCGCTTTGGCCGTGTCGCACCAGTGCCGCATTAATGCTTAGCTCAAACTGAGAACCACTGATTCAAGATGTCCTCAGTAATCTGCTCCAACCCGTCGCATCCCCAATCGGCCTCTCGCTCGCACTTCATACGGTTCTGTGTGGAAGGATGATGTCCATTGGCGGTCACATGTAGCACCCGAAGCCCCGCTGCCTTCGCAGCTCGAACCCCGAGAAGACTGTCTTCAATGGCGAGGCAATCCGACGGCAGAATGGACCCGTTCTCTTTTGCAATCAATTCGATAGCTCGACGATACCCTGCTGGATCAGGCTTCGAGAGAAGCACGTCATCCGCTGACACAATAATCGAGAGCAGTTTCGTCAAGTCGTGCTGCGCCAATACGGCCTCAATCTCAACCCGACGTGCACCGCTGCACACCGCCATCGCCCGCTTGCCTGCCGAACGCTCGATCAACTCCCGCACGCCGCGCATCAATGGAAGACCATTGGAAACACTCGCTCGATACGCGAAATCCTTCGCAGCCTGAATCCGCGCGCGGGCCGCGTCATCCCAGTTCAATCCCCGATCCGTCGAGAACTGTCGAAGCATCGTTGCGTCGTTCAAGCCCAGATATGTACCGAAGTAGTCCCCTGCGTCGAACGTGATCCCCTCGCTTCGCAGCACGTCCGCGAACGCCTGGAAATGCAACGGCTCCGTGTCGGCGATGATCCCGTCGAAATCGAAGATGATGGCTCGAAGCATAGGCGCATCATATCGAAATCTCGGACGGCGGATTACAAGGACGCTTGATGACGCGGACAGAAACGCAAGTGTCCCGTCCGATATAGGCGCAACTCCCAGTCGACTCGGTTCTTGATTTACCGACGCCTCTCGCGCGGGTTATAATTGGCAGGCAATCATTCTCTTACCGTGGTGACCTCGCATGGCGGATACGTTACCAGCCTCCATCGGCGGCTTTGCATCCCTATTGGATGCCCTGCATTGCGGGGCCGTCCTCATCGACCGCGTCGGCGTCATCCAATATGCCAACGACCGCCTCTGCGCCATGATGCATCGTTCCCCAGGCGACCTCGTGGGTCAGACCATTCTGTCGCTCTACGCCACCGACGCGGATCGCGACTTCGTCACCAAACGCCTCGGACAATTCGACGCCACGCATGAAGGCCAGTTTCACGTCCCAACCGCCGACGGTACTCTGCTCCCCGTCATCATCTCAGGCAAACCGCTCGGCAATGCGCCGCCCGCGAGCGACTACCGACTCATCACCCTGACCGACATCTCCGTGATGAAGAAGGCCGAGGCCGACCGCAGCGAAGAGATCGAAGTCATCTCCCGACTTTCCGACACCGTGCTTGCACAGGCGCTAGACCTCAAGCGGCATTCCGAACAACTGGAGCAGCGCGTCCGCGAGCGCACCAAAGAGCTGCACGAAGCCAACATGGAAGCCATCTACATGCTCGCCATCGCCAGCGAGGCCAAAGACACCGACACCGGCGCGCACGTTCGACGGATTGAGTCGCTCACTCGATCCATCGCCGAGACGATGGGCATCCCCACGGGCGACTCCGAACGCATCGGCTATTCAGCCATCCTCCACGACGTCGGCAAAATGCTCGTCCCCGACAGCGTCCTCAAGAAACCCGGCCCACTGGAATCCCACGAACGCGACCTGATGAAACTCCACGCCGTCGGCGGTGAGCGCATCCTCTCCCGCAAGCCCTTCTTCGAACTCGCCCGCCAAATCGCCAGAAGCCACCACGAAAACTGGGACGGCTCCGGCTACCCCGACGGCCTCTCCGGCGACACGATTCCGGTTGCCGCGCGCATTGTCCACCTCGCCGACGTCTACGACGCCCTCACGAGCCAGCGCGTGTATAAGGATTCATGGACCCCCGACGAAGCCATCCGCGTCATCAACGAAGGCAGCGGCCGCCTTTTCGATCCCGAAGTCGTCCGTGCCTTTAAGTCGCTGGTGGACTCGGGCAAGTTCTCAACGCTTCGAACGTGATAGTCTTCATTGGTTGGTCGTCAATAAGCCACACAACAAATCGCGAAATCACGTTAGACGGTGGCTGGTTGGGATCGTTGCCCGAGAATCGGCAGCTCATACGCCGCCGGATTCACGTGCCGGATCACCTGCTCCACGCGCCCCGGCTCCTGCCTGCGAATGTGATCTTCAAACTCGGGGCGGAACTTCTCCACGATGGTTCGAATCGGAAACGCCGCTCCATCGGGCAAGCCGCAAATCGACAGCCCGCCCATCATCCCCATGTTCTTCGTGACTTCTACCATGAGGTCCAGGTCGGCAATGCGACCGGCCCCCATTGCGATGCGCTGGGCGATTTTGTACAGCCAGTTCGTCCCCTCTCGGCATTGCGTGCATTGCCCGCAACTCTCGTGCGAGTAAAAACGAGTCACGTTCGCCAGCACCTGCCGAATGTCGGCATCGTGCGGAATCACAATCGCACCGGCCGTGCCAAGCCCTAGCAGTCCATACTTGCGTACGTCGTCGAAGTCGAGCTTGCAGTCCAACTCCTTCTCCGTCAGCACGCCGACCGACAATCCGCCCGGTATGCACCCCTTGACCTTCTTGCCGTCGATCATGCCTTGGCCAAAATCGTCGCCAAAAATTAACTCGCGACACGAAAGCCCAAGTGGTGCCTCGTAACAGCCCGGCCGCTTCACCGGGCCGCTCACCGTGTAGAGCTTCGGTCCGCTGGAGTTCTCCGTGCCGATGGACTTAAACCAATCGACCCCGCGCTCCACGATGTGCGGCACGCAGCAGATCGTCTCCACGTTGTTCACCACCGTGGGGCGACGGAATAATCCTTCGACCGCTGGGAAGGGCGGCTTGATCCGCGGCCAACCCCGCTTGCCTTCGAGGCTCTCAATCAGCCCCGTTTCCTCTCCACAGACATAGGCCCCCGCTCCGCGATGAATGTAGCACTCGAGGTTGTATTCGGTGCCGAACAGTTTCTTTCCGAACACCCCCGCAGCGTACGCTTCATCGAGAGCCTTTTGGAGAATGTGAAACTGTTCGTGGAACTCGACGCGCATGTAGATGTACGCCGCCGTCGACCGCGTCGCGTAGCCCGCGATGAGAATGCCCTCAAGTAGCTGATGCGGATCCTCCTCCATCAACACGCGATTGCAAAACGTGCCCGGCTCCGATTCATCCGCGTTCACGCACAGATACGTGATCTTCCGATCCGGCGGCAAGAACGACCACTTCATCCCGCACGGAAACCCCGCCCCGCCCCGGCCGCGCAGCCCGCTGGACTTGATCACCTCCACCGTCTGATCGCCCGTCCACTCGGTGAGCACCTTCTTCGCGGCGTTGTACCCGCCACGCGATCGATACACGTTCAGCGTCCGTATGTTTGGCACGCCGACATTCTTCAACAAAACTGGTTCGTACTTGGCCATGCAGTTGTGCTCGTCGCTAAGTGCGATTGCTAGGCGTCCTTCATTTCCTTCACGTCCGAGGTCGTGGGCAAGTCGACCGACGCCATCGCAGGCTTGTCAAACAAGTCACTCCGCAGCATGGAAACGTCGGCATTCTTAGTGTCCTTGATGATCTTCCCGACGTCGTCCGGCTTGATCCGCTTGTGCAGCTTCTCGTTCACCAACATGCACGGCGCATGATCGCACGCCGCGAGGCACTCCTCTGTCAGCAAACTGTACTGCCCATCGACTGTCGTGCCATGCTCGTCGATCTTCAGCTGATCCTTCACCTCCGCCAACACCCGATCCGCCCCCATCACCTGACAAGATAAACTCCGACACAGCACAATTACCTTCTTGCCCTTGGGGTGATCCCAAAAGTGCGTGTAAAAGCTCATCGTGTCCATCACCGCGCTGGGTGGAATCTCCAGCACCTCGGCGATTTCCTTCATCGCCGACAGGCTCACATGCCCAAGTGCATCCTGGACGATGTGCAACGCAGGCAACAGCGCCGCCCGTCGCGTTTCGTAGCGCGGGAAAAATGACCGAATCTTTTCCCGAACCGCGTCGCTCAGCACCGCGGGGGCCTTCTCATCCACCACGGGAGTCAGTCGATCAACTGTTTGCCATGCCATGCCGTATGCTCCGGGAAACGTCTAACGATCCAACTCCGCCGCGATGATATTCAAGCTCCCCAGCACCGCCACCACGTCGCTGATGCTATGCCCAGTGATCAGTTGGGTGAACACCTGATAGTTGATAAAGCTCGGCGGCCGGCACCGCGCCCGATACGGCATGTTTCCGCCATCGCTGGCTAGGTAGAAGCCCAACTCCCCATTCGCCGTCTCGTTCGCGCCATACGCCTCGCCCACCGGCGGCTCGAAGCCGCGATTCGTCATGATCGTCTCGAAGTGGTGGATCAGCCCCTCAATGGAGAAATACACCTCGCGCTTGTCCGGCAGCGTCTTTTTGTCATCGGGCAATACGTTGAACGGCCCCGACGGCACGTTGTCGATGAGCTGCTCAATAATCTTGACGGACTCCTGCATCTCCACGAGCCGCACCAGATACCGGTCATACACGTCCCCGTTCGTCGAGATCGGCACCTTGAACTGCACACCGCTCGACCCCTTGCCGTCCCAGTTGTCCGCATAACACAGATACGGCTCATCCTTGCGAAGATCGCGCTTCACACCGCACGACCGCGCCAACGGCCCGCTCCAACTCCACTGAATCGCATCGTCATGGCCGAGCACGCCGATCCCCTTGACCCGCTCGATGAAAATCCGATTCCGAGTCAGCAGCGATTCAACATCCCCCAACGCCTGAGGCAATCGCCGGAGGAACGCCTTCACATGTTCCGGCCACTCCGGCGGCATGTCATACATCAGCCCACCGACGCGCGTGTAGCTCGTCGTAAACCGCGCCCCGCAAATCTCCTCGAACAAGTCGTAGATGTGCTCGCGCTCGTTGAAGGCATAGAGAAACGCTGTGAACCCGCCGAGGTCCAGCCCCGCGCACCCAACGCAGAGCAGATGATCCTGAATCCGCGCTAGTTCCGCGATGATCGTCCGTATCGCCTTGCACCGCGGCGTCAGTTCGATGCCAAACAGTTTCTCACAGGCATGATGCCATGCGATGTTGTTGGCCATCGGGCTGATGTAGTTCATCCGATCCGTGACGACGACGTACTGGTTGTAATTCAGGTGCTCGCCAAGCTTCTCGAAGCCGCTATGCAGATAGCCGATGTGCGGCGTGCAACCGACGATGGTCTCGCCGTCGAGTTCCAGCACGAGGCGCAGGGTAGTATGAGTGGCCGGGTGTTGCGGCCCGAAGTTCAGCGTCCAAAGATCGCCACCGACATCCTCGCGTTCAAGGCGGGTCGGGGCATACTGCGGCATTGTGGCCATCCAGCGTCTCCGCGTACGAAGTTCAATCAAGCCTCAGTCGAGGCGTTCGGAAGTATAGGGCAGGATGAACCGACGGTGAATGATCGACCCCGACTCCAATTAGCCGGCAGTCTTGCATGCCGCATCAAGCAGCAGCCCAACGCTCGGGAACCGTACTAATCATGGAAATCAACGGAGTTGCGGCCGGCCCACGGAAATGGTTTGAGGTCGCGGACTTTCGATTCTATTTGTTCGAGGTTCGCTGTTGAGAGTCTAGGAGTGTAGATGATGTGTGGACTCAGTGGATTACGCCATGCTTTTTGCTTTTCGGGATTTGTCCCCGCCCACGGTTCGACCAGTATCGTATCTGCTTCAAACCCTTGAACAAACGGATCCCCGCTCGTCTGGCGAAACTTAGGGTCCATTAGTTGCTCAACAAAGAAATACCGCCCCCGATGCTCGATGAGTCCTACGCTGTTCTTGGGATTGGGCATCGGCCGAGCACCTGCACGAGGTGATTGTGAGACGCGAGACGCGGAGAACACCACCACAATTGCCAACACACCGACGGCGATTCGATTGATCTTGGCAGCCATACGGACCTCCTGTCCCGACTCTATTCTATCCCTGTTCTATCGCCATTACCACGCCCGGTCCCCCGGGTATAATCGCTCCCATGCAAAGCAAAGCCACCACCGTCAAACAGTACCTCACCGAACTCCCTGCCGATCGACGGTCCGCCATCTCGGCCGTCCGCGAGACAATTCTCAAGAACCTCGACAAAGACTTCGAGGAAGGCATGAGTTACGGCATGATCGGCTACTACGTCCCCCATCGCATCTTTCCCGCCGGCTATCACTGTGACCCGCGACAGCCCCTGCCCTATGCCGGTCTCGCCTCGCAGAAAAATCACATGTCGCTCTACATCATGTGCCTCTACAGCGAAGGGGCCGAGGAAAAGCGATTCCGCGCCGAGTGGGCCAAGACCGGCAAAAAACTCGACATGGGCAAGTGCTGTATCCGCTTCAAGAAGCTCGACGACCTGCCGCTGGACATCATCGCCGACGTCTTCCGCCGAGTCACCGCCAAGGCCTACATCGCCTACTACGAAAAGGCCATGCTCTCCAACAGCCAACGCAAGACCAAGGGGCCGCCAAAGACGTCCTCAAAAGTCGCCAAGAAGAAGGCCTCGCCGAAGAAGAAATCCCCCGGTCGTAAGTCGTGAAGTCGCGCAGCATCGGCGCGTAATCCGTGTAATCGGCAAAATCTGTGGTTTCGGATCGAACTCACATCACCCGAAACCAAAACGCCTTCAAATACGCCGACTTCGGGCGAGTCGAGTAGCCATGGTGCAACTACTTCGGCAACTGCTGATACGCCGGATCGCGCGACGACATCGACTTTTTGTACTTATCAAGAAGGTCCTTGATGTCGGTCTGATTCCCGGCCCCATTTGAGTTGAGGAACTGTTGCGCACTCTCGAGCAGCTTCGGATCAAGCCCCTCAAAGCTGAATTGACCGGTCGCATTCAAACTGTCAATGGCCGACTTCAGCGCGGGCGTCTTCTCAATCGGATTCGTGGTGTGGATGAACTCGCCCAGCGGGCCGCTCGACGCCTCGTCAGCCACGCGAATCAGATTACCTGCGAATTGATGCCTGAATGAGTCAATCGGCGTATTCGCAGTATCGCGCAGGCGCATCGCTTGGGGTCGCAGCAGCGTCGACACCCAGCACACCGTCAGCACCACAAGCACGCCCTCGGCCAATCCCACCGCCGCGCCGGACCCGCGATCAAAGAGCACGCCGCCGGCAGTCGAATGAACTCGCTTGCGAAGCCGCTTCGACCACATACCCGCAACGATGACAAACACCAATCCAGCGACCGCGCTTCCCGCGTAGGCCACCAACATCGCCGACGCTCCGACCACGGGCGCAAGCATTGGCTCCACCATCGCCGGTAGCATCGCAACGCCGTAGAACGCCCCGAACACCACTGCGAGTGTTGTCGCCTTGCGAACGCCCCCTTTCACCAATCCCATCAACGCCAACGGCGTGCAAAATCCCGCCATGATCTGCCCAAGCAGAAACGATCGTTCATTCGACAGGTAGAACAACGCCGCCCCGATCCCCAACACCAGCAAGACGCCCGGCATGATGGATCGCGGCTCGACCGGAGCTGGTGCCATTGAGACCGTCGACTTTGGGCTGGCGAAGATCAATCGCGGCTCCGACGGCGCGCGGACCCTCTCCGGTGGGGCAAGGTCGTAGAGTGCGAAGCTGGTTTGTTCGTGTACGGACTGGTCCTGCGTTATCACGATGGGGGCCTCCGGTTGTCTCCCTGAACGATACGATTCGGCAAAACAAGCATCGAGGGGCAGGCCCGAATAGCCGCCTCCACCGCCGTTGGTTTCCGGCTGGTCGGATAATGTCCCGCACCGCGCCTGCCTTGACACAATCGCCCCCGCCGATTCGGATAATCCCGCAACGACCCCCAATACCCCCGCAAGGAGCATCCCATGGCTGGAGAAGCAGGCTGGTACTACGCGAAGGACGGAAAGTCCGTCGGACCCATCACGCGCGACGAGCTGATGAAGCAGCTCCCAACCGCGGGCGGCCCGGACGCGATGGTCTACGGCCCCACTACCGGCGAATGGACCAAGGCCCGTCATGTCGCTTCGCTCGTCGAAGCCCTCGGCGGCGGCTCCGCACCGCCAATGCCAAAGTCTCGCATTGCCGACGAGATCGACTACGAAATCTACGGCGACGACATGCAGTTCGTCGAAGTCACCCTCGACCCCGGCGAGGTCGTCGTCGCAGAGGCTGGCGCGATGATGTACATGACCCAGGGCATCCAGATGGAAACCGTCTTCGGCGACCCGTCGAAGAACTCCGGTATCATGGGCAAGCTCTTCGAGGCCGGCAAGCGGATGATCACCGGCGAATCGCTCTTCCTCACCACCTTCGGCGCGGCCGGCGCGAAGCGCGAGCAAGTCGCCTTCGCCGCTCCCTATCCCGGCAAGATCATCCCCATGCACGTCAATGAACTCGGCGGTGAAATCCTCTGCCAGAAAAGCTCGTTCCTCTGCGCCGCCCGAGGCGTGCAGATCGACATCGCCTTCACCAAACGACTCGGTGCCGGCTTCTTCGGCGGCGAAGGGTTCATCCTCCAACGCATCAAGGGCGACGGCCTCGCCTTCGTCCACTCCGGCGGCACGGTCACGCGGCGCGAACTCGCCCCCGGCGAAACCCTCCGCGTCGACACCGGCTGCCTCGTCGCATTTCAACCGAGCGTTGACTACGACATCAAACTCGCCGGCGGTATCAAGACCTCCCTCTTCGGCGGCGAAGGCCTTTTCCTCGCCACACTCTCCGGCCCCGGCAGCGTCTGGCTCCAGTCGCTTCCATTCTCACGCCTCGCCAACCGCATCGCCGGCAGCTTCAGCGCCGCCCGCGGCAAGGAGGCTGGCTCTGTCCTCGGCGGGCTGGGGAATCTGTTTGAGAGGGAATGACCTAATGAAATGACGATTGCGTCAACAAGCCCCCGCCCGCGCGTGATACCGCACCAGCCGTGAGAGTCGATCCGTCGGTACCGGCGCATGATGATGCAGCATGGACAGCGTCGTGCGCATCGGATCGGGACTCTTGTAACTGGGAATGTGGAAGACAAACGTCTCGTGGCCGCACAGCTCGGTCGTCTTGATGCTCAGTGGCCCACGCGGGATGAACTCCCAGCATCGCGGCGCATCGGCCAGCCACTCCGCATACATGGCCCGCGCCCCGGCCCGACAGAGCACCAGCTTATTGAACCCGATCGACAGCGGCACGAACTCTCCCGGTCGCTCGCGCATGAATTGAAAGAACCCTTCCGCCACCCCCGGCCACGCGAAGTTGTAAATATCATCCAGAATCGCCACCCCCTCTTCATGCACCGCATCCGCCGCGACCTTCAGATCATGGCACACGCTCTCCGCCGCATGATCGCCGTCGATGTGAAACAATCGACATTGGCGCGTCGTGTCCTCCTCCGTCAGTTGCGTGGACGGCTTGATGAAGACGCGCATGAAATCGAGCCGCTCCAATCCGCCGCGCATCGTGCGCATGAAGTCCCCGTGAAAACCAAGCCCGCGCCCCACGTCGGCCGGATCATCGACGCCAAAACAATCGCACACACCCAGCGCCTGCGATGTCCCGCCGACCAGATGCCCAAGCAAGAGCGTGCTCTTCCCGTGAAACGCGCCGATCTCAAACAGCCCGCCCTCGGCGCCGTGCCGCACCTGAATCTCATCCACCATCGAAAAGAGATACGCCGCTGCCGGCCAGAACCAACCGCGAACACGGCGAACCTGTCGAAGATAGTCTCAGGTGCGTTCAGGTTTCACGGGTAATTCCGATCCTCGGCCTTCCCCCACCAATATCGACCGTCCTTGCCGGCAACTACAGCGCTGTCCCCGGCAGAGAGCCAGTCCTGTCCTCGGCGGGATTGGTAATCCGTTTGAGCGGGAATTGGGAGTGCGAATTGCCTGCCTCTGATTACTCAACTTCCGCCGTAAGCGGTGGAATACTCCGGCACTTGTTAATGGTGTAACAATCTATGACAATTCGGTGCTATGGCAATTCGAAGTCTCAGATTGAAAAACTTCAAGTGTTTTGAAGACAGCGGAGAGGTTCCACTTAAGCCGCTGACACTTGTGTTTGGCAGGAATAATACTGGAAAATCGACATTACTACACGGATTGTTGGTTCTCAGGCAATCGCTCGAATCATCGAGCGGGGCTAGGCTGAATCTGAGAGGACCGCTGTATGACGCTGGTACATTTGGGGATGTTGTACACATGCACCAGCGGCAGCGACCTCTCGAATTCATCCTAACATTGGATACTCCAGGCGACAGCAACTCACCCGTTGAACTGACGTTTGAATTTCGGTCGGATGAGCCGCAACCTCCCCGCCTTTCTCGACTCGAATATCGCCGGAGACCCGGTCACTCGCTTGTCATTAGTAGAGGACAGGGACGCTCTGGCCCATATCAAATGAGTATTGGTAGTGAGAGTTTGGGAAACGAGACAAAAGCAAACTTCCGTGCCGGCGCCGGTCCTTTCCTGCCGCTTATTGGAGATGAGCCGCCTAAGCGCGGCCGTCCGAATGGGCAGAGGGAACGAATCCGGGCTGGAGCGAGGTCAGCCTTAAAAACTCTGGCGCTCGACCTTTCGTCGATGCGCGCGGTAAGCGCATTTCGGCAGCAACCACATCGTACCTACGAATTTGGAGGTCGAGCTTTGCCGGGCGTGATTGATTCGGCCGGACAAAATGTCGTGGACGCGCTGATTGACGACTCTACAAAACGCGGCCGAAAAGGCGTGCTCCTTTCCAGTGTTAATTCATGGCTTAAGAAGGTAGGTCGAGTGCGCCTGATGAAGCTGATTCCTTCATCTAAGTCACGCCGTATTTACGAGGTGCGGGTCAAAGACACTGATTCGGGCCGTTGGGCCAATTTCGCTGACGTGGGGTTTGGAATCGGGCAGGCACTACCCGTTCTTGTTGAAGGCCTTCGTACCAACCCTGGAGGAATATTCTTGGCACAGGAACCCGAAATCCACCTTCATCCCGATGCACAGTTGGCAATGGCTGATTTCCTCATTGATCTTGCAAGAAATAAACGAACAGTCATTGCCGAAACACACAGCGAGAATGTTCTACTTAGAATTCAAAGGTCAATTGTCGCGAGTGTGTCCGACAGACGCGGGTCTTCAAGGATTAACCCAGACGAGATTTCAATCGTATTCGTGGACAAGGCGGGGGGAGGCGCCAGCACGACAAAAACTCTGTCGATGAACGAAATTGGAAACATATCGAATTGGCCAAAGCGCTTCATGGAAGAAGCCTCTCAAGAGAGATTAGAAATACTGAGGGGAATGTCAAAACTGCATGAGGGCACTCCATGAGAGTCCCAATGCAGTGCGTGATTGACACCGTAATACTCCAGAGCGCTAATGCTGAGCTTACTGTGCAGCCAAAGAAGTCTGCGCTTATTAATAAACGATTTGAGTTGCTCGAGCGAATTGGCAAGCGCGAACTAATCGCGCTGGTAAGTGAACGGCTGATTAATGAGTATCAGAATCATTTGCGGGAACCCCGGAACACCTACATAAGGGCTTTCCTCGAATTACTGGTTCGTCCCGATGGAACCAAAATCAAGTTTAATTGGAAAAAACGTTGGCCGACGTCCGACCAGGAAATAGCGAGGAATTGCGGGTTCCCCAAACACGACGATCACCTACTTCGCACCGCCATCCTAGCGGATGGCGTGAAGTCATCCATTCTGACTGAGGAACAGAAGCTAATCTCTACTGACAAGTGTATACATCGCACATTCCGAGTTCATATCCATATGCCCTAACCTGTATTATTCTCGTTATTCCCGTTAGTTAGGGACCAATTAGACACGAAATGTAACATCCAAACTAAGCACTGATTACGCAATGGACGCCATCCAATCCAGAATCATCCCCACCGATCCCGTCTTCCTTGAGAACAAGGCTCACATGGAGGCCCAGGTTGCCGAGTTGAAGCAGCGCGTCGGCGTCGTTAAGCAGGGCGGAGGCGCGGCGGCGGTGGAGAAGCACACCGGCCGCGGCAAGCTCGTCGTCCGCGATCGCATCGAGCGGCTCATCGACCCCGACAGCCCCTTCCTCGAACTCAGCCCGCTCTCCGCTTGGGAGATGTACGACAACGACGCCCCCAGTGCCGGCGTCGTCACCGGCATCGGCCGCGTGCAAGGGCGGCAGTGCCTCATCGTCGCCAATGACGCGACCGTGAAGGGCGGCACCTACTACCCGATCACCGTGAAGAAACACCTTCGGGCGCAGGAGATCGCGCTGGAGAATCACCTGCCCTGCATTTATCTCGTCGACTCGGGCGGCGCGTATCTTCCGCTTCAAGCCGAGGTCTTCCCGGATAAGGAGCACTTCGGTCGAATCTTCTACAACCAGGCTCGGATGAGCGCGGCCGAGATTCCGCAGATCGCCGTCGTCCTCGGCAGTTGCACGGCCGGCGGCGCGTATGTCCCCGCCATGAGCGATGAGACCGTCATCGTTCGCAATCAGGGCACAATCTTTCTTGGCGGGCCACCGCTGGTGAAGGCCGCAACGGGCGAGGAAGTCACCGCCGAAGAACTGGGCGGCGCGGATGTTCACTGCCGCACCTCCGGCGTCGCCGATCATTACGCGCTGAACGACGAAGACGCCCTCGCCATCACGCGCCACATCGTCGAGCATCTCAACGACAAGCCCGCGCAGCACATCCGCACACGCCCCGTCGAGGATCCGCTGCACGACGCCCGCGAAATCTACGGCGTCATCCAGAAGGACATCCGCAAACCCTACGACGTTCGCGAGATCATCGCCCGGCTTGTCGATGGCAGCCGCTTCCACGAGTTCAAGGCCCTCTACGGCAGCACCATCGTCACCGGCTTTGCCCACCTCTGGGGCTACCCCGTCGGCATCCTGGCCAACAACGGCGTCCTCTTCAGCGAGAGCGCATTGAAGGCGGCCCACTTCGTCGAGATGTGCAGTCAGCGCGGCGTGCCCATCGTCTTCCTGCAAAACATCACCGGCTTCATGGTCGGCAAGGCCTATGAGTCCGGTGGCATCGCCAAGGACGGCGCGAAGATGGTCGCCGCGGTGAGCAATGCGAATGTGCCCAAGTTCACTGTCATCATCGGCGGCTCCTACGGCGCGGGGAATTACGGCATGTGCGGCCGCGCCTATCAACCACGCTTCCTCTGGATGTGGCCCAACGCCCGGATCAGTGTCATGGGCGGCGACCAGGCGGCCAACGTGCTGCTTACCGTAAAGAAGGATCAGATCGCGCGGAGCAAGGGCAAGGCGATGTCGCCCGCCGAGGAAGAGGAATTCAAACGGCCGACGCTGGAGAAATACGCCGCCGAAGGCAGCGCGTATTACAGCACCGCCCGCCTCTGGGACGACGGCGTCATCGACCCCGCCGACACGCGCACGGTCCTGGCCCTGGCCATTGGCGCATCATTGAACGCGCCATTCTCTGCGCGCCAACACGGCGTGTTCAGGATGTAAGAACTCTTGGAACACAGATGCCTTCCACCCCACTGTGTGGCATACAAAGGTCACTACCGAAAACACGGTGGGCTGACGATTTCACGCTTTCAGCTTTGGCTGCGATAAGCCCCTATTGTTGGTGGGGGTTGTACGGCATCTTTTCGGGGGAAAATGCAGCCGGAGGAGTACATGAATAGTGGGCGTTCTGTGAGCCACGTTTGCCCCGCCCAGGCAGGTGTATCGTATTCGTCAAGGTTTCGATTGCAGACTACGCGCCATGATCTCTCGATATAATCTCACCAGCACTCGAAACAAGGCCCGTGAGATTACTCCGAACCATGTCCACTATTGCGATTCAACTCACCGGCGTCGGAAAGATGTACAAGCTGTACCGTCGGCCGGCGGATAAGGTGATGGATGCGCTGGGGGTTTCTCGATTTGTTCCGGGGTTTGAGTCGCGGTATCGGGAGTTTTGGGCGCTTCGGGGGCTTGATCTGACCATTGGTCGTGGGGAGCGGTTGGGCATCATCGGGCGCAACGGCTCTGGTAAGAGCACGATGCTGAAGGTAATTTCGGGAAATGTGCCGGCCACGGAGGGGATGGTGACGGTGCATGGCAACGTGCAGGCGCTGATGGAATTGGGGACGGGATTTCACCCAGAGTTCACTGGGCGGGAGAATATTCGGGCATCGCTGGCCTATCACGGTCTTTCGTCGAGGCGCATTGGTGAACTGGAAGAGGAGATCATCGATTTCACGGAGTTGGAGGAGTTCATCGATCAGCCGGTGAAGACATATTCGGCGGGGATGTATGCACGGCTGGCGTTTTCGACGGCGACGTCCATTGAGCCGGAGATACTGATTATTGACGAGGTGTTGGGGGCGGGGGATGCGTATTTTTCGGGGAAGTGCGTCGAGCGGATGAAGCGACTGACCGAGGGATCGGGGGCGACGGTGCTTTTTGTCAGTCATGATCTGGGAAGCGTGCAACAGCTTTGCGAACGGGTGATCTGGGTGGATCGGGGGCAGATTGCATTGGATGGGACGCCGATTGATGTGACGAAGGCGTACTACGCTTCGATTGTGCGTCAGGAAGAACTTCGACTGAAGGCGCGGAACGCACGTCTAAGTCGGCGCGACATGAAGGCGGCGGCAGCGCGCGAAGAGGCGGAACATGCGAAGGAGGTCCTGCTGCGATTTGTAACGAACAATGGGCAGCCGCCCAGCCAGTGTCATGCGATCAAGCGAATTCGATTGACGTGCGGGGCCGACTGGCGGGAGGAGATTGTTCCCGGTGCACCGATGGACAACGACGCCTCGCACGCCGCGTACTTGATGACGGATCGGAAGTACATGCTTTGGAGCGAGCCGGAGATGGTGCATGGGCATCGCGTTCGCAGTGTGACGGCGACCGGTGGGCAGTATGGACACGCGCCGTTTGTGTTCGTGGTGCCGGCGCCGGTGTGGAATGGGGCGACGGCGGAGTTGGAGATTGAACATGCGACGTCGGCGGGCGATGTGATACAAGTTGAGGAGTTCACGGGGGAGGGGTATCGGGTGCTTGGCAGGTTGGAGGAGTCGTCGGGGCGTTGGTCCACGCAGATGTTTGCATTGGGGGGAAGCCACGGAAGCACGAAGGCACCCGTCGCGGCAGTTACACAGCGTAACGACGTAACGAACGATGAGTCTGCATCGTCGGAAATCACTTTGCGGTCGGAGAGTCGTGAACGATTCTATTCGCAGTATGCGTCGTTTCGGTCGATTCAACTCACGGCGGAAGGGGTCGGGCCGACATCGATCTTCGCAGTGGGCCAGGCGATTAACATCGTGGTCGAAATGGACGTGCAACGAGAGATTGCACAATGCGCATTTAGCTACAGCATTTACCTGCCGGACAATACCGTGGTGGCGATCGGATACTGGCCCATTGCAGGCGGGCTGAGGGTCGGCACTCATACATGGACGGTCTCACTGGTTGAGCCAAACCTGCGGCAGAACGAGTACATCATGAGTTGCGTGGTGATGAAAGAGACTCCGTTGCTGACGAACCGTAAGTATGAATACTATTGCCAATGGCACCGGGCGATCACCTTTCGCATCGATGAGGGTCGCGTGGGGTCGTCGCCTCATGGCGTGGTGATGCTTCGCACTGATCCAGCATGGGGCGCCTCGTTAAACGTCCGACGGCTCCATGAAGCAGTACAACGGTAAGGGCGCTCCGCGTCGCGTATCATACATACCCCATGAGCGGCAGCATTCCATTGAGTGACAACGATTCAATCCCAACGCCTGATGCGCTGCGTGAACGGGTGCGTGGGGCACTGGGATTGCCGGCGAGGCCATGGGGAACGCCATCGAAGCCGCGCAAGATCGGCGAGCGCGAGTTGCCTGGATACCGGTTGGTTGAGTACGAATACACCAACGGCCATGGTGAGCGTGTCCCGTTGTCGGTGGCGGAACCGACACAGCGACTGCACGGTGCGCCGATGATCGCGATACACCAGACCAACGAAACCGGGCGCAGGGAGGTGTTTGGCCTGGACGGTGATCCCACGCTGGCTTACGGACATGAGTTGGCTCGGCGAGGTCATCGAGTCTTTGCAATCGATTTGGCATGGACCGGCGAGCGAGCGCCCGGGATTCAATGGGACAAAGACGGATTCTACAAAGAGCACCCGGATTGGAGCATGATCGGCAAGGCGGTCGCGGACCTGCACGACTTGTCGGTCGTGATTCATGGTTCGTTTGAGGAGCAGGATCGCCCCCGATGCATCGGTCATTCTCTCGGCGGCTTGATCGCTCTTTTTTATCTGGCGCTTTACCACGGACTGAGTCGCGCGGTCTGCAACGCGAGTTATTTTCAAACGCCAGCGGTCGGTGACCCGTGGCAGTCCCAGCTCTACACGTCGAGAGTGCTGAGTGCCAGCCGGCGCGAGTTCTGCATTGCTTCCTATTTTGACACAGTCGTGTCGTTGGCGGGAATGAGCGCGCCCTTGTTGCTGATTCACTATTGCAGTGACGCGATCATCGAGCACCCGACGCCTACCATGGAATCGCAGGCGCGAATGAAGGCCTATGGAGACGGCGTTCGTGTCGTCGGGCTGGATGGGTCTCATGGGTTTCCTATTGCGGCGAAATACCAAAGCTACGACTTCATGAAGATCGACGACTTGCACACGTGGACGTTTAAAGAGCCGATCACACCTCTGTATTACCAGCAATCCGAGCTGTGGGGCAATCCTCCTGATCCGTATCAGATGCAGGTTCGAGCGGACGTGCTTAGTCTGCTGCCGAAGAATGTTCGATCCGTTCTGGACATAGGCTGTGGCGACGGCTTTGTCACGAATGAGTTGCCGGAGCAACTTTCCATCATTGGTGTGGACATCAGCACGGAGGCGTTGAAATACGTCAAGTGGCCGACGCTTGTTTCGTCGGCGACGCACTTGCCCTTCGCGGACGGGCAGTTCGATCTGGTGATGGCGAACGACGTTCTTGAGCACTTTAATGAGTCGACCCGGGCAGCAGCGATCAAGGAGATTCGGCGGGTTTCCAATCGCTATGTGCTGTTGACCTGCCCGCATAATGAGCAGTTGGAAGCGAACATGGCGTGTTGCGCCGATTGCGGTTCGCCGTATCACGTTCATTGGCACCAGCACTCGTTTCGCGCGGAGGGGATGCTGGGCTTGTTTGAACCGAGCTTCAAGGCACTCGAGGTGCGATATTCAGGAGATGTGACGCTTCCACCGAACGATCCATGCATTAGACTACAGCATGAGCTTGGGCTGTATCGAACGTGGCGCGGTGCCGTTTGTCCGACGTGTGGCTCGGCCAATCAAGTACGCAGTGCGACGGATTCGCCTCTAATCCGATTAATGGCTGTCCATCGCTGCGCGACGTGGTACGACAATCCGACGGAAACGGCACGCTTGATCAACCGCAGTGAGATCATGGTGCTGTATGGTACGCCGGGATCGCCTGCGTCGATTGAACCAGCCACGCTGCCTGAGCAACGGGACGATCTCCTGGCCGTCGATTTCAGTAATCCTCTGCAATACGTCAGCGACTTTGGGGTTGGTGCACGATGGGCCACGTACATGATTCCTCCGGGGACATGGCGAACCGAGTCCGGCATCCGTTGCGAGTGGAATGTCTCAAGCCCGCTTGTAATCGAACTGCGAATGCCGGTGGTGCCGAAGGTTGGTGATCGCATTATCGCGGAATTGTCATCCCATCGAGCCGAGGGTCGGTTTTCGATCTACACGATTGATGGAATACTCGGGCAAAGGGGATTGCTGGCCAACGAATCCGTAAATGGACTTCAACAGACCCTGGAATGGCCCATTACCCAGCCGTGGTGGCCGGATCGATATGGTGCAGGGTTGGCGATCTGGCTCGGCCCGGACGTGGAGATTCATCGACTTCGATACGTTCGCCAAGCCACTGGTCCACAGAAAGTTCCTTTCGTTTCGCTTACGGTAGGTCACAATCTGATTCGTACTGTTCGCGACGGCGTGGCCTACTCGTGGGGCATGACAGTTGATACAAGTGGGCGTGTACCGGCCCCCTACCTGGATGAACGCCAACAACCGGCGGCGCGATCGGATACCAACCAGACTACGACGGACCTGCTTCGGCTTGCCGGCGAGGCGCAACGACACTTTGAGATGGAGCGGTTGAATCTAACCGGCATGCTAGAAGGAAAAGAGAAGGCTCGAGACGAGGCAGAGAGAGCTTATGCTCACGCGGAGCGAGGGCTTGCAAAGCGAGCGCGTCGAGCTCAACAATGGCGAGAGCGGGCGGGGCATCGACGCCAGCAGTCACGAGGGTATCGAATGCGCTGGGAGGGCGCGGCGGCGGAGTTACAATCCATTCAAGGCATTCGCGGGAGTGCTCGACACTTCGCGCGATCGCTCAAGCACAAGCTCGTGGGCCATCCGTCGGGAAACCCGCACCAGGTCATGACTTCGCCGTGGAAGAAACTGACTCGGCCGACTCCCCCCGCCGGGGCGACGCTTCGCGTGCTGGTCCTTTCGCACATGTTTCCGCACCCGGATCAGCCGTCGTCGGGACCGTTCATTCATGAGCAGGTCAAGGCACTGCGGCGATTTGCGGATGTGGATGCCCGCGTCGTCGTTGGTCGCCCATATTGGATGACGCATCGCAACCCCCTCAAGCTCTGGCAGTCGAATCGGAACTTCTGGCGATTCCACGAGCATTGCATGCAATGGTGGGAGTATGACGGCGTGCCGGTGGCGTATCTACCGTATCGCATCTTCGGGCCGTGGTTCACGCAGGGGTGGTCGTATCAATCAAGCGTGGTGGCGGCATTGGAGTGGATTCGGCGCGATTTCAATTTTGATTTGGTACATGCGCATACTGGATTCCTTGATGGTGCGGCCGGGGTCGGTGCTGCGAAGGCGGCGGGAGTTCCGCTGGTCATCACGGAGCACACCGGGCCGTTCTCGTTGCTCATGCATAATCCGATTGTGAAGCGATCCACGCTTCGGGCATTGCGAACCGCCCGGCGCGTTATCGTGGTGTCCCGCGCCCAGGGGCGAGAGGTGTCGTCGCACCTCGGGCGGGCCGATTCAAACGAAGTGATGGTGGTGCCGAACGTCGTCGATACCGAGTTGTTCCGTCCGCCGGAGAGTTGGAAGGCCGACGCAGCCACGCCTCGGATCGTCTTTGTGGGTTATTTTGTTCCGATCAAACAGCTACCTCTCCTTTTAGAAGCATTTGGAATCGTTCGGCGGACAGTTCCCGGGGCGACACTTCGACTGGTTGGCGGAGGCGAAAATCGGGGGCAGGAATCCGCGCTGACAAGCGACATCCAACGGCGCGGGTTGGAAGGCTCCGTGATCGTGCAGGGGCACCAACGTCGAGAACAGGTCGCACGGATTATGCGAGACGAGTGCGACGTGCTGGTGCTTTGCAGCCAGTCGGAGACCTTTGGCTGTGTGCTCACTGAAGCGATGGCCAGTGGGAAACCGATTGTGGCGACTCGATGCGGCGGCCCGGAGGACATCGTGCTGGATGACCGGGTAGGACGACTCTGCGAAAACGGCAGCGCGACGGCGCTCGCAGAAGCGATTCTCCATGTCGTCAGGGAGCTGGGACAGTTCAAGCCCCACGCGATTCACGACATCGCCGAAACGCATTTTGGCGAGCAATCGGTGGTGAAACGGTTGTCGGACGTCTATCGGAGCGTGACGCGATGATCGGCACAACCGACGTCCAGTCTTTCGCGACGACCCGGGCCGCGCGCGGCGCGGCCTGCCGACTGTGCGGCGCACCCGAACCACGGTTGCTGCATTCGTTTTCCACTGTGTCGGTGGATCAATGTTCGACCTGCGGATTCGTGCACGTGCGCGAGCAGCCCCGAGAAGCGGAATTGGTGGAGATGTATGGGCCGGACTATTTCGACCGTGGCAAGTACAGCGACCCGGTACCCCTGGCGAAGGAGAATGCACGGCGGATGCGGCTGTTGGATGGATGCGGATTGGCACGTGGGGCACGCGTGTTGGATGCGGGCTGTGCCACGGGGGATTTCATCGCGTTCGCCGGAGACGGCTACGAGATGTGGGGAATGGACATTTCGGAGTTTGCCGTGGAGGAAGCCCGGCGAAAAACTCCAGCGGCGGCATCGCGGATACGGACGGGCCTGGTGGAAGACAGGGCGTATCCAAGCGGGTATTTCGACGCCATCGTGCTTTGGGACGTTTTGGAGCACCTGTGGGATCCAGTGACGACGCTGAGGCTCTTGCTGGAGTCTCTACGGCCGGGCGGTTACTTTATCGTGTCAACGCCGAATATCGGCGCGCCCGTCGCCCGGATGATGGGGAAACGGTGGGCGTTCATGACCGTGCCGGAGCATTTGGGGCTTTTCAGCCGCGGCACGATCACGCGACTTCTGGAGGCGCGGCTACATCTACAATGTGTGCGATGGATGACCAAAGGCAAATGGGTGAACGCGGGGTTTCTGACGTACAAACTCCGGCGGGTGTTTCCGCGGCTGGTTCCCGCCATGCTGGTTCACTGGATGCGGACGGGGTGGTTTCGCCGGGTATCGCTGTATGTTCCGACCGGGGACATTCAGTATTGCGTGGCGCGGAAGGCGTCCGCGACGATCGAGCATCCATGATTGAATTCACGCTGGTCATCCCGGCCTACAATGAAGCTCGCGTGATCGGCGCGGTGCTGGATGAATTGGCGACGGCACCGGGCTGCCGCGAGATCATCGTGGTGGATGATGGTTCGACGGATGGAACGGTCGCCGAGGCGACGCGGCGCGGCGTGCGAGTTTTGTCGCATCCTTACAATCGTGGATATGGCGCGGCACTTAAGACGGGCATTCAGGCGGTCACGACGGACTACGTCATCACCTGCGATGCCGACGGGCAGCATGGCCTCAGCGAGGTGATGAGGGTCGTTGCCGAGGCAACTACGCACGACATGGTGGTCGGGGCGCGGGATGAGAACTCGCATCAATCGTTCACGCGGATGCCCGGCAAGCGAATCCTGGCGTGGTTTGCGAATCTGCTGGCAGCGCGGAAAATCCCCGACTTGAACTCGGGGCTTCGATCATTTCGGACGGAGGTTATTCGGCGATATCTCCACTTGATGCCCGATGGATTCTCATTTTCAACGACGAGTACGCTGGCGATGTTTCGCACGGGGGCCTCGGTGCAGTATGTGTCTATCTCGACTCGGCAGCGCGAGGGGCGGACCAGCTCGGTGAAGATCTTTCAGGACGGCTTCCGCGTGCTCATGCTGATCGTGAATCTGACGGTGCTATTCAACCCCATGCGGGTGTTCGTGCCGCTCTCGTTTTTTTTCATGGGGGCCAGCGTCGTGTACTTTATTCTGTTCTCCATCTTCGAGCGCGTGCATATCACCGAGTCGATGGTGCTGCTCTTCATCACCGGCGTGATTCTTTTTTTCCTGGGGATCGTTTGCGAACAGGTGTCGGCCATTCGACGCGAGATTCACCGTTAATCGAGGGGCGATGGGCGACTCATGTGCGGCATCTTCGGAATCATTACCAGTCATGCGGGCAACCACCCGACAGGGTGGATCGAACACACCGTCGCACGCCTGTTCACGCTTTCGGAGTCGCGCGGCAAGGAGGCTGCCGGCATTGCGGCGATGACGGCCGACGCGATTCGCATCTACAAAGAGGACACGCGCGCCACAGAGATGATCCGACACCCGCGTTATCGAGGTCTGCTTCGAGACACACTACGTCATGGTGGTGCGAATGGAAACGGACGCTCCGGGGAACGGCATCCGCTGGCAATCATCGGGCACTCGCGGCTGGTCACGACCGGCGGGCAGGACGTGCATCTCAATAATCAGCCGGTCATCGCGGAGAATCTCGTCGGCATTCACAACGGAATCATCGTGAATCACGATGAACTTTGGCGGCGTTATCCATCGATGACGCGCCGCAGTGACGTGGACTCCGAGGTCATCCTTGGGCTGACGCGGCACTTTCTGAGTCAGGGGCGGTCGCTGATGCAGGCCGTGCGTGAGACGTTTGCCCTGATACAAGGTGCCGCATCAGTGGCGCTCCTGTTTGGTGAATTGAATCATGTGGTCCTGGCCACGAACAATGGGTCGCTATACCTGTGCCAGAGCGAGAGCGCCAGAACGCTGTTGTTTGCGTCGGAGATGTACATTCTTCAAATTCTCTTATCCGAGCGAACTGTGCGGAATGCGCTGGGCGATGGCGAGATTCTGCACGTTTGCGCGGGTGACGCCTGTCTGGTGAATCTGGCTGATGCGTCCATGACGTACTTCGCGCTGGCTGGGTCGCCAGGCGCGGATGACGAATCATCGCAGCCGCACGAAGCGCGCAAGCTCATCGAAATCCTCCCGGAAGCGAATGGGCATGGCGTCACGAAAAAAAGCAGCCTGGTGAGCACGCGGAACGAGGCTCCGGCGTGCGGTGTTGGCGTTTCGCTAGGCGATCTTCGGCGATGTACGCGGTGCATCCTGCCTGAGACGATGCCGTTCATTGAGTTTGATGCGTCGGGGGTATGCAACTATTGCCACAAGTACAAGAAGCTCGCGTACCACGGAGTGGCGGCACTCGAAAAGATCGTTGCGCCATTCCGACGCACCGACGGCCGGCCGGAATGCCTGGTCGGCATGAGCGGCGGTCGGGACAGTTGCCATGTGTTGCATATCGTCAAGTGCGTACTCAAACTGAATCCGATTGCGTACACCTATGACTGGGGAATGGTCACCGATTTGGCCCGTCGAAACATCTCGCGGATGTGCGGCAAGCTGGGCGTCGAGCATATTTTGGTGTCCGCCGACATCGCCCAGAAGCGGAGGAACATTCGCAAGAACGTGCTGGCGTGGCTGCGGCGGCCAGACCTGGGGATGATCCCGCTGTTCATGGCGGGGGACAAGCAGTATTTCTACCATGCGAATCGGCTGAAGAAGCAGCTCGGCGTGCCGCTCACGTTACTTGGCGAGAACATGCTGGAGCGGACCGACTTCAAGTCGGGATTTTCCAACATTCGCCCGGCGCAGGTGAGTGACGATCATGCTTATGCGTTGTCGCTGACGAACAAGGCGAAAATCCTGCAATACTATGGCGGGCAGTATTTGCGGAATCCCGCCTATCTCAACGTGTCGCTGGCCGACACGATGTTTGCCTACGCATGTTACTATTTCGTCAAGCGTGACTTTCTGAACCTGTATCGCTATGTCGAGTGGAAGGAAGAGGAGATTGTTGCGACGCTGCGTGGTGAGTATGACTGGGAACTGGCGGATGACACGACGACGACGTGGCGGATTGGCGACGGGACGGCGTCGTTCTACAACTACATTTATATGACCGTGGCGGGCTTCTGCGAGAATGACACGTTTCGCAGCAATCAGATTCGGGAGGGCATCCTGACGCGCGCCGAAGCATTGGCCCACATCACTGAGGAGAATAAGCCGCGGTGGAAATCGATCCGATGGTACTGCGACATCATCGGCGTGGACTTTGAGTATGCGATTTCGACAATCAACCGCACGCCGAAGCTGCGAGCAATGAGCCGAGATGGCGAAGGGACGGATGTGCCATGACATCTCCCGCGATCGACCACGCCACGCCCCCCTCTGAGGATCCGGTCGAGATTCATGATCGACTGCTGTTTGATCGCATTGTGGCAGAGTACCGCCGAAAGGACGCGGCCTCTTCATCGTCAGCGATCCGTCGTTACCAGGTGGCGCGTTGCGTGGAGCCGGTGTTGGGAACATCGGGACGCGTCGATACGATCGTCGAGGTGGGTTGCGGGCTGGGACGTGCTGCGCGATATCTGAAAGGCCGTTACAACCGGTATCTCGGCATTGACCACTCAGTGCAAATGATCGAAGAGGCGCGGCGACTCAACGCAGATTGTCCGGCCGACTTTCTCTGCGCGAACATCAAGTCCACCGAGATTCCATCGAAGATTGGTGATTTGGTCATCCTGCTTGGGGCGTTGCATCACATGCTGGACGTCGGGCAGGTCATGGAGTCCCTGCATCGAATCGCCCGGCCGGGTGCTCATTTTGTTGCATTCGAGCCAAACCGCGGGAACCCGCTGATTCAGGGCCTGCGGCGTATTCGGCAACGACTGGACCCATCTTATTCCGAGGATCAGCGGTACTTCACACGGGAGGAGCTGCGCGACCTTATCACCGGACACGGTATCAAAGAGGTGCAGGTGCAATATCAGGGGTACTTGTCGACTCCGTTTGCCGAGGTGGTTCTGCGGCCGCAATTCGTATTCACGCCGCTCGCGCGATTGGCGCAGGGCATGGACTTGCTTCTGGACAATTACCTTCCGGGGCCTGTGCGATTCCTCAGTTGGAACTTGATCGCATGGGGCAGGTTTGCCTGATTCATGACCAAACCCACCGATCGAAACTTTCGCATGGATGTCGTATGGGTGCTGGGCAGCCTCGTCGTCGCCGGCCTGGGTGGCGTCGCCGTAAACACGATCATCGCCGCGCGAATGGGTTCGTCGGCGCTGGGCGTGTTTAATCAGGCCTTTGCGTTTTACATCGTTTTGTCCCAACTGGCGGTCGGCGGGCTTCAGTACTCCGTCCTCCATCAGGTCTCCCGTCGTCAGGACGATCTGGACCACGCATCGAGGGCGGCATCGTCGGCCATGATGCTCGTAGGGACCGTGTCGCTTGCGGTGTGTCTGCTCGCATGGTTGGCCAGGGGCGTTGTCGGACGACTGCTGAGCAGCCCCGATGTGGCGGACGCCATTGGGTACATGTTGCCCGGCTTGTTTGCGTTTTCACTCAATAAGCTACTCTTAAATGTCCTCAGCGGCCTGCGCCATATGCGAGCCTACGCCGTGTTTCAGTCGCTGCGATTTGTGCTACTGCTTGGCTCGATCGCGGCATTGGTCGCGATGGGGCGGCCCGGCAGTCATCTGACGATCGCGCTGAGCGTGTCGGAGCTGCTCTTGTTTGTCGGACTCGTGGCGTACATCCGACTCGCACTCTTCCGATTCCAATTTGGCGGATCACTCGCTGCGTGGTATCCGACCCACATCAGCTACGGACTGCGCGGATTCCTCAGCGGTGTCCTGCACGAACTGAACACGCGCGTCGATATTCTGATCCTCGGCTTTTTCCGCGATGACGCCACCGTCGGCATCTACAGCTTCGCGGCCATCCTCGCCGAGGGATTCGCCCAGATTCCGCTGGCGCTGCGGACCAATGTCGATCCGATCATCGGCGGGCATTTGGCGAATCAGAGAAAGCCGGACATCGAGGCGTTTTCGCGGCGACTGTCGCAGACTTTTTTCCCTCTGATGCTGGCGGTCGGCGCGGCGGCGGTCGTCGTGTATCCATTTGCACTTGGCTGGATTCGCGTGGACGCCTCCTTCCAAGCGAGTTGGGTCGTGTTCGGTATCCTCGTTGCAGGCATCAGCCTCAACGCACGCTATCGCCCCTTTATGGGAATCCTCTTGCAATCGGGTCATCCCGGTTCACACACTGTGCTCGTTGCCATCGTAGTGTTGAGCAATCTGATCCTGAACGTCGCGCTCGTGCCTGCATTCGGAGCGCCGGGGTCGGCGGTCGCGACGGGGACGGCGTTTCTCGTTGAAGCGGCGCTCATTGCCATTCTGGCTCGCCGAATGGTGGGCGTGCGGTTGTAGCAGCTTGTGGCTGATTTCGGCGACCTCTACACTTGAATGCCGTGCAAGAAAAGTCACGCAGCAAGGATGTCACGTGAAGGACCGGATCGCTGGATTCGTGTTGCTCGGCGGTGTGCTTCTTTCGGGCACGCTCCTCTTTCGACATCACGATGGGTCGGTGATCTGGGGGCATCTTTTCGAGGCACTGGGGCAGCTTGGCGGACTGTTGCGAATTATCTTTGCGACGGTCGGCGTGTTGGTGATCACGGCACGGTTTGCGCCGAAGGTCGCGGCACATGTGTTGCGCGGCGTTTTCGTCGTACTGCTCATTGCCGGTATTCGTTGGAACTGGCAATCGCTGGGGTCCGTGTCCGAGTCGGAGCCGTATCGACTCATTCAACACGATCGGCACACGTTGCTGTCGCACGCGGAAACCAGTGCATCGGACTACGAGCGGACGCATTTGGCATTCTATCTATCACTGGAAGGCATGGTCACGGGACGAACCGTCATCGTGCCGAGCGGCAACGTGCTGGATCAACACTATTTGACCAAAGTGGCGCGGGCGAAGGAACTCGTTGTGCGCAACTACAACGCAATACTGACACCGAGTGAAAAGACGTCGCTCGAAAGCCAACCCCACGACACAAGAGCCGATGGGAAGGGTCGAGTCTTCCAGCTCTATCATGCAGCTCATCAAACCGATCCGACCGACTATCGCGTCTTCGAGTCCGATGAACAACGCTACCTTGTACCCACCGGCATGATCCCGCGCTGAATGATCGCCATGACACAGCAGATCGCATTTTTTCTCTTGCTCCACGTCTGCGGCGCGGTCGTTGCCGTGACATTTCTGAAGGCGGAGCATCGGACGTTTGCGTGGCTGTCGGGCCTTCTCTGGGGGATGTTGCTGTGGGTCGTGTGGGGCTTGGTCGTTCTGTGTACCGGGCTGCCGTACACCGCGTGGACACTTTTCGGCGGACTCGGCGCAACGGCCCTGGTCCTCGGTGCCCGACACGTTCGTGCGAGAAGCATGTCACAGCGCGATTGGATGGGACTGGGGCTGTCGAGTCTGATGCTGGTTGGCATTGGAATCGCCGCGACGCGATACGACTACTCGGTTCTCTCGTATGACTCCTACACGCAGATTCTCCTTGGCAGGCAACTGGCCCAGCACGGCGGCTTCGATCCGGCCTGCCACCCCGCTCTGGCGTCGTGGGGCGTGTTCGTGCCGATGGTTCACTCGGTCTCGGTGCTGCTCGGTGTGGATTTCCTCTACGCGCTGTGGCCCACGATGGCGGTCATCTTCGCGGTGACGTTTTTATATATGTGCACCGCGTGTTTGAGAAGCATGAATGTCGGCATGGTGTGGGCCGGCCTCATCGCGATGAGTTCAACACTCTTCATGGCCACGACGTATTTCATCGTATTTCAGTCGTTCTACGTTCATAACAATCTCCCCTCCGCCATGTATCTGTTCGTCGCCGTCGCGTGCATGTGGCTCGGTATGTCGCGGTCGGAATCGGGCTGGCTGGTGTTGAGCATGGCGTCGTTTTTCGGGTTCATTCTGTTGCGCACCGAATCGCCGCTGTACTACGCCGTGTTCGCCGCGCCGATGCTGTGGAGTCCGACGGTCACGCGCCGCGTGCGACTGGCGTGCTTCGTGCCGGTCTTCGTGTTGACGCTGGCGTGGTACGCCCGACTGATCACACTCATCGGGCCGGGCACAGACATTCTCTCGCCGGGCAAGGCGTGGGGATTGATGGCGATCATGGCTGCGCTCACGGCGGTGGCGGCATTGCCCGATCGACCGAGGGTTCGGCAAGTGATGGCCCTTATTCCATGGGCGATGCTGTATGGTTCGATGATTCTCGTTGTTGGGTTCACGCTGAAGCGACCCGATCACATGCGGCACTGTCTCGATGCGATGGGCGAAAATCTCTTTAGCACGGGTCGATGGGGCGCGAGTTGGGGCGTGCTTGCCGTATTGACGGTGCTGGCCTTTGGGCTGCCCCGCCTCGACCGGCAGGATTGTTGGACCGTGGGCACGGGCACGTTTCTCTCGATGGTGTACATCCTCGGCAGCTTTCGCGAACAACCCTATCGCGTCGGCTGGGGCGACTCGGCGAATCGACTGGTGACGCAATGCGTACCAATCCTGATTGCATATTTGACTCTGCGATTCGGTGCTGCCACGAGGGCGCTCGTACTCGCACCGCATCCGGCCAAGGTCGGCCGAGCGATGTCGCTTGGACTTGGCACGATTTTTGTACTGCTCACCATCTTCGGCGCAAACAAACCGACGGATCGCGCTCGCGGCGCATCGGTGACACAGCAACCAGGCTGCCCAGAGAATCACGGATTCGAGGTGGCCCTGCGCGGCGTCGACGACAAGGAGTATACCGCTGCGGCCGAGGCAGGGCCGGCGACCGTGGTGTTCGATCTGGGTCGGATGTTGCGCGCGGATCGGCTGGAGATGACGGATTACGCCCTGACGGAGGCGCTGACGGACTACGCGTGGCACGTCTCGCGGGACAGTCAAGGGTGGCACGAGGTTTACGATTCGCGATCGAGCGCGTCCGATGCGCGATTAACTGTGACTCCACTGATCACACGATATCGATTGACGACACTGTCGGCGTTTCGCTTTGTCAAGCTGGACTTTCGCGCATCCAAAGGCCAAAACCGACTGCTGCTGCGAAGCATTCGCATCTACAGTACGCCCTGGCACAATTGGCTGCGGCGACTGGACGATCTCCTGGGCAGGTCGCACGTCGGGAAGCCGTGACGCTACAACTCGCGCTTGCGTCGGTGTAAGATTCCATCCTGCATGTGCGCGGCACGGCGCACAACTCAATTCGGAGCCGACCCTCGATGCCTGACTCTCCAGCGTTTGACATCCTCACCGTCGTCGGCAATCGGCCGCAGTTTATCAAGATGGGGCCGCTCTCCGCCGAGTTTCGCGTGCGTGGATATCGCGAGTTCGTCGTTCACACGGGCCAGCACTTCGACGACAACATGAGCAACGTCTTCTTTAAAGAACTGGACTTGCCCACGCCGGACGTGAATCTCGAAATCTCCAGCGGTTCGCACGGCGAGATGACGGGGCGCATGTTGATTCGGTTGGAGCAGGTCTTTCTGGAGCGGAAGCCGACTTGCGTGTTGCTCTTCGGCGACACGAACAGCACGCTGGCCGCCGCGTTGGCCGCCGTGAAGCTGCATATTCCCTTTGCACACGTTGAATCGGGTCCGCGCATCTTTGACATGACCTCGCCGGAGGAGGTGAACCGAATGGTCGCGGATATCGCGTCGAGCCTGCGGTTCTGCCCGGATGAGTTGAGCGTGAGACAGCTAGCAAGCGAGAACATCACCAAGGGCGTCTATTTCACCGGTGACGTGATGTACGACGCTTATTTGCGATACAGCAAGACAGCGCGGACGCAATCCACGGTGCTCGACCGTCTGCATCTCGCAGGCCGGGAGTTCGCCTTGCTGACCGTGCATCGGCCGAACAACACGGACTCGCCCGACTCGGCCCGCCGCCTGATGGAGCTGTTCACGCGGACGCCGATGATGATCGCGTTTCCCGCGCATCCCCGCACCGAGAACGCCTTCAAGCGACACGGCCTGTGGGAAGAGATTTGCAAGATGCCAAACGTCGCCGTCTGTCCGGCCGTTGGCTACCTCGATAGTCTGCAACTCATCAACCACGCGACGGTGGTGTTGACGGATTCGGGCGGCCTGCAAAAAGAGGCGTTCTTCGCGGGCAAACCGTGCATCACGTTGTTCACGACGCCGTGGCCGATGATCGAGCAGGCCGGCTGGCAGATCACGGCATGGCGCGAGGGAGGCATCGATGCGGCGTATCTGGTGGAACAGATGAGCCGATTCCGGCCGACCTGCGACCGCCCGGGACTCTTCGGCGAGGGTGATGCGGCGAGCAAGATCGTGGACGCGCTGGAGTCGCACGGCTGGCTTCACCCGCGACCGAAGTGATCGCGTGGTCGGCCTATCGGAAATGCTTTTTACACCATGAGTCAACGCGCATTTCGCATCTGTCTCGTCGCGCTCGTGGCGATGTTCGTGGTTCTGCTGATCGAGCGAAATCGAATCCGCTCGCATTGGTGGGCGTGGCGTCTTCAAGGTGCCACGGACCTGGCGACTCAGGGATACTATCTCGCGAGCCTTGCCGGCGTGGGCGATGAGGCTTTTGGCGCGGTCTCTCGTCTGGCTCGAAGTGATCGTTCGGATGTTCGCGGGTTCGCGGTCTACGCCCTGCAGAAGATGCCGCCCGAATCGGCCTTCGCGGAGTTGGGCCGCTTGCTCACCGACACAGAACTCGACGTGCGAGAAGCGGCCGCAACGGCGCTGGTATTTGCCGAGAACGAGTCTGCGACGCAGACGTTGATCCGCGCTGTCGGCAGCGTGAATGCGGATGAAGCCGCGGCGGCGGTCGCCGCATTGGGACGAATCAACTCCGAGAGTGCGTTGTCCGCCATTTGTCACGCTGCCCGATCCCATGGCTCGGCACTGGTTCGGGCGCAGGCCTTGGAAGCCATCACGGACCAACTCATCACAAGCGTTGAAGCCTCAGCAACGAGTCGACCTTCGTCGGGCTGCTCCATGATCGACACGTTGATTGACGCCTTGCCCGACGAGGCGATATTTCGGGGACTGCTCTCGCTTGAACGTCAGAAACGCTCGGCCGCTCAATTCCTTGGCAGACTCACTGCGACGAATCCTTCTGAAGAGTTGCTTCCCACGGAACGTGCAGTCGGGACGATTGCCGCCGCATTCCTGACGGAGATCACTGGAGAAGCTGTCAACGGTCCGTGCCCCGTGGATGTAATTCTGCGCCAGCGACTGTGGAAGCATTGCATCCTGGGTCTTGCTGGTCGGAGGGACGCAATTCCAGCACTTGCCGCCCCGATCGAAGTCGGCCATTAACCAACGCGCTCGGACATTTCCTCAGTCTCCATCCAGTACGGCAAGTTCCCCCGCTCTCTGCCGATACCAACTATGTAGCGACACAATCGACCCGCAAAAACTGCGCGTCACCGGAGCGACCGTGACCACCCTTCGACGATGGATGAACTGGCAAATCGAGAAAGTGCTTCCCGACCCGGGGCAGAGCTTTCAGCGAATTGAGCCGGATCGCGTCCTCTTCGAGCAGATCGATTGGTCAGCGGACGAGCGCGTGCTCGACGTCGGCTGCTATCAGGGGCATTACGCGCGGGCCATTGCACCGCGCGTGCGACAGGTGGTTGGGCTTGATCTTGATCGCATCGCATTGCATGCAGCCTCGTTTGATGACGTAAATGCACTTTGCGGCGACGGCCAGTCATTGCCGTTCGCGGATAATTCGTTTGACACGATCCTCTGCCACATGACGGCAAACCTTTTTCCGCGACCGCAGGTTGCCGCGCGGGAGTTCGTGCGTTGCTGCAAACCAGATGGACGTGTCATCCTCACGGTGTGCAACCTGAGCGCCCCGTACCAGCGCGTGAACGCAACCTTGGAGCGCGTATGGCCCGAGTGCGAATGGGCGACCGTTCGGACCTCGCAAAACCGTTGGTCGGCTCGGCAATGGTGCGAGGCAATTACGTCTCACGACGCAAAGCTTGAACGGACGTACTCGTGCAATCTGTGTTGGCCGTTGGTGCCGCGCATTCGCGGGCGATGGGTGATTCCGAATCGCGTGATGCACTCGTGGAACCAAACAGTGCGTCGCATCACTGGCAAGCCGTTGAAAACCGATAGGCCTCACTTCGCCGCGCACGACTATGTCCTCGTGTTTCGCAAGCAAGGCCGCGTGGAGGGTCGCGCTTCGTGACTGAGAACGCCGGACGACGCATCATTCTCATGGCCAGTGCGGCACTGACGCTGATCGGTGCCGATGCACTGGTGCGCGGGATGCGCGCTGAACTGACTGCCTATACTGTCGCGGATTACAACAGAAAGCCGTCCGTCATCGCCAACGGCCCGATGCCGCGGATCGTCCTGATGGGGTCGTCGAGAGCCAAGTATGCACTGGTCCCCGACGAGTTCGAGCGCGCCACGGGTCGAAGCGCCTACAACCTGGGGATCGCCGGCTCGAAGGTGGTCGAGTGGATCACGCTGTCTCGCGCGTTGTTCAAGGCGGATCGGCCCGATTTAGTGGTGGTCGGAATCAACGCGAGCGAGGTGCGCCTCGATTATTCACCGACGGACGCGGCGCGTAACCTGTTTACGCTCGATGACTTGTTTGAATCATGCTCGCATGAGGGCGTTTCAACGAGCGTCATCGGGGCCTATCTTCAAAGCGCGGCTGGTCCGCTGTGCGAGGTCTACCACCATCGCTATGAACTGCGAATGTGGGCACAGGAGCGGCTTGGTGGTGTGCTTCCCAAGCACGCGCAACAGGCTCGTGAATTGCGAGAGCGCGTCGCCACGCCGGAGCCGCCGAGCGGGTATGCCCATCCGTGGGCACAGGGCGAGCAGCTCCGCAGCGTCGAAGAGCGCCTGTTAAACAACGTCGCAACCGTTGAGGCCGCCTGTGTGCCGCTGTTTTCGCGTGATTCACCGTCCATGAGTCGCCTCGCGCAGTTACTCGACGAATTGCGAGCGGGGGGAATACGGGCCATCGTCGTTTACATTCCGAATTGCCCACGCACCGAGGCGCGATGGCGCGACGTTGAGCCGCAAGCGATCAATGCGATTGCATCCGTGTGCCGGGAATCCGGCGCGCCGTTTGTTCCGTGCTCTCAGGAGGAAGTATCCCGGACCAATCGTGATTTCATTGAAGAGGTTCACGTCGGGCTGCCGTTGGCGCGGACGATTAGTCGTAGAGCCGCACGACAGATTCTCGCGCTGGGACTTTTGCCCATCGAGACTCGGCATGCGGTAACCAAAATAAATGATGTACCGGACTAGCCCGACAACAATGTACGCATGATCTTCTCAAGCTGGCAATTCGCGATCTTCTTCGTCGTCGTCTTCGGCGTCTATTGGGCCGTGCCCAGTCGTCGGTTTCGTCACGGCTTGCTGCTGATCGCCAGCTACGTTTTCTATGCTGCGTGGAATGCGAAGCTGCTTTCCATCGTCGTGGGATTAACGCTTTTCGACTATGGCGTTGGCTTGGCGTTGGAGCAGGTAAAGTCCGACCGACGCCGCAAGTTTCTGCTGATTGCCAGTCTCTCGGCAAATCTTGGTGTCCTCGCCGTCTTCAAGTATGCGGACTTCTTCATCCTGTCGCTGCGTGATTTGCTTGCCGGTACGGGCATCGACACGGGCTGGCACGCTCTGAACATTCTCCTGCCGGTCGGCATCAGCTTTCACACGTTCCAAACCATGAGCTACACGATTGACGTCTATCGACGGCGCATTTCCGCGTGTCGCTCGCTCGTGGATTTCGCGCTGTTCGTCGCGTTCTTCCCGCAACTTGTCGCCGGCCCCATCGTAAAGGCCGTTGAGTTCCTCCCACAACTCCGCAATGACAAACGATTCGACTGGCCGCGACTCGATGCCGCCGTCGTGCTCTTCATGGTCGGCCTCACGAAGAAACTCCTCATCGCAGACCAACTCGCCTCGCTGGTCGATCCCGTGTTCGCCGATCCGACGCACTTCACGACACGTGATCTCTGGCTAGCCATGCTCTGTTACGGTGGCCAAATCTACTGCGACTTCTCCGGCTACACCGACATGGCCATCGCCACGGCCCGGTTGCTCGGCTTCGACATGTGCGAGAACTTCGCAAATCCATATCTCGCCTTGAGCCTGAGCGACTTTTGGCGACGGTGGCATATCTCGCTCTCGACGTGGTTCCGGGACTATTTGTACATCCCGCTCGGCGGTTCGCGTGCCGGCCCGTGGCGCACGGGTGCAAACTTGATGATCACGATGTTGCTCGCGGGCCTGTGGCACGGGGCAAGTTGGACGTTTGTCATCTGGGGCGCGATTCATGGCAGTGCATTGATCGCGTCGAAGTCATTTTCACGCATGACCGACGGCCTGCCACGGCGAATGCGGACAATCACGGCATGGGCCGCGACGTTTCTCGTTGTCCACGTTGCGTGGGTCTTCTTCCGCTGTCAGCCGGTGGTCGCGATTGGTGCTGCGGAAGCTGAGACAACGTCCGCAGCCCTGCATCGAGCCTTGTATTTCGTACAGCACCTCTTCGTTCCGGCAACGGTTGACCAGCCCATCTGGTTGATGAACAAGGTGCCAATGATGGCCTTGCTCGCTCTCATGGCCGTGTTTCATATCTTGGATGAGCGTCGTCGCCGGGGATCGCCGCCGATCCGACTGCCGGCCCCCATTGCTGGCGTTAGCTATGCGGCTTGGATCATTGCCTTGATGGTGCTCAGTCCGGAAAACACGAACCCCTTCATTTATTTTCAATTCTGACGGCCCACGAACCGTGGATAGAGAGCCATTTCGTTCAGTCGCAGGTAGAGGCGGCATCACACTCCGCATATCATTACGCACGGAAAGATTATGAAGCCAACCATCGCCATTTTGGGTGCCACCGGTGCCGTCGGTCAGGAGTTTCTCGCCATCCTTGCGGAGCGCGCGACACCGATGAAGTCGCTTCGCCTGCTTGCATCACCACGCTCGGCCGGCAAGACCGTGAACTTTCGTGGCGAAGCGATCCTCATTGAAGCCGTCGGTCCGCGGAGCTTCGACGGTGTGGACATTGCGCTCTTCAGCGCCGGCGCCTCGGTAAGCAAGGAGTGGGCACCCGTCGCCGTGAAGGCCGGCGCGGTGGTCATCGACAACAGCTCCGCGTTTCGCATGGACCCTGAAATGCCGTTGGTCATCCCGGAGATCAACCCGCAGGCCATCGGCGGTGCGAGGATCATCGCCAATCCGAATTGTTCGACGATCATCATGAACATGGCGGTGTGGCCGTTGCACAGGGTCAAGCGGGCCACGCGCATCGTCGTCAGCACCTATCAGGCCGCCAGCGGGGCCGGGTGGCAGGCCATGCAGGAGTTGGAGAATCAGGCCCGCGAGATGCTTGCCGGTCGGCCGGCGACGCCGCAGGTATTTCCGCATCCCATCGCATTCAACCTTTTCAGCCACAACACCATGATCGGCCCCGACGGCTACAACGTCGAAGAGAGCAAGATGATTCTTGAGACTCGCAAGATTTTCGGTGAGCCGACCCTCGCCATCACTGCGACCTGCGTGCGCGTGCCGGTGCTTCGGGCACACAGCGAATCGGTGAATATCACATTTGAACATCCGATCACCGAGCAAGAGGCCCGCGACATACTTGCCGCCGCGCCCGGTGTGAAGATCGTCGACGACCGCGCGGCGAATTACTTCCCCATGCCCAAGGACGCCACCGGCCAGGACGCCTGCCTCGTCGGCCGCATCCGACAAGACATCAGCCAACCCGACGGTCGTGGACTGGAATTGTTTGTCTGTGGGGATCAGTTGCGCAAGGGGGCGGCGCTGAATGCGGTGCAGATTGCGGAATGCTTGGTCGGCAGTTAGGACTTCAAGACGCTGGATTCTGTGACAGCCTCCGCCCAATTCCGCCTTTTGCAACGTTGTGCAAATTCCGAAACGATCGTAATGAGCTGTTTCCTATCAACGGGTTTCGTCACATAGAAATCGCAACCGGCCCGGAGACACTTCTCTTTCTCGCCGTTCATGGCGTGTGCAGTAATCGCAATGATCGGCAACATGTAACCACGAGAACGCAGCAGCCGAGTAGCCGTGTATCCGTCCATGACGGGCATTTGCATGTCCATCAGGATCGTATCGAACGGCTCGCCCGATACATTCGCCTCCAGTGCAGCCTCCAGTGCGAGCTTACCATTCTCGACGATCATCACATCGGCCCCCGCTCGCCGGAGAATATGTCCAAGCAATCGCTGATTGTCGACTCCGTCTTCCGCAAGGAGGATCTTGTACTTGCAGGCGTGGCTTGAATCACCCTTCACTGCGCTCACGTCAGTTTCGACCGGTTCCGTTTCCAGCAGGGTGGAAATGGTCGGGACCCCGTCCAGCGGACCCGTCGCCAGCGTCAAACTAAACGTGCTGCTAACCCCAGGTTCGCTCACCACCGTGATCTCGCCGCCAAGCAGATGGGCGAGGTTCTGACTAATCGTCAGGCCCAATCCTGTGCCACCGAATCGTCTCGTCATCGATTCATCGGCCTGCGTAAAGGCCTTAAAAGAATTTTCAATCTGCTCTGGCGTCATTCCGATGCCTGTGTCGATTACATCCACGCGCAGACTGGGCCGCTTGCACTCCTCTTCTATCAGCCGAACCACGATTCGCACACCGCCGCTTTCTGTGAACTTGATCGCGTTAGAAACCAGGTTGACGAGGATTTGCAATAGACGGACCTGATCGCTTTCAATGGTTTTGGGCAGCAGGCCGATCTGCTCGATCTCCAGCATCAGTCCTTTCGACTTCGCCCGAGGACGCATGATCGAAACCACTTCGTTCAGAATCGAGCCCGTCTCGACTCGTGTGCGTTCAACGACCAGTTTGTTTGCTTCTATCTTCGTCAGATCGAGAATGTCATTGATCAATTGCAACAGATGCTCTCCGTTGCGTTTGATGATCTGGATCACCTCCGGGCGTTCCTGTTCGGAAATGCTATCGTCGGCGAGTGAATCCGAAAAGCCGAGAATAGCGGTCATCGGCGTGCGAATCTCGTGGCTCATGTTTGCGAGGAAGTGACTCTTGGCCATGTTGGCCCGCACGAGCTCTTCGGTTCGCTCCCGCACCTTTTTCTCAACCGATTCGTAGCTTGATTGCAGCCGATCCGTCATGTGATTGAAGGATTTCGCCAACGCACCGATCTCAGAAGATGCGCTTTCCGACGCACGGCAGCCAATATTTCCCGCTGCAATATCAGCCGTCGTCTTCACTAGATCTTCGATCGGCCTGGTTAACTGTCGCACGCCGATTACCAGCGACGCCATGCCCAGCGCCGTCACCAGGCCGGCAAACGATAAACTCACCCACAAATCTCGCTTAAACGTAGCCCAAATCTGATCGAGGTCATGAACCAAGACGATATATCCAATCGTGTGTCCAACGCCAGACTTTGCATCCGACGTCGGTGGTTCGCTGTCGGGTGCCAGGCCATCAAAATCCGAAGTTTGCCGAATCGGCGCGGCGGCAATCAGGTCACTCCCCTCAATCGACGCCAGACTTGTACTGCCTGAATTGAACTTGTTAATCAATACTGGAATGTTCACTCTGTATTGCGCCCGTCGGCTGTCTGATGTATACGACTCGAGCGAGCGCCCCTGAGCATCCAATATTTCAGCGAGCAAGACACCAGGGTGACGCTCAACACTTTTCATCAAGCGATGAAGGCCCTCCATATCATTCAGCAGTAGTGGGGCTTCGGCGTTGAAACTCAACGATTGTAAATAGAGATTCGTTTCCTCTTGAAATCGAACAATGGTGCTGTTGTAATTGAGGTATCCCAGAGACACGCAGAGCGACGCGACGACCGAACCCAGCAGCGCAATGCTGAACACAATCGCGCGACCTCGTAGACCGAATCTGATCATCCGAGATTTCATTCGATTCTCACTGGGGCTGTCTTTTGACTCATTTCGCGTGCAAACGGTCATCGGCCTGTCTCTCATGTGGAAAAAGGTCGAATCCACCAGATTGCACCCCAATTCATGGAAAACCCTCTGGTCCAATAATCAGTTGACAGAAAACACCCAACTCCACATCATGTTGGATCACTACGACCAGTTTTTTAGTCTTTTTGAGACGAAAGGATCACGGTCCATTGTCCAAATCGGCGATTCTCCTCCTTGGGATTGGCCTTCTTGTCGGTGTGGTGCCGCAGGCCGGATTCTCACGAGCCGAGAAACCTCGGGTCGTCGTTTGCAGCGGTTCTCAAGAGAGCTTCAAGGAAGCCGCTGAAGCCCTACGCGAATCACTTGAAAGCAAGGGGTTCGATTGCATCGTGGTAAACATCTCAGACGATGCCGGCGCGCAGGCCCGAACCGAATCGTTACGTATGATTAGTCACGCCGCTCCGGACTGGATCGCCGCCACCGGCTCTGATGTCTATGCATGGGCCGCCAAGTCTTTCCCCTCGGTGCCAATCGTCTTCCTCATGATTCCAAACGCGAAGGACGTCTTTGCTGGACCAAGCCCGGAACCCATCGGTGTCACCAGTGACATCAATCCTGACGACTGGATGAAATGGATCAAGCTCACGCATCCATCCGTATCAAATATCTGTATCCTGCATAGCGATCGCACCCAGAGAACCGTCGCTGAATTCGTACGTGCTGCGGCCAAGGTGCATTTGCACATTCAGCCCATTCATGCCGTTTCAGACGATTTTGCAAATGCCGTCAATGAGCTTAGCTCCGCCCAAAGCGATGGCGTCCTCATGATCCCGGATGCCCGGGTCTTCAACGGACCCAATATCCAACGACTCCTGCTCTGGGGCATCCGTACCAAGAAACCCGTTTGGGGCTTTTCCCAGAAAATCGCCAAAGCCGGAGCCATCAGCAGTCTCTACGCCAACAACCGTGATGTCGGCCGACAAACAGCCGACCTGATCGTCGAGCTCAAGGACAAACCGTCGCAAGGATTGCACGGCGTCGAATACCCTCATACCGCTTCCCGGGCCGTAAACATTCGAACAGCAGAGTTGATCGGCATCACGCTACCGGCTGATGTTCTATCCACACTGAATGTAAGATTTGGAGAAGTCCCATGAAGTGCTTGCCCTCGGTCATTGTATTACTCGCTTCGGCCGCCTTACCAGCGCAGTCGCCCATGCAGGAGTTGGCGAATACCGGCAATGAACCGCTTGATCCAGCGAAACATTCAAGCGAGCCGAAGATTGGAGAGGACCGGGGAGACGTGGAACTGCTTGATCTTGAGATTCCACAGGTCGTGACTGCAAGCCGTCGTATAGAACAGCTCAATGAAGTGCCCTTTGCCATAAGCGTCGTCAATCACGAAGATATCCGGCGCTCTGGCGCGCGTACCATCCCTGACGCGCTTCGCCTCGTTCCCGGTGTGGATGTGGCTGAACTCACGTTTGGTCAAGCCGCTGTAAGCCCCCGCGGCCTGCACGGCCTCTTAAGCAACCAGACGCTGGTCTTGATTGATGGCCGCCAGATATTTGACTCTCTCTTTGGAGGAACGGTCTGGGGAAGTTGGCCCATTCAACTGGAAGATATCGAACGCATTGAGGTCATTCGAGGTCCCGGCGGTGTGACGTGGGGCGCCAACGCGATGAACGGTGTGATCAATATCATCACAAAAGACCCACGCGATCAAAAAGGGGTGGTCATCACCAGCGGAGGAGGGTCACGCGGCTGGTTTAAGCAGCATCTCAGCGCAGCTGTTGAGGAGGGGAACCTCCGGCTTCGAGTGTCCGGCGAATATGAAGGGGGCGATGGTTTCAAGCGGCAGCGAACGATATTCGGTACGGCCGACGATGACTTCAAGAATGGACGAATGGACGTTCACGCCATCTATGAGGCATCCCCCAAGGATACAATCAAAACGAGCGCGGGAAGCGGCCTGCTGGATGGCGGATTTCCACGACCGCCACTCGGAGGATTTAATACTAACCGTAACTCCGGCTCCCAAGCCAATCATGTCATGAGCAAATGGACTCATAAAGTGTCGGATGACAACTATTTCGATCTCACGGGCTATGTAAACGATTTCCAATTAAGCCCCGGCCTCAAGACCGTGGACTATCGCTATCAGCAACTCGCACTCCAATTCGGCCATACCTTTAGCCCGGCTGAGAATCACCAATTGCGCTGGGGGATCGACAGTCGCACGGACCTGCTGGACAGTTCCAACGCGGATCCCATGTTGCTCCAGGAACAATTTATTGCAACCAATATCCTCGGTCTTTACGTGCAGGATGAGTGGCGTTTCGCACCGAAGTGGAGATTGAATCTTGGTGGGCGCATTGACTACGAAAACTATGGCGGATTCCAACCCAGCGCTCGCGCCGCGCTTTCATTCGATATCGCGGATGATAAGACTGTATGGGGAGCGGTTTCGCGGGCGTTTCACATGCCCGCCGTTGGTGCGCGCACCCTCAATTTTCCTTTGCTCAATGGCGCGGCCATCGTATCAGCGGATCGCAACGTCAATGCCGAGACCCTCATCGCCTATGAACTTGGCTATCGCCAGCGGTTCTTGCAGAATCGACTCAACACCAGTGTCAATCTCTTTTGGCATGAATACAGCGACATCACCACCCTCACCCCGCGTTTTGGCCCACCGGGACTTCTCAACTTCAGATATGACAATACCGCCGCGGCATCGACACACGGCGTAGAATTTGATGCCAGGTACAAAGTCACGGAGCGTTGGATGCTGCTGGGCCACTACACCTACGAAGGCATGAACTGGAGATCCGACGTCCTCTATCAGGATAAGGATTTGCTCTCGATCCCCGCGCACAAATTCATGCTGGGGACGCGTTACAACCTCACCGATGATCTGCACCTGTCCAGCCACCTGTATTATGTGGATGCTGTTCAGGCTCCAAATCCGGAATTTCCTTTTTTCACGCGCCAGATCGATCCCTATTTCCGCTGGGACATGGGCGCGGAGTATGAATTCTGGAAAAAACACGGCTCGCTGGCCGTCGGTGTACGGAACCTGCTCGACTCCCAACACGACGAAGGCAGCACCATTTTCCTTGCGTCGACGGAAGTTCCACGCATGATTTTCGCCGAGGTCCGGTTTACGTTTGAATAGTCAGGACCACTGTTTTTCACCAGTGACTCCCTGAAACACCGGACCTCGACTATCATATCAAAGATGAATCGGGACGATGGGTGGAATATCCTTTGCGAATTCGTCAACTCCGACTCGCTTCGCAAGCACATGCTGGCGGTCGAGGAGGCCATGCGGCACCACGCGGGGCTGGTGGGCGGCGACGTCGAGCAGTGGGGGTTGACGGGACTCTTGCACGACTTCGACTATGAGCGTTTCCCCACGGCACCCGATCACACGCGGGAGGGTGCGAAGATTCTTCGTGAGCGGGGCGTTGACGAGGAGATCGTGGGGGCAATTCTCTCTCATGCTGAGTGGAATCTCGACGAGTACCCACGCGATCGGCCCATTCGCAAGGCACTGTTCGCGGTTGATGAGCTCTGTGGCTTTATTGTTGCCGCTGCTCTCGTGCGCCCGACCCGACTTGAGGGCATGGAGCCGTCGTCGATCAAGAAGAAGATGAAGACTTCCTCCTTCGCCGCCGCGGTGAAGCGCGAGGACATCACCACTGGTGCCGAGTTGCTCGGCCTGTCGCTCGACGAGCACATCAAGAACTGCATCACGGCATTGCAAGGGGTCGCAGGCCAACTGGGTTTGATTCCTCCCTAGATTCCTTGTTTTATTCTCGAAAGGTGTTTCATGCTTCGATGGTCATTACGACATACTGTCCTCCTCGCCGCTTTCGCGCTGAACGCCCCCTGCGTCGTCGCCCAGTCCGATCCGCACTTCCCGGCGGATCGGCCGCTCGATCTGACGCATCTGAAGCTCGACCTGCGCGTCGACCTGAAAAAGAAGACCGCCGGCGGCGCGGCGACCCTTGATCTCACCGCGTTGCGCGACGCGGAGACCATCACGCTCAACGCAGTGGACTTCGACGTCAGCGAAGTGAAACTCCTCGGTCCGGGCAATGAGACGGCCACGCCCGTCAAGTTCGTGAACGACGGCAAGACCATCACCATTACCCTGCCCGCCACCCTCAAGCCCGGCGAGAAATCCCGTGTGCAAATTGAGTACAAGGTGACCGACCCTGTGTCGGGGCTTTCATTTTTCGCGCCGAACAAGGAAGACCCCGAGGCTCCGTACGTCGTCTGGTCGCAGGGCGAGTCGGTGACCAATCGCTACTGGGTTCCCTGCTTCGATCATCCCAATGAGCGGCAGACCACGGAGATCGTCTGTACCGTCGACAAGCCTAACATGGCGATTAGTAACGGTCGCCTCTTGAAGAAGTCCGACAACCCCGACGGCACGGCGACCTATCACTGGCTCCAGGATAAGCCGCATGTCTCCTATCTGATGACGCTCGTCGTTGGGGAGTATGTCACCAAGACCGAACAGTGGCGCGGCAAGCCGATCAGCTACCACGTCCGCGAGAAATTCAAGGATCAGATCGACAACTCCTTCGCCGACACCACGAAGATGCTGGAGTTCTTCAGTACCAAGATCGGCGTTGAATATCCCTGGGACAAGTACGACCAGGTCTGCTGCTACAACTTCGGCGGGGGCATGGAAAACACCAGCGCGACGACGCTGACTGAAGGCACGCTGCACGACGACCGCGCCCATCTCGACGACGATAGCGACAACCTCGTCGCCCATGAACTGGCCCATCAATGGTGGGGCGACCTCGTCACCTGCAAGGATTGGGCACACCTCTGGCTGAACGAAGGCTTCGCCAGCTATTTCGAGGCCCTCTGGGATGAACACGACCTCGGGGCGGAGGAGTTCGCCTGCAACATGATGCGAAAGGCCCGCGCCGCCCTCGACGGCGGCAAAGACAAGCCGATTGTCTATCGGCGATACGAAGACCCCGACGAGCAATTCGACTCCCGCGCCTATCCCAAAGGAGCGTGGGTGCTGCACATGATTCGCCGCCGACTGGGCGATGAGTTGTACTGGAAGGTGCTGAAGGAGTATGCCACGCGCTACGCGTATCAGACCGTCGAGACGTCGGACCTGCGGCGCGTCATCGAGGATGTCACCGGTCGCGCGTTTGAGCGATTCTTCTACGATTGGACGGAGCGCTCCGGAGCGCCGGTCGTGACCATTGAGTATGAGTGGCAGGACAACGACAAGCTGGCCAAGGTTCGCGTGCAACAGACGCAGAAAGACGACGCGTTCGCCTTTCCGCTGCTCATGGAGTTCATCCCGGAGCAGGGCGGCGTGCCCGTTCGATTGACGCGCGAGATCACCACCAAGAGCGAGACGTTCTACATCCCCATCGCGGCACGCCCGATCATGTTCCGACCCGATCCAGAGAACGCCGTGTTGATGGACCTTTCGCTGGAAATGCCGCGCGACTGTTGGGAGCAGATGCTGAAGATCGATCCGAACCCCGTGGCGCGGATTCGCGCCGCAAAACACTTTGGCAAGGGCCGCTCCCAACAAGATAAGAAGCTGCTTGCGGATCAGCTAATGACCGAGAAGTTCTGGGCCGTGCAGCAAGTAATCGCGGAGCAACTCGGCGAGTTGCAAGGCGACGTGGCGCGCGATGCGCTGCTGGCCGCGCTGAACGTGGAGAATCACAAGACCCGTGCCGCCGTCGTCGAGGCGCTGGGCAAGTTCGAGGATGAAAAGGCCGTCGAAGATGCCTTGCTCGCCGTCGTGAAAAAGGGCGACCGCAGTTACCGCGTCGAGGCCGCTGCCATCGAGGCCTATGCGGGCGTCAAGGGCAGCGAGTCGATTGACTTGCTGAAGACGCTGATGCCGCGCGAGTCGGACAACGAGATCATCCGTCGCTCGGTGCTCCGCGCCATCGGCAAGGAGGGCGACAAGGAATCGCTCGACCTGCTGATGGATTGGTCCGCCACTGGCAAGCCGTCGCAATGTCGCAGCTCGGCCGTGCAAGCCCTCGCGGATGTGCTCGACCGTGAAGATGTCGGCAAGGACCACGAGAAGAAGGCCGTCGAAGCGCTGGCAAAGTGCCTGAAGAAAGGGCCGCGGCGATTGCAAATCTCCGCGCTCATGGCCCTCGAAAAGCTCGGCCCCAAGGCCCGGCCCGCCCTCGACGACGTGGAACGCCTCGGCAAGACCGGCGGCCCGCGCGCCAAGTCCACCGCGATGCGCGTCGCCAAGAAAATCCGCGACGGCGGCATCGGCGACGACAAACTCGGCGACCTGCGCACGCGCCTCGGCAAGCTGGAGACAGAGAACGAATCACTCAAGGATCGGATTCAGACAATCGAAGCCCGGGACGCGGCGGAGCCAGGAGTGGAATGATCTCATCTACGAATCGTAGGCCTCACTCCCCGCGCATCAAGTCAACAAACTGCTGAAACAGATACCCCGAATCATGCGGCCCCGGCGCGGCCTCGGGGTGGTATTGCACGGCGAACACGCGCCGGTCGGGATGGGCGAAGCCTTCGAGGCTTTGGTCGTACAGATTCACATGCGTCACGCGACCGCCGACGGCTTCGAGGCTCGGCACATCCACCGCGAAGCCGTGATTCTGGCTGGTGATCTCCACGCGGCCGGTGGCCGTGTTCAGCACCGGGTGATTCGCCCCGTGATGGCCGAACTTGAGTTTGTATGTCTTCGCCCCCAGTGCGAGGGACAAGAGTTGATGGCCGAGGCAGATCCCGAAGATCGGCACGCGACCGATCATCGAGCGCATCGCCTCAATGGTATCCGTCACCGCAGCCGGGTCGCCGGGGCCGTTGCCCGCCAGTACACCGTCGGGCTTGCTCGATAGAATCGCGTCGGCACTGGTCCCCGAGGGCACCACGCGCACACTGCATCCTCGGTCGGTCAAATGGCGGATGATGTTTTCCTTGATGCCGCAATCGATGGCCACAACGTGCAGCGTTTGTGGGGCAGTACTCGGTTGATACACGCGCTCGGTCGTCGGCTTCACCTTCTCCACCAGGTTCTGCCCGCTCATCTCCGGGGATGCCTTTGCTCGAGCGACGAGTTGCATCGGATCCGAAATCTCCGTGCTGATGACGCCGCGCAGGGCGCCCCGCTCGCGCAGCCGCTTGGTGACGCTTCGCGTATCAATCCCGGATAACCCGATGACATTCGCCTGTCGCAGATAGCCGTCCAGGTCGCCACTCGCACGATGATTGCTCACGCGACGCGACAGTTCCTTCACGACGAAGCCCGACAGATGCTGTCCCGACGATTCCAAGTCCTCTGGATTGATGCCGTAATTCCCAATCAGCGGCGCGGTCATGGTCACGATCTGTCCGCAGTAGGACGGATCGGTCAGAATCTCCTGATAGCCGCACATGGCCGTGTTAAAGACGACTTCCCCCACGGTCGTCCCGTGCGCGCCGAAACCTCGACCGGTAAACACCGTGCCGTCTTCGAGTCCAAGATAACAACGACGCGTGCTCATCGAATCCCCGCCGCATAGTCTTGAAGCGCTCGCACCTGCAACGCGCTGCTGGGGCCGGCTGCCTTTAAGGATCGTATCGCCTGCACGGCCGCCTGTGCCCCGGCTATCGTAGTGATCAGCGGGATGTGTCGGGCCACGGCCGCCGCGCGCCAGCGACCCTCTTCCCACGCAGCGCCGTAGTGGACCGGTGTGTTTATGAGTATGTCGAGCACGCGTTGATTGATGAGGTCGAGCAGGAAGCCCTCGGGGGCACCGGATCGCTTCGAGACGACCACGGAGTGAATCCCGGCGTCTTTGAGAATCTGATGCGTGCCGACCGTGGCGAATAGCTTGAAGCCCAGCTCGCAAAGCTCCCGCGCGATCGGGACGATGCGCGGTTTGTCAGGGTCGTTCACGCTGACGAGGGCATTGCCCGAGGTCGGCAGCGACTGGCCCGTCGCGATGGCGGCCTTGGCAAACGCGAGGCCGAACGTGTCGTCGATCCCCATGACTTCGCCGGTGCTGCGCATCTCAGGGCCGAGCACCGCGTCCTGACCGGGGAACTTGCTGAACGGAAACACCGGGGCTTTGATCGCCATCATGAGCGGGCGCGGATTCCGTCCGACGCCCAGATCCCACAGGATATCCCGCAGCGAGCGACCCAGCATCACGCCCGTCGCCACCTTGGCCCACGGCACACCCGTCGCCTTGCTCACATACGGCACCGTCCGCGATGCACGAGGGTTCACCTCAAGCACATAGACCCTGCCCTCGGCCACGGCGAACTGCACGTTCATCAAACCGCACACGCCGAGTCCGCGAGCCAGTAATTTCGCCTGCCGCTGTACCTCCGCGAGAATCTCCGGGGAGAGTGAGTGCGGAGGAATCGCGCAGCAACTGTCGCCGCTGTGAATGCCGGCCTGCTCGATGTGTTCCATGACTCCGCACACGACACCGTCGCCCTTGGGATCGTCCGGATAGCGATAGTCGCCCACCGCATCCACGTCGATCTCGGTGGCGTCGAGCAGGAACTTGTCAATCAGCACCGTCGGCGGGCCGTGGTGTTGCAAGCGGTCGCTCGCCGCAAAGGCTCGGCGAACATACCGCGCCAGGTCGGCATCGTTGTTGCACAGTTCCATCGCCCGACCGCCGAGCACGTAGCTTGGACGAATGAGTACGGGGTACCCGATGCGCGAGGCGATGCACTGTGCCTCTTCTGGATCGCAAGCGATGCCGTTTTCTGGTTGAAGCAGGCCGAGATTGGTGAGAATCTTCTGAAACTCGTTGCGATCCTCGGCGAGGTGTATGCTCTCGGGGGGCGTTCCGATGATCGGCGCGCCGGCACGCTGCAATCCCGCGGCAAGGTTGAGCGGTGTCTGACCGCCGAACTGCACGATGACGCCGCGAATCTGGCCCCGCGCCGCAATGGAGCGAATCACTCGCATCACATCTTCATGCGACAGCGGCTCGAAAAAGAGGAGGTCCGACGTGTCATAGTCCGTGCTGACTGTCTCGGGATTCGAATTGATCATGACCGTGCGATAGCCCATCCGCCGGGCCTCCATCGCGGCATGGACGCAGCAGTAATCGAACTCGATCCCTTGTCCGATGCGATTCGGCCCCCCGCCAAGCACGATCACATGCGGCTCGGCACTGACGCGAAGTTCGCCCTCGACACTTTGCAGGATGCGCCCGCCCTCCACGCGGATCAGCGGCTCCTCGTGCGTCGAATAGTAATACGGGGTCGCAGCCTCGAACTCAGCCGCGCACGTGTCGACCAACTTAAATACGCCGTCTTCGGTCGGTCCCGACCCGCCCAATGCCGTGCCTGTGACGGTGTCACTGTTGGAAATCTGCAAGGCGTTGCACAGTTGTTGATGTCCGAAGCCGAGTCGCCGACTGGTGTGCAGCAACTCGGCACCCACTCCGACGCCGCCGTGTTGAAGCGCCGCCTTCACCTGTGGACCGTGCTCCAACATCTCGCTCTCAAACGTGCTCAACTCCGCCATCTGATCGAGAAACCACGGATCGATCTTGGTCAATTCATGAACCTGTTCAACCGTCCAGCCGAGCTTGAAGGCATAACGGATGTAATACGGTCGGCCCTGGCACGGCTTCTCCAACTTGTTCCGCAACGCTTGAGCATCGATGGGCCAGGCCGTTGCTGATGATTCGTCCATATCAGCCGGTGCTTCGCCAAGTCTGCTGCCGAGCACGACGCCTTCATCCTCGCGCTGCTCGAGGCTCTTATACGCACCCGAGACGCCGTCCGCATGGCGTTGATGTGCGGCGAGCAGCCAGCGGTCGTTACGATCCAACCCGAAGCCGGGCCGTTGAATCTCCATCGACCGGACGCACTTCTGAAACGCCTCCTTAAACGTCCGGCCAATGGCCATCGCTTCACCGACGCTCTTCATCTGCGTCGTCAGCGTCTCATCCGCATCGGGAAACTTCTCAAACGTCCACCGTGGAATCTTCACTACGCAATAGTCGATCACCGGCTCGAAACTCGCTGGCGTGTTCTTTGTGATGTCGTTGGGAATCTCATCCAGCGTGTACCCCACCGCCAACTTCGCGGCGACCTTCGCAATGGGATAGCCCGTGGCCTTCGAAGCCAGAGCGCTCGAGCGGCTCACGCGGGGGTTCATTTCAATGACGCATTGTCGCCCGGTCTTGGGGTCCACGCCGAACTGCACGTTGGATCCTCCGGTATCGACGCCGATTTCTCGCATGATCGCCTTGGAGGCATCACGCATCTGCTGATACTCACGGTCGGTCAGTGTCTGAATGGGCGCGACGGTGATCGAGTCGCCGGTGTGCACGCCCATGGGGTCGATGTTTTCGA